>NZ_JASFXA010000020.1:0-166003 GCF_030766805.1 Nocardia sp. CC213A
AATATTTGGCACTGACATTCATCGACACACTATTGAGTTCTCAAAGAACACACGCACACACCATCGAACCGATCTGATCGATTGTCCAGCGAGGCAACTTTTCCAGCCTAACGGTCCGACTCCTCGGAGTCAAGTTCTCGTTTCGAACTGGGTGTTCACGTCAGGCGCTCCTCGTCCAACCTCGTTCTCCGATCCCGTAATCCCTGCTCTGAGCTGGGGTTTCGGTCCCGGTCGGTGTCCGTGTCGCTCTGACCTGGAATAAGTTACGTGGCGGGAAACGGAACGTCAAATCCCCTGGTCACGAACGTGTTTACGCAGGTCGCAGGGCCTCGAAACGACAAGATCGCCGGGTGGGACCACGACTTTGTGACCCAGCTCTCGGCGATCTCTTCCGCGCATAACGGAGAAGGGGGCGGGACCGCGTCCCACCCCCTTCGTTCAGCCCGCTCGACGGACTCCCGCGAAGTTCTTCTTGCCGCGCCGGAGCACCAGCCAGCGTCCATGCAGATAGTCGCCCGCCGCCGGCGTCCACTCCAGATCGGCGACGCGCTCGTTGTTCACCGACGCTCCGCCCTCGTTGACCGCGCGCCGCGCCGCGCCGCGGCTCTCGCACAGGCCGGAGGCGACCAGCAGGTCCACGATGGTGGCGGTGCCGTCTGTCTCGGCGACCTTGCCCTCGACCGCTGCCTCGGTCAGCGCCGCGGCCAGCGTGGACTCGTCGAGTTCACGCAGTTCGCCGCGACCGAACAGGGCCTGGCTGGCGAGCTGGACGGCGCGCGTGTGCTCCGCGCCGTGCACCAGCGTGGTCATCTCCGCGGCCAGGCGACGCTGCGCCTCGCGGGCGTGCGGGCGCTCGACCGTGGCCTGCTCCAGCTCGTCCAACTCCTCCTTGGTGAGAAAGGTGAACCAGCGCAGGTAGCGCACCACATCGGCGTCGGCGGTGTTGACGAAGTACTGGTACCAGGCGTACGGGCTGGTCATCTCCGGATCCAGCCACAGGCTGCCACCGCCGGTCGACTTGCCGAACTTCTTGCCGTCGGCCGAGGTGACCAGCGGGGTGGTCAGGGCATGGACGGATTCGCTGTCCACGCGGCGGTTGAGCTCCACGCCCGCGATGATGTTGCCCCACTGATCGGAGCCGCCGACCTGCAGGCGGCAGCCGTAGTTGCGGCGCAGCTGCACGAAGTCGTTGGCCTGCAGCAGCATGTAGCTGAACTCGGTGTAGGACATGCCGTCGGATTCGAGCCGCCGCTTGACGGTATCGCGGGCGAGCATGACGTTGATCGAGAAGTGCTTGCCGATATCGCGCAGGAAGGCGACGGCGCTCAGCGGGCCGGTCCAGTCCATGTTGTTGGCGATTATGGCACCGGTGGGCGAATCGTCGAGATCGACGAAGCGCTCCAGCTGGGAGCGGATGCGGCCGGCCCACTCGGCCACGGTGTCGGTCGAGTTCATGGTGCGCTCGCCGACATCGCGGGGGTCGCCGATCAGCCCGGTGGCACCGCCCGCCAGCACGATCGGGCGGTGCCCGGCCTGCTGGAAGCGCTTCAGGGTCAGCAGCGGGACCAGGTGCCCGGCGTGCAGGGAGGCCGCGGTCGGGTCGAATCCGGCATAGAGGGTCAGCGGGCCCTTCGCCAGGTCCGCACGCAGGGCGTCCAGGTCGGTGGACTGTGCGATCAGTCCGCGCCAGGTCAGTTCATCGATGATGTCGCCGCTCACGCCACCCCATCTTTCCGCACGGATACCGGAGACCTGCGCAGAGGTCTGCCATTCCGGAATCGGCCCCGGGCGTGCGCATGCCGGTCGGGGTCCGCCGCCGAGTGTGCGCGACGGCGGCGGGGACGGCCAGCGAGTTTCCGGGGCGTACCCGTCAGGAGACGGAATCGATGTCGCGAGACATGTGCGGCGGCACGGCGACGACAGCGGGGCCGAGGTGTCGGCGGAGCAGCTGTGGGAGCTGTTCACGCGGGTGTATGTCGAGGTGCCGCCGGGACCGGACGCGGAAGTGCTGTCGGAAGCCCGCCAGCACATCGATCGCGGCACCGCGTCGGTGACGGTCATCTACCGGGAGTACCGGTGTGCGGTGGGTGGTGCGGATGGCCCCGGCTCGGGAAGCGGCCGCCTCAGGCTCCGGCATCACCGGATGAGGTGTCGCCGAGTCGCCGCTCCAAATCGGCGACGCGGCTCTCCAGTGCCGTGATCCGCTGTCGCAGTTCCCGTTCGGCGGGCGGCGGCAGCTCGCGGGGGGCGGGTCCGGCACCGCCGAAGTGCGCGAGTACCGCCTTGCGCACCCGGTCGGCGTCGGCGCCCACCGCGACGAGGATCTGCGCGGCGACGCCCTCCCCCTCCCGGACGAGGGCGAGCAGCAGATGTTCGGGGGCGATGGTGCTGTGGCGCAGCAGCAATGCCTCACGCAGCGACAGCTCCAGCACCTTCTTGGCGCGCGGCGTGAAGGGAATGTGGCCGCTGGGCTCGTCCTCGGAGGTGCCGATCAAGGTCGCGACGCGTTCGCGCAGGGCGGGAAGTTCGACGCCGAGGTCGGCGAGCAGCGCTGCGGTGGTCCCGTCCGGCTCGGCCGTCAAACCGAGCAGGATGTGCTCGGTGCCGATGTAGTTGTGCCCGAGCAGCCGGGCTTCCTCCTGGGACAGCACGATGACGCGGCGGGTGTTGTCACTGAATCGTTCGAACATGGAACCGCCTGTGGGGTGTGGGTTCGATTCCACGGTAGTCCGTACGTCACCGTATCGGGGGCGAAACCTCTCGGGTTCGGCGCGCGATCAGGCCGGGCGGTCGAGTCGCGGAGCGCGCGGGCTGCGCCGGTAGGCCGAGACCGCCGGGGAGTCGCGCAGCCACAGCCGCCACGGCTGATCGGCGGCGACACTGACGCCGACCCGCGGGCCGACGCCGATGACGGAGGGGTCGGTAAGTTCCGGGCCGAGTTCGAGACGGATCGACGACGCGGGATCGAAGAGCGGAGTTCCGTAGTCGGCCAAGGCGATTCCGAGCGCGCTGCCGAGGTTGCCGGGACCGCGCGCCAGGGCGGCGTCGGTGCGGGCGGCGGGGCGGCGGGCCCGCGCCTGCTCGTGTCCGGCGGTGATCTCACCGGCGCGCAGCAGGACGGCGCTGGCCGTGCCGTCCGGACCGGTGGTGACGTTCACGCAGGTGTGCATGCCGTAGCTGAGATAGACATACAGCATTCCGGCCGGTCCGAACATGATGGTGTTGCGCGGGGTGGGCCCGGGATACGAATGTGCGGCCGGGTCGGGCCACGGTCCGGACGGGTCGCTGCCGTAGGCCTCGACCTCGACCAGGCGCAGGGCCACCGGACCGGACCACAGCGTCGCACCGAGCAGTCGCCGGGCGGCGGACAGGGGTTCCACGGCGAGTTCTGCGGCGCTCACGGGCATCCATTCTTCCCGATGCGTGATCGCGCCGGGTCGCCGCCGCTAGCGAACCCCGCCGGCCGGACGGAGACCAGCGAGTTTGTCGGGGTTGACCTGGAAGCGCAGGTGCAGGATGTGCCCGTCGAGGATGTCGAAGGTGATGACGCCCACCGGATGGTCACCGAGCCTGCCGACAATGCTCAGTTCACCGTTGACGACCAGGGTTTCGAGGGTGATGCCGGTGAGTACGGGTTTGGCCAGGACGCCCAGTAGCCAGCGGGCGACGTGGTCGGGTCCGTGCAGCGGCCGGCGCGCGGCGGTGACCTTGCCGCCGCCGTCGTTCCACAGGGTGACCTCCGGGGCCAGCAGTTCCATGAGCGCATTGACGTCGCCGCCGCGGCAGGCCGCCAGGAAGCGGTCGGTGACCCGGGAGCGCGCCGCGGTATCGGTGTCGAAGCGGGAGCGGCGGGATCGAACGTGCCCGCGCGCCCGGTGCCCGATCTGGCGGACAGTGGCCTCCGGCCGATCCAGGAATCCGGCGATCTCGCCGTGCGAGTAGCCGAACACCTCGCGCAGCACGAAGACCGCGCGCTCGACCGGGCTGAGCGTCTCCAGGACCACCAGCATGGCCGTCGATACGCTGTCGGCCGTCTCGGTCTCCTCGGCGGCCGAATCCGGGCCGGTGAGCAGGGGTTCGGGCAGCCACGGGCCGATATAGGTCTCGCGGGTGGCGCGAGCGGAGGTGAGCCGGTTCAGCGACAGGTTGGTGACGGCCCGCACCAGGTAGGACTTCGGATGTTCGACCGAATCTCGATCCACCGCATGCCATTTCAGCCAGGCGTCCTGCAGGATGTCCTCGGCGTCGGCGACGCTGCCGAGCATCCGGTAGGCGGTGCCGAACAGCAAACGGCGGTGCTCGACGAAGGGGTCGGCGGCCGCCGTGTCGGGTGTCTCGTCCCACATGGTCCACATCCTCACCCGGCGCGCACGCCTCGGGACAGTTTCACCGCGACCGGCAGGCGCTTGCTCATCGTGATGAGTGGAATCGGGCTGCTGCTCACGCTGTCCTTGTAGAACACCGCCGCCCGGCCGCGCAGGTACCAGCGTCCGGGGGTGTCGTCGGCCCGGACGAACTGGATGACCGCGTCCTCGCGGCCCAGGCTGAGCGGCTGGTGGAAGTAGCCGAACCGGAAGTGCCGCAGCGGCTTCGCCCGCAGCAGCCGCGTGATGGCATCGGCGGTGTAGGCGGCGGTGGGCATACCGCTCTGGCAGGTGCCGTGCAGTATGCCCCAGGGCATGCGGACCGCGGCCGCGTCACCGACGGCGTGGATCTCCGGATGGGAGACCGAGCGCAGGGTGGCGTCGGTGACGATGCGCCCGCGGGCGTCGGTCTCGACGCCCGCGCGGGCGGCCAGCGGCGGAACCCGGACACCGGTGGTCCACAGGGTGAGGTCGGAGCCGAGGTGTTCGCCGGTGTCCAGGCATACCGCCTCGGGCAGCACCTTGGTGGCCCGCACGCCCACCCGGCGGACGATGCCGAGCCGGTCCATGGCGCGCTCGAGGTGGGCCCGTGCCCGCTCCCCCATCATCGATCCGGGTCGGCCGTCGGTCACCAGGGTGACGGTGAGCCCGGGGTGGCTTTCCGCGATCTCGGTGGCCGCCTCGATTCCGGTGAGCCCGCCGCCGCAGACGGTCACGGTGCCACCGGTCGCGGCCACCTCCGCGAGGCGCCGGGAGAACCGGTGCGCCCGACGGGGATCGTCGAGGGTCCACGCGTGTTCGTCGGCGCCCGGCACCAGCGCGGTGTCGGTGCTGCTGCCCAGGGCGTAGACGAGGGTGTCATAGCCGAGGGTGGTGCCGTCGTCGAGGGCGACCGTCCGCGCGGTCGGATCGATGGCGGTCGCGGCGGCCTGCCGGAACACCACGCCGGAGCCGTCGAGCACCGTGGGAATCGAGTGGTGCGCCAATTCCTGGCCGGCGGCGACCTGGTGCATGCGCAGGCGCTCGGTGAAGCGCGCCGACGGGTTGACGAGCGTGATTCGCATCGGCAGCCGTCGTGTGCGCCGCGCCAGCCGGGCGGCGGTGAGCATGCCGGTGTAGCCCGCTCCCAGAATGACGACCTCGTGGATCTCGTCGTGGTTCATATCTGCCTCACACGTACTCGTTCTTCGCTGTCGACCATGGGACAGGGCAGCCGCCGAGAACGTGACAGTCCGATGCTGTGTTCCACATCACTTCAACGGCGAGGCCGGGCGCGGGTGCCGGAGTGATGCGGACCATGGAACATTCGCGCTGGTCACCCGGTTGCACCAGAGCGGTGCCGCGGCACTCGCGGGCGGTGATCGGCGTCCGCGCCGAATCGTTGGAATGAGGTGTGATGGCCGTACAGGTCGAGGTCTGGACCGATATCAACTGCCCGTTCTGCTATCTGGGCAAGCGGCGGTTCGAGGAGGCACTGCACGACTTCCCGCATCGCGACCAGGTACGGGTGGTGCACCGGTCCTTCGAACTGGACCCCACCCTGGACAGCGGGCACAGCGATGCGGTGATTCCGTATATCGCGAAGAAGTACGGAATCAGCGAGGCACAGGCCGCGGCCAATGAGCGCGGCATCGGAACGCAGGCCGAGGCGGTGGGGTTGACCTATCGGACCGAGGGGCGCGATTTCGGCAACAGCTTCGATATGCACCGGCTGCTGCACTTCGCGCTGGCGCAGGGACGGCAGGAAGCCCTGCTGGACGCGCTCTACGAGGCCAATTTCGCGGATGCGCGGCCGCTGTTCGGCGATACCGAGCGCCTGGTGTCGGTGGCGGTGGGCGCGGGTTTCGACGAGGACCGGGTGCGCGCGGTACTCGCCGACCCGGACGCGTACGCCGAGGCGGTGCGCGCCGATGAGGCCGAGGCGGCCCGGCTGGGTGCGCGCGGCGTGCCGTTCTTCGTCTTCGACCGCACCTACGGCGTATCGGGCGCCCAGCCGCCCGAGGTGTTCACACAGGCGCTGGAGCGGGCGTGGAGCGAGCGCCAGCCACAACTGGAGGTTCTGGACGGCGCGGATGCCTGCGGTCCCGACGGATGCGCTGTGCCGCAGCGGGATTGAACCGTAGAAGCGGGTGATCCGAAGTGGGGGCGCGGCCGGCCGCCCCGCATCGGCGACCGACCGCGCGTGCCGCGACGCCCTGCGCGCGGTGGCGTGCGGCGGGACGAGATGCCCGGTGACCCGACACCCCGAAGGTCGTACCGGGCCGACCATAACCCACCCCGACGCCGGTTAGAAGCTGAAGCGTTTCACTACTTTTGGGGGCTGGACGGCAGGTAGCGACTGTGCTCACCGCCGCGCACGCCGACGATGTCGTCGGCGATGACGAAACCGTAGGCGACCAGGATCAGCACGGCGAGCTGCCCCCACGCCACCCAGACCACCCCAATGCCCGCGGTCGCCACCGTGGCCAACGCCGCCAGCAGTCGCCACCACGGCCGCGGCAGTCCGAGCACCAGTCGAAACGCCCACTGCCCCACGAAGAACAGCGCCACCCCGCCCGACAGCGCCAGCGCCGCCGCGGCGGGCAGCCGCTCATTGCCTTCGGCGATGCTCAATTGCAGTCCGGCGGCGGTCATCACGATGCCGATCACGAGCGGAGTCAGCGCGTAACCGTAGGCCAGCACCGCGATCCGGGGCCGTTCGGCCGCGGGCAGGGCGCCCAGCACCTGTTCTCCGCGCTCGTCGTCGAACCCGAAGAAGGCCCACCACAGCACGTACGCGAGAGTCAGTGCGAGCGCGACCATTCCGGCCAGTCCGAAGGTCAGGTCCAGCCCGGCCAGGCCCGAACCCACCGCGAGGATGGACTCACCGATGGCGATGATCACCACCAGTCCGTGTCGCTCGCAGAAGTGGCTGGCCCGGATGACGAATCCACTCGTATCGATGAGGTACGGCGTGACGATCTGCACCACCACCGCCAGCGCCCACAGCGCGTAACGCGGCCAGCCGTGCGTCAGCCCGCCCGCCAGCACGAGTCCGGCCGACAGGCCGTTGAACACGGCCAACCGCACCACCGCCGGGGTGACCGACGCGCCCCCGTTCGAATAGAACAGCCCCGTGTGCACCGTATTGACGAGCAGATAGCCCAGACCGAAGGCCAGTCCGGAGCCGTGGAACGCGTCGGGGACGGCGAGAGCGATGACGAGGAAGCCGAACATGCCCACCATGAGCCAGGTGCGCCGCACCGAGGTGCTCGGCGCGACCTCGTTGGTGAGCCACACGTACCCGGAGTACATCCACCAGATGACGCCGAACATCAGGGCCACCTGGCCGAATTCCACCCAGCCCGGGTGGTGGGTGTAGACGTGCGAGAGCTGGATGATGGTGAAGACGAAGACCAGGTCGAAGAACAGCTCCAGGGTGGAGACGCGTAGCTGTCCGCCGTCGGCGGCCTCGGTGGGATGCGCACTGCTCACCCGGCGAGAGTAGAGCCATCCGCATGCTGACGCCCGGTGACCCGCGGGCGCGGCGCGTGATTTCAGGGTGTGGTCGGGGGCGATCTCCGGGCCTTGCCGGATGTGGCGTCGACCTGCTGTTTTCTAGCGTCGAGGGATGTCTTCGGTACGCAGGCCGCGCATGCGGCGGATACTCGTCGGCGGTGCGGCGGTTCTCGTGGTCATCATGCTGGCGCTCGCGGGCGGGTTCGCCCGCGTGTATATGACGGCGGACATCTCCACCGTCGGCACGGTGGATTTCGACCGCGAGTTGGCGATACCGCCGCTCGCGCCGTCCCGGGTGGAGGCCGACGGCACGCGCGTATTCGAGCTCGAGATGCGCTCGGGGCAGCGGGAATTCGAACCGGGCGTGGTCACGCCGACCTGGGGTTTCAATGGCGATCACCTCGGTCCGACGCTGCGGGCGCGCCGTGGCGAACAGGTGCGGGTGACCGTGCGCAACGCGCTGCCGGAGGCGTCGTCGGTGCATTGGCACGGCATGCATCTGCCGGCGGAGATGGACGGCGGGCCGCATCAGCCGGTGGCGGCCGGGGCCACCTGGACACCACACTGGCTGGTCGATCAGCCCGCGGCGACGCTCTGGTACCACCCGCATCCGCACGGGGAGACCGAATCCCATGTGCGGCGCGGGCTGGCGGGCATGTTCCTGCTCGCCGACGACGCCGCCGACGGGTTGGCGTTGCCGCACGAATACGGGGTGAACGATCTGCCGATCATCTTGCAGGACGTGCGTTTTCGTGGTGGCGAGCTGAGTGGAACACACGAGATGTTCCGGGATATCGGATTTCTCGGGGACCGGATCATGGTCAACGGCACGCTGTCGCCGTATCGGGAGGTGGATGACGAGCTGATCCGGTTGCGCCTGCTCAATGCCTCCACGGCGCGCATCTACAACTTCGGTTTCGCCGACGACCGGCGGTTCGCGCTGGTCGGCACCGACGGCGGACTTCTGGAACGGCCGGTCGAATTGGACCGCGTCCAGCTGTCGCCGGCTGAGCGGGCCGAGATCGTGGTGCGGATGCGGCCTGGGGAGAGAGTGGTGCTGCGGGGCTATCCGCTCGACGCCGGGTTGGACTTCTTCGGTCGCCGCTTCGCGGGCGGTGACGACCGTTTCGACATCCTCCAATTGCGGGCCGCCGAAACCCTGCGCCCCGCACCCGGGTTGCCTGCCGCACTGGTGCCCGCGGCCACACCCGACGGCTCGAATGCCGTGCGGGAGCGCACGTTCGATATCCGCTTCGCGCAGATCAACGGTCGGCCCATGGATATGAACCGCATCGACGAGACCGTGACCCGAGGCACCACCGAGATCTGGGCGGTGCGCAATGCCGACGGCATGCCGCACAACTTTCATGTGCACGATGTGCAGTTCCGGGTGCTGACGGTGGACGGTTCACCACCGCCCGCAGCCCTGCGCGGGCCGAAGGACACGGTGTACATCGCGCCGGGTGCGACCGTACGCCTCGCCCTGCGCTTCAACGGGCCCGCCGATCCGGATACGCCCTACATGTACCACTGCCATCTGCTCTGGCACGAGGATCTGGGCATGATGGGGCAGTTCGTGGTGGTCGAACCGGGCGGGTCCGCCGCGACGCCGCCACCCCGTCACGGCGGCCACTGACGGAAGCGGTGACCGCTCAGCGATATGCGGGGATCAGCGGTACTCGGGATTCTCGAAGTCGAAGCGGCAGCCCGCATCCCATTCGCTGCGCTGGTTGCCGTGCGCCGGGAAACCGCCCGCGTCCACCAGAATCCGGGCCAGGTGCATGAGATTCCAGGTCATGAAGGTGGTGTTGCGGTTGGTGAAGTCGTTGTCCGGGCCGCCGGACCCCGGGTCCAGGTAGGACGGTCCGGGTCCGGCTTCGCCGATCCAGCCCGCGTCGGCCTGCGGCGGGATGCTGTAGCCGATGTGCTGGAGGCTGTAGAGCACGTTCATGGCGCAATGCTTGATGCCGTCCTCGTTGCCGGTGATGAGGCAGCCGCCCACCCGCCCGTAGTAGGCGTACTGTCCGGCGTCATTGAGCACGCTGGAGTTGGCGTAGAGCCGCTCGATCACCTGCTTCATGACGGAACTGTTGTCGCCCAACCAGATCGGCCCCGCGAGCACCAGAATATGAGCGTCCATGACCTGCCGTTGCAGGTCGGGCCAGGCGTCGGTCGCCCAGCCGTGCTCGGTCATATCCGGCCAGACGCCGGTGGCGATATCGTGGTCGACGGCGCGGATGTGGGAGACGCTGACCCCGTTCTTCGCCATGATGTGCGCCGACAGGTCGATGAGCCCCTGCGTATTGCTGCGTTCCGGGGAGCGTTTCAGCGTGCAGTTGATGAACAGGGCGCGCAGGTCGCTGAAATCGGGCATGTACGACTACCTTTCGGGAGTGCCGCGATGGGTGTGGCCGCGGTGGGCGATGACCGTGGCCAGGGCGACCAGGGTCCAGACCGTGACGAGGGCGAGGGTCAGCCCGAGCAGATAGGGCCGGTCGCGAATGGTGGGATTGTCGGCGTTGGCGCCGCCGGGTGCGAGGACCGGCACGGCGATGAGCAGCAGGGAGACGGTGGCGACCGCGCCGCACGCGGCCGGAGCCCAGACGCGCGGCGGCAGCACCCGGCGGGCCGTGGTGCCGATCGCCGCGCACAGTGGCGCGAAGACCGCGTCGTGGACGAGAATGCCGCCCGCGAACCAGAATACGATCGAGATGAGGTCGGTGCGGCTCATCGCCAGCAGGTCGGTGACACCCAGGGCCGCCAGCCACAGGCCGAGCAGCACGAGCACGACGCGGATCGCGGTCACGGCAGCACCTCGATGCGGGACAGCCATTTGGTCTGGAGGACGCCGGGGCGGTTGGGGGCGATGAGGCGGCACGGGTAGCCGTGGTCGAGATTCAGGTCGGCGTCGCCGATGCGGAGGGCGACGAGGGTGTCGGCGGCGACGGCGTGCGGGCGCGGCAGCACCGACACACGGTAGATGCCGCTGTCCTCCAGCGAGGTGAATCGCACACTGCCGCCGCGGTATTCGCCGACGGTCGCGAGCAGGTCGCGCAGGCGCACTCCGGACCAGCGGGCGGTGGCGCTCCACCCCTCCACACACGTGATCGGCAGCTCGGCCGTGTGCTGCGGCAAGGCCGCCAGTTCGGCCCGGGTGAAGGCGCGACGGCGGTCGCCGACCGCGACGGTGAGGCTGTAATCGGCCGCGGTGGCGCGCTGCTCCACTCCCGCCTCCAGGGCGGTCCGGTTGATCGGAACACCTTGGGGACCTTCGCCGCTGCGCGGTGCGAGGACGGCGAGGCGGCGCAGGTACGGGACCGTCTGGCCCGCCGTCGACAGGCCCGCCGCCAGTGCGGCGACGGCGGCGGTACCCAGCAGTGCCCGCCGTGAGATGCCCTGGCCCGCAGCCGCTTTGTCGTCGGCCGGGCGGCGCAGGGCGGTGCGGATCACCGGCAGCTTCACCGCCAGGTGTACGGCGAGCGCACCCACGGCGACGTAGGCCATGGCGTAGTGCGTGGTGGTGAAGAAGAACCGCCACGGGTAGTTCTGCGCGGTATTGAACAGCCCGGTGACGAGCTGGAAGATCACCGAACCCACCAGCACCGCGATCGACCCGCGTTCCAGGGCGCGCACCGGGTCGCCGAGCAGGGGGCGGGCGAACAGGCGCGGGTACACCGACCAGAGCTTGACCAGCAGCAGCGGAAGGGCGACGACACCGGATATCACGTGAGCGCCCTGGGTGACCCGGTACAGCCAGACCGGATACGCGGGCCAGGTGAACCAGTGCGGCGGATGCTGGATCCAGTGGCTCAGCAGGCCGGTGGCGAAGCAGACGAGTATCGCCGCGCCCAAGGCGATTCCGACCCGCGCGGCCACCTCCGGCCCGCGCGCGGGCGACACCCGGCGCGCGATGGCGGCGGGCAGCAGCGACCCCGGCACTCCCGTGACCGGACTCGCCTCCGCCGAAGCGGCGGGCGCGCTGTCACCGTCATCCGCACCGGCAGCCGATGCCGCAGCACGCGCGGCGTCGCCAGCCGGGTCGGGCGGGCCGCCGGTCGGGCCGTGCGCGTCGCGGCTCTCGGCGGGATCGCCGCTCGGGCCGGGTGGATCGAGGCCGGGTGCCGGGTCGTCGGGTGGTTCCGGGGTGTTCATGGGACGAGTTCCGGGTGGGCCGTGCGGTGGTGGCGCATGGCCGTGGCGAAGCGGCCGTGTGCTTCGGCGGCGACCTGGAGGGCGTCGGCGTAGGTGTCGACGTCATTGAGAACGGGGAGGTCCTGGATGCGGTATCGGCTGCGGTGCAGCATGTCTCGGGTCAGTTCGCCGGTGCGGGCGGTGGACATGGGCACCTCGGCGAGGGCGGGGGCGGCCCACGGGTCGGTCCAGCCCAGCGCCCACCAGCCGCCGTCGGTGGCGGGCCCGAAGACCGCGTCGGCGGGGCCGGAGAGCCGGGCCGCCGCGCCGGTCAGCAGTTCCGGGGTGACCTGCGGGGTGTCCATGCCGATCTGCACGATGGGCAGGCCGAAGCGGGCGGCATCGGCGTGCGCGTGGGCCAGGCGTTCGGCGAAGCCGTCGCCGCGCTGCGGCACCACGGTGAAATCGGCGAGGGCGCGGGCGATGTCGGCGGCCGACTCGGCGGCCGACAGATCTCCCGTCCAGGCGACCACCCGGTGCCGGACGGGTGCGGCGCGCATGGCGTCGAGGGTGTCCAGCAGGGCGGCGGCGGCCAGGCGCGCGCCGTCACGCGGCGTGAGAGGCGGGGTGAGGCGGGTTTTGGCGAAGCCCGCGATGGGTGCCTTCGCCACCACGAGCAGGGTGGCGGCCAGTCGTCCGGCGGTCGGAGCGGTCATCGAATCCTCCTGCGGCCGTTCGATGCGGGCACCGCGCCGCGGGGCACGTGGCGGAATGTGTGACGGTGCGGGTGGTGTCATCGGACGCTCCAGAAATCGCGGATGGCGCGCAGGGTCCCGCGCACCGAGCCGGAGACCTTCGAGACGCCGTGGGTGCGAGGGCGGTAGGTGATATCGCGTTCGATGAGCGACCAGCCCGCTCCGGCCGCGGCCACCAGTAGTGCCAGCGGGTAGCCGGAGCGCGGGTGCAGCGGGCCGAGGGCGAGCAGGCGCTCGCGGCGGGCGACGCGCATGGCCGCCACATCGTGGACGGGCAGGCCGTAGCGGCGGCGCAGGCGGGCGGCCACCAGCACATTGCCCAGGCGGGCGTGCCAGGGCCAGGCGCCGCGCGCGGCGGGGCGGCGGCGGCCGACGACCATATCGACCTCGGGCGCCAAGTCGGCCACCAGCGTGGACAACTCGCGTGGGTCCATGGAACCGTCGCCGTCGAGAACGGCCACGATATCGGTGCGGGCGGACAGCACCCCGGCGTGCACGGCGCTGCCGTAGCCCGGGACGGATTCGGTGACGACGGTGGCCCCGGCGGTGCGGGCGACGGCGGCGGTGTCGTCGGTGGAACCGTTGTCCACCACGATCACCCGATAGCCCGCCGGGATTGCCGAAAGTACGCCGGGTAGCGCACCGGCTTCATCGCGACACGGAATCACCACCGTGACGCAGGATTCCTCGTTCGATTCGGTCACGCCTAGACCGTAGGCCCGCACGCGCCGGATGAACCCCAACACACCGATGACGAAAGTATGACGAGACCTGTGCGAACGCCCAGATCAACCGGTTCGGGGGCGACTCGCGGCCTAGGGTGGACGCGTGCGGAACACTCCCGTCATCACCCCGGACCGGCAGCCGACGCGCCGGGCCGATCTCGGCTGGGCCGTGGGCGCGGCGCTGTTGGTCGCCGTCGCCGTGGCCATTCCGCGAATAATGGGCAAACCATGGCGGGATCGGCTGTACGCCGGGGCCGCACCGCTGTTCGGCGAATGGCTGCCGCATATCGGCTGGGGCACCGGTCCGGCCGTCGCCATCGCGGCGCTGGTGATCATGTACGGCCCGGGCCTCGCCGCCCGCCTGTCCTGGCGGCGGCTGCTGGCCGCCACCTGGCTGACCGCGATCGCGTGGGCGTGCGCACTCGCCCTGGTGGACGGCTGGCGGCGCGGCTGGACCGAACGCCTCACCAGCCGCGACGAGTATCTGCACGAGGTCGGCGGGGTCACCGATATCGCGGTCATGCTGCGCGGCTTCTCCGCGCGCATCCTGGATTTCCAGCCCGACTCCTGGACCACGCACGTCTCCGGCCATCCGCCGGGGGCGCTGCTCGTCTTCGTCCTGCTGGACCGGATCGGACTGGGCGGCGGCGGATGGGCCGGACTGCTGTGCGTGCTGGCCGGTTGTGGTGCGGCCGTGGCCATTCTGGTCACGCTGCGGGCGCTGGGCGCGGCGGAACGCGCCCGCGCGGCGGCGCCCTTCCTGGCGCTCGCCCCGGCCGCCGTCTGGATCGCGGTATCCGCGGACGCGTTGTTCGCGGGGGTGACCGCGTGGGCGGTGGCACTGCTCGCGGTCGCGACCCGGCACGGTGAGCGGTGGGTATCGGCCGCGCTGGGCTCCGGACTGCTGTTCGGCTTCGGGCTCTACCTCAGCTACGGCCTGGTGCTCATGGCGGTGCCCGCGCTGGCGGTGCTCGCCGCCCGCGGGCTGCGGCCCGCACTCCCGGTGGTGGTCGGCATGCTGCTCGTGGTGGGCGCGTTCACGGCGGCCGGGTTCTGGTGGTTCGACGGTTATCACCTGGTGGTGGAACGGTACTACCAGGGCATCGCCAGCGAGCGGCCGTTCTCGTACTGGGTCTGGGGCAATCTCGCGGCCACGGTGTGCGCGGTCGGGCTGGCTTCGGTGGCAGCCCTGCACCGGGTGGCCCGAGAACTCCGTCCGTCCACGCTGTGGCGAACGCCGGAAGCCACTTCGAAACAGGCTGACAGCGAGGAGATGTCCCCGCTGGGGCCGCACCGGCACGACGATCGGGGTCCCGCTACCGTTCCCGGGCCGGAAGCGGCAGGCGAAGCGAACGCCGCGACACCGCGGTCGAACAGCGCGGTGTCGCGGTCGAGCGCATCGACGGTGGGTCTCCGCCAGGCGGAATCGGCCGCGGCCGGGCTGTCGGCGGCGAAGCGTGGCGGCTCCGCTGCCCGCGGGCGGTCGGCGGGCGTACTCGGCGGTGCGCGGTCGGCGCCGCGGCGGTGGCGGGCGGTGGTCGATCCGGCGGCGCTCATGGCGGCGGCGGGGTTGGCGGCGCTGCTGCTGGCCGATCTCAGTGGGCTGAGCAAGGCCGAGACGGAACGGATCTGGCTGCCGTTCGGGCTGTGGGTGATCGCGGGCACCGCGCTGCTGCCGCGGCGGGATATGCGGGGGTGGCTGGCCGTGCAGGCGGTCGGGGCACTGCTCGTCAACCATCTGGTACTCACGAATTGGTGACTGTCATGCGCATTCTGGTGGCCGATGACGATCCCGTGGTGCGGGAGGTGGTGCGGCGCTATCTGGAACGGGACGGGCTCGAGGTCGTGGAGACGGCCGACGGGCCGCAGACCGCGGCGGTATTGGCGCGCAATGACATCGACCTCGCCATTCTCGATGTGATGATGCCGCCGCCGGACGGGATCGACCTGGTGCGCATGGTGCGCGGCGGGCCGCATCCGGATACGCCGATCATACTGCTCACCGCGCTCGGCGAGGAGGACGACCGGGTGCTCGGATTGCAGTCCGGGGCAGACGATTACGTGACCAAGCCGTTCAGCCCCCGCGAACTCGCGCTGCGGGTGGCCTCGGTGCTGCGGCGCACCCGGCCCACGACGAGCGCCGGGCAGGTGCTGCGCAGCGGGGATGTCGAACTGCGGCCCGCGGCCCGCGCCGTGCAGGTGGCCGGGATGCCGGTGGAGTTGACCGCACGCGAATTCGATCTGCTCACCTTCCTGCTGACCCATCCGCACCGGGTGTTCAGCCGCGACGAACTGCTCGCGGAGGTGTGGGGGTGGACCTTCGGCGACCTGTCCACGGTGACCGTGCACATCAAGCGGCTGCGCGCCAAGCTCGGTGCGGCGCATCGCATCGACACCGTATGGGGGCGCGGATACGCTTGGGGCCGTACCGATTCCGGTGAGGATGTGCCCGGTGCCGACTGACACCCCCGGCCTCATCGGCTACGCGCTCGCCGGATCGCTGCCGGTGGTGGTGGTCGGCGCGCTGCTGCTGCGCTACACCCGCAATCGCGCCATGACCACGAGTATGGCCGTGCTGGTGCTGATTCCGACGCTGGCGACGCTCAGCGGCGTGGTCGCGGTCAGCGGGCTCATGTTCGACGACGCGCTGGCCCGTACCACCACCGTCCTGGGCGTGGTCACGGCGGTGACGGTGCCCGCGGCCATTCTGCTGGGGCGGGCGCAGGCGCGGGCCACGGTGTGGGAGAAGCAGATGCGCGAGCGGGAGCGGGCCGCGGAGCAGTCGCGGCGGGAGCTGATCGCGTGGGTGAGCCATGATCTGCGCACCCCGCTGGCGGGGATCCGGGCCATGGGTGAAGCGCTCGCCGACGGAGTGGTCGACGAGGGTGACGAGGTGCGCACGTACGCCGAACGCATTGTGCGTGAGACCAATCGGCTCTCCGCCATGGTCGACGACCTGTTCGAGATGTCGAAGATCAACGCCGGGGCGCTGCGGCTGTCCCTGGAGCCGGTGGACCTGCGCGAGTTGATCGACGAGGTGCTGGCCGCCAACCAGCCGACCGCCCGGCGCGCCGGAATCGCCCTCACCGCACGGCAACCCGAGCACCGCATCGCGGTGGCGGGCAGCGACCGCGCCCTCACCCGGGTGCTCACCAACCTGGTCGCCAATGCCATCGCCCACACGCCACCCGGCGGCCGGATCGAGATCGCGGCGGGCATCGCCGACGGCCACGCCTGGACCCGCGTGGACGACACCGGCCCCGGCATCTCCCCCGTCGACCTGCCCCGCATCTTCGAGGTCGCCTACCGCGGCACCTCCGCCCGCTCCCCCGGCGCGGCCGAACTGGGCAGCAGCAGCGGCATGGGCCTGGCCATCGCCGCCGGGCTCGTGGCGGCCCACCACGGCGAGATCCACGCCGAGAACCGCGACCGGGGAGCCCGATTCGAGATCCGCCTGCCACTGCTCGGTAATGGTGAACGGTAGAGCGACGCGTCCTGGGCCACCGCGATGGCCGTCCGCAACGACCGAGCTTGCATCACATACGGTGCTGGCACCGCGGAGAGGTCGGCCCAGTGCGGCGGGCGGGCGCACCGCACCGCTCCCGCCCGCCTGCGGTTCGCGACACCGGCCGATATAGGCCGAGCCCTCTCGGAGCGCCGCTCGCGAACCGCGTCCAGTGCGGCCCGCGAGTACCCCGGGGGCGCGGCCGAAACCCGACGGCCAAGGGCGAGCCTCTGAGCGCACGGCTCACAGCTCTGGCCCGCCGCGCACGGCACAGAAGCTGTCCCGTGGCACTCGGCTCCACGAGGTTCGGGGCTCGGTTACCAGGTCGGGGCACCGGAGGCGGGGGCCGGTCGCAGTGGGGCGGAGGCGAATTCGGTGAGGCCGGTGGTGGGAGTGGTGGCGGCGGTGAAGTCGAGGAGGCGGTGCGCGCGGGCGGGGCTGGCGACGATGTGGCGGACGTCGCCGGGGCGGTAGTCGGCGGTGACCACCGGGGGTTTGCCGCCGTGGGCGGTGGCGAGGACGGCGGCCACCTCGCCGATGGTGATCGGGTGGCCGGAGGCGATGTTCAGGGGGACGAAGGCGTCGAGCGGACGTTCGAGGGCGGCCAGATTGGCGGCGGCGATATCACGGACGTGCACGAAATCGCGGGCCTGGCGGCCGTCTTCGAAGACGCGGGGCGCCTCGCCCGCCTCCAGGGCGGAGCGGAAGATGGCCGCCACGCCGGAATACGGTGTATCCCTGGGCATGCCGTCGCCGTAGACATTGTGGTAGCGCAGCGCCGTCACGGTGGCACCGGTGGCGGTGGCCCAGGCGGCGGCATAGTGCTCCTGCGCGAGTTTGCTCGCGGCGTACAGGCTGCGCGGGCGCAGCGGGGCGTCCTCGTCGACCGGAGCCCAGTGCAGCGGTGCGCCATCCGGGCCGAGGTGGTCGAAGCGGCCCCCGTCCAGATCCGCGCGTGTGCGCGGTGCGGGCTCGACCCGTTCACCGTCGCGGTCCACATAGCTGCCCTCGCCGTACACCACCATG
This sequence comes from Nocardia sp. CC213A, assembly GCF_030766805.1. Classification (NCBI taxonomy): domain Bacteria; kingdom Bacillati; phylum Actinomycetota; class Actinomycetes; order Mycobacteriales; family Nocardiaceae; genus Nocardia; species Nocardia sp. CC213A. The sequence goes on from NZ_JASFXA010000020.1 coordinate 18,005, forward strand.
GACGAGGCCAGCACGAGGTGGCGGCAGTGCGCCCGGTCCATGGCGGCCAGCAGCACCGCGGTGCCGAGATCGTTGTGACTGGCGTAGGCGGGCGCGTCCTGGGCGCTCACCCCCGCACCGACCACGGCGGCCTGATGACACACCGCGTCCACCCCGCGCAGGCACGCGTCGAGCGCCTCCGGATCGCGCACATCTGCTCGCTCGACACCGCGCGGCGGCACCGCCTCGGCCCCGTGGGCGGCGGGCAGCATCAGGTCGAGCGCGACGACCTCATGCCCGGCATCGGTGAGCGCGCGGTGGATGTGGGAACCGATGAAACCGGCCGCGCCGGTGAGCAATACACGCACAAGTGTCCTCCGTAGCTGTGGCTCGCCAGGACCGGGTACCGGCTGAGCGTGGTCATGGCCTGTCCGGCGACGGCCCGGTGTGGCATGGTTGCGGTCCGCCGGTGCGGCGAGGTGCCGACCGGGCCGGATATCGTCGCCGGTCCGACGCACACACCCGCCCACCCGTCGCCGTCGATCCGACAACCGCTGCGCACCCGCACGCTGCCGGTCGAACATGCACCGCGCGGCGGATCGGACTCGCCGTCCGCCTCCGCACGGGCCAGCCCCGCGACGGCTTCGATACCGCCGGACGCGCCCATCCCGCCGGGCCGCACGCCCGGTTCGGATTTCGACTGTCCGGCGTGCGCCGCGGTACGCGCGTCGCCGATCCGACGTGGGCCGCACATCGCGGGGCGGCCGCCGATCCATGAGACGGGACGGCCGCCGATCCATGAAACTCCGCGCACACGACAGACATATCCGCGATTGTGGTGCCGACGGCCGTCGTTCGCGGCCCGACAGGCCGCCGACACGCGGGCCGTCAGCCTTTCGTCACCATCGCATCCGCACACGCGGTGGCCGCCGCGGGATCGGTCCGATTCGTCGGGGCGAAGCGGGTGGGCTGCGTGCGGGAACCGGATTCGAATCGGGTCTTGTGTCGCGGTCAATCAGGGTGCAGAATTCATCACACAGTGAATTCAACACTCGATGAATTGTAGGTGGTCCCATGACGACACCGAACCCCACGCCCGCCATCGACGCCGACGCCCTGTGCGTCACGCGGGGCGGGCGGCGGGTACTCCACGACATCACGCTGACCGTGCCGCGCGGTCGCATCACCGGCCTGCTCGGACCCTCGGGCTGCGGTAAGACCACGCTCATGCGCGGCATCGTCGGCACCCAGATCATCGAGTCGGGCACGGTGCGGGTGCTGGGCGAGACGGCCGGGTCGCGTGGGCTGCGCTCGCGGGTCGGCTATGTGACGCAGGCTCCGAGCATCTACGACGACCTCACCGTCACCGACAACGTCTCGTATTTCGGTGCGATGTACGGCGCTTCGCGGGACCAGGTGGCCGCGGCCATCGCCGCCGTGGGGATGAGCGACCATGCCGGGCAACGCGGCAATCAGCTGTCCGGCGGGCAGCGCACCCGCACCTCGCTGGCCTGCGCACTGGTGGCCGATCCGGAGGTGCTGATTCTCGACGAACCTACCGTCGGCCTGGATCCCGTACTGCGCGTGGAACTCTGGAAGGAATTCCACGCCCTGGCCGAACAGGGCCGCACACTGCTGGTCTCCAGTCATGTGATGGACGAGGCCGCGCACTGCGATCAACTGCTGCTCATGCGCGAGGGCCACCTGCTGGCCCAGCTCAGTCCCGACGAATTGCGCGCCGATACCGGCGAATCCAGTTTGGAGAACGCGTTTCTCGCCCTCATCGAGATGGGAGGACGGTCGTGACCACCCGCACCGGCCCCCGCCCGCTGGCCTGCTACACGGCCACCACCGCGCGCATCCTGAAGCAGTTGCGCGCCGACCACCGCACCGTGGCCATGCTGCTGCTGGTTCCGGCGCTGCTGCTGACCCTGCTGTACTTCGTGTACCAGGACTCGCCGACGCCGCCGGGCGCGCCGCGGGTGTTCGACCGGGTCGGCATCAGCATGCTGGGCATTCTGCCGTTCATCGTCATGTTCCTGATCACGGCCATCGCCATGCAGCGCGAACGCACCTCGGGCACCCTGGAACGACTCATGACCACACCGCTGGCCAAACTGGATCTGCTGGCCGGGTACGGTTCGGCGTTCTCCCTCGCGGCGGGCGCGCAGGCGGGCGTCGCCTGCCTGGTGTCGTTCTGGCTGCTGGATCTGCGCGCCGCGGGCAGTGTCTGGCTGGTGCTGCTCATCGCGATCGTCGACGCGGTGCTCGGGGTGGCGCTCGGCCTGCTGGCGAGTGCCTTCGCGCGCACCGAATTCCAGGCCGTACAGTTCATGCCCGTGATCGTCGGACCCCAGTTCTTCCTGTGTGGCCTGCTGGTGCCGCGTGAGCAGTTGCCCGACTGGCTGGAGGCGATCAGCGATGTGCTGCCGCTGAGCTACGCGGTATCGGCGCTGCAGGAGGTGTCGAACAATCCCGGGGCCACCGGCGCGATGTGGCGTGACCTGCTCGTCGTGGCGCTGTTCGCCGCCGCCGCACTGGGTCTCGGCGCGGCGACGCTACGCCGTCGTACCGCGTGACGGAGCGCGGCGGACGCGGCGGGCGGCGGCCCGGTCGATCCGGCACCCGGGAGGCGATCCTCGACGCCGCCCGGGTGCGTTTCGCGGAGGTGGGATTCGACCGGGCGTCGATACGGTCCATCGCCGGCGCCGCCGGGGTGGATCCGGCGCTCGTGCACCACTATTTCGGCACCAAACAGCAATTGCTCACGGCCGCACTGGATATCCCCGCCGATCCGAGCATCGTCACGGGGGCCGTCGCCGCCGCGCCGCTGGATCGGTTGGGCGACACCATCGTCCGCACGGTGGTCGGGCTGTGGGATTCGCCCATCGGTGTGCGGGCCGTGGCCGCCTTCCGGAGTGCGCTGGGCGGCGGCGATCCGGCGCTGGTGCGAACCTTCCTGGTCGAGGTGGCGCTGAAAGACGTTCGCGCCCGCGTGGATTCACCCCCGGGCACGGGGACGCGGCGGGTAGTGCTGGCCGCCTCGCAGCTCATCGGTGTGCTGGTGGCGCGCAAGATCCTCGAGGTCGAACCGCTCGCCTCCATGTCCGTGGACGAGCTGGCCGCCGAGGTGGGGCCGACGCTCCAGCGCTACCTGACCGGCGACCTGAAGACCTGACCAGCGCCGGACGGCCGCGTACCGCGATCCCGGGCGGGCAGCGGCCGCGGCCATGCTCGAACTCACGGTGGGGATCCGTGTCCCGCGGCTCCGTGCCTGCGGTCGCCTCAGTCCTGGACGATGAAGGCCGTGTGCTCCTCGTCCGACACCTCGCGCGCCTCGTCGACGAGCAGGACCGGGATGCCGTTGTCGATCGGGTAGGCGCGGCGCAGGCGCGGGTTGTAGAGCAGCGCGGCCCCCTGGTCGTCGTGGACCAGCAGCAGCGGGCCCTTGTCCTGCGGGCAGGCCAGCAGGCTGAGCAGGGTCGAGTCCAAGGTGATGTCCTCCGGCATGACCGATAACCTACCGGGCCGCGGCGGCACGCTCGCCGTCCGGTGCGGGCGGCGACTCCTCCGCACCGTCGGTGCGCCGGGCGCGCAGGTACCACCACTGCGACACCGCCAGGCCGAGTATGCCGGCCGCGCCGGTGGCCAGCCCGATCTTCCAGCCCGGCGGCCGCCAGGTCAGCACCAGCTCGGCGGACTCGGTCCCGGCCGGAATCCGCACGGCCACGAAGGATTTGGCGACGGTCGAGATGGGCACCGGCCGCCCGTCCAGGGTGGCGCGGTAGCCCGGCCAGCCGAGGCGGGCGAACACCACCTGCCCGCCCCGCGCCGAGGACACCCGCACCCGGCTGGTGGTGTCGGTCTCCGATACCGAGGTCGCGGTGGCATCGCGGGTGGCCGCGACGCGGCCGTTCTCGGTCGAGACGAGCCCGGCCACGCGTTCGAGTACCCAGATGTAGCGGTCCCCGGGCAGATCCACCCACCGCCACCCCGGCGGCGCGTCCTGGGCGCGCACGTCGGGGAACAGCGCCCGCTGCACGACCACCCGGTCCAGTTTCATCAGATCCACCAGCGGGCGGCCGGTGGTCGGCTCCGGCGCGAAGAGCCGCCGGTAGGCGTCCGGGCACACACTGGAATCCCACCGCATGCACAGCAGTTCGCCGAAATAGAAGTGGCCGGTCGGGGTGTACCCGTTGACATAGTCCAGTTCGAGCGATTTGGCATAATTGCCGAAGACCAGCGAGCCGTACGCCCCGTCCAGGCTCTTGTCCTCCGGCCGCACGAGTGCGCGATCGGCGAGCTGAATGGTGGTGCCCGGGAAGTCCGGGAAGACCCGCGCCGCATCGGATCGGTTCGTCGGCATGTTGTACGACATGGGCGTCGGCTGCGCGGCACGCACCTGCCAGTAGGCGATCGGGAACATGGCGACCAGGACCGCCGCGCAGGCGGCCGCGCTTCCTCGCGTCCGCGCCAGCCACACCACCACCGCCCCCACCGCCGCGACGACGATCACCGAGACCACGTGCCGGACCACAGTGTGCGGATCGGCCGAGAACGAGCGCACCCACAGCGCCAGGATCAGCACCCCGGCCGCCACGCCGCGCGCCCGCCACCGCACGACCGTCCCGAACCGCCCGAGCAGCACACACACCAGCACCAGCAGTGCGATGGCGATCATGGGCAGCACCCGCGCGGGCCAGCGCAGCGGGCCGATGGTGCCGGGCCCGGCCGCCCACAGCAGCATGACGATCGCGAACAGTCCGACGGAGACGAACTCCCGCCAGTGTTCGCGCGCCGCCCGCCAGTCCACGAACGCCAGCGCCGGAATCAGGAACCAGGCGATATAGGTGACCGGCATGGGTTGCACATATCCCCACCAGGAGGGAAAGGCCGGAAGGGTGGAGGGCAGGCTGGCATTCAGCGATTCCGACCAGGGCACCGTGAGGAACTGGTCGTTCACGATCTGCGCGGATCCCCGCCAGGTCACCTGGGCCGACAGCATGGCCGGCAGGAAGACCATCAGTCCGGCCAGTCCGGCGCACGCGCTCACCGCGGTCAGCCGCGCCACCGGCCGCCAGTCCCGCCGCGACACCAGCTCGCCCACCGCCACCGCGCCCAGCATGAGCGCGGCCTCGATGGCCGGGAAGATGTACTGCGTGGAAATGGTCAGGTAGAGAAAGACGAAGACCGGTATCGGCCCGCCGTATCCACGGCGGCGGGGGCGGGTCCCTCCGTGGTTACGCGGGCTGCCGCCTCCGGGCCCATCGCCCCCGCCGGGCCCGCGCGTGTACCGCACCGCCGACGCCCAGGCGTGCACCAGCCAGGCGGTGCCGGTGAGCGCCGTCATCCAGCTGGCCTCGTCGAAGAACAGGAAGAATCCGGACAGCGGGAAGGCCACGCCCGCCACCGCCGCCCACGCCGGTCGCGCGCCGTAGACCAGGCAGATGCGGTACACGCCCAGCGCCGCGATGATCGAGAAGACCAGTTTGACCAGCGTCGCGTACAGCGCCATATTGTCGAAGGACGGCGCGAGCAGGTCGATGAGCAGCTGCGGCGGATTGAACAGTCCCGCATCGTCCATGGTGTTGTTGCCCGACATCCACTGCTCGGGCCACAGCACCGGGAACTCCCCCGCCCGCAGCGCACGCCCGAGCCCCACCCACAGGCCGGTGTACTGGGATTCGGTGTCATCGGTGTAGAAGTGCCTGGCATTGGCCAGCAGCACCGCCGCGTAGCCCAGCAACACGCCCAGCACGGTGACCGCGCCCCAGCGCAATACCGCTCGGCGGGAATCGGATTCGCCCGCACCGCGGCTCGGTTCGGGCGCGCACCCGTCCGAGGTCACCGTCGAGACCGCACTGCCCGTCACGAGTTCCCCACCCTACCGGCAGTCACGGTTCGCGGCAGGGCGCGACGACGCGGCCGCCGCCCCGGGAGGTTGTCCGCACCGTGTTAAAGTGCTCGACGGCTCGGGCTCCAGCCAGTCCTCGAGGAGCACCGGCACGCGTACCGTCATCGAAAGTCGATTCAGCTGATGCCGATTCCCTCCCGACGCACGTACCACTCCGACGTCGACACCGCGGAGCATCCGATCCGGCCCGGTATCGACCGGCCGCACGCGGTCTCGGTGGTAGTTCCGGTGTACCGCGGCGAGGACACCATCGCCGCCCTGGTCGCCGAACTGCACGCGTTGACCGAGGCCACCACGACGCCGGGCGGCGTCCCCTTCGCCGTCTCGGAGATCGTTCTGGTGCACGATCACGGTCCGGACCGCTCCGATGTGGTCATGCAGGAGCTGCGCGCCGCCTACCCGGAGGTGCGCGCGGTCTGGTTGAGCCGCAATTTCGGACAGGACGCGGCGACCATCGCCGGAATGTCGGCGGCGCGCGGGGACTGGATCGTCACCATGGACGAGGACGGGCAGCACGACCCGGCGTTCATCGGCGCGTTCCTGGACGCCGCGCTGGAGCGGCGCGCCGACCTGATCTACTCCAAGCCGACCAACACCCGCCCGCACGGCTTCCTGCGCAATCTCACCTCGCGCGGCGCGAAACTGGTACTGGCTACCGTCTTCGCCTTCCCGGATTCCACCCGCTTCGAGAGCTATCGGCTCATCCGCGGCGATATCGGCCGCCAGCTCGCCGATGTCGCCTCCAATGGCGTGTACCTGGACGTGGCGCTGACCTGGGTGGTGGGCACGGTCGCCCAGGTGCCGGTGACGCTGCGCGCGGAGGGCCGGGAGGAATCCGGCTACAACTACCGCCGCCTGTTCTCGCTGTTCTGGAAGATGGTGCTGTGCAGCGGAACCCGCGGCCTGCGCCTGGTGAGCATGTTGGGCGTGACGCTGGCGCTGGCCGGGGTGGCGCTGGCCGCCTTCGTGGTGTTCCAGGTGCTCACCCGGGAGAACTGGGCTCCCGAGGGCTGGGCGTCCACCATCGTGGTACTGCTGCTGTGTTCGGGCGCGATCCTGTTCTCCCTCGGCCTGATCGCCGAATACCTGGGTGTGGCGTTGCACGTCCTGGTGGGCAAACCGCTGTATCTGACCGTGGATTCGCCGACGCCGCGGCCGGATGCCGACCGGGCCGCGGAAGCCGACCGCGAGATCGAGCACGTCGGGAGCTGACCGCTCGGCTCAGGGCTTCAGCAGGTAGAGCTTCTCCCGTCCGCCGGCGATGAGGCGGCGCTCCTCGACGTGTTCGGGGAAGCCGCGGAACAGTTCGTCGAGGGTCTCCTCGTCGAAACGCAGCGGCCGCGCGCCGTCCCCGGCGTCGGTGAGGCGTCCGCCGAGCCCGGCCATGGCGCGATGGCGGGTGGCGGTCAGATTCCGCACCGGTTCGGCGACGATCACCCGTTCCCGCGCGGCGTCGAGCATGCGGTCCAGCACCGGTTCCGGATCGGGCAGGAAGTGGTAGAGGCTGCCCTGCATGATGACGTAGTCGGCGGCGGGCAGCGGGGTGTCGGCGCGCAGATTCCAGACCTGCCCGTTGCCGCCCGCGCGGTTCAGCCGGGCGATGAAGCGCTCGTTGAGGTCGAGTCCGGTGTAGCGCACCGACTTCTTCCGCAGGTAGCGGGTGTAGAGGGTGGCCGGACCGCAGCAGAGATCGAGTACCTCGGCGTGCTCGGGCACCAGGGCCGCGATGGCGCGATACCGCGCGCCGTAGTGTCGGCCGTACAGCCCCCGCATGAGTAGTTCGTAGACGGTTCCGTACCGGTAGATGAAGCTGGTGCTCACGTCGATCCTGAACAGTTGGCGGACAACGTCATCCGTTGCACGAACTATGCCATCTGTCCGGTTCCAGCGCCCACCGTGTGGCGGGCGTCTCACGCGCACTGCCTGTTTGTGAACTGGTCGTTTCGTGTCGTCCGGTGCTGGTCGGACCGACCCCGGGTTTGTTGTCGGTGGCGTGTGTCACACTCGCCGGTGATGAGCAGGCACACCACCTTCCGCTACCGCCTCGACCCCACCCCCGAGCAGCACACCACGCTAGCCCGGCACGCGGGCGCGGCGCGGTTCGCGTTCAACCAATGCCTGCACCTGGTGAAAACCGCCCTCACCCACCGCACAACCGACCCCGAGCATCCGGTGCCGTGGACGGGGTTCGGTCTGATCAACGCGTTCAACGCCTGGAAGAAAACGGAGGCAGCCGGACGGGTGTTCACCGTCGACGCCGCCGGGGTCGCCGAGGTGCGGGTGACCGGTTTGGTGTGGCGGGATCAGGTGTGCCAGCAGGTGTTCGAGGAAGCCGCCGTCGACTGCGGCCGCGCCCTGACCAACTGGTCAGACTCGCGTACCGGTCGCCGCAAGGGCCGACGAGTCGGGTTTCCCCGCTTCAAGTCCAAACGGCGTGCGCCCCGGGCGTTCCGGCTGCGGAACAAGCCTGCCAAGAACGGCCGTCCGTCGATCCGGGTCGGTGACGGCGATACCCCCCGCTCGGTCACCCTGCCCGGCCTCGGAATAATCCGCGTACGGGACGACACCCGCCGGTTGCGGCGGATGCTAGCCAAACACCGCGCGAGAATCCTGTACGCCACCGTAACCGAGCGTGGTGGCCGGTGGTGGGTCAGCGTGGCCACCGAGGCCGCCGACCTGCACCCCACCCACCAGCACCGGCCCCGCGACCCCGGCGACGAACATGGCTGGGTCGGCGTGGATCGAGGACTGTCCGCGTTCCTGGTCGCCGCCACCACCGACGGCGGCGAGGTCGCCCGGATCACCGCGCCCAAGCCCCTTGCGGCCGGGTTGGCCCGGCAGCGACGACTGTCGAAAGCACTGTCCCGCACAGAGAAAGGATCACGCAACCGAGACGAGGCCGCCGCGCGGCTGGCGCGGCACCATCGCAAGACCACAGCGATTCGTCGTCACTTTCTGCATGAGGTCACCGGCATGCTGGTCAAGACCCACGACCGGCTCGTCATCGAGGACCTGCACGTGGCCGGCATGCTCCGCAACCACACCCTAGCCCGGGCGATCAGCGACGCGGGGTGGGCCGAGTTCGCCCGCATCCTGCGCTACAAACAGGATTGGAGGCACGGCAGCGTTGTCACCGCTGGTCGGTGGTTCCCGTCGAGCAAACGCTGCTCGCGCTGCGGCACCGTCAACCCGCAGCTGTGTTTGGCCGATCGGGTGTTCGCCTGCGGGTGTGGGCTACGGCTGGATCGGGATGTGAACGCGGCGGTCAACCTCGCACACTGGCCGGCCACGGTGAAAGACGTATCTGGATCCCCGGACCTCCCAGCAGGGGGCCGGGTCACCAAAGCCCGCCGACGGGAAGGCGCTGACCGACACCCTGCCGGTGTCGGTGTAACCGGCCCGGTGGACGCGGGAACCGGCACTCACCCGCTCGCGGTGTGAGTGCCGGACGCCCGAGAAGGGCGCTGTCGAAACAGCCCGTCAACCCGGGTGAATCAACAGGCTGTCAGTGCGAGCGGCGGAACGAGATGTGCCGGTGTCCGAAGAAGCTGGCGACCGCGACCAGGCCCATCACCACCACGGCGGCGGGCTTCTCCGGACAGTGCAGCACCGACACCGCCACCTGGAGCAGCAGCAGGTTCAGTGCCAGCCCACCGGAATTGACGCCGACGAAGGCCACGAAATCGCGCAGCGCGTGCCCGCGCACCCGGAACACCAGGGTGCGGTGCAGGACGAAGGCCACCACGATGCTGACGGCATAGGCCAGCGCGGGGGCCAGCGCCACCGCGGCCGCCTTGGCGACATGGCCTTCCAGCACGGTCAGCCAGAGCACGGTGAGCACCATGCCGAGCGCGGTATTGAAGCCGCCCACCAGGGCGAAGGCGACCTCCTGCCGCCGCACCAGGCGCAGCAGCAGGCCGGGCGGGGCGTCGGCGGCGGGCTCGGCGATGACACCGGAGTCCACCGTCAACTCGGGTGAGTAGTCGGCGGTGCTCACGAAACCGAGCCTGCCAGTTGACGTTCCGGTTCACCGGAGGACTCGCCGGGCGAATCCGACGCGTCCTCGCGCCGCGATCGCACGTAGAGCCATTGCAGCACCGCGATTCCGGCCACGCCGGCGGCACCGGTGGCGATGCCGATCTTCCAGCCCGGCGGACGCCAGGTGAGCACCAGTTCCGCGTCCCGGGTGCCCGCGGGGACATCCACGGCCACGAAGGAATTCGCGACCGTGGTGAAGGGGATGTCCTGTCCGTTCAGGGTGACGCGGTAGCCGGGCCAGCCCAGCCGGGCGAACACCACACGGCCGCCGTCGTCGGAGCTCACCCGCACACGGCTGGTGGTATCGGTTTCCGCGATCGAGGTCGCGGTGACATCGCGGGCGTCGGCGACGCGGCCGTTCAGACCCGACACGGGACCGCCGTCGCGCTCCAGTACCGAGATCCACTGGTCGTGGCCCGGGTAGTCCGTCCAGTGCCAGCCCGGCGGGGCGGGTTGGGTGCGGGCGTCGGGGAACATGGCCCGCTGCAGGATCACCCGGTCCAGCAGCATGAGGTCCACGATGGTGCGTCCGGTGGTCGGTTCGGGCGCGAACAGGCGGCGGTAGGCGTCCGGGCAGGTGCTGCCGTCCCAGCGCATGCACAGCATTTCACCGAAGTAGAAGTGCCCGTTGGGGGTGTAGCCCTGGACGTAGTTCAGTTCCAGGTCCTTGGCGTAGTTGCCGAAGACCAGGGAGCCGTAGGCGCGGTCGAGCGATGTGTCCGCCGGGCCGATCAGACCGCGATCACCGAGCTGGATATTGCGGCCCGCGAAATCCGGGAACGCCGCCATGGCCTGCTGTCGGTCGGCGGGCAGGTTCCACGACATGAGATTCGGCTGCACCGCGCGCACCTGGACGAACGCGATGGGGAACATGGCGGCGATGGTCAGCAGGCAGGCCGCGGCCACACCGCGGGTGCGGCCCAGCGCGACCACCGCCGCGGTCAGCGCCGCGACCGCCACCGCCGCGAGCACATGCCAGCCGATGCGGTGCGGGTCGGCGGAGAAGGTGCGCACCCACAGCAGCAGGATCAGCACCCCGGCCGCGATACCGCGCCCGCGCCAGTCGCGCACCGTGCCGAACCGGCCCAGCAGTACGCACACCAGCACCAGCAGTCCGATGGCCAGCATGGGCAGTACGCGGGCGGGCCAGCGCAGCGGTCCGATGGTGCCCGGACCGGCCGTCCACATGAGCGCCATGACGGCGAACAGCGCGATGGAGATGAACTCCCGCCAGTGCTCGCGCGCCCGCCGCCAGTCCACGAAGGCCAGCGCCGGAATCAGGAACCAGGCGATATAGGTCATGGGCAGCGGTTGCACATAGCCCCACCACGAGCTGAACGCCGGATAGGAGCTGGGCAGACTGGCATTCAGCGATTCCGACCAGGGCACCGTGAGGAACTGGTCGTTATTGATCTGCGCCGTGCCGCGCCAGCTCACCTTGGCCGAGAGCATGGACGGCAGATACGTCATGAGCCCCGCCAGCCCGGCACACACCGCCACCAGGGCCAGTCGCAGCACCGGCCCCCACGCGCGAACGGCAACGTTCATCATGTCCGTCCACGGCGGACGGATGCGGTCGTACCCGTCCCGCGTCCCACCGCGTCGGCGCGAGACGAGCGACAGCACCCCGTCCGACGCCACGCGCCATGCCGACAGAATCAGCCGAACCACCGGCTGCCAACCGCGGCGGCCGACGATCTCGCCCACGGCGACGGCGACCAACATGAGCACGGATTCGACCGCGGGGAAGACGTACTGCACCGAGATCGCCAGGTACAGGAAGACGAATACGGGAATCGGCCCGCCCTTCCCCCGCACGTAGCGCACCGCGGACGCCCACGCGTGCAGCATGTACGCGGTGCCGGTGAGCGAGGTCATCCAGCTGGCGGTGTCGAAGAAGAGGAAGAAGCCGGAGAACGGGAAGGCGACGCCCGCGACCGCCGCCCATTGCGGGCGCGCGCCGTAGACCAGGCAGACGCGGTAGACGCCCAGGGCAGCGAGGATGGAGAAGAGCAGTTTCACGATGGTGGCGTACACGGCCAGATTCGGCACCGAGGGCGCGATCAGGTCGATCAGCAGCTGCGGCGGGTTGAACAGGCCCGCCTCCTCCATGGTGTAGTTGCCCGACATCCACTGGTCGGGAACCATGACCGGGAAGGTGCCCTCGCGCAGGGCGCGGCCGAGCATCACCCACAGTGGGGCGTACTGGGATTCGGTGTCATCGGTGTAGAAGTGGCGCACGTCGGCCAACAGCACCGCCGCATAGCCGAGCACCACGCCGATCGAGGTGACGAACCCCCACCGGAACACCGCACGCCGCGTACCGAGAATTCCACTGTCCACCACGAGTTCCAGACCCTACAGGCAGGCCTTCGGGAAGTGCACCGCACCCGGGCGCGCGGGTGCGGAAATTCCCCGGCGACGATGCCGATTCCCGGCCGCCGCACCGTGTTAGAGTTCGACGCTCGGGCTCTGCCGTTCGGCATGTGGTCGGACGATCCGGGGCCGTTGCCGACCGCCATGAGGGGACCGAACTCCGGTGAGCACCGAACGCATTATCTTCAGCCGCCCGTTCCGGGCGAGCCGGGAGCTGGCGAATCTGGAGGCCGTGCTCGCCTCGGACCACAGCCACGGCGACGGTCGATTCACCGCCGCGGCCACCGCGAAATTGGCAGCCATCACCGGAGCCCCGCACGCGCTGCTCACCACGTCCTGCACGCACGCCCTGGAAATGGCCGGGCTGCTGCTGGAACTCGGACCCGACGACGAGGTGATCGTCCCCAGTTTCGCCTTCACCTCCACCGCCACCGCCATGGCACTGCGCGGGGCGACGGTGGTGTTCGCCGATATCGACTCCGCGACCGGCAATCTGGATCCGGACGCGGTGGCGGCCGTGGTCACCGAGCGCACCAAGGCCATCGTGGTCATCCACTACGGCGGGGTGGGCGCGGAGATGGACAGGCTGCTGGACCTGGCCGCCACCCACGGCTTCGCCATCATCGAGGACAATGCGCACGGTCTCGGCGGCACCTGGCGAGGGCGACCGCTGGGCACCATCGGCACGGTCGGCGCGCTGAGTTTCCACGACACCAAGAACGTGCACTGCGGTGAGGGCGGCGCGGTGCTGCTCACCGATGACATCCTGATGGCGCGGGCGGAGATCATCCGGGAGAAGGGCACCGACCGAGCGCGCTTCCTGCGCGGCGCGGTGGACAAGTACTCCTGGCAGGACATCGGCTCCAGCTACCTGCCCAGCGAACTCAATGCCGCGGTGCTGGACGCGCAGCTGAGCGAGTTCGACACCATCCAGGCCAACCGGCACCGGGTGTGGGACGCCTACGCCGCCGGACTGCCGGATTGGGCGCGCCGCAACGATATTCGCCTGATGACCGTGCCCGCCGACCGCGAGCACACCGCACACCTGTACTACCTGCGGGTCCCCACCGAGGACCGCCGCGACGACCTCATCCGCCACCTCGCCGACCGCGGCATCGTGGCCCCGTTCCACTACGTGCCCCTGGACTCCAGCCCGGCCGGACTGAAATTGGGCCGCACCCCGCTGCCCTGTGTGCGCAGCGCCGAATTCTCCGGCACCGTGGTGCGCCTGCCGCTCTGGCCGGGCCTGTCCGACGTCCAGGTGCGGCGCGTGATCGAGGAGGTCACCGCCTTCACGGTCTGAGGTTCACGGTCTGAGGCCTCCCCCGGTCGTCCACCCCGCCGCGTGGCGCGCGGACGAATCCGTCAGTTTTCCAGGGCCGTCGCCAGTCGCCGCAGGGTGTCGCTGATGGTGTGGCGGTTGCGCTCGGTTCGGTCGTCCACCCCCGAGATCTTCTTGCTGTACTCCAAGGCGTACGCGGGCCGCAGATCCTCGCTCCATTCGGTGACCCGGCATCCGTCCTCCGTCGGCTCGATGCGATACCCCCACGTCGCGTAGTGGATGTCGCGCATCGAGCATTCGAAGGCGAACTCCCGGCCTGGATCGGCCACGATGACCCGGCCCTGGGTGGTCCACTCGTGTTCGCCGTGGCGGTTGTGCCCGTCGAAGGTGGCGCCGACCACCGGGCCGTCGAACCCGTCGTGCCATTCGCAGGAGTAGCACTCCTCGGACCATTCGCCCATGCGAGTGATATCCGAGACGGCCGCGTACACGGCTTCGGGGTCGGCGGCGATATCCCGGGTGATCTCCAATTTCTCAGTCACACAACGGAGTCCACCAGAGAATTGGGATCGCCGCCACCCCGCGTTCGCGCACCGGTCAGGCGAAGAGCCGATCCGCCAGTTCCGGGGTGAGCACCTCGTACCGGTCGGATTCCCGGTTGTACCACCAGGTCCGGTCACCGGGTCGCGGGCGGCCCTGGGCCTGCACAGCGCGGGTGGAGGGGCGGAAGGTGGAGCTGCGCGGGATCTCGTCGACCACGTAGACCAGATCGGGCCGCTGGTCCGGGGGCAGGGCGCGCAGGGCCTCGCCGACATCCTCGGCTTCGAGGCGGTAGCCCGCGCGGACGCTCAGGGCGGCCACGGCGAGGATGCGGTCGCCGACCGGAAGTCCGTACGCCACTTCCATATCCACGGCCGTGATGTCGTTGAGCACATCGACGATCGGGTGGGTGTAGACCGGCCCGCGCGGGGTGTGGATGACGGTGTCGCGCCGGTCCATCAGCCAGTAGTCGCCGTCACTGTCGCGGCGGAAGAGGTTCTCCGTCGGCATCCAGGCGTCGCCGGGCGCGAACACCCCGCGCAGCCCGCCGCGGGAGAGATCCACCGAATCGGAGGCGGTGCCGATGAGCAGACCCACCTCGTTGTCGGCGCAGCGCCGCGCGAAACCCGAGTCCTCGACCAGGATCTCGTCGGTCCTGGGGTCGTAGGCGATGAGTTCGACCTTGGCGGTGCCGGGCACCGGCCGGCCCTTGGAGCCGATTTTCTGTCCGGACACGTTCGCCAACACCACATCGCCTTCGATGGAGGCGTAGAACTCCAGCACCCGCGCGGGGGCGAAGCGCTCCTGGGTGCGCCGCCACAGCCCGGCGGGCATCCCCGAGCCGATGAACAGGCGGATGGGATGCGAATGACCGTTCGGGAAGGTGTCGGCGTCGAGGATGTCGCGCAGCATGGTCCAGGTGTAGGTGACCACGGTGACGCCGTAGCGGTGCACCTCCTCGGCGAACCGGGCCGGATCCAGCGACCGCGCCAGCGCGATCCGGCTGCCGCCCGCGATGGCCCCGCCCAGACTCACCAGCAATCCGGACGAATGGTGCAGCGGCGCGAGGCAGTACACGGTGTCGCGGCGGTCCAGATCGGCCGCGGTGGCGGTGCCGAAGGCCGACAGCGCCCAGCGGTGGTTGGTGATGTATTTGACGTCGAAGCGGTCACCGGTCCCCGTCACCAGGACGAAGGCAAGCTCACGCGCCAGCCCCGGATTCGGCCGGTACCAGCCGGGCAGGGCGACCGCGGCCGGGTCGATCTGCTCCATGTCCACCACGTCGCCGCCGAGCGGGATGTCCAGGCCGCGACTCTCGCCGCCGCCCAGCACCAGGGTGCGCAGCCCGGTCGCGGCGGCGTCGCGCAGATTCTCCGGATCGGCGATGAGCAGTCTGGTGTCGGTGAGCGCCACGGCCTGCGCGAGTTCGCTGCCGGGCGCGAGCAGTACCGCCACCGCACCCAGTCGGGACAGCGCGGCGATGGTCACCAGGGCGCTCGGCCGGGTCTCCATGACCACGCCGACCCGGGTGGCCGGGCGCACGCCCACCGAGACGAGTCCGCGCACCACATTGTCGATGCGGGTGTTGACCGCGGTATTGGTGTGCACCCGGTCGTCGAAGAGGAAGCACTCACGCTGCGGTGCGCGCCGCGTCTGCTCGTCCATCAGGCGACCCAGCGAGATCCGGGTGTGCGACTGGATCATGCCGAGGCGGGTCAGGCGCGGCAGGGCGCGCGCCGCCTCCCCGGTGAGTTCCACCGATCCGCGCAGCGAATTGCTCGCCACGGTCTCGAGCGTCTTGCCGATGCTGGTTCCGGCCTCGGCCAGGGTGGCCGCGGCGTGCACCACCCGGGTCAGGGTCGACCGCTGTCCGTTGCGCGCCACATGCTCGGCCATGGGCGAGATGTCGGCGGGGAGTTCGCCGTGGCCGTCCGCCCAGCGCACCCAGTCGCGCACCAGCGGCCAGGTGCGGGCGGTGGCGGTGCTGCCGGCGACCAGGCCGAAGTGTCCGGCGACCAGGGATGCCTCGTAGACCTCGGCATTGGGCGCGGCGCGCTTGATCCCGCGCACCGCGGCGGGCTGGCCGATATCGTCGACCTCGCCGACGAAGGCCAGGATCGGGCATTCGATATCCGCCAATGAAATGGGCTGGTCGCGAATGACGAAACCGCCCAGCATCATTCGATTGTGCTGGACGAACTGCTCGAGCAGGTCGGTGAGCGCCGGACCGGGGTAGCCGAGCCACCCCTCGGCCTCCAGGAAGCGACGCTGCCGCTCCTTGGGCAGCAGCGCCTCGCGGTTGTGCAGTTGACGCAGGAAGTCCAGCCGCGCCCGTGCGGTCTTCACCGGGTCGAGGGCCTGGAAACCCAACCGCACCATGGAGTCGGTGATGGGCAGCCGGGTGAGCACATGGTCGGCGAGGAACTGCGCGACATCGGCGGCCAACCCGTGCGGCAGTCCCAGCGGCATCCCGGCCACGATGTCGACCGGGCTGCCGAAGGTGACGATGCTGTCGACGTCCTTCCCGCCGCGATAGGCGGTGGCCTGGTAGGCGAACATGCCGCCCTGGGAATAGCCCATGAGATGCACCGCGCGCCCGGTGATCTCGGCGACGGTGTCGATGGCGGCGCTCACGGCCAGCACGTGGTCGGCCAGATCCCGCTGCCAGCCACCCTCTTCCACCGCCGGGGAACCGAAATCCACCACCCAGCAGTCGATTCCAGCGGCGTCGAGAATGCCCACCGCGCCGTCGGCGGCGTTCACGTCCCACAGTTCGGCGCTCACCATGAGCGGCGGCACCAGCACCGCGACCGGGCGGCCCGGCGCGCTACTGTCGGGGAAGTAATGGCGCAGGCGATACATGCGCTTCCGCTCGACGACCTCGTACGGCGACGATTCGATGTCGTGCGCCAGCCCCCCGAACCGGATCACCTCGAGCCCGTTCTGCGCGGTGGCGACCAGCCGCTGCACGGGCCCCACGACGGACTTGGAATTGAATTTCACGACTTCTCCCAGACATACCTCGACGTGACCTGCGTCACCCGCCCCAACGCGTTCAGACGAGCTTGTCACATGGTCAGCCTACTTCGTGGGCGCTGTGAGCAGCGCCATGCGGCCCCCGGCGCGTCCTACACGAGTGAAGGAATTTGCCGCCCTGGAACTATCCCGGACGGTATTCATGCGGCCGCGTCGAAATTGCGGCACACGTCATGAAACTGCGGGCACCGGATTATTCCCGCATTCCGCTGCGGCTCGCCGAGTCGGCGATCTACCATCGAATCGCTGGAACGCACTGTCGCGCATGTCATTTCACTCAAACCGACTAGTTCGCGGGCAGCTACCGCCTGCTATATCGCCGTGACCATCACCGGCCGCCGCGCCCAGGCGGCAATTCGAGGGTGAGGACTTCAGCATGACCATAGAAATGCCCGTCCAGGCCGAGACCAACGGCCGAAAGAGCCTCAGCACCGGCGCCGCCCACCAGTTGGCGCACACCACCAAATCCGAACCCCAGATGCAGGGCATCAGCTCGCGCTGGCTCACCCGATCACTGCCGTGGGTGCAGGTGAAAGGCGGTATCTACCGGGTCAACCGGCGGCTGACCTACACCGTCGGCAATGGTGAGGTGGAATTCCTCATCGACGGCGGCAAGGCACGCGTCATTCCGGAGGAACTGACCGAAATGCCGCAATTGCATGATTTCGACGATGAGGAGATCCTCGGTGCCATGGCGCGCCGCTTCGAGCAGCGCGATCTCGAACCCGATACGGTCATCGCCGAATTCGGCAACCCCATGGACCAATTGCTGCTGATCGTGCACGGCAAGGTCGCCAAACACGGCACCGGCGAGTTCGGCGAACACACCAAGGTCGGAATGCTGTCGGGCGGAGACTATTTCGGCGATCGGATGTTGATCGACCCGAATGCCATCTGGCCGGTCACCCTGAAGACCGTCACGCCCGTCACACTGTTGGCGCTGCCCCGCACCGCCTTCCAGGAACTGCTCGACAACGCACCGCCGCTGCGCGATCGACTCGCGGCCGTGGCCGCCGCCGCACAACGCCCGCAGAACAAATACGGCGAGGCCGAGATCAACGTCTCCTCCGGCCATTCCGGTGAACCACTGCTCGACGGCACCTTCGTCGACTACGACGCCGCCCCGCGCGAATACGAACTCAGCCTGGCGCAGACGGTGCTGCGGGTGCACACCCGGGTCGCGGATCTGTTCAACGACCCGATGGATCAGGTCGAACAGCAGCTGCGACTGACCATCCAGGCCCTCTACGAGCGTCGCGAATACGACCTGGTCAACAATCCGGATTTCGGGCTGCTGCACAACTGCGATCTCAAGCAGCGCATCTACACCGAATCCGGTCCGCCGACGCCCGACGATATGGACGAACTGCTGTCCATGCGGCGCAGCACCAGACTGTTCCTGGCACATCCCAAGGCCATCGCGGCCTTCGGTCGGGAGTGCAGCAAGCGCGGTATCTATCCGGATCCGGTGGAGGTCGACGGGCACCGAGTGCCCGCATGGCGAGGGGTGCCGATCTTCCCGTGCGGAAAGCTGCCGGTCAGCGACACTCAGACCACCTCGATTCTCGCCATGCGCACCGGTGAGAAGGACCAGGGCGTGATCGGCCTGCACCAGACCGGAATCCCGGACGAGTACGAGCCGAGTCTGAACGTGCGTTTCAAGGGCATCGACGACCAGTCGCTCATCTCCTACCTGGTGAGCTGCTACTACTCGGCGGCGGTCCTGGTACCCGATGCCCTCGGCATTCTCGACAACGTGCTGGTCGCCCGGCAGACCGACTGACCGGCAGCCGCGCGCATCGGCTCGAAGTCGAAGCGTTCCAGCCGTTTTCGCAGCAAGCGCCACCAGCCCGACAGCGCGTTCGCCCGTGCGGCGCACGCGTTCCCCCGTGCGCCCATCGCACGTAGTCTCCACCGAGAGGATGATCTGCCATGACCATGCTCCACCACGACGCCGAGAACAGCCCGGTCCTGCGCACCGACTTCCAGCGATCGGTCGCCGCGTACTGGAACGACAACCCCAACGACGATCGGGTGAACACCAAACTCGGCGAGGTCGACGGGCTGTACCACCACCATTACGGGGTCGGCGAGCCGGACTGGTCGGTCATCGAGGGTCCGGAGGAGACCCGGCAGGAGCGCCTCGTCCGGGAACTGCACCGGCTGGAGACGGCACAGGCCGATCTGCTGCTCGACCACCTCGGCGACGTGCGGCCCGGCGACCGGCTGATGGACGGTGGATCCGGGCGGGGCGGCACCAGCTTCATGGCCAATCAGCGGTTCGGCTGCGCCGTGGACGGGGTGACCATCTCCGAGTACCAGGCCGGATTCGCCAACGACCAGGCGCGCGAGCGCGGCGTCACCGACAAGGTGCGGTTCCACTTCGCCAATATGCTGCACACCGGCTTCGAAGCCGGGTCCATGCGCGGCATCTGGACCAATGAGACCACCATGTACGTGGACCTGTTCGAACTGTTCGCGGAGTTCACCCGGCTGCTCGAACCGGGCGGGCGCTACGTGGTGATCACCGGCTGCTCCAATGACGTGACCGGCGGTCGCTCGGCCTCGGTGAGTTGGATCGACGCCCACTACGGGTGCAATATCCATCCGCGCAGCGAGTACTTCAAGGCGCTCGCCGCCAACAATCTGGTGCCCATCGCGGTCACCGACCTCACCCCCGCCACCATTCCGTACTGGGACCTGCGCACCCATTCGGAGCTGGCCACCGGGGTGGAGAAGCCGTTCCTCACCGCCTACCGGGAGGGTAGCTTCCAATACCTGCTGATCGCCGCCGATAAGGTGGGTAGGTGACCCTCGAATCCCCCGGCCTCGGCGCGGCCACCGATCGCGAAGCCCTGCCCGTCGAACTCGTCGACGAGCGCGGCCGGGCGATCGGGGCCTGCCCGGTGGCGGAGGCGCACACCGCACCGGGGCGGCTGCACCGCGCGTTCTCGGTCATGCTCTTCGACGCCGCCGGGCGGATGCTCCTCCAGCAGCGGGCCGCGGTGAAGACGCGCTTCCCGCTGCTGTGGACCAATACCTGCTGCGGCCATCCCGCCCCCGGACAGCCGGTGGCCGAGGCCGCGGCGGTCCGATTGCACGAGGAATTGGGTGTGGCGGCCGACCTCGCCGAGGTGGGCACCTTCACCTATCAGGCGACCGACCCCGGAACCGGGCGCGTCGAATACGAGTTCGACCACGTGCTCATCGGTCGGCTCGACGGCTTTGCGCCGCAACCGAATCCGGACGAGGTGGAGAACCTCACCTGGCTGCGCCCGGACCAACTCCGGGCCGCGCTCACCCACTCCCCCGAGGCGCACACCCCATGGCTGGCACGGGTGCTGGAGATCGCGGACCACGCGGTCCGATCGCGGGGGTAGACACCCTCACGCCGTGCGCTCATCCGGTGCCAGCAGGCCCGTATCGGTCGGCAGGGTCGCGATGACCTGTTCGAGACGCTTGTGATGCTGTTCGGCGGCGAGCAGCAGCCGATCGACGTCACGGGACAGGAAAGCGTCGAGCATGACGGTGTGGTCACTGTGCAGGCGCAGGCGGTCGGCCGCGCTCACGTGCACCATGGGCTGCACGGGTTCGGTGACATTCCACGCGGATTCGAGCATGTGCAGCAGCCGGAACATGCGCGAGGGGCGGGTGAGCGCGGTGTGGAAGGTGCGGGAATGGCGATGGTAGGCGATCGCGTCGCCGTCTCGAAGCGACTGTTCCAGTAGCGCATTCGCGTCGATGAGGGCGGTGCGCTCGGCGGTGCTGGCATGGGTGGCCGCGGCGACGAGGGACGCGCTCTCCAATGTCTGTCGCACCACATAGATTTCGCGCAGCTCCGCGGACGTCAGCCGGGCCACGGAGTACCCCAGGCCCGGTTCGTGTACGACCAGTCCCTCCCCGATGAGGGTCGCGAGCGCCTCCCGCACCGGAATATGACTGACGCCGAAGAGTTCCGCCACCTCGCGCAGCGGGATCAGAGTGCCCGGCGGCGCCGCCCCGTCCAGAATGAGCCGCCGCAGGTCACTCAGGATGATGCGGGGGCGGCCCGGCGCACCGGCCACCAGCGTGGCCAGCAGGGCGGTGTGTCGTCGTGCGGGCATGGCGCCACGCTAGGCGGCGCATGTTGGTTTTCTCGGTCGTCCATGTCACGAACAGGAAAAGCGTCAACCGAGCATGGCGGCCCGCACCCAGCCGACGCCGGTCCGCACGCCGGAGCCCAGGCAGCCCATGACCATCTCCGGTGTCATCATCTCGTAGCCCGCCGTGATCCGGACCCGCCCGCCCGCACCCGCACCGGCGACGATCTCCAGCTCACCCACGCTGGGCTGGGCCATGGTCACCGGCCACCACCCCCACACGGTGCTCACCGCACCGTTGGACCAGGTGATGTGCACGGTGATCGGACCGTCCGCGGGATGCATGCAGTCCGACCACGCCTCGTGCACGCCGGTGAAGGTGCCGCCGGTGATACCGGGCCACCCGACGCAGTCCCGCAGCGATCCGACCGAGGTGAAGGTCATCGGCTTGGGCGTCATATCGATGCCGCCGTGCACGGCGGTCCAGCGGAAGTCGCCCTCGGCGCAGCCCCCCACCACCGGCGGCGCGGCCGGGGGCGGCACCGCCACCGCGGCCGGCACCGCCACACCAGCCGCACGCGGCACCGCCACACCGGTCAGGGGCAGCACCGCCACACCGGTCAGGGGCGGCACCGCCGCCGCGGGGGCCGCGATGGCGAGCGCGCACGGCAGCATCGTGAGAATCATCCCGGATTTCCACACGGCTGCGGACATTAACGCAGGTCGGCAACCATGCGGTGGATGCGCCGTCGGATCGTCGTTTCCGAGCTCGCGGTCATCGCCAGACTATGCGTCCAGCAGCCAGTCGTTGGGGGCGAACAGTTCGAAATGCACGCGCCCGGCCGGGATTCCGGCCGCCAGCAGCTGCGCGCGCACCGCTTGCAGGAATCCGGTGCCGCCGCAGAGGTAGTAGTCGGCGTCGGCGGGCAATGCCACCTCGGCGAGGTCGAAGGTCTGCCCCTCGGCCTGATACCAGGCGCGGTAGTCGGCGTCGCGCAGATCGGCGGTGAGGTCCCGGACGCGGTCGCGCAGCGGATGCGTGGCGGCCGAGCGATCGCAGTGCAGCACCACGGTGCGCCGGGTGGACCTCGCGGCGGCCAGATACTCCAGCATGCCGACCATGGGTGTCACGCCGACCCCGGCGGAGATCAGCACCACCGGCGTGGTGGCCGCGGTGTCGAGGGTGAGGTCGCCGAACGGCAGCGTGATCTCCAGGCGGGCGCCCGCCACGGCATGGCGGTGCAGCCACGACGACACCTCCCCCTCCGGTGTCCCCAGCTCGGCCGCCACCCGGCGCACGGTGAACGCCAGCCTGCCCGTGCCGGGCGCGTTGACCAGGCTGTACTGACGCAACTGCCGGGCACCGTCGGGAAGCAGCGCACCGACCGAAATATATTGCCCGGGACGGAAATCGGGCAGCGGCCGGGTCGGATCCTCGGCTTCGACGACGAAGGTGACCACGCCCGAGGCATCCTCGACGCGGTCGACCACGCGGGTCCAGCGGTAGACATCGCCCGCCGCCACCCCGGCGGCCCGGTAGAGCCCCTGTTCGAAGTCGATGAGGGTGGTGGCCATGAGCCAGTACACGCGATCCCAGGCGGCGGCCACCTCGGCGGTCACCGCCTCCGCGCCCAGCACCTCGACGATGGCGGCGAACAGATGCTCGTGCACGATCGCGTACTCGTCGGCGGTGACCCCGAGCGAGGCGTGCTTGTGCCCGATGCGGGAGAGCAGTTCGCGCGGATGCGGCAGGTCCGGATTCACCAGATGGGTGGCATAGGTGGCGATGGAGGCGGCGAGTGCGCGCTGCTGCGCGCCCTGCGCCTGATTGCCCCGGTTGAAGCGGTCGCGAATGAGCTCCGGGTGGGCGGTGAACATCGTGCGGTAGAAGAGTGGGGTGATCTCGTCGATCCGAGCGCCCACCAGCGGCAGGGTCGCCCGGATCACCGCCGCGTGTTCGGGTTCCAGTTCCGGAACGACGTCCAGGGCCGGATCCATTGCGGTCGTCATGCTGTCTCCTCGTGCTAGCGGTCGACTGCCGGAGTGGCCGACAGATGCAGCAGTTCGACGGTCCGCGGGGTCACCAGGTCGGCGAGCGTGTAATGGTCGAGCTCCCGATAGAACGCCTCCTGCGCATTCCGGAGAACATGTCGCAAACGGCAATTACTCGCCAATGGACACGGATGCTCGCCGAGGCATTCGACGACTTCGGCATCTCCCTCGAGACCGCGGACTATCGCGCCCGCTGTCGCGGCGCGCCCTGCGTCGGTGAGGAAAATACCGCCGGAGCGCCCGCGATGGGAGGCGACGAAGCCGAGTTCGGCGAGCCGCGAGACGGCCTTGGCGACATAGTGCTCCGAGGCATTGACCTGTCTCGCAACCAGTTTCGCTGTCACACGGGTATCGGCTTCGCTGCTGACCGCGAGGCGCATCATCGCCCGGAGTCCGAGATCGGTGAACCGGGAAAGCTGCATGGCTATACCGTACGTAATTCGGACAGCAGAAAGCGCATTCAGCGCGTGTGCCCTTTAATACGCTGTGCCGCGCATATTTTGTCGGTTCGGTCACAAGGACTAATTACTCTATTCCGCGCCCTGCGGCCTTGGTATGGCTACCATCTGGCCAACCCGTGGTGGCCGGGGCGGATATCGGTGCCCGGCGCGACGCACGCCACACCCGGCTGGCAGCATGGCGGCCATGGATCTGGTCAGCGTGGAACGTATCGAGGACGCGGCGAAACTCCTCGCCCCCGTGGTGCGCCGGACGCCGCTGGTGGCGTCGCGGGTGCTGTCGGAGCGCACCGGCGTGGAGGTGCGGCTGAAATGCGAGAATCTGCAACGCACCGGATCGTTCAAACCGCGCGGGGCCTACAACCGCATCGCGAATCTCCCGGCGGACGAGCGGGCGCGCGGCGTGGTGGCCGCCAGCGCGGGC
Source organism: Nocardia sp. CC213A (assembly GCF_030766805.1). Classification (NCBI taxonomy): domain Bacteria; kingdom Bacillati; phylum Actinomycetota; class Actinomycetes; order Mycobacteriales; family Nocardiaceae; genus Nocardia; species Nocardia sp. CC213A. Next base: position 42,183 of record NZ_JASFXA010000020.1, read on the forward strand.
AATCACGCCCAGGGTGTCGCCTGGGCGGCCACCTCACTCGGGATTCATTCCACCGTCTTCATGCCCATCGGCGCATCGCTGCCGAAACTGGTGGCCACCCGGGCCTATGGGGCGACCGTGCACCAGGTCGGTGCGACCATCGACGAAGCACTCACGGCCGCACTGGATTTCGCCGGGCAGACCGGGGCCACCCTGATCCACCCGTTCGACCACCCCGACATCGTGGCCGGGCAGGCGACGGTGGCGCTGGAGATCCTGGACCAGATGCCGGACGTGGGCACGGTGGTGGTGCCGACCGGCGGCGGCGGGCTGCTGGCCGGGATCGCGGTGGCGCTGCGCCATCTCGCCCCGCAGGTTCGGGTGATCGGTGTGCAGGCCGCCGAAGCCGCCGCCTGGCCGGGTTCGCTCGCGGTGGGCCGCCCGGTGCCCCTGGACCGCATGACCACCATGGCCGACGGTATCGCCGTGGGCCTGCCGGGGGCGGTGCCGTTCGCCCATGTGGCCGAACACGACACCACCATCGTCACGGTGGACGAGGACGCGTTGTCGGGCGCCCTGCTGCTCTGCCTGGAGCGGGCCAAGCTGCTGGTGGAACCGGCCGGTGCCGCGGCGGTGGCGGCGCTCATGACCTGTCTGCCCGAGGAACTCGAGCTCCGGGGTCCGGTCTGCGCGGTGCTGTCCGGCGGCAATGTCGACCCGCTGCTGCTCACCCGCGTGGTCGGCCACGGCCTCAGCGCCGCGGGCCGCTATCTCGCACTGCGGGTGACGATCTCGGACCGTCCCGGCAGCCTCGGCGCGCTGCTGGGGGCGGTCGGACGCACCGGGGCCAGCGTGCTGGACGTGGTGCATTCCCGTACCGGGTCCTGGCTCGCGGTCGACGAGGTGGAGGTGGCGCTGACACTCGAGACGCGCGGCGCGGCGCACCGAGACGATGTACTCCAGGCACTGGCCGACGCGGGATACGCGGTGCGCGTGCAGGACTGACCACTTCCGCCACGCTGCCGGATCAGCACATGTCCGGCGGCGGGGCGGGAAGCACGGCAGCGTGACCCGATGTCCGCCAGCGTAACCGGACGCCCGCCAGCGGAGGCCTGGCAACATGACCGATGTCCGCCAGCGTAACCGGACGCCCGTCGGCGCAACCCGACGCCCGGCACCGTGTCCGGTGCCCGCCGGCATGACTTGATGGCCGCCGACGTCGCCGGATGACCGCCGGAGTGTGTCCGGAACCGCTGTGTGCCATAGCGTCTCGGCCGTCAGTGTGCCCCACCGAGTTCCAGCGCCAGCACGCCCGCGATCACCAGCCCGATGCCGCCGACCTGGACCAGGGTGAGCTTCTCGTTCAGGAACAGCGCGCCGATGACCGCCACCGCCACCACGCCCACCGCCGCCCAGATGCCGTAGGCCACCCCGACCGGCATCCCGCGCTTCAACGCCTGCGACAGACAGTAGAACGCCGCTCCGTAGCCGATGACCACGAGCGTCGACGGCACCGGTTTGGTGAATCCCTCCGACAACTTCAGCGATACCGTCGCGGTCACCTCGGAGGCGATGGCCAGCGCCAGAAACAGCAGAGTCATGCCGGGAGCGTATCCCGCCCGCGACGACCAGCATCGGTGACGATGCGCAGGGCCCAACCCGTGGCGGCCCGCCATCCCGGGCCCGCCGCTACGCGGCACGCGACGCGTCCGGGCGGCCCCTCTCGCGCGGAAACCCCATGGCCCGACACCTCCGGGCCGCGCACCCGACCACTACCACGCACGACCCGGCGAGTCCGGCTGCGCCGATCCCCGCCCCGGCTTCCCCTGTCCCGCTGATCCCAGCGGAACGTGGTGGCAGGCAGGCACACGACATGCTCGTCTCAACCGAGCACAGCTCGCCGAGCGGCAGTCTCCCACGATCCGGGTGCGGTGTGCGCATGGGCACACGGGCGCCCTTGCGCGCCGTGCTCACCCCCACGCGACGGCGCTCCAGCCAGTGAACCGGCCTCCGCCGCCAGCCGGGCCGCGCAAGCGCGTGGCGCACACGCACCGTCCACCACCGCCACACGCGTCGGTGGCGTCGGCAGCGCACCGACCATCGTGACACGGCGGAGCACAGTCCGCCCGTCGCCACCGCCCGGTGCGCTCGGCCGGGCGTCAGCTCAGCCAGTCGCGGTGGGCGGTGGCGGCGGCGCGCACCTCGTCGAGTTGTTTGGCGACCTGCACGCCCGCGGTGCCGCCGCGGGCGTTGCGGGAGGCGATGGAGCCCTGCACGGTCAGCACCTCGCGGACGGCGGGGGTGAGGGCCGGATCGACGGCGGCGAATTCGGTGTCGGTGAGTTCGTCCAGGCCGACGCCGCGCGCCTCGGCGGCGCGCACGCATGCCCCGGCGGCCTCGTGCGCGACGCGGAACGGGACGCCCTGGCGGACCAGCCATTCGGCGATATCGGTGGCGAGGGTGAATCCGGCGGGGGCCAGTTCGGCCATGCGGTCGGTGTGGAAGGTCAGGGTGGACACCAGTCCCGCGATGGCGGGCAGCAGCAGTTCCAGCTGCGCCACCGAATCGAAGACGGGTTCCTTGTCCTCCTGGAGGTCCCGGTTGTAGGCCAGCGGCTGCGCCTTCAGGGTGGCCAGCAGGCCGGTGAGGTTGCCGATGAGGCGGCCCGCCTTGCCGCGGGTCAGCTCGGAGACGTCCGGATTCTTCTTCTGCGGCATGATGGACGATCCGGTGGACCAGGCGTCGGCCAGGGTGATGTAGCCGAATTCGGGGGTGCTCCAGATGATCACCTCTTCGGCCATCCGGGACAGATCGACCGCGATCATGGCGAGGACGAAGGCGGCCTCGGCCGCGAAGTCCCGGGCGGAGGTGGCGTCGATGGAGTTGGCCGCGGCGGCGTCGAAATCCAGGTCGGCGGCGATGGCTTCCGGGTCCAGCCCGAGCGAGGATCCGGCGAGTGCCCCGGATCCGTACGGCGACACCGCCGCCCGCTTGTCGAAGTCACGCAGCCGCTCGATATCGCGCAGCAGCGGATGCGCGTGCGCCAGCAGGTGATGCGCCAGCAGCACCGGTTGCGCGGCCTGCAGATGGGTCTTGCCCGGCATCACCGCGTCCGGATGCGCGGCCGCCTGCGCGACCAGCGCGTCCACCACCTCGAGGACGCCGAAGGCGATGCGCCGCACCGCATCCCGCAGCCACATCCGGAACAGCGTGGCGACCTGGTCGTTGCGCGACCGCCCGGCCCGCAGTCGGCCACCGAGTTCGGCGCCGACCCGCTCGATCAGTCCGCGCTCCAGCGCGCCGTGCACGTCCTCGTCGGATTCCAGCGGTCCGAACGCCCCCGATGCCACGTCGGCAGCCAGTCGGTCCAGGCCCGCGAGCATGCCGTCCAGGTCGCCGTCGGACAGCAGGCCCGCCTTGTGCAGCACGCGCGCATGGGCTTTCGACGCCCGCACGTCGTAGGGGGCCAGCGCCCAGTCGAAATGCGTCGACTTGCTCAGTGCCGCCATGGCCGCCGCGGGCCCCGACGCGAACCGACCACCCCAGAGCGCGCCCTCGTTCGTGCCGTGCTGCTCGGTCATCGTGTGCTGTCTCCTCCGGGTCGGATCGTGGTCACGGGTGGATCGCTGTCATGAGTATGTGCCTGGCCATTTCGTCGGCCGTGAGTTCGGAATCGACGTCGCGGCCGTGGCGGGTGAGGACTTCGCGCGGGTCGCCGGGCGTGACGACCCAGCCCCGCTGCCGGAACCAGTCCACCGGGTGGTTGCGGCCCTCGAAGGGATACCACAGCTGGTTCACGTCCACGTGCACACCCTGTTCGGCCATGAACCGGGTACGTTCGCGGTCCAGTGCGTAGGCCCGTTCGGACCGTTCGCCGGACATGTTGAGCGCCACCCGGCTCCCGGGCGCGCTCAGCGCGACGATATCGCCGAGTAGCCGGTCCTGCGCGTCGGCGGGCAGATAGCGCAGCAGTCCCTCGGCCAGCCAGGCGGTGGGCAGGTCCGGGTCGAAACCGCTGTCCCGCAGCGCCTTCGGCCAGTCCTGCCGCAGGTCGGCGGCCACCGTGCGCCGCCGCACCGTCAGTTCACCGTCGTAGGCGGCGAGCGTCTTCGCCTTGAACTCCAGCACCTTCGGCTGATCGATCTCGAATACCATGGTGCCGGCGGGATACTCGAGGCGGTAGGCGCGCGCGTCGAGCCCGGCCGCCACGATCACGAACTGCCGGATACCGGCGTCCGCGGCGGCGCGGAAGTACTCGTCGAAGTACAGCGTCCGCGCCACCACGAAGCTCCACAGCTGGGTCAGGGCCCCGGCGACCGAGTCCTCGTAGTCGCCGCGGCCCATGCGCTGCCAGACCGGCGAGTCGACGGCGGTCACCAGGACCTCCGCGTAGGGGTCGTGGAACAGCGCGTCCGGGCGGCGGCTCTCCGCCGCCCGCATGGCCGCGACTCCGAGGGCCGTCGCACCCACGCTCTCGGTGATATCCCAGTTGTCGTCGTCGGTCCGCACGGCGGCCTCCTTCCGGGGTGATCCCCGGGTTCGAGGCTACTTCTTGCCGAGGTCGCGGCGGGCGGCGACCTTGGAGGACAGGCCGTGGATCTGGACGAAGCCCTTGGCCAGGGACTGGTCGAAGGTGTCGCCCTCGTCGTAGGTGGCGAGGTTGAAGTCGTAGAGGGATTCGTCGGAGCGGCGGCCGTTGACGACCACAGTGCCGCCGTGCAGCACCATGCGCACGTCACCGGAGACGTGCTGCTGGGTTTCGGCGACGAAGGCGTCGAGGGCGCGCTTGAGCGGGGAGTACCAGAGGCCGTCGTAGACCAGCTCGCCCCAGCGCTGCTCGACCTGGCGCTTGTAGCGGCCCAGCTCACGTTCGATGGTGACCGCCTCCATCTCCTGGTGGGCGGTGATGAGGGCGATGGCGCCGGGGGCCTCGTAGATCTCGCGGCTCTTGATGCCGACGAGCCGGTCCTCGACCATGTCCAGGCGACCGACGCCCTGGCGGCCCGCCCGCTTGTTCAGTTCGGTGATGGCCTCGAGCATGGTGACCGGGCGGCCGTCGATGGCGACCGGCACGCCCTTGTCGAAGGTGACGATGAGTTCGTCGGGGGCCTCGAAGTTGACGGTCGGGTCGACGGTGTAGTCGTAGACGTCCTTGGTGGGGGCGTTCCACAGATCCTCGAGGAAGCCGGTCTCGACGGCGCGGCCCCACAGGTTCTGGTCGATGGAGAACGGCGACTTCTTGGACACGTTGATCGGCAGGTTGTTCTCACCCGCGAACTCGATGGCCTTCTCACGCGTCCAGGCGTAGTCGCGGACCGGGGCGATGACCTTCAGATCGGGAGCGAGTGCACCGATGCCGACCTCGAAGCGCACCTGGTCGTTGCCCTTGCCGGTGCAGCCGTGCGAGACGGTGTCCGCGCCGTGGTACTCGGCGGCCTCGACCAGGTGCTTGACGATGAGCGGCCGCGAGATGGCCGAGACCAGCGGGTAGCGGCCCATGTAGAGGGCGTTGGCCTGGATGGTCGGCAGGCAGTACTCGGTGGCGAACTCGTCGCGCGCGTCGACCACGATGGATTCGACGGCGCCGCAGTCGAGGGCGCGCTGGCGCACGTCGTTCATGTCCTCGCCGCCCTGGCCCAGGTCGATCGCGACCGCGATCACCTCGGCACCGGTCTCCTTGCCGATCCAGCTGATGGCAACGGAGGTGTCCAGCCCGCCCGAGTAGGCGAGTACGACGCGCTTGGTCATAGTCCGTGTGCTCCTCGATTAGTGCGTATGAGTCTGTGCCGACCGGCCGCGTTCGCCTCCGGCTCCCTGCGCCGCGGCCCGCTCCGTCGTCCTGCAAATGATTATGCATGACGATGCAAGCCCATTCATAACCGGGGTCCCGAACCGCAGCACACGGCAGTTGCGGTCCTCCGCGCCGCCGTCGCCCGCAACCCCTCCGACACGGCGCGAAGCACCGCGACCGCAGGCACCATGAACCCTGGGAATTCCATTGCGGCGGTTGGTACAACGGAAGAGTGAGCGCTTCGAGAATCTGGTTGCTGCTGGTGTGTGCGGTCGCCGCGACCGTGGTCGCCGTCCGGCCCGCCGCGGCGGCTCCGGAGCTGGCCGAGACCACGGTGCTGGACGTGTACTCCCCCGCCATGGACCGCGTCGTCTCCAATCGGGTGATTTCCGCCGCGCACGCCGGTGCTCCGACGCTGTACCTGCTCACCGGCGCGGGTGGCGGTCAGGACGGGATCTCCTGGTGGGACGACACCGATGTCAGGGAATTCTTCGCCGACAAGAACGTGAATGTGGTGATGCCGATCGGGGGCGCGTTCACCCTGTACACCGATTGGATCGCCGACGACCCCATCACGGGGCGCAACAAGTGGCAGACGTATCTCACCAGCGAGTTGCCGGCCGCGGTCGACGCCCGGTTCGCGACGAGTGGCCGCAATGCCATCGCCGGGGTGTCCATGAGCGCGGGCTCGGCGATCGACCTGGCCATCCAGGCCGGTGACCGGTACAGCGCGGTCGCCTCCTACAGCGGTTGCCCGTGGACCTCCGACGCCGCCGGGGTGGCGATGGCCGGTGCGGTGGTGCTGCGCGGGGGCGGCAATCCGGCGAATATGTGGGGTGTGCCCGGCGGCGAGGTGTGGCGTGCCCATGATCCGTATCTGCACGCGGAGCGATTGCGCGGTAAGACGGTCTACCTGTCGGCCGCGTCCGGCGTGCCCGGTGTCATCGACCGCAACGGCCTGCCCTCCCCCGTCGTCGAGGCCATCGCCAGTTCGTGCACCGCGGCGTTCGCCGCGCACCTGTCACGGCAGGGAATGACACCGATCCACGTCGATCGCTCCGCCGGATCCCACACCTGGGGCCAGTTCCAGACGGACCTGCACGACTCCTGGCCGCATCTGGCCCGTGCCATCGGCGCCTGATCAGACCCGAAACGCCTGCGCCAACCGCTCGTCGAGCCGCTGCCGCGCGGTGGCGAGCGAGGGGCCGTACCAGGTGAGGGCGCGCCCCTCCACCAGGGCCACCGGGATACCCGGAAATGCCTCCGGCCCATCGATTTCGGTGAACACGTACGGCTCGTCGGGAAGTACGGCGAGTTCGACACCGGCGGTGAGCTCGCGCTCCGATAGGGTGGGATAGCGCTCCGGCCGATCCGCGTGCACGAGTCGCAGCCCCAGCCGCCGGGCGAGATCGCCGGTGAAGGTGTCGCGCCCGACGACCATCCAGGGATCACGCCACACCGGAATCACCGCGTCGCGCAGCGTTTCCGGTGGCGGCGGCGACCATTGCGCGCGTGCGCGCACCAGCCATTCCGGATTTCCGGCGTCGAGCAGCAGTCCGAAAAGCCGTTCCAGGGACGAGAATGCCTCCTCCAGCGTCCGAATCCTGGTCACCCACACCGCGATTCCCATATCCCGCAAACGCTCGACGTCGATGCGCCGGTTCTCCTCCTGATTGCACACCACCACATCCGGTGCGATCACGCCGATTCGACGCACGTTCGGGTTCTTGGTGCCCCGGACGCGCTCGACCGGCAGATCGGACGGATGCGTACACCAATCGGTAGCGCCCACCAGCAGATCCGGGCAGGTGACCGCGATCGCCTCGGTCAAGGAGGGGACCAGCGACACCACGCGCCGCACCGGCCGCCGCAGCGGAACCGGCGCACCGAGATCATCGAGCAGTTCGGTGGGCACGGACACGCTCAGCGGGGTAGGACGGAGGACAGTCCACTGACGATGCCGTAGAGAGTATCCACGACCAATCCCACGGCCAGACCGGTGTACACCGACAACAGGTTGGGGTCCATGTCGGTCCAGGGTAGCGCGTTGGCTCGCGGTCCCCTCACCCGAAGGCGACGCGGTCGAGCCAGCCGGTGAACAGCTCACCGTCACCGAGGACCTCGATCGCGGCCGATTCCGGCGTGCGACGCCGGTAGATGACGAGCAGCAGTTCGGTCAGCGGCCCCCGCACCGCCACCGCGCAGCGCTCGTGCGCCCGCCGCCAGGTGATGCCCGCACCGGTCAGGTCGATCACCCATTCGGCTTCCAGCTCCTCCGGCACATCGGTGGCGTGCAGGTGCAGGGTGCGGCCCGGGCCGAACAGTTCACGGACTCGCGGGCGTTGCTCGAGCAGATCGGGCAACGAGCACAGCTCCAACCATTCGTCGATGGCGTCGGCCGCGAGATCCGGCTCCACCGCGAACTCCGCGCCGATCGCGAGGGTGGCGTCGGCGCGATGCACGAGTGCCTCATGAGTGAACCGACGCGCATAGAAATCGCTGGACCGCACGCCCGGCACCGGAGTCCACAGCGGCAGCCCCTCGCCCGCCGCGGCCAGCGCGCCGGACAGCCGAGCCGACGTCTCGCCCAGCCACGGATCGATATCGGCGGACTTCTCGTCGACGAATGCCGACAGCTCCCGGAACTGGAACTCGTCCTCCGGCAGCGGCTCCTGCACCCGGCGCTGCACGGCGGCGGCCGCCCAGCACTGGCCGCCGCCGACATGGCGGGCGAGCTGGCCGAGATTCCACTCCGGGCAGGTGGGGACCGGGGTGGTCAGATCTGCGTTCTCGATGGCGGTGCGGAGGTGGTCGGTCTGGGTGATGATCTCCATGGTGTAGCGGTCGTAATCCAGAGGCATGGGACCACCGTAGATCGAACGCCGGGGCGCGCCGCCGCATCAGCGCCGGTTTCAGGCCAATTGCTCGATCTTGGCGGCCAATTCGGCCCCGCTCATCGGCTCCCGGGCGATGACGGCGATGGTGTCATCACCCGCGATCGTTCCCACGATCTCCGGCAGTGCGGCCCGATCCAGCGCACTGGCGAGAAAATGCGCCGCACCCGGCGGTGTCCGCAGCACGGCGATATTGCCGCTGGCGTCGGTGGAGACCAGCAGGTCGCCGAGGAGCTTGGACAATCGCTCGGTTCCGCCGGTCACCCCGCGCACGGGACTGCCGTCCTCGGGAACGACGTACACCCCCGCCCCGCCGTCTGCGGCACGCAGTTTCACCGCACCGAGTTCGTCGAGGTCACGGGACAGCGTGGCCTGGGTCGTCTCGATGCCTTCGGCCGCGAGCAGGGTGGCCAGTTCGGTCTGGCTGCGCACCTCGTGCTGGGTCAGGATGGCGATGATGCGGGCCTGGCGTCCCGCTCGTGTTCGCGCGATGGCCGCACCCGAACGGGTGGGTGCGGCCGAACGTCGCTCACCGCTCACCGCGCACCGCCCTCGAATTTCTCCAGCAGCCACACCAGCAGCGCCTTCTGGGCGTGCAAGCGGTTCTCGGCCTCGTCCCAGACCGCGCTGTGCGGACCGTCGATCACCTCGTCGGTGATCTCCTCACCGCGATGCGCCGGAAGGCAGTGCAGGACGGTGACATCCGGTGCGGCACGGGAGAGCAGGTCGGCGTTGACCTGGAAGGGCCGGAACGGGGCGACGCGGTCGCGGCCGTCGTTCTCCTGGCCCATGGACATCCAGGTGTCGGTGACCAGGGCGTCCGCGCCCTCGGCCGCGGCGAGGGGGTCGTTGGTGAGGGCGATCTTGGCTCCGGTCTCGGCGGCGCGCGCCCGCGCCGATTCGACGATCCACGGCAGCGGCTCGAAACCCTCGGGGGCGGCGATGGTGACGTTCAGTCCGGCCGTGACGCCGCCGAGCAGCAGCGAGTGCGCCATATTGTTCGCGCCGTCGCCGAGGTAGGTGAGGTTGCGCCCGGACAGGTCGCCCTTGCGCTCCTTCAGCGTCTGGAGGTCCGCCAGCACCTGGCACGGGTGGAACTCGTTGGACAGCGCGTTCACGACGGGAACCGTCGCGGCCGCGGCCATCTCGTCCAGGCGGGCCTGTTCGAAGGTGCGCCAGACGATGGTTTCCACGTAGCGGGAGAGCACCCGCCCGGTGTCGGCGAGGGTTTCCTCACGGCCCAGCTGGGTGTCGCGGCCGTCCACCACGACGGCGTGCCCGCCCAGCTGTGCGATACCCATCTCGAAGGAGAACCGGGTGCGGGTGGAGTTCTTCTCGAACATCACCGCCACCCCGCGCGGCCCGGCCAGCGGCTTGCGGCCCTGCGGGTGCTGCTTCAGTTCCGCGGCGAGAGCGAGGATTTCGGCCTGTTCGGCGGGCGTGACGTCGTCGTCGCGCAGGAAATGCCGGATGGTCACTGTGGGGTCCCCTTCGCCTTGGCCTGCGCGGCGTCGAGAATGCCGGGCAGGTCGGACAGGAAATTATCGGCCTGGGTTTCGGTGAGCACCAGCGGCGGCGCGAGCCGAATCACGTTCGGTTTGGCGGGATTGATGAGATATCCGGCGTCGCGGGCGGCCTCGTCGACCTGCGCCGCCACCGCGTCGGTGAGTTGGATGCCGATGAGCAGCCCCGCCCCGCGCACATGGTCCACCAGCGGGTGGTCGAGGGCGTCGATGCCGTCGATCAGTGTCTTGCCGAGCGTCTCCACATGGGTGAGCAGATCCTGCTCGTCGATGGTGCGCAGCACCGCCAGCGCCGCCGCGGCGCATACCGGGTTGCCGCCGAAGGTGGTGCCGTGCAGGCCGGGCGTGAGCAGTTCCGCCGCCGCGCCCTGCGCCAGCACCGCGCCGATCGGCAGTCCGCCGCCGAGCCCCTTGGCCAGGGTGATCACATCGGGCACGATGCCCGCGGCCTGATGCGCGTAGAAGTGGCCGGTGCGCCCGATCCCGGTCTGCACCTCGTCCAGGATCAGCAGCGCCCCATGCTGTTTGGTGATGGCGCGGGCCCGCGCGAGATAGTCGGCCGGGGGCACCACGACACCGCTCTCGCCCATGATGGGCTCGATGAACACCGCCGCGGTCCGATCGTCCACCGCCGCCGCCAGTGCCTCGGCGTCGCCGTAGGGTACGTGCACCACACCGGGCGGCATCGGCTCGAACGGAGCCCGCTTCGACGGTTGACCCGTCAACGCCAGCGCGCCCATGGTGCGTCCGTGGAACGCCTCCTCGCAGGCGACGATCTTCGTCCGACCGGTCAACCGCGAGATCTTGAACGCCGCCTCGTTGGCCTCGGTGCCGGAATTGCAGAAGAACGCCCGACCGTGCCCGTCACCGAAGTGTGCCAACAATCGCTCGGCGAGTTCCAGGACCGGTTCGCTCGCATACAGATTCGAGGTGTGACCGAGGGTGCCCAACTGTTGGGTGACCGCCTCCAGAATCGCCGGATGCGCGTGCCCCAGGCTGTTGACGGCGATACCGCCGAGGAAGTCCACGTAGCGCTTGCCGTCGGCGTCGTACACCACCGCGCCCGCGCCGCGCACCAGCGCGACCTTCGGGGTGCCGTAGTTGTTCATCAGCAGGGTGGACCACCGCTGCTGCAGGTCGGCCGTGTTGGTCATACATACTCCTGAGCCGGGGTGACCATCGTGCCGATGCCCTCCCCCGTGAATAGTTCCAGCAGCACCGAATGCGGCACCCGACCGTCGATCACGTGCGCGGTCGGCACCCCGCCGAGCACGGCGCGCAGGCAGGCTTCCATCTTGGGCACCATGCCCGCGTCGAGGCGCGGCAGCAACTTCTCGAGTTCGGCGGTATCGATCCGGCTGGTCAACGACGACCGGTCGGGCCAGTCGGTGTACAGCCCTTCGACATCGGTGAGCACCACGAGTTTCTCCGCGCCGATACCCTGCGCGAGCGCCGCCGCGGCGGTGTCGGCATTGATGTTGTGCACCACGCCGTCGGCATCGGGCGCGATCGTGGACACCACCGGAATTCGGCCCGCACCGATGAGATCCAGCACCGCATCGGGATTGACGGAGGTGACGTCGCCGACCAGGCCGATATCGGTGGCGATGCCATCCACGTCGACGGTGCGGCGGGTGGCGGTGAACAGGTGGGCGTCCTCACCGGAGATGCCGACGGCGTACGGGCCGTGGGCATTGATGAGCCCCACCAGTTCCCGGCCCACCTGACCGAAGAGCACCATGCGCACGACATCCATCACCTCGGGTGTGGTGACCCGGAAACCGCCCCGGAACTCGCCCTGCAGTCCGAGTTTGGTCAGCATGGCGCTGATCTGCGGGCCGCCGCCGTGCACCACCACCGGATGTACGCCGACGGTGCGCAGGAACGCCATATCAGCGGCGAAGGCGCGTTTGAGTTCGTCGTCGACCATGGCGTTGCCGCCGTATTTGACGACCACGATCTTGTCGTGGAACTTCTGCAACCAGGGCAGCGCGTCGGCGAGGACGTGCGCCTTGTCCAGCGCCGAGAGTTGTTCGTGCAGTGGGTTCATGAGCTGTAGGCCGAATTCTCTTCGACGTATCCGTGCGAGAGGTCCGTGGTGCGAATGGTGGCCTCGCCCGCGCCCAGGCCGAGATCCACGACCACGTGGATGTCCGCCCCGGACAGGTCCACCTCGCGCGCGCCGGGAGCGCCGGTGCCGTTGACGCACACCGGAGCACCGTTGAAGGACACCGAGATCAGGTTGGGGTCGAGGTCGATCGGCGCGATGCCGACCGCGGCCAGCACCCGGCCCCAGTTCGGATCCGAGCCGAAGAACGCCGTCTTGACCAGGCTGTCGCGGGCGATGGCGCGGGCACCGGTGAGCGCCTGCTCCTCATCCACCGCCCCGGTGACGGTGACCAGCACCCGCTTGGTGACGCCCTCGGCATCCGCCATGAGCTGGCCGGCGAGATCGTCGCAGATCGCGAGCACGGCGGCGTCGAGTTCCGCCTGCGTCGGCGCGACCTCGCTCGCACCGTTGGCGAGCAGCAGCACGGTGTCGTTGGTGGAGCAGGAGCCGTCCACGTCGAGGCGGTCGAAGGTGCGGCCGGTGGCCTTGCGCAGCGCCTCGTCCAACTGGGCCGGGGTGGCCACGGCGTCGGTGGTCAGCACCACCAGCATGGTGGCCAGCGACGGCGCGAGCATGCCCGCACCCTTGGCCATGCCGCCCACATTCCACTTGTCCCGGTGGTGGAAGGCGGCCTCCTTGGGCACGGTGTCGGTGGTCATGATGGCCCGCGCGGCTTCCGCGCCGCCGGAGAGCCCGCCGCCCATCTCGTGCACGATCTCGGTGACGGCCGGAATCAGCTTGTCCATGGGCAGCCGGTCGCCGATGAGACCCGTGGAGCAGACCGCGATCTCACCCGCACCGGTCTCGGTGCCCCAGTTGCTCAAGGCTTTCGCGAGTTCCTCGGCGGTGGCGTGGGTGTCCTGGAATCCGCCCGGACCCGTACACGCGTTCGCGCCACCGGAATTCAGGATGACCGCGCGCAGCCGACCACCGGTGAGCACCTGCTGCGACCACAGCACCGGCGCGGCCTTCACCTTGTTGCGGGTGAACACGCCCGCCGCCGCGTATTCGGGACCTTCGCTGAAGACGAGTGCCAGATCCGGCTTGCCGCTGGCCTTGATGCCCGCGGCGATACCGGCGGCGCGGAAGCCCAGCGGCGCGGTGACGCCCTGGGTCCGAACCAGCTTGCCGTTCTCGAATGTCGTCACGGTGCCACTCCTACGGTGGAAAGTCCTGCGGTCTCGTCGAATCCGACGGCCAGATTCATGGATTGCACCGCGGCGCCCGCGGTGCCCTTGGTCAAGTTGTCGATCGCGCCGACCACCACCAGCACCCCGGCGTCGGCGTCCACCTGGACCTGGAGGGTGACGGCGTTGGAGCCGAGCACCGAACCGGTCTGCGGCAGGCGGCCTTCCGGCAGCAGGTGCACGAAAGGCTCGTCGGCATAGGCTTTCTCGTACACGGCGCGGGCCTCGGCGGCGTCCACCCGCACCGGCGCGGTGCAGGTGGCCAGGATGCCGCGCGCCATGGGCGCGAGGATGGGGGTGAAGGAGACGGTGACGTCGACGCCCCCGGCGGCCTTCAGGTTCTGCGCGATCTCCGGGGTGTGCCGGTGCGCGCCCGCGATGTTGTAGGCCCGCGCTGAGCCCATCACCTCGGATCCGAGCAGCCCCACATCGAGTTTGCGCCCCGCCCCCGAGGTGCCGGTCACCGCGACCACGTGCACGCTCGGTTCGATGATTCCGGCGGCCACGGCCGGGGCCAGCGCCAGACTCGCCACGGTCGGGTAGCAGCCCGGGACGGCGATGCGCCGCGCCCCGCTCAGGGCAGCACGGCCGCCCGGCAGTTCCGGCAGCCCGTAGGGCCAGCTGCCCGCGTGCGGGCTGCCGTAGTACTTCTCCCACGCCGCCGCGTCGGTGAGCCGGAAGTCCGCCCCGCAGTCGATGACGACGGTCGACTCCGGCAGCTGCTGCGCGAGCGCCGCCGACTGGCCGTGCGGCAGTCCCAGGAAGACGACGTCGTGGCCCGCCAGTTCGTCGGCGGTGGTGGGTGCGAGCACCCGATCGGCCAGCGGCAGCAGATGCGGCTGCAGTTCACCCAGCGCCGTACCGGCGTTCGACCCCGCGGTCAGCGCCCCGATCTCGAGGCGCCCGGCTCGGTAGGCTGGATGCCCGAGCAGCAGGCGCAGCACTTCCCCGCCCGCATATCCGCTCGCACCGGCTACCGCGACCCGTACCGTGGGCCCACCCGAGGTATCCACCATGTGATGATTATGCACGAACGTGCAAGCTCATTCACGCGTGGGTGTCCGATCCGACCCGTGAGGTCGGTTCAGGGCCGGAACACCAGCAGCGGAACATGCATTTCGGCGGAGGTCAGCGAGCCGTGATGGCCGACCATGCCGGATTGCAGCGGTTCGACGGCCGATCGCACGATTCCCGCGCGCTGGCGGGCCACCACGACCAGATCGCCGATGCGGTCGTAGCTCTCCGGAGTGATGGCCGGACCGAACCACCCGCGCTGGATGGCATCCGCGCGCAGCACCACGTCGAACCGGTCGCCGAGGAGTTCGGACCAGGCGGCGGCGACATCCGGGGCCGCACCGTCCAGGGTGTAGACGTGGCGGGCGCGGGGTTCGCCGCCCAGATCGCCGACGCCGTCGGCCAGGGCCGGATCGGTGTCGAAGTCGATACGCTCGTCCACCTCCACCATGCCGTGGTCGGCGGTGACCAGCAGCGCGGCGTCCGCGGGCAGTCGTTCGGCGATGGCCTGCGCGGCGCGATCGACATTGGTCAGCTCGAATCTCCACGCCGGTGAGCCCGGGCCGCGCACGTGGCCGGTGGTGTCCAGGTCGGCGTGGTAGGCGTAGACCAGGGAGCGGTCGCCCTGTCGCAGCGCGGTGAGCGCGCCGTCCACCAGATCACCCATGGAGACGTCGAAGCGGAAGTCGCTGCCCCGGAAGGCCGCCCGGGTCAATCCCGATCCGGCCTGGAATATCGGCCCGACCTGGGTGACCGCGACCCCGGCTGCCGCGGCCCGCTCGAACACCGTCGCCCGGGGCTGGAATTCCTCGGGGGACAGTTCCTTCAGCAGATCGACCTTCGGCCCGGCCCCGAACAGGCCCCACTTGAGCGGCGTCATCAACCGATCGTGTCCGGGCACCCGCAGCAGGTACCCCACCAGACCGTGCTCCCCCGGCGGCACGCCGACACCCAGGGATGTCAGGCTGGTGGTGGTCGTGGTCGGGAAGCCGGCGGTCAGGCTCCGGGGGTCGGCGCTGGCCAGGAATGGCGCGACATCGGCGTGCTCGGCCAACTGCTCGGAGCCCAACCCGTCGATCAGCAGGACGCACACACGCCGCGCGTCCAATCCCAGTCCGAGCCGGTCGGTCTCCCCCGGAATCCCCAACCCGGCCAGGAGTGAAGGGAACAGATCGGACAGCGATGCCTGTCCGTAGCGCGGCACAGTGAACACGCCTCCCACCATCCCAAGATCACAGACGGCGGACAAGGGGATTGCCGCGACGACGCCCCGGTCGGCCCGAGCACCGCCCGCCCGCGGTGCGCGGCGCCGCCGAGGCGACCGACGCCGATGAACTACCAAGCAGTCGGTAGGGTGGGTTCGTCAACGCCACCGGCACGAGGAACAGGTATGGCAGACAAGCAATCCGACGTCCCGCTCCGGCTGTCCGGACGGTTCAACCACTTCGCGAGCACCCGCCTCGGGCCGGTGACGCGGTTCTACGCGCGACTGCACGGCAGGCTCTACACCCGTTTCGGCGGCTCCCGCTTCACCACCCTCGAGGGCAAACCGGTCTTCCGCCTGACCGTGTCCGGCCGCAAGTCCGGCGAACCCCGCCCGGTCATGCTCATGCTCATCCGCGACGGCGACGACCTGCTGGTCTGCGGTTCCAACGGCGGCAATCCGGGCGAGCCGAACTGGTGGAAGAACCTCATGGCCGCGGGCACGGCACGGGTACAGGTCGGACCGGAGACCTGGCCGGTCGCGGTGCGGCTGGTCGAAGATCAGGCGGAGTACGACCGACACTGGCGCACTTTGGTGGCCGGCTACCCCAACTTCGCCACCTACCAGGCCCTGAGCCCGCGCCGGTTCCCCATCGCGGTGCTCAGTCGCGCGGCATGAGGTCGGTCGGGCCGCCGAAGCGCGGGCGGTATCCGCCCCGCGCACCGTTCCAGGTCGAGCCGACCCCGCTGTGCCCGCACCCCGTGGAGTAGCGCCGAGGTCTGCGCGGAAACCGCTCGGCGTCTCGGGGACGTCGATTCGTCACGTCGCGACGCCTGCCACGCCTCCGATTCCATACCCAGCGGTGCGAATGTCGTTCAGGTGGACCAGACCGCGAGTTCGCCGCCCGGCATGGAGACGGCCAGGTAGTTCGGGCCCGTGAGCGACCACGCCTCGAAGTACCGGTCCGGCTCGATCACCACCGTGCGGCCGGTGTCCAGGGTGAGGTGGAGGCCGCCGGAGTCGGGGACGGTGGCCGTGGTGATCACACCGTCGAGCAGGACCACCAGGTCACCGTTGTCGCGGGACGGGTCGCCCACGACGAAGTGTTCGATGCCGTTGGCTGTTTCCACGGCGAGTTCGCCGCCGATGTGCAGTTCGTATTCGCCCACGCCGAGGGCGAGCAGTGGCTCCGTCGACAGTACGCACAGGCTCCGGCCGGTGATCGGCAGTTCCATGTTTCCTCCTCGGGCTCTGTTTCCACTGTGCCCGAGGGGCGGACCGGTGCGCCGGGGGCGCTCCGGTCCGTGCGCGGCCTCATAGCGCGGCCGCGACTGTGAGCCGATGCACTCCGGTCAGGCGTCGGCGAGGATGCCCAGCACCCGCTCGGACAGGAAGAACGGCTCCAGCCGCTCGCGAATCAGCTTGGACAGCACACCGTTTCGCTTGGCCTGCTCGATGACCGCCGGACCGTAGCGCAGGATCTCCCCGGCGATGTCCTCGCCCGAGAGTCCGAGTTCGGGCAGCATGGCGGCGAGGGTGTGATCGCCGTACTTGGTGAAGAACACGTCCACGCATTCGTCGACGAGCAGCCCGAAGTACTCCTTCTCGCGGGTGGTGAGCGCGATCTGGTAGATGATCACGGCCAGTTCGCGCAGTTCCTGCTGCGAGAGGTATTCGCGCAGACCGCTCACCGGCTCCCCGGCGTGCAGATCCCAGAATTCCATGGCGGCGTCGTGCACGGGCGCGTCACGCAGCATCTCGCGAATCGCGTTGTTGGTGCGCTTCAGCGCGAATTGCGCTCCCTTACCGGCCATTTCGCCGAGGAAGGTGCCGTCGCCGGCGGCCTTCTCGGCGGCCTTGCGCGCCTGCTTGGCGGCCGAGGTGCCCAGCGACACCAGCGATCCCACACCCGGGATCTTGCCCGCCATCTGCCGGTTGGACTCCATGAAGTCGTTGATCAGCTTGTCCACGAACTTCGAGGCCACCGTGGCGATGAGCGGACTCTCGGTGAGCCGCTCCAGAATCCGCTCCTGCGCCTGGTGCATGCCGAAGATCTTCTCCAGCAACTGTTCGACGGGCTCGCGGTCCACCACGTCGCCGAGGGTGTACTCGTTGTTCTCGGCGATATTGTCGTAGATGGAGTCGGCGAAGACGCTCACCACATCCCGCAGCACGGGGCTGCCGCCGATCAGATTGATCACGGTGGCGACGGTTTGCTTGGCCTCGTCGATGCCGACGACCTCGCGGAAGACCATGGTGTCGGCGACACCGAGTACGGCTTCCACATCGCGGGCGACCACCTCGGCGAACCGGTCGCCGCTCACTTCTCCGACAAGGTATTCGACCTGGGCGTCCAGGAGTCGTTCTGCGATCTCACGCGGCTCGGTCATCGGCTTCCACCCATCTGCTGATCCGGGACCGCCCGCGCAGACTACGGCTGATCGGAGTCCTGTTCGTGGACCGATTTCCGGATCTGCTCGAGGCGTTCCCGCGCGGCCTTCTCCCGCGCATCCCACTGTTCGGCGACGCTGCGGCCCACAGGTGTCTGCCGATCCAATTCGCCCATCCCCCGCGCGGTGCCGTAGCGCTGCTCGACCTTATCGCGAACTGACTCGAAAGTAGGGACTCCGCCGGGCGAATAGCCCCCGACCGCTTCGATACCCGGCGTCGGCTCCGGTATGCCGGCGGTCACAGGAGCGGCCCCGACCTGCCCGAACGCACCCGGCGCGTCGGGCTGTGGATAGTTCGCGCCAATCTGGGTGTCCGTACTCACACCCACCGCGACCGGCACATGACCGGTGGTCGCGGCCAGTGAGGCCGCCACCTCGTGCAGTGCTCCCAGGGCGGCGCGACCATCGGTGGCGGCTGCCACAGCGGCGGCCAGGTCGGCATCGGACAGGCCCGAGAGGGCTCTCGCGAGTTCACCGGCATCAGTCATAGAGCCAGGTTACGCACCGAATCGGACATTCGGTGCGAAGTAATAGCGGCGGGCTCTGATTCCCGCCGCCATCGACCACCGTCGAACGCCTCAGGCGAGGAGCGCGAACAGCAGGCCCGCGACCGCGAAACTCACCACCGACAGCACCGTCTCGAGCACCGTCCAGGTCTGCAGCGTCTGCTTGACGGTCAGGTTGAAGTACTTGGCGATGATCCAGAACCCGCCGTCGTTGACGTGGCTGAGGATGATGGAACCCGCCGCGATGGCCATGGCGATGAGCGCCAGCGCCAACTGCGAGTATCCCTGGTCGGCCAGCAGCGGGGCGACGATGCCGCCGGTGGTGACGATGGCCACCGTCGCCGATCCCTGCGCGATGCGCAGCCCGCAGCTGATCAGGTAGGCCAGCACGATGACGGGCAGCCCGGCCGCGGACATGGTGTCGGCCAGCGCCGCGCCGATTCCGGTGGCGGAGATGACCTTTCCGAAGAACGCGCCCGCGCCGACGACCAGCAGCAGCATGCCGATGGGCCGCAGCGATTCTCCGGTGAGCACACCCAGTTCCTGCACGCTGGACCCACGCCTGATGCCGAGCACGTAGAAGGCGATGAGCACCGCGACCAGCAGTGCGACGGCGGGCGTGCCCAGGAAGGTCAGCACGGCCAGCGCACGCGAGCCGTCGTCGAGAATCTGGCTGCCGAAGGTCGCGCCCAGAATGAGCAGCAGCGGTACGGCGATAATGGCCCCGATGAGCGCGACGGAGGGCGCTTTCTGTTCCAGCACACCGGTTTTCGGATCGGTCGCGGTACCAGGCCCCTCCCCGGCGGCCGACTGGCGCGGCCGCACCAGGAAGTCCGCGGGCACCTCGACCTGCACGCGCTTGCCGATCCAGCCGCCCCACACGATGCCCGCCGCGATGAATCCCGGGATGCCGCAGACGAATCCGATCAGAATGAGCCAGCCCAGGCTGACCCCGAGCAGGCCGCCCAGGGCGACCGGCCCCGGATGCGGCGGCAGGAAGGCGTGCGTCATGGACAGGCCCGCCAGCATGGGCATGGCGTACAGCACCAGCGACCGAGCCCCGCGTGTGGCGGCCACGTACACCAGCGGTGCGAGGACGAAGATGCCCACATCGAAGAACACGGGGATGCCGAAGATGAGGCCGAGCAGGCCCATGGCGATGGGAGCGCCCCGGTCGCCGAAGAGTTTCAGCAGTTTCTCGGTGAGCACGTCCGCGCCGCCGGAGCGTTCCAGGATCGCGCCGAGCACGGTGCCGAGGCCGATGATGACCGCGATATGCCCGAGAATGCCGCCGAATCCCGTCTCCAGCAGGGATTCCCCGGCTTTCAACGGTGTTCCGACAATGGTGGAGACCGGCAGTCCGGCGGCCAGGGCCAGGCCGAGGCCGGTGAGCAGCAGGGCGATGAACGGCTCGAGTTTGAACCGGATGATCGCGAGCAGCAGCACGGCGATGGCGAGCCCGCACAGCACCAGCAGCCCGGGGGTGGTGGTGCGCAGCCAGTCGACGGTGGCGCCCATGGGTTACCTCACTTCAAGGGATCGAACGAACGAGGCCGCGCGCGAGGCGATGGCGGACCAGCGGCCCGCGGCGACATCGGAGGGTGCGACGACATCGGTTCCGGCCGTGACGGCCACCGCGCCGTGCGCGAGGAAATCGGCGGCATTGGCCGCGTTGACGCCACCGGAGGGAATGAGATCCACCGCCGGGAAGGGACCGCGCAGATCACGGAGATAGCCCGGCCCGAGAGCGCGGGCGGGGAAGATCTTCACCGCCGCCGCGCCCAGGTCGAGCGCGGCCATGACCTCGCTGGGCGTGAAAGCGCCCATGACGACCGGGATACCGCGCCGCAGCGCCACATCGGCGACGGCGGGGCGCAGTCCGGGAGTGACCAGGAAGTGCGCACCGCTGTCGATGGCGGCTTCGGCCTGTTCGGAGGTGAGCACCGTGCCCGCGCCCACCACCGCGCTCGTCGAGGCGGCGGCCTTGCGCAGGCAGTCCAGCACGTCGGGGGTGGTGAAGGTGAGTTCCAATGCTCGGATCCCGGCCCCGGCCAGGGCCTCCGCGAGCGCGAGCGGGTCGGGGATCTCGGGTGCCCGCACCACCGTCAGCGCGCGGTCGGTGCGGATCACCTCCAGGGCGGTGGTCACCGGGTCTCCTTCCGCTCGGAATCCATGCGCAGCGCGCGACCGGCCAGCGCGCCGGTGGGTGCGCCGTCGTCGAGGGCGAACACGCCGTTGACGAGCACGTGGGAAATGCCGCGCGCCTGCTGTTTCGGCTGTTCGAAGGTGGCGGTGTCGGTGATGGTCGCCGGATCGAAGATCACCAGATCGGCGGCGTAGCCCTCCCGGATGAGCCCGCGGTCGCGCAGTCGCAACCGCTCGGCGGGCCGACCGGTGAGGTGGTTGACGCAGTCCTCCAGTCCCAGGTGCCCGAGTTCGCGCACGTACTGCCCGAGGTAGCGCGGAAAGGTGCCCCACGCCCGGGGGTGCGGCCGGTCCCCGACGAGCAAGCCGTCGCTGCCGCCCATGTGGCGGGCGTGACGCATGATGGCGCGCACATTCTCCTCGTGGCCGACGTGCTGAAGAATGGTGGTGCCCAACTGGTCTCGGGTCAGCAGGTCGAAGAACACCGCCACCGGCGGCAGGTCGCGGTCGGCCGCGATCTCGCTGACGGTGCGGCCGACGTACTGCCCGAGCGCGGGATCGCGCACGCCGCTGAGCTGAATGGTGTCCCAGTCGACGGTCACGCCGTGGCAGCCGTCGGAGCCGTGCACGGTGACATCGGCGGCGATCCGCACCCGCTGCACCGGATCGGCGATGCGCGCCAGCGCCGCATCCGGCCCGCCCGACATGACCCAGCTCGGCAGCAGCGCCGACAGCGTGGTGGAGCCGGGCAGATACGGATAGGTGTCGAGGCTGATATCACAACCGTCGGCCAGCGCCGCGTCGATCATGGCGAGCAGTTCCGGTGCGCGCCCGCGGTTCTCGCCGAAGTTCATGGTGGCGTGGGTGAGGTGCACCGCACAGCCGGTGCGCCGGGCCAGCCCGATCATCTCCGCGTAGGCGTCGAGCGCACCCCTGCCGTAGGAGCGGGTGTGCGGGGCGTAGAAGCCGCCCGCGTCCGCGACCACCTCGCACAGGGCGGCCAATTCGTCGGTGTCGGCGTACATTCCGGGCGGGTAGGTGAGGCCGCTGGACATGCCGACCGCACCCTCGGCCAGGCTCCGCGCGAGCAGTTCGCGCATGCGGTCGATCTCGGTCGCCGTGGCGGCCCGCTGGTCCGGGCCGACGACGAGCAGCCGCAGCGTGCCCTGCGGCACCAGGTAGGCGGCATTGGGAGTGATGCCCCGGTCCAGCCGGTCCAGATACTCCCCCACCGTGCGCCAGTCGAAGTCGAGATCCGGATCACCGTTCCACCCGGCGATCTGGCGGCGCACGATGTCGAGGGTGCGGCCGTCGACGGGCGCGTAGGACAGCCCGTCCTGGCCGATGACCTCGGTGGTCACCCCCTGGCTGAGCTTGGGGAAATGCCCCGGATCGGTGAGCAGATGCAGATCCGAGTGGGCATGCATGTCGATGAAACCCGGTGCCAGCACCAGGGATTCACCCTGCACCACACGGTCGGCTCCGGCGACGGTGCCGGGCTCGGCGAGCGCGGTGATGCGGCCGCCGTCGACCAGGACGTCGCCGCGAAAGCGCGGCGCACCCGTTCCGTCGATGATGTCGATATCGCTGATCAGCAACTCATGCACGGTCGCCGCCTCTCAGAAGAAGGTGTGCAGCAGATCGACCACGCGGGGCCGGTCGGCATCGGCATCGTCGATCACGGGGATGAGTCGCCATTTGTCGAAGGCGGTGCAGGGATGCGACAGTCCCAACCGCACCACGCTGCCGACCGGCACGTCCTCCGGGCCGCCGCCGGGCAGCCGCAGGAAGGCGTGCTGGTCGTTGAGCGCCGACACCAGTGCCCGGCCGGGCAGTGCGCCCGCTGCCGGTCCCGCGTTACGCTGCGGGACCGGCAGCCCCTCATCGAACGGGAGATCGCGCTTGCCGGCATCGAGCAGCGCCAACTCCGGTTCCGGCCGGGAGACGGTGCGCGCCCACCCGTGCATGGCCGAGCGCAGCGGACGCTCGGCGTGGCCCGCGCCGAGCGGGGAGATTCCGGCGTAGAAGCCGTCGTCGTGGATCAGGTACGCGCCCGAGCGCAACACCACCGTGGTCGCGACGCCGCGCGCGCCGTCCTCGTCCGCGAGTCCGGCGAGGTGGTCGACCACCAGTTCCGGGTAGGCGCTGCCGCCCGCGGTGATCACCGCCGCGCCGGGATACAGTCCGGCCGCGGCGATCTCACCGTGCAGTCGGGCCAGATCGTCGAGGTAGCGGTGCACCGCTGCCAGCGCGCCGTCGGTCCGGTCGTGGGCGAGTGCGCCCTCGTACCCGCCGACGCCGCCGAGGCGCAGCCGCTTCGACGCGCTGATCGCCGCGGCGATCTCGAGTCCGCCCCGCACCGAACGCGCCCCGGTGCGCCCGTGCGGTCCGCCCAGTTCGACCAGGACGGTGAGCCGATCGGTGTGCGGCGCGGACTCCAGGACGCGGTCCATGAGTTCGACGGTGGCGATACTGTCGGCCCAGCACAGGAATTCGACATCCGGATGGGTCGCCAGCTCCGCCGCCACCCAGTGCAGCGCGACCGGATCGACCAGGGCGTTGGCCAGCAGGATGCGGTCCACGCCGAAGGCGCGGGCCACCTGCGCCTGCCAGCCGGTGGCCAGGGTGATGCCCCAGGCTCCGGCGGTGAGCTGCCGCTCCCACAGGCGCGGGGCCATGGTGGTCTTGCCGTGCGGGGCCAGTCGTACCCCGGCGGCGCGGGTCCAATCGGCCATGACGGCGAGGTTCGATTCCATGGCCGCGGCGTCCACGGTCAGCACCGGGGTGGCGAGGTCGTCGAGATGCGGTGCGGTGTCCAGGTATTCGCGCACGGTCAGCCCCCACGCGGTGGGCGGGAGGGACTTGTGTTCCGGACCCAGCCTGCGCTCGTCCAGCGCGGCGACGGCGTCGGAGTCGATGGCCACGGAACTCCCTTCGGTATTCACGGTTCGCGGCGGGCGGCGAGATAGCCGCTATGCATTGCATATTCTGCAACGCTTGTTGCGTAATGCGTAAGTGGTGGTTAGTCTGCACGGGATGGCCGAAAGCCGCAAGGGTTCGAAGGGAGTTCGTGTGATCTGGCCTATGCCGAACCGGCCGCGGGCGGTGACCGTGGGCGAGGGACTGGCCGTGCTGGTGGCCCAGCCGGGACCACTCGAGGACTCCCCCGTCTTCGAGCGCGGGGCGGGCGGCGCCGAGGCCAATGTGGCGGCCGTGCTGACCCAACTCGGGGTGCCGACGGCCTGGATCTCCCGCGTCGGCGACGACGGCTTCGGCCGGTACCTGGTGCGGCATCTGGGCGAGCGCGGCGTGGACGTCTCCGCCGTGGCCGTCGATACCGAGCGGCCCACCGCCGTCTACGTGAAGGAGCGCGGCGGCGGCTCGGACACACCCGGCGATCTGGCGGCCGGTGCCAGCCGAATGCTGTACTACCGCACCGGATCCGCCGCCAGCGCGCTGTCCCCCGCCGATCCCGACGCGGCCGCCGCCCTGCTCGACGGCTGCGAGGTCGTCCACTTCACCGGCATCACCACCGCGCTCTCGGATTCCGCGACGGCGCTCACCGACTCCCTGCTCACCCGGCCGCGCGGCGACCGGCTGCTCAGCTTCGATCTGAATTACCGTCCGGCGCTGTGGCATCGGCGCACCGTGGACGCCGCCGAGGTGCTGGCCCGGCATGTGCGCGGCGCCGATGTGGTGTTCCTCGGCTCCGACGAGGCCGCGGCGGTCTTCGGCACCGGCGATCCGGATCGGCTGCGCGCACTGTTCCCGCAGCCGCGGCACCTGGTGGTCAAGAACGACGCTCACGCGGTGATCGGCTTCCTCGGCGAGCGCCGTCTCGAGGTGCCCGCCCTCGCCCTGCGCGTGACCGAACGCATCGGCGCCGGAGACGCTTTCGCGGGCGGCTATCTGGGCGCGCTGCTCCAGGGCAGACCGCACGAGCACCTGCTGCGCTTCGGACATCTGTGCGCCGCGGCGGCACTCACGGCCGTGGGCGACGGCGCCGAACTTCCGCCACCGGCCCGATTGGCGTCGCTGGCCGCCCTGGACGCCGCCGAATGGGCCCGACTGCGTTACCCCGACACCGTCGTGACCGAGAATGTGGCCTCATGAGCCAGAGTCTGCAGCGCGCGCTGACCATCCTCACCGAACTGGGTGCGGACTCGAAATCCCTGGACGAGTTGGCCACTCGGCTGGGTGTGCACAAATCGACGGTGCTGCGGCTGTTGCAGACCATGGAGGGCGAGCGTTTCGTCACCCACGACGCCGAACACCGCTACCGGCTGGGATCACGGCTGTTCGAGCTGGCCAATCACGCGCTGGAGAGCCGCGATATCCGCACGGTCGCGCGAGCGCATCTCACCGATCTCAATGCCGCCACGGGGCAGACCATCCACCTCGCGGTCTACGAGTCCGGTGAGGCGGTCTACATCGACAAACTCGATGCGACACAGAGTGTTCGGATGTACTCGCGGGTGGGCCGACCCGCACCGCTGCACTGCACGGCGGTCGGCAAGATACTCGTCGCCGCGCAGCCGCGCACGCGGTGGCGCGCCATTGCCGAGGGCATCGAGTACACGCGGTTCACCGATCGCACCATCGCAGATCCGGACGCCTACCTGACCGAGCTGGAACTCGTTGCCGCACAGGGCTATGCGGAGGACCACGAGGAGCACGAGAGCTTCGTCAACTGCATCGGCGTCCCGGTCCGCGACGGTACCGGGGCGGTGGTGGCGGCGCTGTCCATGTCGGTGCCGGACATGCTGCTCGATCACGATCAGGTGCTCGCCCAGCTCCCCCGGGTGCGCGCCGCCGCCGACGCCGTCTCCGCCGAACTCGGCTGGAGCCCACGCCCGTGACATCCGGTGGCCTCCGCCACCCGTGACACCCGGTGGCCTCCGCGACCTGTGACGGGCCGTCGGCACCGGACACCCTCCCGATATCGAAAGGTTCACCCATGAGTGAGAAGATCGCCATCCGCACCACCGCCGCGCCCGCACCCGCGCACACGTTCTCGCAGGGGGTGCGCAAGGGGCCGTTCGTGCAGGTGTCCGGGCAGGGGCCGGTGGATCCGGTCACCAACGAGTACCTGTACCCCGGCGATGTCGCCGCCCAGACCACCCGCACCCTCGACAACGTGAAGGCCATCGTGGAGGCCGGTGGCGCGAGCTTCGACGATGTGGTGATGCTGCGCGTCTACCTCACCAAGCGCGAGGATTTCGCGATCATGAACGACGCCTACGGGGCCTTCGTCACCGCGCACACCACCGGCGATGTGCTGCCCGCGCGCACCACGGTGTTCACCGGGCTACCGCGCGCGGAGATGCTGGTGGAGATCGACGCGGTGGCGATCGTCAGCGCGTGATGCCGAGACTGGCCGCGACCCAGGCCGAGAGGGTCGCGGCCCACTCCGGTTGCGCCACCACCTCGTTGTGGCCCGCGCCCGGAAACACCACGAGCCGCTTGGGTTCCGGCGCGGCCGCGTACAACTGCTCCCCCATGCGCAGTGGCAGCAGTTCGTCGTTGTCGCCGTGCATGATCAGCACCGGCGCACGCAGGTTGCGGATGCGGCGCAGACTCGGGTAGGCGTCGGGCACGAAGAGCTTCGGCAGGATCGGGTAGACCGCCGCGGCCGCGTCCCGCAGTCCGGTGAAGGTGGAGATGAGCACCAGCGCGGCGGGCGGATAGGCGGTCGCCAGTTCCAGCAGCACCGCGCCGCCCAGCGACTTCCCCAGGTAGACAATCCGATTCGGGTCCACCCCGAGCCGCTCCAGCAATGCCGTCCGGGCGGCCCGAGCGTCCAGATAGGTGCCCTGTTCGCTCGGCCTGCCGGTACTGCGCCCGTATCCGCGATAGTCGAAGATCAGCACATCGAATCCGGCCCGCGACAGCAGCGCCAGAATCGGCGACCGGTCCCCGATATTCCCCGCGTTCCCGTGCGCGAACAGTATGTGCGCCACCGGTTCTCCCCGCGCTGGCACCCACCACGCGTCGATGGTCTCGCCGTCCCCGGTCCGCAACCGCAGTTCCTCGTAATCGGTCCCGTACACCGCGGGCGTCAACTCGATCCGCCGCTGCTGCGGCAGGAACGTGAGCAGATTGAGCACGGGCCGGGCGGGATGCTGCATGGTCTCTTCCTACCAGGAGGTCGGAGCCACGGTTCCGCTGCCCGCCGGAGCGTCCGCCGACACCGGTACGGCGGTGTCGGCCGACACGCGGAGGCTGGAACGTTCGTACCCGCAAACGGTCTCAGGGCCGCTCGACCCACAGTTACAGTGTGGCCACCTCTTTTCGAGGGGGTGGCGACCTGCCTGATCCGCGTCGCCCCGCCAGAAAGGAGGTGGTGGGTCATGGGGAAGCATTCCCGCACACAGGAAACCCCGGTCGACTGGGCATCCATAGCTTTGGGCGCTGCCCTCGTCGCCGGGGTTGTGTGCCTGATCCGACTGATACGTCGGGTTAGGTAACCCACACGGGTCGGGTGCCGTAGCAGCGGCACCTGGCCCTCACAGCCATCACACGGGGTGACGCCGTTCATGATACGCGATCGCCGGACGACACGACAGCGAAACGCGCAGAACATCGCAGGTCACCGCGATGACGACGGCCCGGATCCACGCGGATTCCGGGCCGTCGTCTGCCGATGTGTCAGCTTCGCAGCACCGCTCCCACCGCATCCGCCGCCGCGGTGACGGCGGCGTCGCGGGCGGCGCTGGCCTCGTCCTCGGTGAGGGTGCGGTCGGGGGCGCGGAAGCGCAGCGCGTAGGTGAGGGATTTGCGGCCCTCGCCCGCCTGCGCGCCCTCGTAGACGTCGAACAGGGCGATGTCCTCGAGCAGGTCGCCCGCACCGGTGCGCAGCGCGGATTCCACGGCGGCGGCCGGGGTCGATTTCTCGACGCTGACCGACACGTCCTGCAGGACCGCCGGGAAGGCGGAAACCACGGGGGCGGGCCGGTTCTCGCGCAGCGGCAGGGCGTCCAGGTCGAGTTCCAGGGCGCAGGTGCGCGGGGGCAGACCCGAGCGCTCCAGCACCGCGGGGTGCAGTTCGCCCGCATGGCCGACCACGGTGCCGTCCACCACCAGTTCCGCGCAGCGGCCCGGATGCCAGGGCAGGTATGCGGCGGTGCGGCGCTCGATCACCACACCGGCGGCGTCGGCGATGGCGTCGACCAGCGCGAAGGCGTCGGCGGCCTCGACCTGGCGGCCCTGCCCCCACGGGCCGCGCGGCTCGCGCTTACCGGTGAGCACGGCGGCGATGTGCACCGGCTGATCGGGCAGCGAGCGCAGCAGGGTGCCGATCTCGTCCTCGGTGGGGCGGCGGTCCACGGGCAGCGGATCGACGGCTCCGGTCTCGCTACCGGGCAGCACCACCTGGGCGATGCCGTAGATGGCGATATCCCGTGCGCCGCGCGAGATATTGCGACCCGCCACCTCCAGCAGTCCGGGCAGCAGGGTGGACGCCAGGTCGGGGCGCTCCGCGTCCAGCGGGTTGAGCACCTTCAGCGTCTTCCGGCGCGGATCGTCGGCGTCCAGCCCCCAGGTGTCGAAGACGGTGGCGGACATGAAGACCGGCGGCGGCACCTCCACGGCCCCGGAGAAGGCCAGCGCCTTGCTCACGGCGCGGCGGCGGCGCTGGTCGGCGGTGAGGCCGCGCCCGGCGGGGGCGGTGGGCAGCACCGACGGGATCTTGTCCAGACCCTCGAGGCGCAGCACCTCCTCCACCAGATCGGCGGGCCGCACCAGATCCGGCCGCCAGCTCGGCGGGGTGACCACCAGCTGACCGTGGCCGGACTCGCTGACATCGACGTCCACGGCGCAGCCCACCTGCTGGAGGCGGCGCGCGGAGGTGCCGGGCTCGTAGGTGACGCCCGCGGTGCGGTCGGCCAGATCCAGATCCATGGCGATGGGTGCGGGGGCCGGGGTGGGCACCCGCACGTCGGTGAGCACGGATTCCACCGTGCCACCGGCGATCTCGGCCAACAGGGTGGCGGCGCGGTCCAGCGCGGCGAGGTTCAGCTCCGGGTCCACCACGCGCTCGAAACGGCGGCTCGCCTCCGAGCCCAGCTTGTGACGCCGCGCGGTGCGGGCGATGGCGACCGGGTTCCAGGTCGCCGCCTCCAGGATCACGTCGGTGGTGGCGTCACCGACCTCGGTGCTGGCCCCGCCCATGACGCCCGCGAGCGAGATGACGCCCGAATCGTCGGTGATCACCACGTCTTCGGCGTCGAGGACGCGTTCGGCCTCGTCCAGGGTGCGCAGCGTCTCGCCCTTGTTGGCGCGGCGCACCACGAAACCGCCGGTGACCTTGGCGGCGTCGAAGGCGTGCAGCGGCTGGCCGAGTTCCAGCATGACGTAGTTGGTGACGTCGACCGCCGGGGAGATGGGCCGCACGCCCGAGAGCAGCAGTCGCCGCTGCAACCACCACGGGCTCACCGCCTTCGGGTCCACCCCGGTGACGCGGCGCACCGTGAACCGGGTGCACAGCGAGTCCGGTTCGATCTTCACCGACCAGGCCTGTTCCTCCGCGTCGGGCAGCAGGCGTACGGCGGGATCGGCGTATTCCAGGTCGAAGCCGCAGGCCAGTTCACGCGCCAGGCCGCGCGCCGAGAAGGCGTAGCCGCGGTCGGGGGTGATGGCCAGTTCGATGACGGTGTCGTCCAGGCCGAGCAGCTCATTGGCGTCGGTGCCCGGTTCGGCGGTGCCCGGTTCGAGCACCAGGATGCCGCTGTGGTCCTTGCCGATGCCCAGTTCGGCGACCGAGCAGATCATGCCATTGCTGGTGTGCCCGTAGGTCTTCCGCGACGTGATCTGGAAGCCGCCGGGCAGCACGCCACCCGGCAGCACCACCACGACCAGGTCGCCGACGGCGAAATTCCGAGCGCCGCAGATGATCTCCTGCAACTCCGGATTGCCGATATCGACCTTGCAGAAACGGATCGGCTTCTTGAACTCGGTCAGTTCGGTGATCTCCGCGACCCGGCCCACGACCAGGGGCTTGTCGATCTCGCCGCCGACCGGCCGCAGCCGATCGACCTCTTCGACCTCCAGCCCGACCCGGACGAAACCGGCATCGAGTTCCTCCGGCGTCACCGACCACTCGGGGGTGGTCCGCCGCAGGATTTCCGTCAGCCACGACTGCGCTACTCGCACTTTTTCGCTTTCCTCGTTGGGTCGGGGATCAGGACTGGATGCCGAACGGCAGCGTGAACCGCACGTCGCCCTCGACGATGTCGCGCATATCGGGCAGGCCGTTGCGGAACTGCAGGGTCCGCTCCAGGCCCATGCCGAAGGCGAAACCGGAGTACACGTCGGGATCGATGCCGGAGGCGGTGAGCACCTTCGGATTCACCATGCCGCAGCCGCCCCACTCGACCCAGCCCGGCCCGCCCTTCTTGTCCGGGAACCACACGTCCACCTCGGCGGACGGCTCGGTGAAGGGGAAGAAGCTGGGCCGCATGCGGGTGGTGGTGTCCGGGCCGAACAACGCCCGCGCGAAGGCGTCCAGGGTGCCCTTGAGATGCGCCATGGTCAGCCCCTTGTCCACGGCCAGACCCTCGACCTGTGAGAACACCGGGGTGTGGGTGGCGTCGAGCTCATCGGTGCGGAAGGTGCGCCCCGGGCACACCACGTAGATGGGCAGCTCGCGCGAGAGCATGGACCGCACCTGCACCGGTGAGGTGTGCGTGCGCAGCACCTGCCGCGAACCCTCCGGCGCGATGTGGAAGGTGTCCTGCATGGTGCGCGCCGGATGATCCGGCAGGAAGTTCAGGGCGTCGAAGTTGAAGTGTTCGGTCTCGACCTCCGGGCCCTCGGCGACCTCCCAGCCCATGCCGACGAACACATCGGCGACGCGCTCGGACAGCACGGTGATGGGGTGGCGTGCGCCGACCGCCGCGCGCGACGCGGGCAGCGTCACGTCGATGGTCTCGGCGACCAGCACCGCGGCATCGCGCTCGGCCAGCAGCTCCCGCTGCCGCGCCTCGAACGCCTGCGACACCCGCTGCCGGGCGACATTGACGCGCTTGCCCGCGTCGGCCTTCTCCTCCTTGGGCAGGGTGCCCAGCGACCGCTGTGCCAGTGCGATGGGCGACTTGCCGCCCATGTACTCGGTTTTCGCGGCCGCCAGTGCCTCCAGGTCGGCGGCCGCGGCAAACGCCTTCTCGGCTGCTTCCGCGGCGGCGGCGAGCGATTCCTCGCTCAATGCCGCGGTCTGCTCGGCACGGTCGATATCGTCGGCCACGATGTCCGTCTCTCCCCTGGGCTGGTACGAGTAGGGCGGATGCCCACCAAACATTCTTGCTGGTGGAATCCTAGGCGACGCACGCAGCCCATCTCACCCGCATTTGCCCGCGCCACGGCGGACGTGGCGCGGGACACCTACCGCGCGGGTGAACGCGGTGGTCGAGAGACGGTGGACGGTACCGGAAGCTCAGTTGCGCCCGGTGACATCCTGCGCGATCGCCGCGAGCCGGGTCTGGGCCGCGGAGACCACGCCGTGCCGATTCTTGTGCGCCTCCTCGTAGGCCACCACGGCGCGGACGTCGGCCGGTTCGGTCAGCTCCTTGATGGCGGCGACGGCCTGGTTGACGTTCAACTCCTCGTAGTCGTCGATCGGCAGTTCGTCGGGGTCGAGCACGCCGGTGCTGGTGCGCAGGGCGTGCAGGGCGTCGGCGGCGCTGTCGGCACCCTCCCGGCGGGCGACCCGCTCGGCCGTCTCCAGGGCGGCGTCACGGGAGGCCGAGATGGTCCGGACGGCGATATCACCGGCGTGCTGGCCGCGCTCGAGCAGGTCGCCGAGTGCGGGCGGGGTGGTGCGGAAGGTGTCCAGGGCGCGGTCGATGCCGCGCACCGACAGCGTGACCGGCACGTTGACCAGCCGCATCGTCGCGCCCGTGGCCGCCTGCAGCGGGGTGCGGCGCAGGGCCGCCGGACCGCCCAGCGCGTCCTCGGCCAGCACGGTGGTCAGCCACTCCACGGTGGCCGAATGCGCGGTGATCAGTCGATCCGCCAGCGCCACCACATCGGGCCGCCGCGCGGCGGTGGCCAGGGCCTTGATGTAGCGGGCGCGGTCGAGGAGCTGGTGTTCCAGGGCGAGATCGCCGAGCAGCGCCTCGTCGAACGGCTGCGCCTGTTCGACCAGCGCCTTGATCGCGGCGACGAGCCGACCCAGGAAGGGACCGACCAGCTGCGGCACGCCGCCGAGTTCGCGAATGGCGGATTCGATGGCCTCCACCCGGCGGCGGGCATTGTCGGCGTTCTCGGACAGCTCGCGGCGCACCGCGTCGGTCCGGGCCTGCGCGACACGGGTTTCGGCGATCTGGATCTCGGTGTCGGTCAGATCGCGGACGGTACGCAGCTGGGCCAGCAGGGTCGTGATGTCGCGTGTGCTCATGGTTTTCGTCCTTAGTCGCGTTAACAAGTCGCGTTGACATCGCATCGGCGCACCATTGCACCGCTCTGGTGACTACCCCGCTGTAGCGTCCGAAACGTCGCGCCGGGCCGTGGATCCGGCCCCATCGGCCGCCGGTGCGCGCCGGATAGCGGTCGCGGAACACCGTCGCCTGACCGGACGGCGGCCGGAATGGGCGCGCCGGGCCGCGGGATAGCCCACCGACATGAGCAGGGCACTGGCGAGGTCGTCGCGATCCTCGATGCCGATAGCCTTCTTGACCCGATCCTCGTCCCAGCCGTTCACGGGCGAGGCGGCCAAACCGAGTTCAGTGGCGGCGAGCATGGTGTAAGTGGCGGCGATCACGGCGTCCTTGACGGCGTCATCGCGCAGCAGGTCGCGCTCGGCCAGCGACTGCTGGAATCGGCTTGCCGCCGTGTCGAATCCGGAGATGAACTCCTCCGTCCAGGCGCCATTGCGGCGGGCCAGGTCGAAACGTCGGTGCGGTCGGCGCGCCACGCCTGCGGTTCGGCGACGAAGACCAGCATGACGGGGGGCCTCCCGCGGCTGCGGCTGTCCGTCGGTGGCCCGGACCAGATCCGCCCGGACCTCCGGATCGGTGACGACGACCAGCGAGCGGTCCTGGAGATTCCAGCTGGAGGGCGCCGCCACGGCCAGTTCGGCCAGGGTGTCGAGAGCGGCGGCGGACACCGGGTCCGGGCGGTAGTGGCGGATGGTGCGGCGGGTACGGATGGCCGTGGCGACGGACATGATGTCGGTCAGGTACGAACTCACCGCACTCGGCCGCAGTCTCGCGGAACCGATCGCGGCACTGCGAGACTGGGCCGAGCGGAATATCAACGAGATAGAGCGGGCGCACGCCGCGCCCGAATGAGCGGGACCGCCACCCCGGCCGCCCAGAGTGCGACCGCGATGTAGACGATCTGCTCGGGCAGGCGGAACCACAGCGGTGTGGCCGGGTCACCATTGAGCGGGATGTCGTTCACCGCCGCGTAGATATTCGCGGGGGTCATGAGCACGAGCAGCACGGCCAGGCCGATGCCCGCGATGCGGCGGGTACGGGTCACGATCAGCCCCAGCGCGCCGAGCAGTTCCAGGACCCCGGTTACGTAGACCAGGGCACCGGGGAACGGCAGGGCCGACGGGACCATGGTGGTCAGGTCGTCGTGGCTCGGCATCACATCGATGCTGTCGGGCGCGAAATGCGCCGCGCCGGTGAACATCAGCAGTACGGCCAGGCCGTGGGCGAAGGACACCCGCCAGGTGCTGAAGCGGCGGACGCCGAGTGCGCCCAGCAGGCGGAAGGCCAGGGTCGGGACGACCATGAGCATGAGGGTTCCGAACATGAGACGTTCCCAATCGAATCGGTGGGCACGGCGGGATCAGGCCGCGAATTCCGCTGCGGGGGTGCGCTCTTCGAGGAGTGCGGTGCGGGGGCGGCCGGGCAGCAGCAGGGCGATGAGGCCGCCGACCGCGACGATGGCCGCGCCGACCCACACGGCGGGCACCAGCCCGTCGGTGTAGGCGGCCGGGCTCAGATACGAGCCGTGGGAGGAGAAGACCGACGCCAGCACCGCCACGCCCATGGCCACGCCGACCTCGCGAATGGTGTTGTTGGTGCCGGAGGCCATGCCCTGATCGGCGGGGTCGGCGCTGGCCATCACCACCGCCGAGGCGGGCGCGAAGGTCAGGCCCATGCCGATACCGCCCAGCAGGAACGGCGGCACCAGGGCGGCGTATGCGACGTCCCCGGTGGTGACCAGCGCCATCCAGGCCAGCGCCGCCGCCAGGCACAGCTGGCCCACCGCGATGAGCACCCGCGCCCCCACCCGGTCGACGACGAGTCCGGCCAGCGGCGCCACCACCATCGGGGCCAGCGTCCACGGCAGCGTGCGGATACCGGATTCCAGCGGCGAGAGTCCCTGCACCACCTGGAAGAACTGTGCCAGCAGGAAGATCGAGCCGAAAACGCCGACGGAGAAGGCGAACAGGGTCGCGTTCACCGCACTGAACCCGCGCGACCGGAACAGCCGCAACGGCAGCATGGGTTCGGGCGCGCGCCGCTCCCACAGCACGAACGACAGCAGCAACACCGCACCGCCGACCAGTCCGGTGAGCACCCCGGCCGAGGTCCAGCCGTCGTCGGCCCCGTGGATCACGCCCCACACCACGGCGAGCACACCGCCGGCCGAGAGCACCAGTCCCAGCACATCCGAACGCCGTGCGCCGCCGAAGGATTCGCGCAGCGCCCAGGCCGCCAGCGGCAGCGCCAGCAGGCCGACGGGCACATTGATCCAGAAGATCCACTGCCAGCTCAGCCCGTCCACCACGGCGCCGCCCACCACCGGACCGAGTGCGACACCGAGACCGGAGATGCCGCCCCAGATGCCGATGGCGGCGCTGCGCATCCGTTCCGGCACCGCCGCCGACAGCAGGGTCAGCGACAGCGGCATCACCGCCGCCGCCCCGAAGCCCTGGATCGCTCGAGACAGGATCAGCATCCACGGTTCGGTGGCAAGCGCGCAGGCCGCCGAGGCGAGGGTGAACAGCGTGATACCGGCCAGGAAGACGCGGCGGCGGCCCAGTCGGTCGCCGAGGGCCGAGGCGGTGAGCAGCAGCGTCGCGAACGACAGCGTGTACGCGTTCACGAACCATTGCAGGTCGGTCAGGGACGCGCCGAGTTCGGCGCGGATGACCGGCAGCGCATTGGTCACCACGAGGTTGTCGAGCGTGACCATGAACATGGGAATTCCGACCGCGGCCAGGACCGCGGCGAGGGGACGGGGTGTCGCCGTGGGCGCGACGTCCGGGGCGCTGGTGAGGGTGGAGGACATACCCGAGATCCTTAAGTTGTTATCCACTGATAACTTACTGCCGAAAGAGTATGCATCCGCTGATAACATGTCAAGGCATACCGAGACGGAGGAGATGGCGGAGATGACCAGGACCCGGATGACGGCGAGCGAACGCGGCGAACAGGTGCTCACCGCGGCGATCGGAGCCTTCGCCGAATCCGGTTACGCCGCGACCAGAACCGATGAGATCGCGCGCCGCGCGGGCGTCTCACAGCCGTATGTGATCCGCCTGTTCGGCGGTAAGCGACAGCTGTTCCTGGCGGCGCTGCAGCGGGTGTGCGACCGCATCGAGGAGATCTTCCGCACCGCCGCCGCGGCGGCCGCCGCCGACGCCGCACCCGCCGAACGCCTGGCCGCCATGGGCGAGGCGTTCCACACCTTCCTCGCCGAACGCGAACTCGGCCTGGTGCTGCTGCACGGCTTCGCCGCCAGCTCCGATCCGGAGATCGGCACCGCGACCCGCGACCGCTACGGCCGGATGTACTACCTGGTCCGCGACCTGACCGGCGCGTCGGTGGCCGAGACCCGCCGCTTCATGGCCACCGGCATGCTCCTCATCGACATGGCCGCCATGGGAGCCATCACCGGGGACGGCTTCGGCACCGAGTGGGCCGCCGAGATCGTCACCGACCTCGCCGAACACGACGACTGAGCCCTCGATGTCGTGGTGTCGAGGGGTCCCCGCGCACGGCACAGCGAATGCCATTGCGCGCAGGGGAATCCGGACCCGCGAGCCGATGCTGGACGAGGGCGAGACCGCCACCTGGCGGCGGCCCGCCGATCGCCCCCCCGGGGGGCGGCCGTGCCGTGGGTGGAACGCACTATCCGAGTTCCGCCCGGCTGCGCGTCGACCCGCGCGAGGGTGCGCCCGAACTGTTCGTCATCGGCATGCTCGACAAGACGGTCGACCCCTCCGCGCCGCCCTCGGCTAGCGGCCCCGCCCGCGGTGCTGGACCCGGGCGCTCGCGTACAGGCAGATGGCCGCGGCGGCGGCCAGATTGAGGCTTTCGGCGCGACCGCGGATGGGAATGCGCACCCGGTGGGTGGCGCGGGCGGCGACGGCGCGGTCCAGACCGTGCGCCTCGTTGCCGAACAGCCAGGCGACGGGGCCGCGCAGGATGTCGTCGGCGTCGTCGAGGTCCACCTCGCCGCGGGCGGTGGTGGCCAGGACGGCGATACCGGCCGCCTCCAGCGCGTCGAGGGTGGCGTCGATATCGCGTTCACGGGCGACGGGGACGTGGAAAAGGCTTCCGGCGCAGGCGCGGACGCATTTACCGTTGTGCGGGTCCACCGAATCGCCGGCGAGCACCACACCATTCGCGCCGACCGCGTCGGCGACCCGGATGAGGGTGCCCGCATTGCCGGGGTCGGCCATCGCCACCGGCACCGCCAGCATGCGCGGCGACGCGTCCAATACGGTGCGCAACGGCACGTCGACCTGGCGGCAGACCGCGACCAGGCCGGGCGGGGTCACCGTCTCCCCCAACGTTTCCGCCGCGCGGTCGCTCACCAGCGTGGTGCGCACACCCGTCGCGGCCGCACCGGCGACCAATTCGTGTTCGCGCCCCGCGGCCTTGGCGGAGTAGAAGAGTTCCTCGACACGCCCGGTATCCAGCGCCGCCGCCACCGAGTTGGCCCCCTCGGCGAGGAAGAGCCCGGTCTTGCGGCGGGTATGGGCGCGGTGCAGTTTCACGGCGGCGACGACCCGCGAGTTGCGCCAGTCGATCGCTTCAGCGGTCACGGCCGCCCCGTCCTTTCTCACCCGTCGACAGCGACAAAGCGACGACCCGCGGAATGCGCTCGAAGAGCGCGTCCACGGGTCGTCGCGAGAATTCGGTTGTCACGCAGCCGCGAATCAGGCGGCGGGGGCGTTGACATCCTCCGGCAGCGCGGCCTTGGCCACGGCCACCAGACCGGCGAACGCCTCGGCGTCGGAGACGGCGATCTCGGCGAGGTTCTTGCGGTCCACCTCGACACCGGCGGCCTTCAGGCCCTGGATGAAGCGGTTGTAGGTGATGTCGTTCAGACGCGCGGCGGCGTTGATACGAGCGATCCACAGCTTGCGGAAGTCACCCTTGCGCGCGCGGCGGTCGCGGTAGGCGTAGGTGAGCGAGTGCAGCTGCTGTTCCTTGGCCTTGCGGTACAGCCGCGAGCGCTGGCCGCGGTAGCCCTTGCTGGCCTCGAGGATGGAACGGCGCTTCTTCTGAGCGTTGACGGCCCTTTTGACGCGTGCCACTTGTCAGTCCTTGTTCGAATCGTGGGCGCTGCGGTCGCGCCCGGAGTTGGTCGGTTGAAAGCGTCCGTAAACGGATCGCGGATGGCTGCTTCGGCCGGAGATCACTCGGCCGGAGATCAGAGGCCGAGCAGCTTCTTGACGCGAGCGACGTCCGCCTTGGCGACGACCTCCACGCCGTCCAGACGACGAGTCCGACGGGTGGGCTTGTGCTCGAGCAGGTGGCGGCGGTTCGCCTGCTGACGCAGCAGCTTGCCCTTGCCCGACAGCTTGAAACGCTTCGACGCGCCGCTGTGGCTCTTCATCTTCGGCATGGAATCCTCGTATCTGTCTCATACCGGCGGAACACAGACGTGTCCCACCGGTGCTACCTGAATCGTTCGTTACTGCGGTTTGTCCGCCTGCGCCGGAGCCGGCGCGTCGGCAGACGCCGCAGGGGTGGAGCTCGGCGCGCTGCCGGCCTGAACCGTCTTCTGCGCCTGCACCCGCGTCTTCGCACCCTTGTGCGGCGCGAGGACCATCGTCATATTCCGGCCGTCCTGCTTGGCCGAGGTCTCGACGTAACCGAATTCGGCGACGTCGGAGGCCAGCCGCTGGAGCAACCGGTACCCGAGTTCCGGTCGCGACTGCTCGCGGCCGCGGAACATGATCGTCACTTTGACCTTCGAACCCGCCTGCAGGAACCGAAGGACGTGACCCTTCTTGGTCTCGTAGTCGTGATCGTCGATCTTCGGACGGAGCTTCTGCTCCTTGATCACGGTCTGCTGCTGGTTCTTCCGCGACTCGCGCGCCTTCTGCGCGGTCTCGTACTTGAACTTGCCGTAGTCCATGATCTTGCAGACCGGCGGGCGCGCGTCCGGTGCGACCTCGACGAGGTCGAGGTCCGCCTCCATGGCGACGCGAAGTGCATCTTCAACACGCACGATCCCAACCTGCTCACCCCCCGGTCCGATGAGTCGGACCTCCGGGACACGGATGCGATCGTTGATGCGGGTCTCAGTGCTGATGGGGCCTCCTAGGTCAAGCGGTGTCGTCCAACGACCGCAAACGCTTAAACTGCAACCCCAATTTCAACACGAAAGCCCCGTGTCGGTATTTCTCCAACACGGGGCCCGAGTCGACCGGCCTGCGACGCAAACAGCTCGCATCGCACCTGTGCAGGAAGAATCCCACACGAGGAACCCATCAGAAAAAGATGGGCGACCGGACCGTCGAGCCTGGTAGTGACCGGCTGACGGTGGGAGTCGGGCTCCACTTGAAGCCCCGGTCGATCGCAGGAACCGATCCGGGACGGTCGTCGCAGGTCAGTCTAACAGCTGCGGCACGATCCGCCGAATCGGTCCCCCCGAGACCATTGACAAGCCGCTCGGTGCCATGCTCATAGCCATGAGCGAGCGCAGCGAGCGACCAGAAGACACAGCCGAGCTCTCGCTCGTGACGCCGCCGAGCGCCAGCGAGGTGGCGGCATGAGCGAGGCGACTGCTGATCCGGAATCGGACCTCATCGACGGCGAGTTGAGCGTACGCGAGCTGGCCGAGATCCCGGCCGTCGAGGTCATCAGCCGGGCCGCCGTCATGCTGATGAGCTCCGCCGCGGAGAAGCTGGGGCTCGGCGAGGCCGATCCCGCCGCCAGCCCGCACCTCGACCTGGACGAGGCCCGCCGCGTCATCACCGCCCTGGCGGGCCTGGTGACCGCGTCGGTCGAATACCTGGGCCCGCATGCCGGTCCCATCCGCGACGGTCTCCAGTCGCTGCAACGTGCCTTCCGCGAAGCCTCCGAACATCCGGACGCTCCGGGCGCGGGTCCGGGCGAGAAGTACACCGGCCCGGTCTACTGACCGCACGGCCCGTTTCGACGAATGCCCGACATCCGGACGCGACCGGCCGCCGGATGACCTTCTCGGCGAGAAGATGTCGGCGGCCTGTGCCATCCTTCGTCCATGGCGCGCATACTCCTGGTCCCCGGGTTCTGGCTCGGCGCATGGGCATGGGACGAGGTGGCGGAGGTACTTCGCGACGCGGGTGACGATGTCACGGCGCTGACGCCGCGGGGACTGGATCCCGCCGATGCCGGACGTTTGTCGACCACGCTGGAACAGCAGGCGCGGCATATCGTCGACGCGGTGCCGGAGGGCGAGCGGCGAGTGTTGGTGTTGCACAGCGGGGCCGCCGTCACCGGCTACCTCGCCACCGATCTGGCTCCCGAGCGCTTCGAGCGTGTCATCTACGTGGACACCGCGCCCGCGTGGCCGGGTTTCGCGGTGAATCCGGGCCTGGATCCCGCACTACCCGCGTGGGAACTGCCGGCCTGGGACGAGTTCCGGGCGGAGCAGCCGAATCTGCTCGACGGGCTGGACGAGGCGGCGCTGGCGCGCTTCCGGGAGCGCGCGGTGTCGGAACCCGCTCCCCTGGTGTCGGTGCCGGTGACGCTCAGCGACCGCCCACAGCGGTTCGCCGTCCCCACCACCATGATCTGTTCCAGCTTCACCACCGAGGTAGCCCAGCAGTTGCGAGACGCCCCGGAGGTCAGCCTCTTCGACGAGTTGGCGCATATCGACGCCGACTATGTCGACCTGCCCACGGGTCACTGGCCGATGTTCTCGCGACCGAAGGAACTCGCCGAGCTGATTCACGGAACCGCCAACCGATGAGCCGCGATTAACACTTCCCGCGATCGAATCGATTGTCAGACGGCACCGCCACCGCGGCGGCGCTGAGCGTTGCCTGATATTTGCCAGTCGACGGCACAAGTGTGAAACAACAACTATGAACATGGTTGCCTGGGAATAGTTCTCGCTGCACTTCCGACTCGATATGCGTAATGTCTTGCGCGGCCCATGATCGTGCCCGGCCTGTGCCAGGCCCGGACATGGGACGCAAACCGCTCGGGCAGTCCACTGCCCACCAACCGGGTCGTACGAGAACTCTCAACGGGGGTTGAACATGATTGAACTGTTGACGCGCAAGCGGACACCGCGCCGCTCGCGCACACGGGCCGGGATCGCCCCGGTCGTACTGGCGGCCTCGGTCGTCGCCGCACTGGTCTCGGGCTGCTCCAGCGGCTCCGATGATCCCGCCACCACCGCGGCCGCCCCGCCGCCGACCGAACTGCCCGACGGCGCGCAGATCGTGCAGGAATCCGCCCGCACCACCCAGACCTTGCAGTCGGTGCACCTCACCCTGAACGTGAACAACATCCCGAACCTCCCGGTGGAGATGGTGGACGCGGATGTCACCAACCAGCCCGAGGGCTCGGGGCAGGCCATGGGTGAGGCCAAGGTCCGCACCGCGGAGAACGAGCCCTTCATCGAGACCAAGTTCCTGGTCGTCGACAAGACCCTGTACGCGGCCCAGGACGGCGTGAAGTACGCCCCCATCGGCCCCGCCGAGAAGATGTACGACCCGGGCGTCATCCTCGACAAGGACAAGGGTCTGGCCAATGCCATTGCGCAGGTGCAGAACCCGCAGGTCGAGAAGCGGGAGACGATCAACGGCGTCGAGACCGTGAAGGTCACCGGCACCATCAGCGGCTCGGTCATCGACCCGATCGTGCCGCGCCTCGGCGACGGCGTCGGCGAACTCCCGATCACCCTGTGGATCCAGGACGTCGCACCGCCCACCACCTCCGCCGCTCCCCTGCCCTCCACCGCCGCCTCGCCCGGCACCGGACCGAACCTGATCAAGGCCGAGGTCACCAAGGATCAGGGCAGCATCGAGCTGGAACTGTCGGACCACGGCAAGCCCGTCACCGTCGCCAAGCCCGCGGGCTGACGGCGGACACGAGCCACGCTCGTGGATCGGAACCGGTCCGGGACAGCGCCAGGGCGGCAAGGATCGCCGCCGCGCGCCCCGGACCGGCTGTCGTTCCCGGGTCGCGCGGCGGCGCTCCGCTCGCGACCCGATGAGACATGAGACTCGCGAATCCCGGCACGGCCGGTTACGTATTCGGCCCGGGCGGCGATATCTGTGCGAACCGCACGTCCCGTCCGGCCCGCTGTAAGAGATTGTTCAGTGGAATGCAAGGCGCGGCAAGGACGATACGGTCCGAAGGCTATCGACTTGCTCGCGCGCGTGGAGGAATGACATGACCGACCGCCCAGACGTAGAGGAGCGGGAATTCCGTCGTCCTCCCCGTCCCGAGGGCCCGCCTCCGGTCTCCAATGTGTGGGTGTACAACGGTCGAGCCTACGACCTCAGCGACTGGATTTCCAAGCATCCGGGCGGCGAGTTCTTCATCGGCCGCACCAAGAATCGGGATATCACGTCGATTGTCGGTTCCTATCACAAGAATCCGGAAGGAATCGCCAAACTCATCGAGCGCTACGCACTCGACCGCGAGGCGTTGCCCGAGGACATCCATCCGAAGGCCAACGCGCCGGACTTCCTGTTCAAGGAGGGCTTCGACAGCTGGCGCGACACCCCGAAATACCGCTTCGACAACAAGGACGACCTCCTCCACAAGGTGAAGGCGCGGCTCAAGGATCCCGAGCTGGCGGCCCGCATCAAGCGGATGGACCGGTACTTCGACATCGTCGTCGCACTGTTGGCCGTCGCCTACTTCGCCGTACAGGGTCTACGGCTGTGGGATACCGGCTGGATGCCGTTGCCGCTGTTCGTCGTGCTGATGGTGCTGCTGCGCAGTTCGCTGGCGGGCTTCGGCCACTACGCCATCCACCGTGCCCAGAAGGGCATGAACAAGATCTACACGAATGCCTTCGACCTCAACTACGTCGCGCTGGCCTTCGTGACCGCGGACGGTCACGCCCTGCTGCACCACCCGCACACCCAGAGTGAAGTCGATATCAAGAAGAACGTCTTCACCATGATGATGCAGGTCCCGCGGCTGTACCGGGTGCCCGTGCACACCGTGCACAAGTTCGGGCACACCGTCACCGGCATGATCATGCGCCTGCTCGACGTCTGCCGCCTCACCCGCAAGGTGGGCATCAAGGACATGTACGGCACCTGGGGCGGCGCGCTGCCGCACTTCATCGGCTCGTTCGGAGTGCGGTTCCTGCTGGTCGGCGAGCTGGTGGTGTTCACCCTGGCGGGCGACTTCTGGGCCTGGGCACTGCAGTTCGTGATCACGCTGTGGATCAGCACCTTCCTGGTGGTGGCCAGCCACGACTTCGAGATGGAGACCGAGGAGATCGAGTCGAACACCGAGGACTGGGGCATCAACCAGCTCGAGCAGGCCTACGACCTG
This sequence comes from Nocardia sp. CC213A, assembly GCF_030766805.1. Taxonomy (NCBI): domain Bacteria; kingdom Bacillati; phylum Actinomycetota; class Actinomycetes; order Mycobacteriales; family Nocardiaceae; genus Nocardia; species Nocardia sp. CC213A. The sequence goes on from NZ_JASFXA010000020.1 coordinate 84,690, forward strand.
AAGGTGGTCGGAAACCGCTATGTCGACTGCTTCCTCTCCGCGGGATTGAGTTCGCATCGGGTGCATCACGTACTGCCCTATCAGCGCAGCGGATTCGCCAATATCGCCACCGAGGACGTCTTGCGCGAAGAGGCGGTGAAATTCGGGGTCGAATGGCTGCCCGCCAAGAGCTTCTTCACCGATCGTTTTCCCAAACAGATTCGCACCTACATCCTCGCACCCTCGGACGAGGCGAAGGACAAGAAGTGGGGCCTGGTGCGGGAGCACTGTTCACCGTCGGCCTTCAAAACCTGCGGAATCTACATGGTCCAGGGTTTCACCGGAATCGGAACGGTCTGAACCGATTCCGTTGCGGGCGATCACGTCACTGTTCGGCACGGGGACCGATCGCCCGATTCTTATCGAAAGAAGGGGAGAATTTCGTGTCCGTCACCATCGACGAGGGGGGCATCGAACCCACGGGGGCCATTTCCCACCGTAGCGAGGGCGAAGGGTTCGCCTACGATCTCGTGCATATGCTACCCACCCCGCCGACCACGGTCGGCGTGATCGAGGGCATCGCGACCGGGTCGCCGAGCGGTGTCTTCGATCAAGCCGAGGCGGCCGGTCGGGTGGCGGAACTGTTCGCCGATCCCGCTCAGCGGGCTCGCATTCCACGCGTCTACCAGAAGACCCGCATCGACACCCGCCACCTCGTGGTCGATCCACTCGACGATCGGTTCCTGCCCTTCAGCCGCCGACCCGGCACAATCCGGGAGCGCATGGACCTGTTCTACGAGCACGCGGTTCCGCTGGCCGTCGACGTGGCCCGGCGCGCGCTGGCGGGGGTCGCGGATCCCGCCGCCGAGGTCGGCCAGCTCATCTTCGTGACCAGCACCGGCTTCATCGCGCCCGGCGTGGACGTGGCGGTGGTCAAGCAGCTGGGGTTGTCGCCGACGGTCGGGCGCATCGTGGTGAACTTCATGGGCTGCGCGGCCGCTATGAACGGCATTCGCACCGCCACCGATTACGTGCGGTCGCATCCGGACAAGAAGTCGCTGGTCATCTGTATCGAACTCAGTTCGGTGAACGCGGTTTTCGACGACGACGTCAACGACGTGATCATTCACAGCCTCTTCGGTGACGGCTGCGGGGCGGTGCTCATCGGCGCGAGTCAGGTGCACCAGCCGCTCGCACCCGGCCGGGTCGTCATCCGGGACAGTTTCAGTCAGCTGTTCGACGATGCCGAGGACGGCATCGTGCTGCGCGTCAACGACGACGGCATCACCTGCGAGCTGGCCGAGAGCCTGCCGCACTACATTCTGCGCGGCGTCGATCCGGTGGTCACCGAGGTACTGCACCGCAACGGCCTGCACAAGACCGATATCGACCTGTGGGCCATCCATCCGGGTGGACCCAAGATCATCGAGGAATCCGCGCGCTCGCTGGGCATTCCGGTCGAGCGGGCGGAGCTGAGCTGGAACGTGCTCGCCGAGCACGGCAATATGCTCAGCGTCTCGCTGATCTTCGTGCTGGAGCGGATGATCCAGCAGTCCGAGACCGCCGCCCCGATCTCCACCGGGGTGGCCTTCTCCTTCGCGCCGGGTGTCACCCTCGAAGGGTTGATCTTCGACATCATCCGCCACTGATCGACCTCGTCGCTGTCGAAAAGAGCGCAGTAGCAATGCAACTCATCAGATTCCTGTTCTCGATCTCCTGGATGCGGATCGCGGCCGTCATCGCCGCGGGCCTGATCTGCGGTGTGGCCAACACCTATCTGCTCACCCTGATCCGCGGCGTGGTCTCCCCCGAGCCGCACCCGAACATCACGCTGCGGGCCTTCGTCCTGACGGCGATGGTCATCCTGGTCAGCGGGGTGGCGTCGCAGGTGCTGCTCATCCGGCTGGCTCAGGACGCCATCTACCGGCTGCGGGCGGAGCTGAGTTCCGGAATCGTCTCGGCCCCGCTGGAACATCTGGAACGGCTCGGCATGCACCGCCTGATGGCGACGCTCACCGAGGACGTGCGGTCGCTGTCACAGGCCGTGACGGCCATTCCTAGCATCTGCATCGACGTGGCCACCATCGTCGGCTGCTTCGTCTACCTCGCGGTGGTGTCCGGGCCGATCTTCGCGGTCACCGTGGCGGGCACGCTGCTCGGCATCGCCTGCGTGGAGATGTTCCTGAAGCGGGTGCGCCGGATCTACCAGGAGGCGCGGGAGAACGACGACGCGCTACTGCGTTCGTTCCAGGCGGTGACGCTGGGCATCAAGGAACTCAAGCTGCACCGGGGCCGCCGCCGCGACTTCATGGACAAGCATCTGCTGGGCACCGCCGAGCGGCTGCGCTCCCAGAATGTCGAGGCCGGGTCGAAATTCGCGCTGGCACAGGGGCTCGGACAGGTCCTGCAGCTGGCGACCATGGCGCTGATCCTGTTCGTGCTGGCCGCCGCCATGAACCTGCCCAAGGAGGTCATGATCGGGTACGTGCTGGTGACCACCTTCCTGTCCATGCCCATGCAGAACTTCATGCACCGGATTCCGGACCTGCTGCGCGGCGATGTGGCGCTGGCCAAGATCCGCACCATGAACCTGTCCATGGCGACCATGCACGACGAGGAGCGGCTGCCGTTCGGCGATCGGCCGCCGGTCACCGCGGCGCGGCTGGAACTGGTGAATGTCGGCTACAGCTATGTGGCCGAGCGGCCACCGCTGTTTCCGACGCCGGGAGCCGATGGGCCACCGCCCGTGCCGGGCCGAAAGGCAGGCAGTCCGGGTGGGCATCCGGCCCTGCCGGGCGGGCCGCCCACCCCGGGCGGACGGCCCGGCAGCCCGGCCGGACATCCCGGCGGGCAGGTCGGACCGGGTGGTCACGGGGGTCCGCCGCCGGGAGGTCCGCACGCCGGGGGTCCCGGTCCGCTCGGCGGCGGGCCGGGAGCGCACAACGGGACGCTGCGACCCGATGTCAACGGCAAGCAGCGAATCGTCCACGGCGGCCATGACGGTCGGCCCGTTCCACTGGACGCACCACCGCCCGAACGCGCTTCCGACGACGACGGTGGGTTCCGCCTCGGCCCCATCGACCTCACCTTCGAGCCGGGCCAGATCACCTTCATCGTGGGCGGCAACGGCAGCGGCAAATCCACCCTGGCCAAACTGATCACGGGGCTGTACGTGCCGCGCAGCGGGTTCGTGGAGTTCGACGGCGAGCAGATCAACCACGAGAACATCGAGTGGTTCCGGCAGAACTGCTCGGCCATCTTCACCGACTTCCACCTGTTCGAGGACTATCTCGGCTTCGACCGCCCCGGTATCGACGACGAGGTGCGGCACTACCTCGAGGAATTGCAGATCGCGCACAAGGTGACCGTGCACGACGGGCGGCTGTCCACCATCGACCTGTCCCAGGGGCAGCGCAAGCGGCTGGCCCTGCTGACCGCGCTGCTCGAGGATCGCGCCGTCTACCTGTTCGACGAGTGGGCCGCGGATCAGGAACCACGCTTCCGCGACGTGTTCTACCGCGAGATCCTCACCAAGCTGAAGGAACGCGGGAAGACGGTCATCGTGATCACCCACGACGACCGGTACTTCGACCTAGCCGATCAGCTGGTGAAGCTGGACTACGGGCGGCTGGAAGAGGTTTCGACCCCGGCGGCGGTGGCGGCGGAGTAGGTCGTTCCCGACGAGCGGAGCGGCGATCGGGGCCGCTGGTCGGACAGAACGCCGGACCGGCCGGGCCGCCGCCCGCCGCGTTCGACGCGCCGCAGCCGAGCGTGAACCACCCTGGTTCGGACCGGCGGCGACATCCGATCCGACCACCGCGAGTCTCGGGTGCGGGCGAGCGAAGGGTCGGCGGCGTCCGATCCGGCCGCGGTGATCGTCGGGCGCGGCCGAATTGATGGCCGCCCGTCCATTGATGGCCACCCGTCAGACAGAGGCGAGGTCCGCCTCGCACAGCAGCGCCCCGAGCCGCTCGGCGGTCTCGGTGCCGGGTCGCGGATTGTAGAACTCCAGGTACCAGTCCGGATGGTCGATGACCATCAGGGTGGTCTTGTCGAAGACCAGGTCGCCCACCCCGGGATGCTGGACCGCTTTCACCGACCGGGTGGGGGCGGCCACATCGTGGCGCTCCCACAGCCGCGCGAATTCGGGGCTGGCCGTGATCAATTCGTCGATCACACGGGCGAAGGCGGGATCCCCCGGGGCGTGCGCGGCATCCGCGCGGTAGGCGGCCACCACCTCCGGGGCGATGGCCGCCCACTCGGTGTGCCGGTCACGGTAGCGCGGATTGGTGAAGAACGAGATCAGGCAGTTGTGGTCGCCGTCGTCGTAGCCGAACACGGCGGTCGATCCCGCGTTGACGGCCAGGATGTTCCAGTAGCGGTCACGCAGGATCGCCGGTCGCGGCGACCAGGCGTCGAGCAGCTGCCGCAATTCGGGTTCCACCGTGCTGGCGACGCCACGCGGGCGCGGCGGCCGCAGTCCGGCCAGCACGAACAGGTGCGCCCGCTCAGGGTCGGACAGCCGCAGTGCCCGGCTCACCGCGTGCAGGATCTCGTCGGAGACATTGATATCGCGCCCCTGCTCCAACCAGGTGTACCAGGACACCCCGACCCCGGCCAGCTGCGCGACCTCCTCGCGCCGCAGTCCGGGGGTGCGCCGCCGCCCCGAGGTCACCAGCCCGACATCGCCGGGGGTGAGCCGGGCGCGCCGGGTGCGCAGGAAGTCCCGGAGCTGTGCATGCCGTTGCTCTTTCGCCGCCGCGGTTTCGCTGACCATGCCTAGCGCAACGCGGCGACCCGCCCGGCTACTCCCGAACCCGCCGAATATTCCCCCTCGTCCGGACGACTTCGTCGCCAGCCTGGTGGTGGTGAACCCGGGTTGATCGCGCACTGTTTGCGCTCCGGCGCGCCGACCAGACTCGACGGCATGACGCACAGCACTTCCCGATTCGAGAACAAGATCGTCCTTGTCACCGGCGGCACCAGTGGTATGGGGCTGGCCGCCGCCCGGCGGCTGCTGACGGAGGGCGCGACCGTCGTCATCACCGGGCGTGACAAGACCCGGCTGGACGCCGCCGTCGCCGAACTGCGTTCCACGGCGGGCGGGTCCGAGGACCGGCTGCTGGCGGTGCGGGGCGATGTGGCGGCACTGGCCGATATCGACGCGCTGGTGGACGTGGTGCGCGAGCGCTACGGCCGGCTCGACGCGGTCTTCGCCAATGCGGGTGTGGCCTCGTTCCAGCCCAGCGCCGAGATCGCCGAGGCCGAATTCGACCGCGTGGTGGACATCAACTTCAAGGGCGTGTTCTTCACCATCCAGAAGACCCTGCCACTGCTGGCCGACGGCGGCGCGATCGTGATCAACGCCTCCTGGACCCTGCACCGCGGCATGCCCGGCGGCGCGCTGTACGCGGCCACCAAGGCCGCCGTCCACAACCTGGCCCGCACCCTGGCGGCGGACCTGGCCCCCAGGGGAATTCGGGTGAACTCGGTGAGCCCCGGCTACATCGAAACCCCCATGTTCCACGACAACGTCTCCCCCGACGCCGCCACCGAGGTCGTCACCGCCGTCGCCGCGGGCCGCACCGGCACCGCCGACGAAGTGGCGGCAGCGGTCGCCTTCCTCGCCTCCGACGAGGCCGGCTACATCAACGGCCAGGACCTCGTCATCGACGGCGGCCTGGTCGCGGCCATCCCCGGCGCGATGGTCTGACACGGCCTGCCGCACGACCGGGGGGTGACGGGCGATACGACAGCGCCCTCTCCGCCCGGGCGGTGCCGTGGATGCGGAGTCTGCGTTCGTCCACCGCGCTCGGGGCGAGTCCTGGTCGTGGTCGACGTTCAGCCCTGTCGTTCCCGGTCTCGCCGCAACCGTTCGACGGCCTTCGCGACACAGGTCGCACGGTCCGCGCCGGGGAGCTTCCCGCGCTCATAAGCGATCAACCGCTCAGCGGCCGCATGGTCCTTCATCACCATGGTGAGCAGCACCTGGAACTCGTCCGGCGTGGCCACCGGCACAGTCGGCGCCGGTCGCGACGCTGGTCGGCGGGTACCCGGCCTGCGATTCTCGGCGAGCAGCCGGTGCGCCAGCGTCAGGAATACGTGGATATTGGGGACCTTGCGGACCGGAATACTGATCGGCATGAGCCGACGCTCTCCCCCGTATACACACAGATTGCCGTGCCGCACCTCGATCTGGTGGACCTGGGACCATCGGACAGACTTGGCACCGACACCGACCTCGTACGTTGTCAACCGGAGTGCGCCGAACACCACGATCTCCCCCCGGTACAGCTTCTCGACCGCGGCGGGCAGTTGGGCCGCCGTCACTCCGTCCTGGATGACAGCGCCCCAACGGGCGGCGTTGGGCAGTCCACCTTGCGAATAGTCCTGCAGTCGCAGTTGCTCGCCCTCGACATCGAGCAGGGTGTAGTCATGGGTGGTCTTGGTCTCCAACAACCCGTATAACATATGCCGGACGTGCTCCTGATGAACCACCGTCGTGTCATAGCGCACAGCGCGTACCTCGTCATTGTGGGCGAATACCAGGCCGCGATCGTAGAGATCCAGCCGGACCGCCCGATACGTCGCGGGTCCGAACAGGCTCTGGTGCATGCTCTTCACGAACGCGACCCCGAGCAGCAGAGTCAACGGCACCAAGACCACCAGACCGACCACGTTTCCGGCCTTGCCACCCATTTGGTCTGTGCGGGTGAGGAGTTCGCTGATCATAACCACCACTGTCGTGGCGAGTAGTGCCACGACGATCCCCAGTATCAGCATCCAGCCCTGAATCCTGGCGACCATGCGCGCATGAACCTCACGATGAGCACCCAGGTCCGCGTCGTACGCGGCCTGATGCACCCGATCGCGCAGTGCGTGCTCGTCGTACCCCTGCAGATCCTCGACCATCGAACTTCCTATCCGAGGCGACCCGAGCCACTGCCCCGGAGGTCTTCCCCATCCCATCCAGATCGCCCGAAACGGCGTCAAGTGCACCGCCGCGGCGCAGCGGGTCCGATGCACGAACCGGGGAGCCGGTCCGAACCGGCGATTCGCACGCTAATGGCTGTCGGTCGCACCCGCCATGGGGAATCCGGTTGATTCGGTCGTGACCGACGGTCCTGCGGCAGCCGCCCGGTGATCCGATGTCGCCCCGCCGAACACCGGTCGCTCGCACCGGTCGACACATCCATACGGCCGACGATATGGGCCGGCACATATCGGCAGCGTATCGAAAACCCGAAAGGCGTCGAAAAGGCTTCCACACCTTGACTTTCGGCAAACACCGGGTCCGGGCGCTGCTACCGACCGTGTCGAGCGAGACAGCTCTCGGCCCCGCCGGACCACCAGGGCCGCCGTCCGCACACTGGTCCGCACCCCCGCGTCCGCATTGGCCCCCAAGGGATTCGGGTGTACTCGGTGTGCCCCGCGCACCTCGACGGCCAGCACCTCGTCATCGACGGCGGCTTGGTCGCGGCCATTCCGGATGGCTCGAGCGATGCCGTCACGGATCGCGGCAGGAGGTCGCGGACACGCGACCACGTGTCAGCGGACGTGTGCGGGGTGAACGCGGGTGACCGCTCGAGTCTCGACCCGAGCCGCTCCGGTCACCGAGTGGCCCGGAGCCGAAAAGTTCCGGGCCACTTGCCATTCGCCACCAGTGGACGCCCCGGCGGCTAGCGCAGGGCGGCGGCCTTGCGGCGGGCGGCGGCGGCCTTCTTGGCGGCGGCCTGTTGTTCCGGGGTGGCCTCGGACTTCGTGGTCGCCCGCTTGGTGGTGGGCTTCTTGGCCGCCGGGGCGGCTGTGGTCTTGGTCGGGGCCTTTTTGGTCGCGGCAGTCTTCTTCGCGGGTGCGCCGTTGGTGGTGGCCTTGGTGGTGGCGCTCTTGTCCAACACCTCGCGCAGGAACTGGCCGGTGTAGCTGTCGGGGACCGCCGCGACATCCTCGGGGGTGCCCTGGGCCACGACCGTGCCGCCGCCGGAGCCGCCCTCGGGGCCCATGTCGATCAACCAGTCGGAGGTCTTGATGACGTCCAGGTTGTGTTCGATGACGATGACCGTATTGCCCTTGTCCACCAGGCCGTTGATGACCGCGAGGAGTTTGCGGATGTCCTCGAAGTGCAGGCCCGTGGTGGGCTCGTCGAGGATGTAGACAGTGCGGCCGGTGGAGCGCTTCTGGAGTTCGGCGGCGAGTTTGACGCGCTGCGCCTCACCGCCGGACAGCGTCGGCGCGGACTGGCCCAGGCGCACATAGCCGAGGCCGACGTCGACCAGGGTCTTGAGGTAGCGGTGGATGGAGGTGACCGGTTCGAAGAATTCCGCCGCCTCCTCGATGGGCATGTCGAGCACCTCGGCGATGGTCTTGCCCTTGTAATGCACCTCGAGGGTTTCCCGGTTGTAGCGCGCGCCGTGGCAGACCTCGCACGGCACATACACGTCCGGCAGGAAGTTCATCTCGATCTTCAGGGTGCCGTCACCGGAGCACGCCTCGCAGCGGCCGCCCTTCACATTGAAGGAGAAGCGGCCGGGCTGGTAGCCGCGCACCTTGGCCTCGGTGGTGGCCGCGAACAGGGTGCGGATCTTGTCGAACACCCCGGTGTAGGTGGCCGGGTTCGAGCGCGGGGTGCGGCCGATGGGCGACTGGTCCACCTGCACCAGCTTGTCCAGATGGTCGAGCCCGTTCACCCGCTGATGCCGCCCCGGCACCTGCCGCGCGCCATTGAGCTTGTTGGCGAGCACCGTGGCGAGAATGTCGTTGACCAGCGTGGACTTTCCGGAACCGGAGACGCCGGTGACCGAGGTGAGCACGCCCAGCGGGAAGCTGACGTCGATGCCGCGCAGATTGTGCTCGTGTGCGCCGACCACGGTGAGCTGCTTCTTCCTGTCGATCGGCCGCCGCACCAGCGGCGCCTCGATCTGCTCCCGCCCGGAGAGGTACGCGCCCGTCAGCGAGGTCTTGTCTTCCAACAGCCCGGGATACGGTCCCGAGTACACCACCTGGCCGCCGTGCTCACCCGCCATCGGGCCGATGTCGACCACCCAGTCCGAGGAGTGGATGGTGTCCTCGTCGTGTTCGACCACGATCAGCGTATTGCCGAGATCCCGCAGCCGCGTGAGGGTTTCGATGAGCCGCCGGTTGTCGCGCTGGTGCAGGCCGATGGACGGCTCGTCCAGCACGTACAGCACGCCCACCAGACCGGAGCCGATCTGGGTGGCCAGCCGGATGCGCTGCGCCTCACCGCCGGACAGCGTGGCGGCGGCCCGCGACAGCGTCAGATACTCCAGCCCCACGTCGAGCAGGAAGCCCAGCCGGGCCTGGATCTCCTTGATCACCTGCGCGGCGATGGCGGCCTGCCGCTCGTCCAGGGTCAGCGCGTTGAGGAAGCGCGCCGCCTCGCCGATGGACAGATCCGAGAGATCGGCGATGGATTTGCGCTCCGCACCGGTCTTCAGCGTGACGGCCAGGATCTCCGGCCGCAGGCGCGCGCCGTTGCACACCGGGCACGGCACATCGCGCATGTACCCGTCGTAGTGCTCCTTCATCTGCTCCGATTCGGTGTTCTCCATGCGCCGCTGCAGGAACGGCATCACACCTTCGAAATCGGCGTAGTACGAGCGCTTGCGGCCGTAGCGGTTGGTGTAGGAGACGTGCACCTGATCGGAGCTGCCCTCCAGCACCGCCTTGCGCGCCTTGGCGGGGAGGTCCTGCCAGGGGGTGTCCATGGAGAAGCCGATGGCCTCGGCCAGACCCGACAGCAGCCGGGTGAAGTATTCGGCGGTCTGCCCGCGCGACCACGGGGCGATCGCACCCTCGGCCAGGCTCAGCTCCGGATCGGGCACCACCAGTTCGGGATCGACCTCCTTGCGGATGCCGAGGCCGGTGCAGTCCGGGCACGCGCCGTAGGGCGAGTTGAAGGAGAACGACCGCGGTTCCAGATCCTCGATGTCGAGGGGGTGGCCGTTGGGGCAGGCCAGCTTCTCGGAGAAGCGGCGCTCCCGGTCGTGCGCGTGCTCGTCCCGGTCGACGAAGTCCAGCACCACGATGCCGTCGGCCAGCCGCAGCGCGGTCTCGATCGAATCCGTCAGGCGCTGCTTGGAACTCGGCTTCACGGCGAGGCGGTCGACGACCACCTCCACATCGTGCTTCTCCTGCTTCTTCAGCTTGGGCGGATCGGTGAGCGGATACACCACACCGTCCACCCGGACGCGCGAGTAGCCCTGGGTGTTCAGCGATTCGAACAGGTCGACGAATTCGCCCTTGCGGGTGCGCACCACCGGCGCGAGCACCTGGAACTTGATGCCCTCGTCCATGGCGAGCACCTGGTCGACGATCTGCTGCGGCGTCTGCTTCTGAATGTGCTCACCGCAGACCGGGCAGTGCGGGGTGCCCGCGCGGGCGTAGAGCAGGCGCAGATAGTCGTAGACCTCGGTGATGGTGCCGACGGTGGAGCGCGGGTTGCGGTTGGTCGACTTCTGGTCGATCGACACCGCCGGGGACAGTCCCTCGATGAAGTCCACATCGGGCTTGTCCATCTGGCCGAGGAATTGCCGGGCGTACGCCGACAGCGATTCCACGTACCGGCGCTGTCCCTCCGCGAAGATGGTGTCGAAGGCCAGCGAGGACTTGCCCGAGCCCGACAAACCGGTGAACACGATCAGGCTGTCGCGGGGTAGGTCCAGGTCGACCCCTTTGAGGTTGTGCTCCCTCGCACCGCGCACAGTCAGGTGTTCCGCCACAGGGCTGTCCTTCCAACGTTTCGGCATCCAGAGTTACCCCCGACGCCATGCTATGCGCGCCCACCGACAAGTTTTGCGGCGCGCGCTGCGACGCTGGTCAACCGTGGAATTCAGTCGAGGATCGGGACGCGCCGCACCGCGGTCGCGCTCTGCACGGTGGGCCGGAAGCAGGCATTGCCCACGATACGGGACTGCGCGGCCCGGTCGCCGCCGCTGCGCTCATCGGTGGCGGGAGTCACCAGTCCGAGGTCACCGTCGAAGCGGCGGTATAGAAGCCGCCCCCGGCCGGTGTCGGGATGGCCGAAGAACAGGTACGGGAGTCCGCGGCGGCAGAGCCGGTCGGCGGCCTCGTCGTCGGTGAGATTCGGTATGCCGTCCCGCTGCCGCAGCGTCCGGACGCCGAGCGGTCCGGTCCAGCACACCACCGCGTCCGATCCTGTCTCGGCGTCGGTGAACAGGTGCGCGTCGTAGTCCATGGCGTCCAGGACGCGGGCGGCGTGCGCCGCCGAGATCACCTGGAGTCGGCGGTCCTTGCGCCGCACGATCGGCCGCGGCTCGCTGACCACGGCGAGTGTGGGCCGGGCAGGGTCGGGCCATGGTCGGGATGGCTCCTCCGGCCCACACTCGAGGCGCAGATCGAGACGTTCCAGTGCGAAGGTCACCGCGAACCGTCCCGGTCCGGCGACCTGCACCCGGTATTCCGTGCCCACCGAGCGCAGCACCACCTGCACCAGGGTGGGTGCGTCGGTCGTGGACCACTCCAACCGCGCCCGCACCGCGCCCTCGACGCCATGCCTGCGCAGGATCCGGCACAGACCGCGCACCACCCTGGTGACCTCGGTGGCGGGCGCCGGACCGCGGGTGGCGACTACGAAGTCGGGATCGATACCGCTCGACCACACGTCGTATGCGCCCATCGCCGTCCCCGCTTCCTTGTCGATCACGACTGTTGATCTCGATCCGGCAACCCTCGTCTATGGCAGCACTCCGACCGCATGACGTGACAGGGCCTAAAGTCCCCACTCGGTCATATTTCAGTAAAATTTTCCTGCAAAACCGTGGCGAACCCCCGTGGCGGCCCGCGACCGCTCGTAGGATTCCGGTACCGAGTGCGTCACGCCGGAGGACCGCCCATGGCCGACCATTCCCGCACCGGCTCCTACCGGGTACGGGAAACCTTGTCGCAGTTACGATTACGAGAACTCCTCACCGAGGTCAAGGACCGGGTCGAGCAGATCATCGACGCCCGCGACCGTATCGACGGCCTGGTCGAGGCGATGCTCACGGTCACCGCCGGACTCGATCTGGACGACACCCTGCGCACCATCGTCGGCGCGGCGACCGAACTGGTGGACGCCCGCTACGGCGCGCTGGGCGTGCGCGGACACGGCGAACGGCTCACCAACTTCATCGTGCACGGCATCGACGAGCGCACCCGCACCCGGATCGGCGACCTGCCCGAGGGGCACGGCGTCCTGGGCGTGCTGCTGCGCCAACCGGAATCGCTGCGGCTCGAGGACCTGGCCCGCCATCCCGCCTCGATCGGCTTCCCGAGACACCATCCACCCATGCACAGCTTCCTCGGCGTCCCGGTGACCATTCGCGGGGAGACGTTCGGAAACCTGTACCTCACCGAGAAGTTCGGCGGCCACCCGTTCACCGAAGACGACGAGGTACTGGTGCGGGCGCTGGCGGCGGCGGCCGGTATCGCCGTGGACAATGCCCGACTCTACGAATCGGCCCGGACCCGACAGGCGTGGATCGAGGCCACCCGCGATATCGCCACCGACTTCCTGGCCGGTACCGAACCCGGCCGGGTGCTCGCCCGGATCGTGTCGCACGCACGGGAGCTCACCGGCTCGGACCGCGCCGTCCTGGCCATCGTCGCCGACCCGGAGGCGCCACCCGAGGAGGACGCCGAGGTGGTGGTGGCGCAGTGGTCCGGTCCGGCAGCCGAGTACTCCGGCCGCACCGCGCGCACCGCCGGCACCGTCCTCGGCGAGGTGCTCACCGACCGCACCCCCGTGCGCTGCGACGACGCCAGCCGGATCGATCTCGGCGTACCGCACGGCGACGCCGGGCCCGCCCTGGTGCTGCCGCTGCACACCACCGATTCCACCCTGGGGGTGCTGATCACGCTGCGCGCGGCCGGATCGGCTCCGTATTCCGACGAGGTGACCGACCTCATCGCCGCCTTCGCCGATCAGGCCGCACTCGCCATGCGACTCGCGGTGGCGCAGCGGCGGATGCGCGAACTCGACATCCTCACCGACCGTGACCGCATCGCCCGCGATATGCACGACCATGTCATCGGGCGGCTGTTCGCCATCGGCCTGTCCCTGCAGGGCACCGTGCCGTGCGCCCAGGAAGTCGCGGTGCGGCAGCGGCTTTCGGATGCCGTCGGTGATCTGCAGGAGGTGGTGGCGGAGATCCGCACCTCCATCTTCGACCTGCATGGCGGCGCGGAGCACAGCACTCGACTACGCCGGCGCCTCGAACGCGCGGTGCGGCAGCTGACCGCCGCCACCGCGGTCCGCGCCGAGTTGCACGTCAGCGGACCACTGTCGGTGGTGGAACCCGGACTGGCCGAACACGCCGAGGCCGTGGTGCGGGAGGCGCTCGGCAATGCCGTCCGACATTCCGGCGGCGACCGGGTCACCATCGATATCGGCGTCGCCGACGACCTCATCGTCGTGGTGGCCGACAACGGCCGCGGCATCGCCGAGCAGATCGTTCCCAGCAGCCTCACCGATCTCGCGCGCCGCGCCGAGAAGTCGGGCGGCCACCTCGCGGTCTATCCGTGCCGCGATGCCGACGGCGTCATCACCGGCACCAAGCTGCACTGGTCGGCGCCGCTGCACTGAGGCTGCGGCGCGCCGATCCGCCAGCAGGCACCGGAGCGATCGCGGATCGGGGCAGCACAGCCCGCGGCCCAGAACACGGCGCGCCACCGCACGGCCGACCGCCGCCACCCGTGACCGCTGGTCCGACGCCCGATGAGATGCGACGGCAGCCGGCACGCGGCGTACGCGACGGAGCGGGTCTGGGAAGTACACGGCCCGGCGGTTCGCACCGCGATTGCCGTGCACCACGCACACCCGCCGCAGGCGACGTCGGCGGCCACCGCCGAGATCAGCGCGCCGGACCCAGCACCACGGCGGAATTGTGCCCGCCCATCCCGAGCGCGGTCTTCAGCGTGATGCCGCCGCTCATGGGAGTCGGGCCGTCGAGTAGTCGGGCGTGCGCGGCGGCCACGATCGGGGCGGCCGCCACGATGCCCCGGTCGTAGCCGATGGCCGCGGCCGCGACCTCCACCCCGGCCGAGGCGGCCTGACAGTGCCCCGCGAGAGGTTTGAGCGCCGTGACCCGGGGACGGTTACCCAGGATGCGTTCCAGCACCGCGGTTTCGGCGTCATCGCACTGTTGGGTGCCGGAGCCGTGGGTGTTGAAGTAGTCCACCTGATCCGGCCGGATTCCGGCATCGTCGAGCGCGCGGTACACGCAGTCGAAGATCTGCTCGTGTGAAGGATCCACCGAGAGCACGTGGTAGGCGTCATTGGACATGGCGCCGCCCAGCACGCTCACGTACGGCCGGTCGGCGTCGCGGGTGAGGACGAAGCCGACCGACGCCTCACCGAAGCCGAACCCGCGACTGCCCTCCTGGAAGGGGCGGCACGCCTGCAACGGTTCGGTGTCGTCCACCGCCGCACCCAGCTGCACGAACGGCTCGACCATATCCGGCGTGGCGGACAGATCGCTGGCCACCACCAGCACGTCGTCGGCGAAACCGCTGTCCAGCCACAGCTTGGCGGTGATCAGCGCGACATTGCTGGAGCTGCACGCCGCGGTGACGTTCATGGACGGGCCGTGGAATCCGAACTCCCGCATGAGCATCGCGATGGGCGTGGAGGGCAGCAGGCGCAGATAGTCGCGATTGCGGCGTCGAGCCCCGTCGACAACGTAGAAGTCGCGCCACTCGTAGACGTCCCCGAGCACGATGGCGTGCAGCAGCCCCACCCGGCGGCCGGGCCGCCAGCCGCGCTCGGTGGCGTCGGCGACGGCCTCGCGCGCCGCCTGCTGCACAGCACGTCCGTAGCGACTCGGACTCACCGCCGAATCGCCGCCGTCGGGGACACGCGCGACCCATCCCTGTCGATCGCGATCAGGCCCGTACCCTGGAAAGAGTCGGGCGGCGGGCTTACCGCTCAGCAAACCCTCCCAGAGGGTCTCGCGGCCCCAGCCGTAACCGGTGACCGCGCCGATCCCGGCGATGGTCATATGATCTTGGTGCTGTGCCGCGGACTTCGACGTACCACTGGTCATGCATCGCTCCTTCGCGAGCCGGTGCCTGTAATGATCACCAATCGGGTCCCGATGCAGTGCGGGATCGTGATTCATTCAATACCGCCGGGACTGTGCAGCGCTGCCACCCGGCACCACAATGATCCCGTGCTCCAAGGACAATGATCCCGTGCTCCACCGACGTAGGTCGACGACGATCAGGGGGTACACACGTGGAAGTGGGTAACGATCGGGCAAACGACCCGACCGATGCCGAACAACTGGCTCAGCGGTACCGATCCCTCGTCGAGCACAGCCCCGACGGGGTGGTGGTGCATGAACGGGGCATCCTCGTCTACGCCAATCCGGCAATCGTCCGGTTACTGGGCGCGGACAGTACCGAGGACCTCGTCGGTCAGCCGGTCACCCGCTTCGTCGACCCGAAATCCGTCCCCGGCATGCTGGCTCGCATCGGCCGCCTCACCGAGGCCGGCGCCGCCTCCGAACCCGCCGAGATGACCCTGGTCCGCACCGACGGCAGCCTGCTGGACGTGGAAACCGTCTCGGTGCTCACCGCCTGGCACAACCGGCTCGCCTACCAGGTGGTCATCCACGATCTGTCCGCCCAGCGCGCCGCCGAGGCCGCGCAGCGCCGGGCCGAACAGCACTTCACCACCGTCGTCTCGCAGCTCGAGGAGGGCGTGGTGGTGATCGACCGGCAGGGCCGCATCGAATCCATCAACCCGGCGGCGCTGCGCATCTTCGGCCACGAGGGCGAGGACCTGGTCGGCACCCCGATCTACGCGCTGCCGCTGACCCTGCTCGACGCCAACGCCATGACCCTGCCGCCCACCCGGCATCCGGTGGCGCGCACCCTGGCCACCGGGGAGACCGTGGTCGGCTACGTGTTCGGCGTGGACCGGCCGGACGGGCAGCGCCGCTGGCTGTCCGGGTCGAGCCGCCTGCTCAATCCCGGCGACCCGCAGTCCTCGGCGGTGTCGTCGTTCAACGACATCACCGAATTCCGGGCCAGCCGAAGGCAATTGGAGTACCAGGCCACCCACGATCCGCTCACCGGGCTGGCCAACCGGGCGCTGGTGCTCTCGCGGCTGGCGGCGGCGCTGGGCACCACCGAGGATCTGCCGGTGTCCACGGTGCTGTTCATCGACCTGGACGGTTTCAAATCCATCAACGACACCCTCGGCCACGCCATCGGCGACACCGTGCTGCAGATCGTGGCGCAGCGCTTGCAGCGCGGCCTGCGCACCGACGACATCGTGGGGCGGATCGGCGGCGACGAATTCCTGGTGCTGCTGTCCGGCCGCACCCTCGGCGAGGATCTGGAGGCGCTGGTCGCACGCCTGCGCCAGACCATGGCCGAACCGATCATCGCGCGCGGCCACCGCATCCAGGTGGACGCCTCCATCGGCATCACCCCCCTGCACCCCGGCGACTCCCGCACCCCCGAGGCCGTCCTGCACGACGCCGACGTGGCGATGTACCGCGCCAAGCCGCCGGGCCACCGCGACAGCTCCCCCGTGACCCGACGCCCCAACAACACCCACGCCTCCTGAAAGCCGCGCATGATCCTCGAGCACGCCCTGCTGCCGGTACGCCCCGGACAGTCCGCCGACTTCGAAGCCGCCTTCGCCCGCGCCCGGCACATCATCGCGGGGATGCCCGGATTCCGATCACTGTCGCTGTCGCGCTGCCGGGAAAGGCCCGACACCTACCTGCTGCTGGTGGAGTGGGATCGGCTCACCGACCACACCGAGGGTTTCCGCGGTTCGGCCGGATATCGGGAATGGAAGGCACTGCTGCATCCGTTCTACGATCCGTTTCCGGTGGTCGAGCATTTCGCCCCGGTGTTCCAACTCACCGCCGCCGCCTCACCTGCGAATACGGCGGGGTCGCCGGAGGGGAACTAGACTCGACTGCTCTGTTCTCGAACGTTGCGCGTGTATCCGCGCGGTGACAAGGAGTTCCGTTTTGCCCGACCTCACCGAGGAGCGTCCTGTGCCCGCGACCGACTCCGACACCGCGGAGCTGGAGCGGGAACAGCGGCATCTGACGCTGCTGTACGAGCGGCTGGACGGGATGCGCCGGTACGCGCAGCGCCGACTACGCACCGTCCTGCTGGAAACCGGCGGCACCCCGCAGGCTCGCAGCGAACGCGAATCGTTCACCCAGCTCTACCACGAGGACCTGGCCAAATACGATGCCGCCGAGCACGGCCTGTGCTTCGGGCGCATCGACCTGGCGGCCACCGCGGACGGTGAGCCGAGCGGGAACGGCGACGGCGAACACCGCTATATCGGCCGCATCGGCATCCTCGACGAGGACGCCGACTACGAAACCCTGCTGCTGGACTGGCGCGCGCCCCTGGCCCGGCCGTTCTACCTGGCCACCACCGCGGCACCGGACGGGGTGACGCGGCGGCGGCACATCCGCTCGCGCAATCGCAAGGTCACCGCGGTCACCGACGAGTACCTCGACTTGGCGGCCGCCCAGCGCGCGGGTGCCATCGACTCCGACGGCGGCGTGGGCAGCGAGAGCGCCCTGCTGGCCGCGCTCAACGCCGCCCGCACCGGGCATATGAACGACATCGTCGAGACCATCCAGGGCGAGCAGGACGCCATCATCCGCTCCGAGCACAAGAGCGTGCTGGTGGTGCAGGGCGGGCCGGGGACCGGTAAGACCGCGGTGGCGCTGCACCGTGCCGCCTATCTGCTCTACACCTACCGGCAGCAGCTGGACAAGGCGGGCGTGCTCATCATCGGGCCGAACTCCACCTTCCTGGACTACATCGGCCAGGTGCTGCCCTCCCTCGGCGAGACCGGCGTACTGCTGTCCACCATCGGTGATCTGTACCCGGGAGTCCGTGCGACGCTGGAGGATTCGCTGCGCGCGGGGGAACTCAAGGGTTCACTCGACATGCTCGACGTCTTGAAGAAGGCGGTGCGGGACTGGCAGGAGGTGCCCGCGGAGCCGATCCGGCTGCACTTCGACGGACACGATCTGACCCTGGACCGCAAGATCGTCACCAAGGCGCGCGGGCGGGCCCGGTCCTCGCGACGGCCGCACAATCTGGCCCGGCCGGTGTTCGCCGCCGCGGTGGTGGACGCGCTGACCGATCAGCTGGCCGAGCTGATCGGCGCGAATCCGCTGGGCGGGCGCAATCTGCTGTCGCAGACCGATCTCACCGAGATCCGCGACGAGATGCGGGCGGATCCGGAGATCCAGCGGGCCATCGCGCGGCTGTGGCCCATCCTCACCCCGCAGGAGGTACTGGGCGGACTGTGGGCCGATCCCCAGCGCCTGACCCGCGCCGCCGGAAAGCTCACCGAGGAGGACCACCGGGAACTGCGGCGCGCTGACAGCGGCGAATTCTCCCCCGCCGACGCACCGCTCCTGGACGAGCTGGCCGAACTGCTCGGTGTGGACGACACCGAGGAGCGCGAGCGCGCCCGCCGCCGCTGGCGCGCCCAATTGGCCGAGGCGCAGGATGCCCTCGACATCCTCACCGGTTCGGCACCGCAGGATCTCGAGGACGAATTGGATCCCGAGATCCTGATGGCCTACGACCTGATCGACGCCAGCCAGCTGGCCGAGCGGCAGCGGGTGGGACGCCGCGAGACCACCGCCGAACGCGCCGCCGGCGACCGCACCTGGACCTATGGGCATGTCATTGTCGATGAGGCGCAGGAGCTTTCGGAGATGGCGTGGCGAATGGTGATGCGCCGCATCCCGAATCGCTGGATCACCGCGGTCGGCGATGTGGCGCAGACCGGCGATCCGGCGGGTGCCTCGTCGTGGCAGCAGGTGCTGGAACCGTATGTGGCGCGGCGGTGGAAGCTCACCGAACTCACCGTCAACTACCGCACCCCCGCCGAGATCATGGCGGTGGCCGCGGATGTGCTGGCCGAGATCGACCCCGAGGCCAGCGTGCCACGCTCGGTGCGCGACTCCGGTTTCGCCCCCGGAGCTCAGCGCGTGGCGCCGTCCGAACTGGCCGACGAGGTGAAGCGGCTCGTCGCGGCGGAGGCCGAACATCCCGGCACCACGGCGGTGATCGCACCGCACGACCTGGTGGCGGGCCTGTCGGAGGTGGGCGGCGACTCGGTGCGGGTGCTAACCGTGCACGATGTGAAGGGTCTGGAATTCGACGCGGTCATCCTGGTCGAGCCCGGTCGACTGCTCGGTGAATCACCGCGCGGGCTGAACGATCTCTACGTGGCTCTGACTCGCGCGACGCAGCGGCTGGCGGTGGTGCACACCGAGGACCTGCCCCCGGTGCTGCACCGGCTCGCCTGAGTCGCCCACGGCGGATCCGACATCACCCGGGCGGAGCCGACACCGGATACGCACCCGGCGGAGCCGACACCGGATACTCCCGGCGGAACCGAAACCACGAGCGCCGCGGAACCGAAACCACGAGCGGCCCGTACCGCTCGGGTACGGGCCGCTCGCGTGATCGATGTTCGGGCTTCGCGCCGCGGCTCGGCTCAGCGCACGGTGTGCACGATCAGCACGTCGGTGCGGGACTTGCGCGCCACATCCGACGGCACCGAACCGAGCAGGCGGCCGGTGATGGTGTTGAGGCCGCGGTTGCCGACGACCAGCAGATCGGCCTCGACCTCCTTCATCAGCGACAGCAGCGATTCCACCGGCTCGCCGACGACCGCCTTCTCGACGACATTGGCGGCACCGGCGGCGACGGCCTTCTCGCGGGCGATGCGCAGGATCTCGCTGGTGGGCGCGGAGCCGCGCACCTGGTAGGCCTCGTCCTTGAGCACATCGGCGGCCGCGGCCACATCCCGGTCGTCGGTCGGGTAGTACGCGCAGGCGATGTACAGGGTGGCGCCCTCGTCACCGGCCAGTGCCGCGGCCCGCTCGACGGCGACGTACGACGAGTTCGAGCCATCGGTACCGACGACAATGCTCCGGTAGGCGGTCATTCTCTCCTCCAACGTGAGTCGGGTGCGGACACCGATACGTGGTGTCACGGCAACTTCGCCTGACAATAGCGGCATATCCGGCGGAACTTTTCGATATCGCCGCACATCACACTTGTGTGCCGTCACAGCATCAGCACACATTCCGCTGTGTCGCAGCGACACGACCCGCGCTACCAGCGCTTGTCGCCTATATCCCGACGCCGCCGGAAATAGCCGAACGTTATTGCGGCCGTGGGATATTCGTCACAAACAGCGGTGGGCCCGGATAGGGAGCGGCCCGCCCGCCGCGGATGATCCGGGGCGGACGGGCCGGGCGATCAGCTCGTGGATCAGGGCCACGGGCGGTGATCGGCCCAGAACAGCCCCAGAATCCAGCCGATGAGGTCCATGCGTTTCACTCCCTGTCGAACACGATATTGCGCTGCGATACTAGCGCGCCGCCACGCTCAGCCGAGGCTGAAAAGAGGTTCGGTCACCGTGATTCCGAGTTCGGGAGTATGGGCGAAGAAGGCGAACAGCATGAGCGCCGCACCCGCCAATGCGATGTCCTTGTTGAACTGGATCATCTCGGCCTGCTTGGCAGTGGCGTCGGTTTCCTTCCAGAAGGCGTGCATGAGGAAGGCGGTCGGCACCAGGAACAGCACCAGCAGCAGCGAACCCAGGTCCGCGAAGATGCCGAACAGCACCATGAGCGCGCCGAGCAGCATCAGGACACCCGAACCCGCCACCGCGAGCTTGGGCGAGGGGATGCCCTTGGCTTGCGCGTATCCGGCCATGGCGTCGGCCTGCGTGAGATGCCCGATGCCCGAGCCGAGGAAGAGAACGACGAACAGGACCCGTCCGATCAACACCACAACATCCATTGCCAGCTCCTCTGTCGGGTTGACTGCCGGGTACCCGTTCGGGTGATATGGCAACCAACTAGCCGTGGGATGTGCTCACTCCTGGGAGGAGGCTAGCGAGGCGCGCGCGTATTCCAGCGGAGGCATACCGATCTCCGCGGCGAACTCCTTGCAGAAGTGCGCCTGATCGAAGTAGCCCAGTTCCACGGCGAGAGCGGCCAGGTCGGTGGTGCGGCCCTGGGTGAGCAGATGCGCCCCGTCCTGGAGGCGGTAACGGCGCAACACCCACTTCGGACCCGCGCCCACATACCGGCGGAACAGGCGCTGCACGGTGCGGACGGGGACGTCGAAGCGGTCGGCGACCTGGTCCACCCGGGTGAGCTCCGGGTCGTGCTCCATGGCGTCGACGATGCGCAGGACCAGCCGGTACGCCGTATCGTCGGCGATCGCTCGGTGCTGCGCGACCTCGGTGAAGAAGTCCTCCACGAGCAGGCGGCGATCCTCGAGGGTGGGGGCGGCGAGCACCTTGTCGGCGAGCCCGGCCGCCTCCGGCAGCACCTCGGTCAACTCGACCGCGGTGTCCCGGATAGCCCCGACATCCATCCCGGTGAACGCGCCGAACCCGCCCGCTCGGAACTTCACCCCGAATGTCTCCCCCTCGCCCTCCAATTCGCGCACGTACTTTCTGGTGGTGACACCGGTGACGAAACCACCGCGATGGCCGGGCTCGCGCTCGAAGGTCATATTGACGGCCGGATAGGACAGAATCTCGGCGTGGTAGGGCGGCATCCCGCGTCGATCCCACCGCACGGCCCAGTACCACTCGACATACCGGCTCACATCCGGCCCGGCCGCCAGCCGCTCATGGCTGTAGACCCGCAGTTGCTCCCGTGGCCGCAGAATGCCCTTCGCGGTCTCGGGCGGGGGCACCCGCCGCGGCGCGAAGCGCCCGGATGGACCGTCGGTCGACGAGTCACCGGGCCGTGGTCGAGCGGCGGGGGCGGCCTGCTGCCCGGCGGTGGAATCGGCGGGACCGGGGGCGGCCGCGCCGATGGGTTGTCCCGGTGGACCGGAGGTGGGATATCCGGACGGTGGATTCGCGGCATCGGGTCGGGCCGCCCGCGGCGTGGTCGGGACGGGCGGAAGTCGGTCGGCGTGGGTGGACGGGTCGGCGTTCATGGGAGCGCTGTCGCCTTCTTACAAGACCGGGGCGGCGTCGGGCGGTGAGAGTTGTTCCCATGAGCGACAGCGTGAATCCCACCGTGAATCCCATTGCCCCGGGCTACCATTCGATCTCCTGCTTCCTGGCGGTCCCGGACGGCAACAAGGCCATCGAGTTCTACACCGCGGTCTTCGGCGCGGAGCTGCTCTCCCGCAACGATCTCCCCGACGGCCAGCCCGCGCATGCCGAACTGCGGATCGGCGACTCCACCTTCCAGATCGGCGTCCCCATGCCGGACCACGGCATGCGCGCCCCCGAACCCGACTGGGTGCATTCCAGCGTCGTCCACTACTGCCCCGATGTGGACGCGGTGGCGGAACTCGCCCGCGAGCACGGAGCCCGCGCGGTCGAAGATCCGGAAACCTTCGTCAACGGCGAGCGGTTCAGCCGCATCATGGACCCCTTCGGTCACCGCTGGGTCGCCATGACCCGGGTCGAGAACGTCTCCCGAGAGGAGGCCGAACGCCGCGTGAACGAGTGGATGGCGCAACAGGGCTGAGCCGACAGCGGGCGGCGGTGGGGTCGCCCCGCCGCTCACGACAGTCCGGCGGCGTCCATACCGCGTAGTTCCTTCTTGAGGTCGGCGATCTCGTCGCGGAGGCGGCCCGCGAGTTCGAATTGCAGTTCGCGGGCGGCGTTCATCATCTGATCGGTGAGTTCCTTGACCAGATCCGCCAGTTCGGCGCGCGGCATATTCTTCACATCGCGGCCCTCGTAGACGCCCGCCGAGACGGCGCGACCGGGTTCGCCCTGGGCGCGGCGGCCGCGCGAGGCATTGCGACCCGAACCGCCGACCTCGACCTCGGTCTCCTCGGCCTCGCGGTAGACCTGATCGAGGATGTCGGCGATCTTCTTGCGCAACGGCATCGGGTCGATGCCGTTCTCCTCGTTGTAGGCGATCTGCTTGGCGCGACGGCGTTCGGTCTCGTCGATGGCCTGGCGCATGGAGTCGGTGATCTTGTCGGCGTACATGTGCACCTCACCCGAGACGTTGCGGGCGGCGCGGCCGATGGTCTGGATGAGCGAGGTGCTCGACCGCAGGAAGCCTTCCTTGTCCGCGTCGAGAATGGCGACCAGCGACACCTCGGGCAGGTCCAGCCCCTCGCGCAGCAGGTTGATGCCGACCAGCACGTCGTATTCACCGAGCCGCAACTGTCGCAGCAGTTCCACGCGCCGCAGCGTGTCGATCTCGGAGTGCAGGTAGCGCACCCGGACGCCCAGGCCGAGCAGATAATCGGTGAGATCCTCGGCCATCTTCTTGGTCAGCGTGGTGACCAGGACGCGCTCGTCGCGTTCGGTGCGCAGCCGGATCTCGTGCACCAGATCGTCGATCTGCCCCTTGGTCGGCTTCACCACCACCTGCGGATCCACCAGCCCGGTGGGGCGGATCACCTGCTCCACGAATTCGCCGCCGGTGCGCCCCAATTCGTACGGACCGGGGGTGGCGGACAGGTAGACGGTCTGCCCGATGCGGTCGGCGAACTCCTCCCAGGTGAGCGGCCGGTTGTCGATGGCCGATGGCAGCCGGAAGCCGTATTCGACGAGATTGCGCTTGCGCGACATGTCGCCCTCGTACATACCGCCGATCTGCGGCACGGTGACATGGGATTCGTCGATGACGAGCAGGAAGTCGTCCGGGAAGTAGTCGAGCAGGGTGGCGGGCGCGGACCCGGCGGGGCGGCCGTCGATATGGCGGGAGTAGTTCTCGATCCCCGAGCAGAAGCCGACCTGCTTGATCATCTCCAGGTCGTACTGGGTGCGCATGCGCAGCCGCTGCGCCTCCAGCAGTTTGCCCTGCTTCTCCAGTTCGGCCAGCCGTTCGTCGAGTTCGACCTCGATATCGCGCACCGCGCGCTCCATGCGCTCGGGACCGGCGACATAGTGGGTGGCCGGGAAGATGCGCACCACGTCCACCTGCCGCACCACATCCCCGGTGAGCGGGTGCAGGTAGTACAGCGCCTCGATCTCGTCGCCGAAGAACTCGATGCGCACCGCGAGTTCCTCGTAGGAGGGGATGATCTCCACGGTGTCCCCGCGCACCCGGAAGGTGCCGCGGGTGAAGGACATGTCGTTGCGCGTGTACTGCACGTCCACCAGCAGCCGCAGCAGCCGGTCGCGATCCACCTCGGCGCCCACCTCGAGCTCGATGGACCGGTCCAGATAGGACTGCGGGGTACCGAGGCCGTAGATGCACGACACCGACGCCACCACCACGACATCGCGCCGCGACAGCAGGCTGGAGGTGGCCGAATGCCGCAGCCGCTCCACATCGTCGTTGATGGAGCTGTCCTTCTCGATATACGTATCCGTCTGCGCGATGTACGCCTCGGGCTGGTAGTAGTCGTAGTACGAGACGAAGTACTCGACCGCGTTGTTCGGGAGCATGTCCCGCAGCTCGTTGGCCAACTGCGCGGCGAGGGTCTTGTTCGGGGCCATCACCAGCGTCGGTCGTTGCAGCCGCTCGATCAGCCACGCGGTGGTCGCCGACTTGCCGGTGCCCGTGGCGCCCAGCAGCACCACATCGTGCTCCCCCGAGTTGATCCGCCGCTGCAACTCCTCGATGGCCGCGGGCTGATCACCGGCGGGCCGATGCTCGCTGACCACCTGAAACCGCCCGTCGGCCCGCTCGATCTCACCGATGGGCCGGAACTCCGAATGCGCCAGCGGCAGATCATCGGGGATCTCGGTTGCGAAAGCCATGCTCACCAGCCTAGAACCAGCCACCGACAAAATCCGCCGGAGCGGTCCCGGACCGGGGCGAATCCGCCGTCGGTCCGTCCGCCGCGGCCGCCCCTCACCCACCGCGATGTCGACTCCGCGATGCTCGCGCCGCGGAGGGCGGCGCGGCCCGCCGAGACCGGTCCGTTGCCCCCGGGGGCAACCGCGCAGCAGTAGCGGGACCAGGCCGTTATGACCTGGCCCTTCCGCGTTAAACCGCTGGTCAACCGGATCGCGTTGGATCGTGTTACGGGTAGCCGACAGCGGGCTGCCGGAGGGGTGATTGGGGCCCGGAACATGTACGACGAGGTACATGTGGCCGCCCGGGAGTGCGTTCCGGACGACCACAAATACACCATGCGGATCAGCCGCCTCGCCATCGACAAGCTGGGAATCAAACTCTACGACCGCGTTTCGGCCGTGCTGGCCGAACTCATCGCGAACTCCTACGACGCCGACGCCACGCTCGTCGACGTGTCCCTGCCGTGGGGTGTCACCTTGGCGGGGACGGTCCGGGCGGCGGAGGAACCGCAGTACGCGATCGTGGTGCGCGACAACGGTCACGGCATGACCGCCGCCGAGGTGAACGAGCACTATCTCATGGTCGGCTCCGATCGACGCCTGCGCACGGGCACCGACCTGTCCCGCGAGCGCGGACGCCCGGTCATGGGCCGCAAGGGAATCGGCAAGCTCGCCGCCTTCGGCATCTGCCGCACCATCGAGGTGATCACGGCGGGCAGCACACCGCGGGACCGCACCCCGGCGGGTTGGCCGGTCTCGCACCTCGTGTTGGACCTCTACGACATGCTCTCCGACACCGAGAGCGACTACTTTCCCCAGATCGGTCCGCGCGACGGCACGTTCAGCGAGCAGCGGGGGACCACGGTGGTGTTGCGCGACTTCTTCCGCAAGCGGGTGAACTCCGGGCCGGAGCTGAATCGGCAACTGGCCGCCCGCTTCGGAATCGAGCGCCCGGACTGGCGGGTCGAGGTGTACAACAGCGCCGCCTCCGATCAGAGCTTCGCCCTCAGCCTGCTCCCCGTGGACGTCATGGACGAGACCCGCATCGACGTGGGCCAACGCCCCGTCCGCGTCGGCCGCCAGTTCCTGCCGGTATCGGGCTGGGTCGCCTATTCCAAACAGCCCTACCGCGACGAGGCCATGGCGGGGGTGCGCATCTACGCGCGTGGCAAGATCGTGGCCCAGACCCGCGATTTCGGCATATCCGCCGGATTCACCGGCGAGTTCAAACTGCGCTCCTATCTGGTCGGCGCCATCCATGTGGACTGGCTCGACGACGAGGAGGATCTGGTGCGCTCCGATCGCCAGGACATCATGTGGAATTCGCCGCGGGGGGAAGCGCTCGCGGTGTGGGGCCGGGATCTGGTCAAGACGATCGGACGCCTGGGCGAGCGGTCGATCCGGCGGCGGGTGTGGGACGAGTTCGTCGAGAAGTCCCGCATCCACGAGACTTTGGCGGCGATCGCCCCCGGCGACCGGCTCTTCCGGGACGCGGTGCTCGACGCCGCGCGAATCCTGGTGGTGCACAAGGACCGTGCCGCGTTGGACGATCCGTCGCATGTGGAGTCCATCGTGCGGCTCGCGCTCTCCCTGGGGCCGCAGCGCAGCCTGCTGGAAACGCTGAAGGAGATCGCCGAGGACGACGCGCAGCTCGATGTGATCGTGGCGCTGTTCGAACGGGCGAGGGTCGCCGAGATCTACTCGCTGGGCCAGATCGCCAGCGAGCGGGTGGCGGTGGTGAATCGCCTGCGCGGGCTCATCGACGACCGCCGTTCCCTGGAGCGCCCGTTCCAGGAACTCATCGAGAGCGCGCCCTGGCTGCTCGCACCGGAGTGGACGCCGCTCGGTATGAACGAATCCCTCAAACGGGTGCGCTCGGCGTTCGAACGCTGGTATGCGCAGAAGTTCGGCACCGCCCTGGTCACCAGTTCCATCGGGAGCGAGAAACGCGAACCCGACTTCGTGCTGCTGCACGACTCCGGTGAGCTGTGGATCGTGGAGATCAAGCGCATGGACTACCACCTCACCGACGAGGAGTACAGCCGCGCGGTCAACTACCTGTACGCGCTGGACACCTTCCTCGAGGAGAATCCCCGGATCGGCGCCCAGTTCCCGCGTCGCCGACTGACGTTCATCGTCGACCATATCGACAAGCTGCGTCCGGCGGCGCTGTCGTCACTGGCCAGCGATCATCGGATCGACCGCCGCACCTGGCGGGAACTGCTGGACTCGACGTTGCGGGCCCACCGGGACTTTCTCGACCGTGTCTACGCCATGCGGGGTGACGACGACGTGTCGGCGTCGGGAGCGCGGGCCGGTTGACCGCGAAGGCCGGGAGCCACCCGGCCCGCTACTGATCGGACCGAGTGGCTCCCGTTCCCGGACTGCCAGACCTCCGACTAACCGGACAGGCTCGGGAGCAGGCCGCCCAGACCGCCGCCGCAGCCACTGCCCGAGGCGCTGCCGGAACCGCCGCTGGATTCGGCCACCTGCACGGTGATCGAATCGCTGATCAGGATCTGGCGGGCCTCCAGTCGGTGGCTGCCCGCGGTCTGCGGGGTCCACTTGATGCTGACCTTGTTGCTGAGCAGTGACGGGCTGACCGGGCTGCCCGGGATCTCCTTGCCGTTGTCGGAGAACTTCACCGAGCTCAACCGATCCACCTCGACCGAGGCGGTGAGCGTATAGGTGCAGCCGACCTTGTGGTCCTTGCCGGACACCTCGAGATTGCCGACCCACGCTCCGGCCTGGGGCGCGGCCAGCACGATGGTCGCGGCCACGGCGCCGAAGGTGGTCAGTCCCATGCCTACCCGCCGCGCGCGGGTCCCCTGTGCGTTCATACTCTGCTTCCCTTGTCCTACCGCTCACCGGTGTGAGCTAGCCGCACAGTATCGAAACAGATATGTTTCAGATCGGGTTTTCCCAGAAATCGCTGCGGGAAATCTCACGCCGCGAGCGACGCGACCCACACTCCCCTGGACGATCTCCACGCGAACAGCGATGCTGAGTGCATGACCCAGGCGCCCACGGTGGACCTGCACCGACCGAAGGTGGAGTACTTCAACGTCGACGAACTCACCAATATCGACCCCAAAGGCTTCGTGCGGAGCGTCGAGCGTTACCACGTGGAGCCCTGGGGGCTGTACATGGCCCGTACCTCCGACCATCCCGAATTCCACTACATCGAATCCTGGCTGCTGCCGAAGCTGTCCCTGCGCGCCACGGTGTTCCACTTCACCCCGGCCCATCTGCGCGATCAGGACTACTACGTGGACATCGGCGAATTCAGTCAGGTGGAGCCGACGAAGTGGAAGTCGGTGGACCACTACCTCGATCTGGTGGTGCGCACCGGACGCGAGGTGGAACTGCTCGACGTGGACGAACTGCTCGCCGCCCACGCGGCCGGCTATCTGGACCTGGATCGGGCGCAGCGGGCCGTCGAGATCGCCACGTCGACCATCGACGGAATCGCCCGGCACGGCCATGATTTCGAAGCCTGGCTGGGTACACAGGGCATCAAGCTCAGCTGGCTGTAACCCCTTCGGCTCGCTGCCATCCCCTCAGCTGGCTGTGGCACCGGACGACTCGGCCGGGCCGGCCGGAGCCGCATCCGGCCGCCGACGCCGCGGCCGGCAGCCGGGCCGTCCGATTCAGTCCGCGGCCGAGATCAGCACCCGCGCCGGGCGGCCCGGATCCGCATTCGCGTGCAGCCGTTCACCTTCCGCTACCTGAGCCGCGCTGACGACGGGAAAACCGATATCCGCCAGGCGATCCCGCAGCCCATCGGCCACCGCCGGGCCTGCCACCGTGATCCGGATGTCGATGACGTCCTCGGCTGGCTTGCCGGGCACGGCGGTCGGGCCGATGTGGTCGATGGCCGAGGCGTCGGCGGCGCAGGCGACGGCGAGGCGGGCGATGATGCGCCGCGCCTGCGCCCCCCACTCCGGATTCGCCTCCACCACAGGCGGATCCACTGGAAGCGCCGGCGTCCGGGTGCGCAGATTGCGCTCGAAGGGCAGCAGTCGCTCCTCCCAGAGCCGGTGCACCGCGGCGATCACGGCATCCTCCGCGCCATTGTTGTCCAGCAGCACATCGGCGGTGGCCCGACGCTGCTCGTCGGTGGCCTGAGCGGCGATGCGGGCTCGCGCATCGGCCTCGTCCACCCCGCGGAACTCCACCAGTCGGTGCACCCGGGTCTCCTCGGCCGCGTCCACGATCAGCACCAGATTCATGAACGGTGCCAGACCGTTTTCCACGAGTAGCGGAATATCCTGCACCACAATGGCGTCCGCCGGTGCGGCGGCGATCAGTTCGGCGGTGCGGCGACCTACCAGCGGATGGGTGATGGAATTGAGCGTGGTCCGCGCCGTATCGCTGGCGAATGCCTTGGCCGCCAAGGCCGGACGGTCCAGACTGCCGTCGGCGGCGAGGATATCGGAACCGAAGGCGTCCACGAGGGTCGCCAGCCCCTCGGTGCCCGGCGCTACCACCTCCCGGGCGATCACATCGCTGTCCACCAGCACCGCGCCCCGTGCGACGAGGCTGCGCGCCACGGTGGACTTGCCCGCTCCCATGCCTCCGGTGAGACCGATTCGCAACATTCGACCAGTCTCGCATCCGGCGCGCAATCGGCGCGCAGCGGGCCTTACCAGCCGAAAAGGGGGATTACCCACGGGGACCGGCAATTCCACTTCCCCGCGCCGAGTTTTCCCATTCCGTGATAATTACGAGACCGGCCCGCAACTATTTTCCATCAATCCCGACCCCCCGTCGGCAACATTCCGACACGCCGGGGAGAATGTCACGGAAAATCCGATACGGCACACTTTTGTTCCGCTAAGGTTCGCCGCAGGCGATACCCGGCCGGTTACACGCAAGCAAAGGAAGTTCAGTGGGCACCAAAAACATCCAGACGGGTCGCCACCGTCTGGGCCTGGCGGGCACAGTGCATTGCATCGAGATCCCCGCCGTCGCAGCCGCTCTCGCCGAGCATCGCCGTTCGTGGCTGACCATGCTGATCAGCCCCGCCCGCCACAGCTTCGCGGCCATGCGCAAGCGTTCCGCCGAGGCCGCCGCGCACTGGGTGCCCGCCACCGCCAGCTGAGCCGACCGGCCCGTGGCTAAGCGGTGCGCTTCAGTTCCGCCGCAATCCGTTCCAGCTCGGAGGCGAGGACCGACACCGGCCGGTCGTGATCGGCGGAGTCGAACAGATCGCGCTCGATCAATGACCGGATATAGGCCGACTTCGACAGCCCGAGGCGCAACGCCCGCTGCGTTGCGCGGCGATCCAGCTCCGCAGGGATCTTGATCGACCGCGGTACGAGGTCGGCTGCGGTGTCCTGTCCGAGCGTAACCGGTAGGTCGGCCGATTCCACCTCTTCGTCGGTATGGACGAGTTCGTTCGCGACCGCGACCATTTCCTCGGCCGTGGTGGGGTAGTTCGGTTCAGTCATATCGGGTTGCCTCCCATTTCTCGAACTCCACGACCTGATCGCCGATGAGGCGATTCGCGCCGCATATATGGAAATCCGAACCGACAATTCGGCCCCAGATCGCCATCGGCTCACCGGCGTCGGTACGTGCCCACAGCACCCGGCGCGCACCACCCAGCCACGCGCCGACAATGTCGAACACATCGTCGGGGTCGATACCCCGCTCTGGCCAGCATCACTGCCAGCCCGAAGTACTACGCTATCGCCATTCCGCAAGACTACTACCAGACTACCGCAGGTGGGTGCTGGATTGCGGAATAGCCGGACGCCCCACAACGCGAATGCGCGGAGTAGCGCGACGCACCACCAGATCCTCAGCCCGCCCTCAATACGCAAAATGTCCCCCGGGTCCGTCAGGACCCGGGGGACATCGAGCTCAGCTCACACCATCAGGCGTGAATCAGGCGTTGCCCGACAGCTTCTCGCGCAGCGCGGCCAGCTGGGCATCGCTCGCCAGCGAGCCACCGGCGGACTCGTTGGTCTGCGCGGCCTGCGCGCCGCTCTCGGAGGAGTAGTTGGACGAACCACCGTTGGCGGCCTCGGCGGCGGCGTCGGCGGCCATCTTCTCCATCTGAGCGGTGTGCATCTTGTGGCGACGCTCCGCCTCGGCGTAGCGGGACTCCCACTCCTCGCGCTGCTTGTCGTAGCCCTCGAGCCATTCGTTGGTCTCGGGGTCGAAGCCCTCGGGGAAGATGTAGTTGCCCTGCTCGTCGTAGCTGTCGGCCATGCCGTACTTCGACGGGTCGAACTCGGCGGAGTAGTCCTCGTTGGCCTGCTTCAGCGACAGCGAGATGCGGCGACGCTCGAGGTCGATGTCGATGACCTTGACCATGGCGTCGTCGCCGACGGCCACGACCTGGTCCGGCACCTCGACGTGGCGCTCGGCCAGCTCGGAGATGTGCACCAGGCCCTCGATGCCCTCTTCGACGCGGACGAACGCGCCGAACGGCACCAGCTTGGTGACCTTGCCGGGCACGATCTGGCCGATGGCGTGGGTGCGGGCGAACTGACGCCACGGATCTTCCTGGGTCGCCTTGAGCGACAGGGAGACACGCTCGCGGTCCAGGTCCACGTCGAGCACCTCGACGGTGACCTCGTTGCCGACCTCGACGACCTCGGACGGGTGGTCGATGTGCTTCCAGGACAGCTCGGAGACGTGCACCAGACCGTCCACGCCACCCAGGTCCACGAAGGCGCCGAAGTTGACGATGGAGGACACGACGCCCTTGCGGACCTGACCCTTCTGCAGCTGGTGCAGGAACTCGGAGCGGACCTCGGACTGGGTCTGCTCCAGCCAGGCGCGACGGGACAGCACCACGTTGTTGCGGTTCTTGTCGAGCTCGATGATCTTGGCCTCGATCTCCTTGCCGACGTACGGCTGGAGGTCGCGGACACGGCGCATCTCGACCAGCGACGCCGGGAGGAAGCCGCGCAGACCGATGTCCAGGATCAGGCCGCCCTTGACGACCTCGATGACGGTGCCCTTGACGGCCTCGTCACGCTCCTTGAGCTCTTCGATCGTGCCCCAAGCCCGCTCGTACTGAGCACGCTTCTTCGACAGGATCAGGCGGCCTTCCTTGTCCTCCTTGGTGAGAACGAGGGCCTCGACCTCATCGCCCACGGAAACGACCTCGGCCGGGTCGACATCGTGCTTGATGGACAGTTCGCGGGAAGGGATGACGCCTTCGGTCTTGTAACCGATGTCGAGAAGGACCTCGTCGCGGTCGACCTTGACGATGGTGCCTTCGACGATATCGCCGTCGTTGAAGTACTTGATCGTCTTGTCGATAGCGGCGAGGAAGTCCTCGGCAGAGCCGATGTCGTTGACGGCTACCTGCGGCGAGGTGACAGTGGTGGGCATGTGTTGGGAGGCTCCGGACGGATTGTGGTCGGTAGTGGACATGTGGGCTTTCGGTATTGCTGCGAACACACAGCGATGGAACTAACGTTGGCTCATGCCACAGCGCGTCGCTGTGGCGGAGCACAACGCTGCACTCAAAGCATGCGGACTCACAGCACGAATCTCCGCCGATACCCGGGTCCTGCGATCCGAGTACAGTAGACACTCGCGGAAAACAGCGTACGCGACGTCAGTTGCACCAAGCAAACACGGGTCTACCC
Organism: Nocardia sp. CC213A; assembly: GCF_030766805.1. Lineage (NCBI taxonomy): Bacteria > Bacillati > Actinomycetota > Actinomycetes > Mycobacteriales > Nocardiaceae > Nocardia > Nocardia sp. CC213A. The sequence continues at coordinate 117,063 of NZ_JASFXA010000020.1, forward strand.
GCGCGGGTCGATAGGGTGCTGCCATGTCCGAAGATCATCGCGTGCTGCCCGACGATGCCCGCCACGCCGAGGCCAATGCCCTGCTCGGGACCATGGGGGTGACCCGCGCCAAGATCGACTCGGCGGCGAGCCAGCGCGCCAGCCGCCGCTGGTGGGACGCCGATGCCGGACAGTATCACGATACCCACGCGGACTTCCTCGGCGTGGACTCGCCGACCGGGGAGTTCGTGTGGTGTCCGGAGGGGCTGCACGAGGGTGACTGGCGGCTGCTCGGCGACATCACCGGCAAGCGCGTGCTGGAGATCGGCTGCGGGTCCGCACCGTGCTCGCGCTGGCTGGCCGCGCACGGCGCGCATCCGGTGGGCCTCGATCTGTCACGCGGCATGCTGGAGCGCGGGCTCGCGGCCATGGCGGCGGGCGGGCCGCGGGTGCCGCTGGTCCAGGCCGGTGCCGAGGAGTTGCCCTTCGCCGACGCGTCGTTCGACATCGCCTGCTCGGCCTTCGGCGCGGTGCCCTTCGTGGCCGACTCCGCCGGGGTGATGCGGGAGGTGGCGCGGGTGTTGCGGCCCGGCGGGCGCTGGGTGTTCTCGGTCAACCACCCCATGCGCTGGATATTTCCCGACGACCCCGGCCCGGAGGGGCTGCGCGCGACCATCCCCTACTTCGACCGCACCCCTTATGTGGAGGTGGACACCGACGGCGAACCCACCTACGTCGAACACCACCGCACCATGGGCGACCGAGTCCGCGAGATCGTCGCCGCGGGCCTGACCCTCCTCGACGTCATCGAACCCGACTGGCCGGAATGGCTCGACCGCGAATGGGGCCAGTGGAGCCCCCTGCGCGGCGAGATATTCCCCGGCACCGCCATCTTCGTCACCGAGAAACCGGCCTGAGACGAACCGATCTCACCACCGCATCGGCGCGACGGCCGTGCAGGGACCACGACGCCACGGCATACCGGCCGCAGCCGCGACACCGCCTCCAGGTGGCGATCCACGCCGAGGAGACGCTCGGGCCGCACCGCACGTCGGGCCATGACCTCAGGACGCGCAGGTCCGCCGCGATCACGACACCCGGCCGATACAGCCGACGGACACATGGCACCCGAACTCGTGGCGACCTGCGCGCACCCGGCGAGGGCGGCTCGCGGCGGCCCTGTCCGCGCACGCCGGGCCACACCGCCGCTCCCCCACACACCGCGTGCCCCTCCCGCTCACGGGAGGGGCACGTTTCCCCTTGTCCTACTTCGGTTCTCGGCCTGCCTGTTTGAGCGCCAGGCGTAGGGCGTATTCGATTTGGGCGTTGACGCTGCGGAGGTCGTCGGCGGCCCACTGGGCGATGGCCTCGTGGACCGCCGGGTCCAGGCGCAGCAGCACCTTCTTCGGCTCGCGCTTGCCCTGGGCCATGGTCAGTTGTAGAGAGTGCCGGTGTTGACGACGGGCTGGGTGGGCCGGTCACCGCAGAGCACGACCAGCAGATTGGAGACCATGGCGGCTTTGCGCTCCTCGTCGAGTTCGACCATGCCCTGGTCGGTGAGGCGTTCCAGGGCGAGCCCGACCATACCGACCGCCCCCTCCACGATGCGGGTGCGGGCGGCCACCACCTGGGCGGCCTGCTGGCGGACCAGCATGGCCTGAGCGATCTCCGGGGCGTAGGCCAGGTGCGTGATGCGCGCTTCCAGGACCTCGATTCCGGCCATCTCGGTGCGGTCGCGCAGTTCGGCGGTGAGCTCCTCGGCGATCTCCTTGCCGTCGCGCAGGCTGGTGCGGTCGTCGTCGTGGGCGTCGTAGGGGTGGATGGTCGCGAGGTGGCGCACGGCAGCCTCGGACTGGGTCTCCACGTACTGCTCGTAGTCGTCCACGGCGAAGGCGGCCTTGAAGCTGTCGACGGCCTTGTAGACGACCACCGCCGCGATCTCCACCGGATTGCCGTCGGCGTCGTTGACCTTCAGCTTCTGGGTCTCGAAGTTGCGCACCCGCAACGAGATTCGCCGCCGGTCGGTGAGCGGCACGGTCCAGAAGAAGCCGGGCTCACTGACCGATCCGATGTAGCGGCCGAAGAACTGGATGACCCGCGCCTCATTGGGGTTGACGATCACCAGGCCGCTCAGCGCCAGCAGCGCGGAGATGCCGATCAGCCCCGCCACCCCGGCGACCGCGAAGGCCCCCGCATTGCCCTTGTCGGCCCCCGCCCCGATACAGACCGCCGCCACCGCGCTCGCCGCCACGACGACGGCGACCAGCACCGACAGCATGAGGAACCCGTTCATCCGAAAGGCCGGACGAAGCTCCATGACATCCTCCCAATATCTAAGTGATATCACGACAATAGCGCAGAGCTAGCACCCTGCCAAGCCGGACGTGCACTGCCAGCTGCGGTGCGAGACGGCGAGCAGCGGACGCATGCCCGCGAGATCGCGGCGGGCGGCGACATCGCGGCGGGTGTCGACATCGCGGCGGGTGTCGACATCGCGGAAGGTGTCGACATCGCGGCGGGCGTTGCACCGCGGCGGGCGAATCGCGACGGCATGCAGTACGCCCCCGGGAATGACAGCGCCCGCGATCCTGCGATCGCGGGCGCTCATCCGGTGTGTTATCCCTTGTCAGGCAGCCGGGTTCAGCCGCCGTGGTCGGCGGCGAACAACTCGGCGGTGGCCGCGCGGCGACGGCGCTGCTCGACCGGGTCCGGGACCGGCACCGCCGCGACCAGCCGCCGGGTGTACTCCTGCGTCGGATGCCGCAGGATGTCGTCGCGCCCGCCCGCTTCGACCACAGCACCGTTGCACAGCACCACGATCCGGTCGGCGAGCTGGTCGACCACCGCCAGATCGTGGCTGATGAACAGGCAGGCCCAGCCGAATTCGGCCTGCAGTTGCGCGAACAGTTCCAGCACCTTGGCCTGGACGGAGACATCCAGCGCACTGGTCGGCTCGTCGGCCACCAAAATGTCCGGATTGAGCACCAGGGCGCGCGCCAGACTGGCCCGCTGCCGCTGCCCGCCGGACAGTTCGTGCGGATACCGGTGCTCGGTGCCCGCGGGCAACTGCACATCATCGAGCAGGAATCGCACCCGATCGCGCAGCGCCTGCCCCTTGACCACCTTGTGCACGACCAGTGGTTCGGCCACACAGTCCCCGACCGTCATGCGCGGATTCAATGACGTCGCCGGGTCCTGGAAGACGAACCCGAGCCGCCGCCGCAGCGGCCGCAGCCGCCGCTCCGACAGCCCGGTGATCTCCTGCCCCAGCATCCGCACCGACCCCGACGAGGGCCGCTGCAGGGCCGCCACACAGCGGCCGATGGTGGACTTCCCGGAGCCGGATTCGCCGACCAGGCCCAAGGTTTCGCCCTTGTCGATGGTGAGGCTCACCCCGTCCACCGCCCGGAAGGCCGGGCGGCCCAGCGCACCGGGGAACTCGACCACCAGATCGGCGACCGCGAGCACCGGCTCACCCCCCACCGGCGTGGGCGACGTGCGCGCTTCGGGGGCAACGGGTTTCGCCACCGGGATTCGACCGGCGCGAGTGGCGGGCGAGCCGCCCGCACCCGGCAGCGCCTCCGCCGATCCCGACGATCCGACCGCGCCCGAACGCACCTCCTCGTTCGCACTCCGGCGCGTCGCCTCGGGACTCGGCGAACCGCCCGTGCCCGCCGCCTCGGCTGCTGAGCCTCGCGGCCCCACCATGCGCGCCCCGTCCGCTGCGTCCAGCGCTCCCATGGTGCGCGGGCCATCCGCCGCATTCGGACCATCCGCTGTGTCCGACCCGGCCACGGTGCTCACCCCATCGACCGCGCTCGGCCTGTCCGCCGATTCCGCACCCAGCTCCGCATGCTCGGATTCCCCGGACGCGAGCGCCCGCTCCTCGGGCGGCAGTACCGCCGTATCCGTAGGCGCTTCGATCCGCCGCCCGCCCAGATGCGGTACGGCCGCCAGCAGGGCCCGCGTGTATTCGTGTTTCGGGTCGGCGAACAGCTCGTCCACGGACGCTGTTTCGACGACCCGCCCCTCACGCATCACCACCACCCGGTCGGCGAGGTCGGCGACCACGCCCATATTGTGGGTGATGAGCACGATGGCGCTGCCGATGCGGGTGCGCAGATCCCGCAGCAGTTCCAGGATTTCGGCCTGCACGGTGACATCCAGGGCGGTGGTCGGCTCGTCGGCGATGATCACCTTGGGTTCGCAGGCGATGGCGATGGCGATCATCACGCGCTGCTTCTGCCCGCCCGAGAGCTGATGCGGGAAGTAGTCCACGCGATGGTCCGGGTCCGGCAACCCGACCATGCGCAGCAGTTCCACCGCGCGCACCCTGGCTTGTTTGCGCGTCAGCTCGGTATGCGCACGCAGCACCTCCGCGATCTGATAGCCGACCGTGAACAGCGGATCCAATGCGGCCCCGGGCTCCTGGAACACCATGGAGATGGCCCCGCCGCGCAGCGCGGTGAGCTGCCGCTCCGACATGGCCGTAATGTCCTTGCCGCCCAACGACACCAGGCCCTCGACATGTGCCGTGGCGGGCAGCAGGCCGATGGCGGTGCGCGAGCTCACCGACTTCCCGGAACCGGATTCGCCGACGATCGCGAGCACCTCCCCCGGCCACACCTCGTAGGACACCTCGCACACCGCCCGCACCGCACCGGCGTCGGTGGCGAAGCTGACCGACAGCGAGTCGATGGCCAGCGCCGGTCCGGCGGCGGTGGTGCTGGTTTCACTCATGCGTCGGCCTCCCGTGCCAGCGCCGCCCTCTCCACCGAGGTCGGCGCGTTCACCGCTCGGCGGGTGCGCAGCAGCGGATTCAGTACTTCGTTGAGGCTCTCCCCCGCCAACGTGAGCCCGAGCACCACCAGCACGATCGCCGAACCGGGCAGGATGCACGTCCACCAGATGCCATTGGACACGTCGACGATCGACTTGTTGAGGTCGTATCCCCATTCGGCGGCCTGGGTCGGTTCGATGCCGAAGCCCAGGAAGCCCAGGCCCGCGAGGGTGAGGATGGCCTCCGCGCCGTTGAGCGTGACGATCACCGGCAGCGACTGGGTGACGTTGGCGAGGATGTGCCGGAACAGGATGCGCGGCGTGGACGCCCCGGTCACCCGGGCCGCGTCCACATACGGCTCGTTCTTCACCGCGACCGTGGCATTGCGCACCACCCGGAAGTACTGCGGTACGAAGATCACCGTGATGGCGATCGCGGCCGACAAGATGCCGCCCGCACCGCTGGATTGGCCGCCCGCCACCATGACCGACACCACGATGGCCAGCAGCAGCGGCGGGAAGGCGTACATGGCGTCCATGAACAGCACCAGCACGCGGTCCACCCAGCGCCCGACGTAGCCGGACACCAAACCCAGTGGCACGCCGACGAACAGCGACAGCGCCAGGGAGACGGCGATCACCGCGAGCGCGGTGCGCGCACCGTAGATCACCCGGGAGAACACGTCCTCACTGCGCACCGAGGTGCCGAACCAGTGTTCGGCCGAGGGCGGCTGCTGTGCCGCGAAGGCCACGCCGTCGGCCGACTGGTCGGCGAATCCATAGGGCGCCAACACCGGTGCGAATACCGCGACCACGATGAACAGCGCGACCAACCCCAGTCCGAACAGCAGGGTGACGCGTTGCAGCCCGTGTGTCATGCCGATGAGACGCAGGCCCGGCAGCCCGCGCCGTCGGCGCACCACGGGCGGGGTGGACACCGGGGTGCTCGTCTCGGTGACCGTTTCCGATGCGGTCATCAGAACCTCACTCTCGGATCGACCAGCGCGACGACGACATCGATGAGGAAGCTCGTCACCGCCACCAGCACCGCGATGAACGCGACGATGCCCTGCACCGCGATGAAGTCCCGGCTGCTCAGATATTCGGCGAGTTGATACCCCAATCCCGGCCAGTTGAAGGTTCTCTCGGTCAGCACCGCCCCGCCGAGCAGCATGGCGACCTGCATGCCCATCACCGTCACGACCGGAATCAGGGCGTTGCGGAAGGCGTGTCGCCCGGTCACGGTGCGCTGGGAGAGCCCGCGCGCCCGGGCCGCGTCCACGTAGTCGCTGCGCAGGGTCTGGATCAGATTCACCCGCACCAGGCGCAGGAACACGCCACCGGTGAGCAGTCCGAGCGAGATCGCGGGCAGCACCGCGTGCTTCAGCACATCCGCGAGATGTCCCATATCGCCGTACAGGATGGCGTCGATCACGAGGATGTTGGTCTTGGGTGAGACGTGCATGAGATCCAGTTCGACCCCGGCGCTGGCCCGCCCGGACGCGGGCAGCCAGCCCAGCTGCACGGCGAAGATCAGCTTGAGCACCAGGCCCACGAAGAACACCGGTGCCGCGTAAGCCAGGATGGCGAACAGCCGCAACCCCACATCCGAGCTCGAATCCCGGTGCGTGGCAGCGTATCTACCCAGTGGTATGCCGACCGCGAAGGCGATGAGCAGCGACCAGAACACCAGTTCCACGGTGGCCGCGCCGTAGGTCAGCACCACGTCGGTGACGACCCGGTTGTCCTGGGTGCGCCCGAAGTCCAGGCGCACCAGGTCGGTCAGGTAGTCCCAGTACTGGACCAGGATGGGCCGGTTGAATCCGGCCGCCTCCTTGCGCGCCTCGATCTGGTCGGCGGGCAGCCGTCCGCCCACCGCCGCGGTGATCGGATCGCCGATCACCCGCATGAGGAAGAAGACGACGGTCACCAGAATCCACGCGGTCGGCACGATCAGCAGTGCGCGCACACCGAGGTAGCGCAACAGCACGCCGTACCGAGAACCGCCGCCGCCCTTGTTCTTCCGGCGGGAAGGAGCCGAGGCGGCCGGCTCCTCCACCTTGGCCGCGGCCGTCACTTGCTCAGCACGCCGAACCGGAATCGGAAGGAGGGATCGAGTGTCTGCTCCAGACCCTGGATATCGTTGCCCGCCACCGCGATCTGCTTACCGGCCAGCAGCGGCACGATGGAGATGTGGTCGCGGGCCAGGTCGGCCTGCACCGCTTCGATGATCGCCAGGCGCTTGGTCTTGTCGGGTTCGGTGGCCTCGGCGACCAGCTGCGCGGTGATGGCCGGGTCCTCGAAGTGGTTCTGCAGGAAGTTGTTCGGTCCGAAGAACGGCGTCAGGTAGTTGTCCGGGTCGGCGAAGTCCGGGAACCAGCCCAGCTGATAGATCGGGTAGGCGTCGCGGGCGCGTTCGCGCTGGTAGCTCACCCATTCGGTGGACTGGAGGTTGACCCGGAACAGGCCGGTGGACTCCAGCTGGGTCTTGATGGCGGCGTACTCCTCGGAGCTGCTGCTGCCGTAGTGATCCGAGTTGTACTGCAGGTTCAGATCGACCGGGGTGGCGACTCCGGCGTCGGCCAGGAAGCGCGCTGCGGCGTCCTTGTTCGGCTGCGCCCCGTAGATCTCCTTGAACGGCTCCACCGCACCCGGGAAGCCCTGCGGCACCGAGGAGTACGCCGGCGTGTAGGTGCCCTTGTACACATTGGTCGCCAGCGCCTCACGGTCGATGGAGGAGGCGATGGCCTTGCGGATGGCGAGCTTCTGTTCGGGGGTGTCGCCCGGCATGGTGTTCATGTTGAAGACGAAGTACCGCAGTTCACCACCGGGTCCCTCGTGCACCGTCACATTGCTGTCGGCGCGCAGCGAGTCCACGTCGGTCGGGGTGAGGCTGCGCCACGCCACGTCGATCGCGCCGTTCTGCACGTCGAGCTTCATATTCTCGGTGGTGGCGTAGTACCGGGTGGAGATGGTGTCGGTCTTCGGGGTACCCAGCGCCCCGTTGTAGTCCGGATTCGCCTGGTACTCCACCAGTTTGTTCTTGTCGTAGCTGACGATGGAGTACGGGCCCGAGAACGGCTTGCCGTTCACCACCTCGTTGTCGTCCAGCACCCGGTCGGCGGGGAAGACCTTCTCGTCCACGATGGGCCCGGCCTGCGTGGTGAGCACGGCTGGGAAGGTCTGGTCGTTCGCCTCCTTCAGGGTGAAGCGGACGGTGCGTTCGTCGACCGCCTCGGTCTTCTCCAGATTGCCCAGCAGCGAGGCCGGTCCGTTGGGGTCGTTGATCCCCAGCATGCGGTCGAACGAGAACTTGACGCTGGCGGAGGTCAGCGGGTTGCCATTGGCGAACGTCAAACCCTCACGCAGCGTGCAGGTATAGGTGGTGGGATCGGTGAATTCACACTTCTCGGCCGCGTCCGGCGTAGGGGTGGTCTCCCCCGGCGGCAGATTCAGCAGGAATTGATAGACCTGGGTCTCCGGCAGTAGCGACCCGTTGTCGTAGGCGGCGGCGGGGTCCAGCGAGAAGATCTTGTCGGTGGTGCCGACCACGATCCCCTCACCGCCCCCGCCGCCCGTGCGGCCCGAACCGCAGCCCGCCACCGCGAGCACCGCAAGGCCCGTCATCCCCAGCGCCGCAACGCTTCTCGCTAGCCCAGGCCGATTCGGCCACCCGCGTCCAGCCGGTCTTCTCATCTCGATCCCTCATCTCGAAACCGCCGCCGACGACCCCGGATCACAAGACCGATGCGACAACGGTGAACTTTCGGTATGGCGGGCACAGTACCGACGAGTAATTGCCGTTACGTTGCGTTTGTAAAGAATCGTGCCCGGATTGATGGGATGATGATGGAAAAATTGTCACGCCCGCGTTACTTCACGATCGACCTCGGGTTTCCGCACCGTCACAGGTTGCGCCGGACGGATATTCCGGTTGCTCCGGAACAGATTCCGGGGGTCGTGGGTCGCCTTGAGCGCGGCGAGGCGTTCGTAGGTGTCGGACGCGTAGCCTCGCCGCGTCTGCTCCTCGTCCGCCCGCGCGCCACCGCCGTACAGAAAGTTCGGATGATGGCCGATGGTCCAGGGGGCCAGTCCGGCGCGGATATCCGCCAACCGCTCGTCGACTCCCGGTTCGGGTGCGGCGATGACGCGGGCGACGTATTCGGCCTCCCGGTGGTCCACCGCGATACCGGCCGGTCCGCGGCGACGCAGCGCACCGCCCAGGTGCCGGAGTCCGGCGACGACGGGGACGCCCGAATCCGGCCCGGTGCGGTCGAGGAAGGTCGCGGCCGCCTGCGTGGGTAGCGCGATCAGCAGGGCATTGGTGGCGGTGTAGGCGTGCGGATCGGCCGGATCCCGGTGTATGCCATGACTTTCGGTGTAGGGCATGGTGCGCAGATCGTCGGCGAGCCGGGCGCCGACCGCCCGCAGCGGGGCCACGAGGCGCTCCCCCTCGGCCGCGTCACCGGTGTAGGCGAGGGCGATCGTGGCGGTGTAGCGCCCACGCAGCGGTTCGGGCACCTGCGGGATATTCGGGATGGTGAGCATGGTGATGGCGGAAGTCACCTGTTCGGGCAGGTCTGCTGTCCACAGTCGCCAGGCTTCCAGCGCCGGTTCCACCAAACGGGTATCGAAGGTGAGCTGGCCGCCGTACACCTCGGTGAGCGGCAGCAACTCCAGTTCCAGCGCGGTGACCACACCGAAGTTGCCGCCGGTGCCGAGTACGGCGCCGAACAGCTCGTCGCCGGGGGTGAGGCGGCGCAGGCGGCCGTCGCCGGTCACCAGTTCGACGGCGCGCACATGGTCGGCGGCGTAGCCGAATTCGCGGGCGAGGATGCCGATCCCGCCGCCGAGGGTGTAGCCGACGACGCCGACCGTCGGCGAGGAGCCGTTGAGCGGGGCCAGTCCGTGCGCGGCGGCCGCCTCGACCAGCGCCCCGGAGCGGACACCGGCGGCTACCCGGCCGGTGCGGGACGCGGGGTCGATCCGGATATCGGTCATCCGCCGGGTACTGATCAGCACACCGCCGTCGGCGGCCACCGACAGGCCGTGGCCGGTGGCCTGGACCGCGATCGGAAGTTCATGGCGGGCAGCGTATTCCACGGCAGCACGCACGTCCTCGGCATGCAGTGCGCCGACGATGAGGGCGGGTCGGTGAGTGTAGGCGGTCTGGAAACCGGCGAGTTCCGCGTCGAAGCCGGGCTCGCCGGGACGGAACACCGGGCCGGTGGTGGTGGGTTCTGTCGTGGCTGTATTCGTCATGACTCCGACTCTGCCGACGCGAGCGCGATAACTCCAACAGATAGTTCTGCTTGCTTCTAGAATCAGTAGTTATGGAACTGCGGCAGCTGCGCTACTTCGTCACCGTGGCCGAGGAGGCCAACTTCACCCGTGCCGCCGCGCGCCTGCACCTGGCCCAGCCGGGCCTGAGTGCCCAGATCCGCCAGTTGGAACGCGAACTCGGACAACAGCTTCTGGATCGGTCCGGCCGCACGGTGACGCTCACACCGGTGGGTGCGGCGGTGCTGCCGCTGGCGCGTGCGGCACTGACGGCGACCGAGCGCATCATCCACACCGTCGACGAGTTCACCGGACTGCTGCGCGGCCAGGTTCGGGTGGGCATGATCTCCGGGGCCGCCACCGACGAATTCGACGCGGCCGGGGTGCTGGCGGCCTTCCACCGCGATCACCCCCAGGTCGGGATCAGCCTCACCGAGGACACCTCCGACCGCATGCTCGCCGCCCTGGGACGCGGCGAACTCGATCTGGCCATCATCGGCGACAGCGGGGCGGAGCTGGATCCCGCCGTAGCCGCCGAGACCGTCCTCGACACCGCCATCGTCGCCGCGGTGGCCGCCGACGACGCGCGGTTCGGCCCCGGACTCACCCTGTCCGAGCTGTGCCGCTACCAGCTCATCGCCCTACCGCGCGGCACCGGCATCCGAGGAGTCCTCGAACGCGCCTGTGCCGCAGCGGGACTCACCCCCGATATCGCCTTCGAAGCCGCCGCTCCCCCACTGCTCATGCGATTGGCGGCCTACGGTCTCGGGGTGGCGGTCGTACCGGAGCCGACCGAGACCGAGGCGGCGGCGACGGGCGTGCGCACCCTGCCGCTGACCCCCGCCATGCGCGGCCGCCTGATCCTGACCTGGCGCACCGACCGCCAGCTCGCGCCGGCAGCGAAAGTCCTACTGGGACAGCTGCGCATCGCCCTCACCGCCCGCTGACACCCCGCGGAAACACCACACGACGCGAGCCCGTCGTACGCGACAGCGACACGACAACATCCCACCCGGGCCGGTGGAGCCGCCCCAACCGCCCCCGCGACAACTCGGCCCCGCGACAACTCGGCCCCGCGACAACTCGGCCCCGCGACAACTCGGCCCCGCGACAACTCGGCCCCGCGACAACTCGGCCCCGCGACAACTCGGCCCCGCGACAACTCGGCCCCGCTCCGGCGGTGCGGAGCGGGGCCGATCGGGTAGGGCGTTGCGTCCCTAGAGGATCCGGGACAGGAAGGTCTTGGTGCGCTCGTGCTTGGGGTCGGCCAGTACCTCGCGCGGGTTCCCTGCCTCCACCACTACCCCGCCGTCCATGAACACCAGTTGGTCGGCGACCTCGCGGGCGAAGCCCATCTCGTGGGTCACCACCACCATGGTCATGCCGTCGGCCGCGAGTTCCCGCATGACGCCCAGCACCTCGCCGACCAACTCCGGATCCAGCGCCGAGGTGGGCTCGTCGAAGAGCATGAGCTTGGGATCCATGGCCAGCGCCCGGGCGATGGCCACGCGCTGCTGCTGACCGCCGGACAGTTGGGCGGGATAGGTGTCGGCCTTGTCCGCCAATCCGACCCGGTCCAGTAGTTCCCTGGCCCGCGCCACCGCCTTGGCCTTGGCGATCCGCTTGACCTGGGTGGGCGCCTCGATGATGTTCTCCAGCGCCGTCCGGTGCGGGAACAGGTTGAAGTGCTGGAACACCATGCCGATATCGCGGCGCTGGCGGGCGGCCTCGCGCGGATGCAATTCGTAGAGCTTGTCACCCTTTTCGCGATAGCCGACCAGCTCGCCGTCCACGTACAGCCGCCCGGCGTTCACCTGCTCCAGATGGTTGATACAGCGCAGGAAGGTGGACTTGCCGGAGCCGGACGGGCCGATGAGGCACAGCACCTCACCGCGCTGCACCTCCAGCGTGATGCCCTTGAGCACCCGCAGCGCGCCGAAGTTCTTGCAGACCCGGTCGGCGCGCACCATGGGCGTCGCGGTGTCGGATGTCGCGGTCACTTGCCCTCCTCCACCACGTGCTGCTGAGAAGCCATGGCCCGCAACTGCTTTCCGGTCAACTGCCGCGACGAACCGCGCGAGTAGTAGCGCTCCAGGTAGAACTGGCCCACCATGAGCACGCTGGTGACCACCAGATACCAGGTGGCCGCCACCAGCAGCAGCGGCACCGGCTGGAAGTTCACGCCGTAGATGTCGCGCGCCCGGCCGTACAGGTCCGTGGTCAATGGAATCGCCGTGACCAGCGAGGTGGTCTTGAGCATGGAGATGAGTTCGTTGCCGGTGGGCGGAATGATCACCCGCATGGCCTGCGGCAGCACGGTGCGGCGCATGGTCTGCGACCAGGACATGCCCAGCGCCACCGACGCCTCGCGCTGCCCCTCGCCCACGGAATTCACACCGGCACGGACGATTTCGGCCATGTACGCGGCCTCGTTGAGTCCCAGGCCGATCACCGCGAACAGGAACGGGGCCCGCCAGTCCAGCACATTGAAATCCGCGAACGACGGACCGAAGGGCACCCCGACGGTGATGGTCTGGTACAGGCCCGGGAACAGGCCCCAGAACACCAACTGCACGTACACCGGGGTGCCGCGGAAGATCCAGAGGTAGACCCACGACACCGACCGCAGCACCGGATTCGGCGACAGCCGCATAATGGCCAGCACCACGCCCAGCACCACACCGAGCACCATGGCCAGCACGGTCAGCTCCAGCGTGACCAGCGCACCTTCCAGGATGCGCGTGTCGAACAGGTAGCTCGCGTAGGTGTCCCAGTGGTAGGCGGGATTGGTCCACGCGCCGTACAGGAACAGTCCCAGCAGCACCAGGATGATCGTGGCGGCGATCCACCGGCCCGGACGCCGCAAGGGGATGGCCTTGATCGGCTCCGGCTCGGTATCGGCCGCAGCCGCCGCCGCGGTGGCGGCGGCGGACTCCGGCTTCTCGAACTTATCGGACATCGTGTGTGATCAGCCCTGTGCGCCGTTGATGACCGACTTGGCGATCACGCCCTCTTCGACACCCCAATTCTCGGCGATCTGCCGGTACTGGCCGTTGTCGATCAGGTACTGCATGGCCTGTTGCAGCACCGGGGCCAGCGGCGAGCCCTTCTTGACCGGCCAGCCGTAGGGGGCGGAGTCGAAGATCGGACCGGCGGCCTCGATCACCTTCGCGTCCCGGTTGGCTTCCTTGATGGCGTAGGCGGTGACCGGCGAATCGGCCGACATGGCGTCCACCTGGCCCTGCACCAGCGCGGTGGCGGCGGCGCTCTGCTCGTCGTAGGCCACCTTCACGATCTCCGGCTTGCCCTCGGCAATGCACTTGGCGCTGCGCTCAGGAATCTCGTCGGTGTCCTGAACGGTGGTGCGCTGCACCGCGACCCGCTTACCGCAGGCGTTCTCCGGGTCCACGTCCGAGCCCACCTGGCGAGCCCACTGGCTGCCCGCGTTGAAGTAGGTGACGAAGTCGGCGGTCTGCTCGCGCTCCTTGTTGTCGGTGAACGACGACATGCCGAGGTTGTAGGTGCCGACCTCGATGGACGGGATGATCTTCTCGAAGTCGGACTCCTGGTATTCGGCGGTCACGCCGAGCACCTGGGCGATCGCGTCCATCAGGTCCACGTCGAAGCCGATGATCTCACCGGTGGCCGGGTCCTTGAACTCGTTGGGGGCGTAGGGCACATTGACGCCGACGATGAGCTTGCCCGAGTTCTTGATGTCCTCCGGCAGCTGCGCCGCGATGGCGTCCACCTTGCTGATGCCCTCGACCTTGGCGACCTCGGGGCCGCTGCTCTCGGTGTTGCTGCACGCGGTCAGCACCAGGACGCCGCCGGCGAGCGCACAGGCGGCCCGCAGGGCACGCCCGCGGAAAAATCGAACAGACACAGGTCCTCCACAGTTCGGTTACGCGACATCCGGGCGTCGCCCGCCGTTCGAAACGTAGACGAGTCGGACATTCCGCGCGGATCGGTAACGGAAGATTAATCCGCGACACGCTGGCGCGTGCCCGTTACGCGCCGGACATCGCTCACCAGCGGTGCAGACGTGCCCGCACCTGCTCGGTGAATTCGGTGGTAGATGCTAACCCACCCAAATCGGATGTGGCGACTCCGGCCCGCAACGTCTCCGCAACCGCGTTGTCGATGCGATCGGCGGCGCGGTGCAGTGCGGAACGGCCGTCGCGGTTGGCCAACCAGCGCAGCATCATGGCGGCGGAACGGATGAGCGCGAGCGGATTCGCCCGGTTGTGCCCGGCCAGGGTGGGTGCCGCGCCGTGCACGGCCTGCGCCATGGCGTGGGTGTCCGAGCAGTTCAGCGAGGGTGCCATCCCGAGCGAACCACTCAGCTCGCCCGCCAGGTCCGAGAGGATGTCACCGAACAGGTTCTCGGTGACCAGCACATCGAAGGCAGCGGGCGTGCGCACCAGCCGGGCCGTGATCGCATCCATGTGCTCATCGGTCACCTCGACATTCGGATACCGTTCGGCGACCTCGTAGCACACCTCGCGGAACAGTCCCGTGGTCATGGGCAGCACATTGGCCTTGTGCACTATGGTGACCTTCTTGCGCCGAGTCTCGGCCACCTCGAAGGCGAGCCGGGCGATGCGCTCGATGGCCGTGCGGGTGAAAACACCGACCGCCAGGGCCACATCCGGGGTCGGCCGGAACTCGCCCGCTCCGGCATACATATTGCGGTCGGCGTAGAGGCCCTCGCTGTTCTCGCGCACGATGACCAGATCCATCTCGGCGGCCACCGCCCGCACCCCCGCCATCGCGCGCGCCGGGCGGATATTGCCGTACAGACCGAACCGCTTGCGCACCGCGCCCGCGGGTGGCAGCCCGGTCCGGTACTCGGCCGCATACGACGCGCTGTCGTGCGGACCCATGATCCACGCGTCCACCCCTTCGAGGCCCTTCAGCGTCGTCTCGGGCACCGGATCCCCGAACTCCGCGATGGCGGCATGCCCGATCAGCAGCGGCACCCATTCCACCGCCGGCATCCGCACCACCTCCAGCGCGTCGTCCACCACCTCGCGGGCAGCGCGCACCACTTCCGGTCCGATCCCGTCCCCCTCGATCAGGCCCAGCCGCAGATTCCCGCCGTCACTCATGCCGGTAATCCTCCCGCAACCACCGCGATTCCGCCGAACCGGCCCGAATCATCCGCGTCCGGCCCGCGCGCCCGCGCCGCCGCTCGCCCGCTGCCGGTATCCCCGCGTATCGTCCACCTGTGGTCCAGTCGGTCGAACTGATCCTCGACGAGGCGGCGGAAGCCACCGTCCGCGAACAGTGGCGCCTGCTGGCCGACGCCGGCCTGCACTCCCCCGACGCGACCCACCGCCCCCACATCACCGTCGCCGTCGCCCGCGAAATCTGGCCCCGCCTGGACACATCCCTGGCCCGCCAGCCCTTCACCCCCCTCCCCGTCCGCCTCGGCGGCCTCCTCATCTTCGGCGCCCGCCGCCCGATCCTGGTCCGCGCCGTCGTCCCCTCCCTCCCCCTGCTGGATCTACAACGCCGATTGTTCGGTGTCATCTCCCCCTGCCCGGGTATCCCCTCGAACGTGCGTCCCGACGCGTGGACCCCACATGTCACACTGGCCAGGCGTGTGACCCCGGCCCAGTTGCCGATGGCCCTGGAGGCCGTCAGCCGGGACGGGGATTTCCCGGCTACGGTTGTGGGTATACGACGGTGGGACGGTGATCGGCGGCGCGAGTGGCCGGTCGGGTAGGGAACACAACCGCATCGTCCGGTGTTGGACCGGGCGAAACCGACACGAGAGGATGCCATGGCCACCCAGACTCTTACCGAGCAGAACTTCGATGAGGTCGTGACCGGAAACGACGTGGTGCTCGTCGATTTCTGGGCCGATTGGTGCGGCCCGTGCAAGAGCTTCGCACCGACCTACGAGGCGTCGTCCGAGAAGCACCCCGATGTGGTGTTCGGCAAGGTCGACACCGAATCGGAGCAGGGGCTCGCCGCCGCGGCGCAGATCCGCTCGATTCCGACCATCATGGCCTTCCGCGAGGGCGTGCTCGTCTTCGCGCAGCCCGGCGCGCTGCCCCCGGCCGCGCTGGAGGACCTCATCGGTCAGGTCAAGGATCTCGATATGGAAGAGGTCCGCAAGCAGCTCGCCGAGCAGCAGTCGCAGTAGCGCGCGGCACCGACGCATGCGCGCCGCACCCGAGATCGGGTGCGGCGCTGCTGTTTTCGAGACCCGTCGTTTCGAGGCCGTCGCTTCGAGGCCCGGGTAGCATCGCACCCCGCTACCGTCGGGTAGCGGGGTGCGGTGCTACCTCAGAAGTGGGTTCCGAGGTGGTTGATGCCCGCGATCATGGCGCGGATGGCGGATTCGGCGCCGTCGTCGGCGAGGGCGGCGCCCCAACCGCGGCGGTTGTTGAACTCGCATTGGACGAAGGTGGCGATGCCGTCGTCGGTGCGGCGCTGGTGGAAGGCGAGGAGCTCGACCGGGTAGCCCTCGTCGTAGAGGGCCGAGGTCAGCGTCGCCACCGGGCTGCCCGCCGCCACGACGGTGCGCAGGTGGTCGGCGATCTCAAGGGTCGCCGTGTAGCGCCCGCCGGGTCCGTGGTGCCCGATGGGCGTCCACTCACTGAGTTTGACCGGGCCTTCGTGTTCGCAGTACCGGTCGTAGAACTCGGCGGGGGTGAGGTCGCGGCATTCGGCCCGCAGGCTCGCGGGGGCAGCGGCGATGAACGTGTGGGTATCGATGGTGATGGTCATGGTGAGGTTTGGTCTTCCCGAATCTTCCGAGGAATGGCAGAGGGGACCAGCGAAAATCAAAGAGCAGAGTGGCCGCAGCGAGGGGGCCGGTCCGAATCAGACCCCGCTACGGCGGGCTACTACGAGAATTCGCGCCACAGCCACCATCGCGGTGAGCGGAAGAAGCGCGGCGCGGTCGCGGTCGGCGACGTCGAGCGCTGCGCTGCGGCTGTAGGCGGGATTCGGCACGGCGTCGAGCTTAAGGGGACATCTCGGGGATAGCAACCATATTCCGCGCCGACCCACGAGTAACTTTCACCACGGTCGCAGCGGCATGCCTGCGGGACTCTCCGACCCCCTTCCACGACAATGGGCAAATCAGCAGCTAATCAACGGAAGAGGTGCCATGACCGATCCCACGATCCAGCGCACCATCGACCATCTCCTCCGCTGCCACCGCGCCTGCCGACACCAGATCCACGCCAGTCCGGATCCCGACGCGGCCCACGTGGATCGGCGGCATACCGCCATGCTGACCGATGTGTCCGAACTGAGCCGCCACACGGCCGACCTGCTGGACCGCGACTCCCCCTGGGCAGCGTGGCTGTGCGAATTGACCCGCGACGCCTGTATCGACCTCGCCGAGCAGTGCGAACAGTACGGTGAGCGGGCCTGCGCGGACATCTGCCGTGCCACCGCGCTGGCCTGCGCGTCGATAGCGCCGAGCACCCTCCCGCAACACTCCTGACCGTCCACCGACGACCGCGCGCGCCACATTCCGGCGTGCAGCCGGAAACCGGTACGCCCCCGGCCGATAACGCCGAAACGCGGCCGCGCGCCCGACCCACGGGCGATCCGATCAGAGACTGTTCCGATTCACTCTGTCGATCCCGCGGCGGCGTCCGCCGATCACTCGATCCACCCCGCCACACGCCCGGTTGTGCCGGCCGCGACACACCGATTCATGCGGCGCACCGCCCGTGCACGAGATACTCGCGGGCGGTGCGCGCCACGGTCGGTCAGTGCGCGGCCGCGTCCCAGCTGCGGCCCACGCCCACCGACACCTCGAGCGGCACCGAAAGGTCGATGGCCTTCGACATATGTTCGCGGGCAAGTGATTCCAGCGCCTCACGCTCCCCCGACGCCACCTCGAAGACGAGTTCGTCATGAATCTGCAGGAGCATGCGCGACTTCAGGCCCGCGTCCCGGATGGCCCGCTGGGTGTCGATCATGGCGACCTTGATGATGTCGGCGGCCGTGCCCTGGATGGGCGCGTTGAGCGCCATGCGTTCGGCTGCCTCGCGGCGCTGGCGATTGCTGGAGTCCAGGTCCGGCAGGTAACGACGACGGCCGAACAGGGTTTCGGTGTAACCCACCTTGCGCGCCTGCTCGACGGCGTCGCGCAGATAGTCGCGGATGGCGCCGAAACGGTTGAAGTACACCTCCATCTGCGCCTTGGCCTCCTCGGCGCTGATCTTCAACTGCTGCGACAGGCCGTAGGCGGACAGACCATAGGCCAGGCCGTAGGACATGGCCTTGATGCGGCGACGCATTTCCGGGTGCACCTCCGACAGCGGAATGTCGAACGCCTTGGACGCCACGAAGGTGTGCAGGTCCTCACCGGAGTTGAACGCCTCGATCAGGCCCTCGTCCTTGGACAGGTGCGCCATGATCCGCATTTCGATCTGGCTGTAGTCGGCGGTCATGAGCGATTCGAAGCCGGGGCCGACCACGAAGGTGTCGCGGATGCGGCGGCCGGTGTCGGTGCGGATCGGGATGTTCTGCAGATTCGGCTCGGTGGACGACAGTCGCCCGGTGGCGGCGATGGTCTGATTGAAGGTGGTGTGGATGCGCCCGTCGTCGGCGACGGATTTGAGCAGGCCGTCCACGGTCACCTTGAGCCGGGTGGCGTCGCGATGCTCGAGCAGATGTTGCAGGAACGGGTGCTGGGTCTTCTCGTACAGGCCCTCCAGCGCGTCGGCGTCGGTGGTGTAGCCGGTCTTGGTGCGCTTGGTCTTGGGCATATCGAGCTTGTCGAACAGCACCACCTGCAACTGCTTGGGCGAGCCGAGGTTGATCTGCTCGCCGATCACCTCGTAGGCATTGTTCGCGGCCTCGGCGACCCGGTCGGCGAATTCGCGCTGCAACTGTTCGAGCTGATCGGCGTCGACGGCGATACCGGCCTGTTCGAGATCGGCGAGCACGGCCAGCAGCGGCAGTTCCATATCGCGCAGCAGGGCGGTGGACTCGATGCGCTCGAGTTCCTCGTCGAAGGCGGCGGCGAGGTCGGAGACCGCCTGGGCGCGCAGGATCTCGGCCTTGGCGAGCTCCTCGTCGACCTGGTCCTCGTCGTCGAGCAGGGACAGCTGGGCCGCGCCCGAATCCTCCACTCGCAGTTCGCGCTTGAGGTAGCGCAATGACAGATCATCGAGGGTGAAGGTGCGCTGGCCCGGCCGGACCAGGTAGGCGGCCAGGGCGGTGTCGCTGGTGAGGCCGCCGAGGGTCCAGCCGCGGGCGCGCAGGGCGTGCATGGCGGCCTTGGCCTCGTGCAGGGCCTTGGGGGTCTCCGGATCGGCGAGCCAGGCGCCGAGCGTGGCCTCGTCCTCCGGGGTGAGGGCGTGGACGTCGAGGTAGCCGCCCTCGCCGTCGGCGGCCGCGATGGCGATGGCCTTGGTGTCGCCATTGACCGGATTGCCGACGCCGACCACCGAAACGCCGTGGCGCTGACCGGCTTTGGCGTGTTCTGCCAGCCAGTCGGCGACCGAGCCCGGAGCCAGGGTGCCGCCGCTGATCTCGAATCCGGCCTCGGCCTCGGGTTCCACCGGGGCGAGGGTGTCGAACAGGCGGTCGCGCAGGACGCGGAATTCCAGATCGTCGAACAGGGAGTGGATCTTCTCCCGGTCCCACGGCTGCATGGCCAGCTGGTCGGGGGTGTAGGGCACCGGCACATCGCGCACCATCTCGGTGAGCTGCCGGTTGAGCACCACACTGGACAGGTTGGCGCGCAGCGCGTCTCCCACCTTGCCCTTGACGGTGTCCACCTTGTCCACCAGTGCGGCCAGGTCGCCGTATTCGCGCACCCATTTGGCGGCGGTCTTCTCGCCGACGCCGGGAATGCCGGGCAGGTTGTCGCTCGGGTCGCCGCGCAGCGCCGCGAAATCGGGATACTGCGCCGGGGTGAGCCCGTACTTCTCCTCCACCGCCGCCGGGGTGAACCGGGTCAGCTCGCTGACGCCCTTCTTCGGGTACAGCACGGTGACATCGTCGTTGACCAGTTGCAGCGAATCCCGGTCGCCGCTCACGATCAGCACCCGGTATCCCTGCGGCACCGCCTGCGTGGTGAGCGTGGCGATGATGTCGTCCGCCTCGTACCCTTCCATCGCCATGGTGGGAATCCCGAGCGCCCCCAGCACCTCCTGGGTGATCTCCACCTGCCCCCGGAACTCGTCCGGCGTGGTGATCCGGTTCGCCTTGTACTCCGGATACGCCTCGGTCCGGAACGTCTTCCGGTTCACGTCGAACGCCGCCGCCACATGCGTGGGCTTCTCGTCCCGCAGCAGATTGATCAGCATCGCCGTGAACCCGTACACGGCATTGGTGGTCTGCCCGCTCTGCGTCTTGAAATTCTCCGCCGGCAGCGCGTAGAACGCCCGATAAGCCAGCGAATGCCCATCCAGCAGCAACAACGTAGGCCGCTCCCCCACATCGGCGGTAGCGGTGGACGCAGCACTCGGACGCTGATCGATAGAGGCAGGAGTCACGCCCCAGAGTCTAGGGACGTCCACCGACAACCGTACGCACCGGGCGCGAACCGGTCCCGACGCCGACCGAATCGGTGCACTCCCACCGCCACCGGCCCGCCGACGACTCGGCATCGGACCGGTCGTCGCCGTATCCTCACAGCCGTGTGCGACCGGGCCGCGGCATTGCGTGAACTGTACGACGTGTTCGCACGGATCCCACGCCCCGACGTGATCGAGGGCTGCCCGCACTGCGTCGCACCGGACGAGGGACGCTGTCTACTGAATGAGCCGATCCGATCGCTCACGCCGGAGGCGTTGGCCCGATACGCCGCCAAGGCGATGAGTACCTGGGGCGGCGTCGACGACTTCCGCTACCTGCTGCCCCGGTTGCTGGAGCTGGCGGCCGACGACGCCTTCGCCTATCCGGATCCCGAAATCGTGTTCGGGAAACTCGAATACGGCCGCTGGCTCGAGTGGCCGGCCGCCGAGCGGGTCGCCATCGAGCGATTCCTGCGCGCCTGGTGGCGCGATACGCTGGCGTCCTATCCCACCCTGCCCAGCGCCGACACCGTGCTCTGCTCGATCGCCGCCACCGGCCTGGACCTGGAACCGTTTCTCGCGGAGTGGGCGGCATCCGACGGTCCGGCAGCGCAGGCGCAGCTGCTGGAGCTGGCGGCCGGGCGGGAGTGGCGCAGCTCGTACTGGTCGGGGGCGGCGGCGGGGCGGTTGAACGCGTGGTTGGAGCGGCTCGGTTTGGGGTGATGGAAAAGCGATTTCGTCCCGGCGCGTGATGTTGGTACGGTAGTCGCGCGCAACGAAGGGGCGTAGCTCAATTGGCAGAGCAGCGGTCTCCAAAACCGCAGGTTGCAGGTTCAAGTCCTGTCGCCCCTGCAAGAAGTGTCGGGCCGGTCATCCGTGGATGACCGGCCCGACGCGTATGTCGCCGGTTCAGCCGACGCCGAGGTAGGCGGATTTGATGGCGGGGTCGACCAGGAGGTCGCGGCCGGGGCCGGACTTGGTCACCTCGCCGGTTTCCAGGATGTAGGCGCGGTCGCTGCGGGTGAGGGCCTGCTGAGCGTTCTGTTCGACCAGCAGGACCGTGGTGCCGCTGTCGTTGATCTCGGTGATGATGCGGAAGATCTGCTGGATCACCATGGGGGCCAGGCCCATCGACGGCTCGTCCAGGAGCAGGAGCTTCGGGCGGGCCATGAGGGCGCGGCCGATGGCGAGCATCTGCTGTTCACCGCCGGAAAGCGTGCCGCCGACCTGGCGGCGGCGCTCGGCGAGGCGCGGGAACAGCTCGAAGACCCAGTCCAGGGTGGAGTCGTACTCCGACCGCTGCTTGAACGGCCGGGCGTAGCAGCCCATGTCCAGATTCTCCTGGACCGTCATTCCCGGGAAGACACCGCGCCCTTCGGGAGCCTGAATGAGCCCGGCCAGCACCCGCTCGTGCGCCTTCATGCGGGTGATGTCCTTGCCCTCGAACAGGATTCGCCCCCTGGTCAAGGGCAGCAGGCCGGACAGGGCGCGCATGGTGGTGGTCTTGCCCGCACCGTTGGCGCCCAGCAGGGTCACCAGCTCACCGGAGCCGACATTCAGCGAGATACCGTGCAGCGCTTGGATTCTGCCGTAATTGACGACGATGTCGTCGACCTGGAGCAGTGCGGACGCACCTTCCGGGGCCGTCGTTCCGGCGGGCTTGCGCAGTGTGACAGCCGATTCCGTCGACGAGGTCCGGTCGGACTCGCCGATGTCGGCCGCGGCCTCGTCGCCGCCGGACTCGCGTTCAGCCGACTCGGATCCGGACTCCGCGGACCCGCGCTCAGGAGATTCGGGCCCCGCGGACTCTGATTCAGCGGCTCCCGACTCGCCCGCGTCGGCCGCCGCGGAATCCGTACCCTCCGCCGTGGCGACATCGGCCGCGATCTCCTCGGCCTCGGCACCCTCCGCGACGTCCTCGGCAGCCACCTCGGCGGCCGGACTGTCCTCCGGCACACCCAGATACGCCGCGATCACCGCCGGATCCTCGCGGATCTGCTCCGGCAGCCCGTCGGCGATCTTGCGCCCGAACTCGAGCACCACGATCCGGTCCGTCACGCCCATGACCAGCCGCATATCGTGCTCGATGAGCAGCACGGTGAAGCCGTCGTCGCGGATCTTGCGGATGAGGTCCATGAGCGCGGACTTCTCGCTCGGGTTGAATCCGGCGGCGGGCTCGTCCAGGCACAGCAGTTTCGGCTCGGTGGCCAGCGCCCGCGCGATCTCCAGCCGACGCTGGTCGCCGTAGGACAGATTGCGCGCCTTCTCCACCGCGCGCGGCGCGATGCCGACGAATTCCAGCAGCGCCATCCCGCGCTCGATGGCATCGTGCTCCTCGCGCCGGTGGCGTGCGGTGCGGAACAATGCGCCGGGCACCGAAGTCCGGTGCCGCGCATCGGTTCCCACCACCACGTTCTCCAGCGCGGTCATCTCCTCGAACAGCCGAATGTTCTGGAAGGTGCGTGCGATGCCGAGCCGGGTGATCTCGTTGCGTTTGGTCTTGGTGAGCGGCTTCCCGTCGAAGGTGACGGTGCCCCCGCTCGGCCGGTAGACCCCGGTGATGGCATTGAAGCAGGTGGTCTTGCCCGCCCCGTTGGGCCCGATGAGGCCGAGGATCTCGCCGCGCCGGATCTCGAAACTGACCTGATCCAAGGCCGTCAGGCCGCCGAACCGCACGGTCAGGTCGTCGGTGCGCAGCAGCGGTGCGCCGACCGCGGTCTCGATCTCGCGATGCGGTGCGACCACCTCGGCGACGGCCGCCGCACTGCCCAGACCGGGCAGCACCTCGGAGACGTCCAGGGTGCCGGTGCTCTCGGCCTCCGGGGCCTCGGTGTATCCGGCCGCGAAATCCTCGTTGTCGTACAGCGCGTCGCCCGCGCCGGGCCCGGTCATCGCCGTGCTCCCGTCGTAGCGGACGCCACCGGTTTGTGCACCGCCCGGTACACCTGCCGCCCGTAGGCGAGCAGTCGCTGCCGGACCGGGAACAGACCCTGCGGCCTGAAGATCATCACCACCACCAACGCGAGACCGAAGAACAGATACTTGTAGTCACCGAGCGACTGGCCGCCCACCTCCACCGACATGAACCGGTTCGGCAGGTACACCACCAGGAACGCGCCCACGATCACCCCGAGCTTGTTGCCCTGACCACCGATGACCACGGCGCACAGGAACAGCATGGAGTTGATGATGTTGAACACGCCCGGATTGATGTACTGCACCTGGCCCGCGTACAGCGCACCCGACAGACCGCCGATGGCCGCGCCGATGGTGAAGGCCCACAGTTTGAACTTGAAGGCGGGCACCCCCATCATCTCGGCGGCGTCCTCGTCCTCGCGGATGGCCACCCAGGCCCTGCCGACGCGGCTGCGCTCGAGGTTGCCCACCAGCACCAGCACCACGATCACCAGCGCCATGCCGATCCAGAACCACCAGGTGCCGGAGTTGGCCCGGTCCAACAGATTTCCGCTCTCGGAGTCGCCGAGATTGCCGGAGGAGAAGTAGCCGCCCGGATGGTCCTCCGATTCGCCGACTCGCGGGTAGGCGATACCGGACAGACCGAGGCTGCCATTGGTGATGTCGCCGAGGTTGTCGGCCAGCAGCCGCACGATCTCACCGAAGCCGAGGGTCACGATGGCCAGGTAGTCGCCGCGCAACCGCAGTGTCGGCGTCCCCAGGATGAGCCCGGAGATGGCGGTGAGCAGAATAGCGATCGGCACACAGGCCAGCCATGCCCACTTGGTATTGAGGAAGCCGCCGTCGGTTTGATTCCACGGACTGTTCGGACTGGTGAGCAGGCCCACCGAGTAGGCGCCGACGGCATAGAAGCCGACATAGCCCAGATCGAGCAGACCCGCCTGTCCCACAACGACATTCAGGCCGATGGCGATGAGCGCCGTCATGGCGAACTGCGCCATCACACCGCCGAAGCTGGTGCCCGGGGTGTCGAGCAGCGGCGGCGGGAACAGTGGCAGCAGCGCCAGCGCCACGATGGCCGGTACGCCGACGGCCCACTGCGCGGGGCGGGACAAACCGCCCCACCAGGCGCGCAGCGCATCGCCGACGCCGCGCATGGTCCGTTCCGTGTCCTGTGGGCGGTCGGTCGTCTTCGGTTCGCTCATGCGCGGGCCCTCCCCAGACTCTCACCCAGAATGCCGGTCGGCCGGAACATCAGCACGGCGACCAGCAGTACGAAGGCGACCACGTCGCGCCATTCGGTGCCGAACAGGATCTGCCCGTACATCTCGGCCAGCCCGAGCAGCAGTCCGCCCAGCAACGCGCCCCGCAGGTTGCCGATCCCGCCCAGCACGGCGGCGCTGAACGCCTTGATGCCCAGAATGAATCCGCCGGAGTAGATGATGCCGTTGGGCACCCGCAGCGTGTACAGCAGCGCCGCGGCACCGGCGAGCAGGCCGCCGATGAAGAAGGTCAGCATGATGACCCGCTCACGGGAGACGCCCATCAGGGTGGCGGTATCCGGATCCTGCGCGACCGCGCGCACGCCGCGGCCGAATTTGGTTCGGTTGATGAAGAATTCGGTGGCGACGGCCAACAGGATCGCGGCCACGACGATGACGACCGCGGTATTGGTGACGGCGGCGTCGAAGATGGAGAACAGTTCCGTCGGCCGCACCAGCATGATCGGCTGCTGGGCATTGGTGCCGCCCATACCCGGCCAGATCTTCGGCAGCACGTAGTGCACGAACTCCTGGAGCACGAACGACATGCCGATCGCGGTGATCAGGAAGATGAGCCGTTTCGCGCCGCGTTTGCGCAATGGCCGGTACGCGACCCGCTCCAAACCGACCGCGGCGCCGCCGGAGACCAGCATGCCGATCACCATCGCCGTGCCGAGGTACACGATCGTCAATCCGGTGCCCTGCGCGTAGACATTTCCGCTGGCCCCGAAACCGAGCAGCATCAGTCCGATCAACTGACCGAACATGCCCAGCATGAATACTTCCGAATGGGCGAAATTGATGAGGCGCAGTACACCGTAAACGAGGGTGTAGCCCACCGCGACCAGAGCGTAGATCGAACCGTAGGTGAGACCGTCGACGGTGAGCCGCCAGAATTGGTCGATCACACCGGTGACATTGAAATCGATGGACCCGTTCGCCAGCAGGGTCACAGCTGGTGAAGACATTCGTTACTTTCGCCGTAGAGGAAACAGCGTGTGCCGGCCGGGCCCGACAACCGGCCCGTAATTCCGGCACACGCTGTTTCGAATCGGTGCTGCTACTTGACCTCGTACATCCAGATCAGCGCCTTCTCCAGTTCACCGGTCGGGCCCCACTTGTACTCGCGGGCCAGGCCCTGTCCCTGGTAGGTGCGCACGTACTCGACCATGTCGGCGCGGGTCACCTTGCCGGCGACGATGCCCTTCAGCATGATCGTGGTCAGGTCGTAGCCCTCGGTGGAGTAGGTGCCCGGGTCGTAGCCGTTGAGGTCCTTGTACGCCTGGGTGAACTCGTCCGGTGAGGGACCACACGGGCAGGAGATGAGCGCGCCCTCGGCGGCGTCACCGGCCTGGCGCACGAACTCCACGTCCTTGGCTCCGTCGTCGGAGATGAATTCGGCCGTCACACCGCCCGAGCGCAGCTGCTGGACCAGCGGGGCCGCCTCGGCGTAGTAGCCCGCGTAGTAGATGGCGTCCGGCGCGGCCGACGACAGCTTCGACACCGCGGCGGAGAAGTCCTTGTCGCCTTCCTTGACGTTCACCGCGCAACTCGGGTCGGCGACCGAACCCAGGGTTTCGGTCAGGGTCCGGGCCAGGCCGACACCGTAGTCGGTGTTGTCCGCGACGACGCAGATCTTCTTGTACTTGCCGGTCTGCAGCAGATAGTTGGCGACCGCCGGGCCCTGGATGCCGTCATTGCCGAGGCCGCGGAAGAAGGTCTTCCAGCCGTTCTTGGTGAGATCGACATTGGTGGCCGACGGGGAGAGCGCCAGCAGTCCGGCATCGCTGAGCACCTGACCGGTCGCCTTGGTCTCGCCGGAGAAGGTCGGGCCGAGCAGGCCGACGATCGACGGATCGTTGATGATCGTCGGGATCACCTGGGTGGCCTTCTGCGGGTTGCCCTCGGTGTCGAATTCCTTCAGCGTCACCTGACAGTCGGGATTGGCCTTGTTGAACTCGTCGACAGCCAGCTTGGCACCGCGGACGATGTTCAGGCCGAGGTTGGCATTGGGGCCGGTCAGCGGACCCGCCATGGCGATGGACTGCGGGGCGCACTTGGCATTGCCGTCACCGGCCGGATCCGCGGCGGCCTTGGAATCGGTGGCAGCTACCTCGTTGCCCTCGAGGTCGACCTGAACCAGCGGCTGGATACTCAGCCCCCCGCCCTCCGCACCACCGTCGGTCGATTTGTCGCTGCATCCCGCCAGCGCGAGCGCCGCTGCCGCCCCGATGACCACCGCGCGTGCCATGCGACCGCGCCGCAGGGAAGACGTGCGCGTCATTGAACCAAGCACGATTCACCTCTATGTTCTGTACTCCCCGGCTCGCCGAGGGGGCCGCCCTCATCATGTCGGCCCGGTCAGAACATAACCCCGCCGCGTTAGCTGCGCATCACATTCGCATCAGTCGTGTGACATCGAGACAAACTATTTCCCCGCCCGTGTTGCCAGGGCGTTAAGGATCTACGATCCACCCCGGCAACATAGCGGTTAACTATTACTTGGGTGCGAGATTCTCCAGCACCACTTCGGCGACCGCCTTCATGGTGGTGCGTCGGTCCATGGCCGTGCGCTGTATCCACTTGAAAGCCTGCGGTTCCGATAGCCCCTGCGTCTGCATGAGCACACCCTTGGCACGCTCCACCAGCTTGCGGGTCTCGAGCCGGTCCGCGAGATTGGCGACCTCCCCCTCGAGGGCCGTGATCTCGTGGAAGCGGCTGGCGGCCAGCTCGATGGCGGGCACCAGATCCGACTTCGTGAACGGCTTGACCAGGTACGCCATCGCACCGGCGTCGCGGGCCCGCTCCACCAGGTCGCGCTGGCTGAACGCGGTCAGAATCACCACGGGGGCAACGCGTTTCGAGGCGATCTCGGCGGCGGCGTCGATCCCGTCCCGCCGCGGCATCTTGACGTCCATGATCACCAGATCCGGACGCAGTTCCTCGGCCAGGTCGACCGCCTGCTGGCCGTCACCCGCCTCACCGACGACGTTATAGCCCTCCTCGGAGAGCATCTCGACGAGATCCATCCGGATGAGGGCCTCGTCCTCGGCGACCACCACCCGCTTGGGGGCGGACGGCGCGGAGTCCTTCTTCGCGCCCGCGCCCCCTGCTGTCGTTCCCATAGATAGACCCCTGTCGCTTCCGATAACCAACACCGATGCTGCTCGTCCGACGCCACCCTCGCCGACCGGCACGCATCCGAGTAACCAAAGACTACCGCCCACCTCCGCCCACAACCCATCTACCCAGCGCAAACCGACCAGTATCACAACGTCACCCCCCGATCCCCGGCGTGGTTAGGTCCCCAGCCAGATCACCCGCTATAGTTTTCACCCGGTGCGCCGGGTTGGCGGAACTGGCAGACGCGACGGTCTCAAAAACCGTTGTCCGAAAGGACGTGTGGGTTCGAGTCCCACACTCGGCACCAAGGTCAGGGGCCGTTTCCGAGATCAGCGGAACGGCCCTTCCTCATGCGGTACGCAGTTGGTACGCGGCAACCCGCGTATCGGCCTCCGTCCCCGCGACGACGGCGTCCAGGCCGTTCGGGAGCAGGTGCCCACAGCGGTCCAGGACCAGCAATGGCGGTCTTGCACCCCAGCATTCGCTGCACGACTTCGATATTCGCTCCGGCACCGACCGCCAGGGATGCCGCGGCGAGATGCGAACAACCAGTCAGGACAACCAACCGGGGACATTGAAATGACAGCACGGCGAAAGACCGCCATTCGTAGAGTCGCGCTCGCTCTCACCGCCGCTGTCGCGGTGCTTCTCGGAGCCTATTTCGCATGTATGGGCGTTCTGCTCTATGTGTGGACCAACGCGCTCTCCTACGAGTTCGAGGAACGCGAACCGCGCTGGACTTGGCTGCTACTGGTCGGCTCCGTCGGCGGGATCGCATTGATGGTGTCGGCCATCGCGGTCACGATCCGGTTGTGGCGCAGAACAGCAGCGCCAGCCGACGGGGCCTGAACGGACGCCAATGCCCAGGGGCGCCGATACCATGGCCACGCATGAGCACCGAGCCGGTTTCGCGCATGGCGGCTCCGCGCGTTGCCGCCGGGGCGGTCATCGTGCGGGAGTCGTCGGTACTGCTGGTGCGGCCCACTTACAAGGACCACTGGGATATCCCCGGTGGATATGTCGAGATCGGTGAGTCTCCCCTGGACGCCTGCCGCCGGGAAATCCGGGAGGAGTTGGGAATCACCGTGCGCGACTTGCGTTTCGCGGCGGTGGATTGGGCGCCGGACAGGGCGGGTGACAAGCTGCTCTTCCTCTTCGCGGCGCCCGAACTCGATGGTGTGGATGTCGCTCGGTTGCGATTTCCCGATGGCGAGTTGGCCGAGGCTCGTTACGTGCGACTTCCGGATCTGGAGCGATATACGGTGCCGCGGCTGGTACGGCGGATCAGAGCGACGGTTCGAGTTTTCGACTCGGGCAGGTTTCCGATCTATCTCGAGAATGGGGAATGAGACGGGGCTATAGCGGACAAAAGGCATGTGAAGATGTGCGGTTCAGATGATGTTTTCTGTTCTGCCGCAATAGGTTTCGCGGTAGAATAGCTGCATGAATTCGGAGGGGGAAATCCAGCAGCGCGATCCCGCGCTCGCCGCACTGGCGACCGCGATCGACGCACTGCTGGCCGAGGACCTGACCGGATTCACCGACACCGCATTCGCCGCCCGCGTGCAAGGACTGGAAGCATGCCGCCGTCGCCTCGAAACGGTCGGGCA
The DNA here is from genome assembly GCF_030766805.1 of Nocardia sp. CC213A. Classification (NCBI taxonomy): domain Bacteria; kingdom Bacillati; phylum Actinomycetota; class Actinomycetes; order Mycobacteriales; family Nocardiaceae; genus Nocardia; species Nocardia sp. CC213A. The sequence goes on from NZ_JASFXA010000020.1 coordinate 146,511, forward strand.
TCGGCACGTGGTCGAGATCAACGACCGACAGTTGTGGACCACCACCGGATCGGTCGGGCTGTACCGGTACCTGGTGGAAACCCTGCGCCTGGCCAAAGCCGACGCCGTCGCCCGCGTGAAGACCGCCGCGCAACTGGGAGCGATGACCAGCGCCTACGGCGAGCCGTGCGAACCCCGTCTGCCCGCCACGGCGGCTGCGCAGGCCGCGGGGGCGATCTCGGGGGATCACGCGCGGGCGGTGATGCGGGTGATGGACCGCATCCCCGACGCGGTCGATACCGAACACCGGGCGGTCGCCGAGGAACACCTCGCCGACGCCGCCCGGACCGGGACGCCGGAGATGGTGGGCAAGGTCGGTGACCGCATCCTGGGCTACCTCGACCCCGACGGGACACTCACCACCGCCAAGGACCGCGCCCGCCTGCGGGCAGCCACCTTCGGGGAACAACGCCTGGACGGGATGAGCCCGTTCCACGCGTGTTTCGATCCCGAACTGCGCGCCATGGTCGACACCGTGTTCGCGAAATGGGCACGCCCGGGCATGTGCATGCCCGACGACCCCGACAGCCCCCAGATGGGGACGCACGACACCGACGGGTTCGACCCGGTGCGGTTCGCGGCCGCCGTCGGGCGTGATGTGCGCACTCCGGCGCAGCGGCGCCACGACGCGTTGAAAGCGTTCCTCAGTGCCTCCGGCCCGGACAACCTGGGTTCGCATCGTGGCCTGCCGGTGTCGATCGTGCTGACGATGTCGGTCACCGACCTGCTGCGGGGTGCGGGGGTGGCACGGGCGGCGTCGGGGACGACAATCCCGGTGCGGGAAGCGTGGCGGATGGCGCAGGGCTCGATCCCGCTGCTGCTGCTCTTCGACGACACCGCGGGCAAGCCCCTGTATTTGGGGGAGGGTGCGCGGATCGCGTCGTCGTGGCAGCGGTTGGCCGCCATCGCCCGCGACCGCGGCTGCACCCACCCCGACTGCTCCGCACCCGCGACCGTGTGCGCGATGCACCACCTGATCCCGTGGGCCGCGCACGGTCCCACCGATATCGACAACCTCACCCTGGTCTGCGATGCCCATCACGCGCAGATCACCGCCGACCCCGAGGATCCGACCGGGTGGGCCACCCACCGCCTCCCGGCGGGGAGTGCGGATGCCGGGCGGACGGCGTTCTGTCCACCGGTCTCGGTGGATCCGCGACGGCGGGCGCGGGTGAATCGGTTCCATCACCCCGAACAAGTACTGGCCGAGAGTGTGCAACGCCGCCGCGCCCGACTACTGGCCGACCGCACGAGCGCATCCCGCCACAACCAAGAATCCCGCCCCGCGCGCGAGCCTCACCACCACGAACCGAACCACAGCGGATCCCGCCACGGCCGCAAATCCCAGCACCACGAATCCGGCCACACCCACGAAGCCCGTCGCCCTCGCGAACCCCACCGCGCCCGCGAACCCCACCGCGCCCGCGAATAGCACCGCCCCCGCACGACCCGATTCGACAATCACACCACGGTATCGACCCCCGGCACGGCGAAAACCCGTGCCGCACGGGGGCATTCGCCGTGACCCGAGCGAAGTCCCGCTACACCGGCATCGACACAGTCTCCGAGGCGCCTCATCGCACCGGAACCATCCCACCACGTCCGCGGCAATCCACCACCCGCATCGAGTCCGGGACACCCCCACAGGGCTCGAGACACATCCGGGTATCCGACCGCGCGCCTCGCGTCGAAACCATCCCACCGCACGACACCCACCCGCCGCCCCGGCACTCCACACATCTCGAAACGGGACCACAGCCAGTCCGTCGGCCGGAACCCAGCTCACGGCACCCCACCCGGCGTCAGCGAAAGCCAGGAAAGGCACCCGACGCCACCACACCTGAAATCTCTTGATCTCCACCACCCTTCTCCGCAGACGACGTCCATCGCGCACGCAATACCGCAGCCTCCCCATGTATCTCACACTGAACGTATGCATAGACACAGCGAGACAAGAGGACTGGCCGCAGAAGTCTTCAAAGGCGGCAGAGAGGATGCCGTCGCCCACCTCGACGCCATGGTGCGCCTGTACGCAACGGTCTTCGCCGAACCACCGTATCGAGAGCGCCCCGACGCGGCGCAACGGTTTCGACGGTGGCTGACCGATGAACTCGATGAGCCAGGTTTCGAACTCGTCGTCGGTGTCGACAGCGGCGAATTGGTGGGAATGGCATACGGATACCGCATGGCGGCGGGGCGATGGTGGTCGGATGCGGTCGAACCACCGCCCGTAGAGCTATCCGACGTGCCGACGTTCGCTGTCATGGAATGGGCGGTGCTCGCCGACTACCGGGGAACCGGTCTCGGCCGCGCGCTGATGGACACCCTGCTCACGGCGCGCACCGAGACCTACGCCTCGCTCTGTGCGAATCCCGCGGCACCGGCGCATGACACCTATCTGCGGTGGGGTTGGCGGGCGGTCGGCCGCACGACGCCGGGGCCGACACCGCCCATGACCATCATGGTCAAACACCTGGTAAGCGAATCCGACCGCCGGGCAGGGTGATTCAGCGCCCGAATACTCCTTCGAGGCGGTTGCGGGAGCCTGGGTGGAGGAGGCGGGCGACGCTTACGAGGCCGGTGGCGGACCAGGTGCGGCGGCGGATGAGCAGGCAGGGTTCGGTGGGGGTGATATCGAGGTGGCGGCATTCGTCCGGTGTTGCCAGGACGGCTTCGACTATGTGCTCACCGCGGATCAGTGGGGCCACGCGGCTGAGGTAGTCGTTGGGGGTGGTGGCGGTGAAGTCCTGGGCCAGGTAGTCGGGGGCGGCGGCGGGGTTGACGTAGCGGTCCTCCAGTTGGATCGGTGCGCTGCCCTCATAGTGGACGAGGATGGAGTGAAACGCTGTGGCACCGAGGGAATCTCGCAGGTGGGTGTGGTCGGCGTCGATGGTCTCGGCGCGGACCAGGATCACCTCGGTGCGGTGGCGGTGGCCGCGTCGGGCGATGTCGTCGGCGATATTGCGGACCTCGAACAGGGGTGACGACGCCTTGGCGCCGCCGACGAAGGTGCCCACTCCCGCCGTACGCACGATCAGGCCCTCGGCGGCGAGTTCGCGCAGGGCACGGTTGACGGTCATGCGGGACAGGCCGGTGGCGGCGACGAGCTGATGTTCCGACGGCACCTGATCACCCTCCACCCAGCGGCCCGAGCGGATCTGCGCGGACACCAGGTTCTTGACGCGCTCATAGGCGGGCACCGCCTCGCCGCCCGACCGTTCGAACAGCGCGGCGAGTTCGCCGTCGACCGCCGCCATACCGCCCAACCGCTCCTCGCCCATCCATTGCTCCGGCCCCGCAGCCTACCGGCCACACCACAGCCCTTGACGGCTGTATATACAGGAATATACAACTGGACGGCACCGCTTCCGGCGCGTCGCGGGTGCCGATCGCCCACGGCGGTGAGATCGGCATGGGACGCTCGACCACACCGGAGGCGTGGGCAGCGCGGCGCGGGCATCTCGCTCGAGGCGGAAAGGAATTCACCGTGACATCGTTCGTCGTCTCGAACATCGGGACGCTCGTCACCAATGATCCGGAACTCGGCGCGGGACCACTCGGGGTGCGCCGCGATGCGGCCATCGCCTTCGCCGACGGTCGGGTGAGCTGGGTGGGCGACAGCGCCGCCGCGCCCACCGCCGACCTCGGGGTGGATCTCGGCGGGCGAGCACTGCTGCCCGGCTTCGTGGAGAGCCACTCGCACCTGGTGTTCGCCGGGGACCGGGCCGAGGAGTTCGCGGCGCGCATGACCGGGACGCCGTACACGGCGGGCGGTATCCGCACCACCATCGAGGCCACCCGCGCCGCCGACGACACCCAGCTGGAGAACACGGTGCGGCGACTGATGGCCGAGGCACTGCGTTCGGGCAGCACCACCGTCGAATGCAAGACCGGTTACGGCCAGACCACCCGTGACGAACTGCGCGGCGCACTGGTGGCGGGACGGTTCACCGAGGAGGTGACCCTGCTCGCCGCCCACGTTCCCCCGCCGGAATACGCGGGCCGGGCCGACGACTACGTCACCATGGTGTGCGATGAGATGATCGAAACCGTTGCACCGCACGCCACCTGGATCGACGTGTTCTGTGAGCGCGGCGCGTTCGACGAGGAGCAGTCGCGCGCGGTGCTCCGGGCCGGCGTGGCACACGGGCTGGTACCGCGGGTGCACGGCAATCAACTCGGCACCGGACCGGGAGTGCGCCTGGCCGTCGAGATGGGGGCCGCGTCGGTGGACCACGTCACCTATGTGACCGATGCGGATATCGACGCGCTCGCGAGCAGTTCGACAGTGGCGACATTGTTGCCGGGAGCCGACTTCTGCACCCGCAACGCCTATCCCGACGCCCGCGCCCTGCTCGACGCCGATGTGACGGTGGCGCTGGGCGCGGACTGCAATCCCGGCACCAGCTACACCACCAGCCTGCCGTTCTGTATCGCGCTGGCGGTGCGGGAGATGAAGATGAGCCCCGAGGAGGCGGTGTGGGCGGCCACCCTGGGTGGCGCGATGGCGCTGCGCCGCACCGATATCGGACGATTGAGCATCGGCGCCCGCGCCGATGCGCTCGCCCTGGATGCCCCGTCCTATCTGCACCTCGCCTACCGGCCCGGGGTGGCGCTGGTGCGCGAGGTCTGGAAGGACGGCGATCTCGTCGGACGCCACACCGCGTGACCGGTCGACTCCGCTCGCGTCGCCCACCCACGGCCACATTCGCCGAGAATTAGCGATTCACTACTCTCGGTACCGGAAACTATTCCGAGCGAGATGGCACCATGCGTACGAATCTCCCAACCCGAGCAGGAGGTATGGATGCGCCGGACCTCGAAGTTCCTCATGATCGCCAGCCTGTTGCCCGTCGTCGCGGCAGCCGGTTGCGCCAGCGACGACGCGAAGACGAACTCCTCGCCGACCGGCACGACCTCCACAACCACCACGACAGTGCCGACCGCCACCGGCAACGACGATCCCGGTGAAGCGACCGGTGCGGAACGCATTCCGCTGGGTCAGACCAAGGTCGTGATCATGCCCGCCGACGCCGTCCTCGATATCAAGGGGCTCCAGGAGTGGGACAGGTCCGCGCTGCGGTGCACCGCGACCAGCGCGTCCGGCGAGGAGCTCGAACTGCTGCCCCCGCCCGCCGACGCCGAACCCGAGCAGGGCGCACAGGGCGCGACCTGGGTACCGCTGTGGACGGTCGGCGCGACACCCGGTGAACTGACCATCGGATGCAGCGACCCCGAGGGGAAGATCCCCGACGGCGCGACCAGCTTCGTGCGGGTGGTGCCGCGCGGCATCTGGTTCGGCTGAACTCGCCCCCCGGCGGCCTGAACCTCTGGCGACGCTCAGCTCGGACGGCGCGGGCGGAAGGCGTCGAGCAGCCAGGGAGCACGGCGGTGATGCGGGCGATAGCGGTTGGCCCACAACGGATTCGACTCGTCGCGACGGTACACGGCGAGCTCGCCCGCGATGGCGTAGCGCAGGTGGGTGGTGTCGCCGATGACCTCCCCGTCGGTGGCGAGGGCCTCCGGGGCGGGCAGCTGCACCAGCAGTTCCGGCAGCTGACGTTCGCCGTAGACCCGACTGTGGCCGATGGCTCCCAGCAGCAGCGCCACCACCGCCCGTGCCCGCGACCAGCGCAGGTCGGCGCGCAGCCAGCGCACGTCGAGCAGGCCGGAGTCGAGGCGGTCGCGGAAGGCGGGCACCGCGCCGTGCGGGTGATACGGGCCGTTGCCGACGAACAGGAACCACACCCGCTGCCAGCGGCCGTCCAGGCAGATCTCGATGGGTTGGGCGCGGCGCAGCGTCACCACCAGGGCCGCCGCGAAGGCGGGCCATTTGCCCCAGCGGTGCTGCCACCGCTCGCGCAGCCGCACCAGTTCGGGATAGGTGCCGATGCTGGAGGTGTTGATGAGATGGCGGGTGTGCGTCCCGCCCTCGGCTTCGTACTCGACGCTGGCGATATCGACGGCGACCGCCTCACCCACCCCGGTCGCGTCGATGACCTCGCGCAGGTCGTACACGCCGAGGTCCCGGGCGAAGTGATTGAGGGTGCCGGTGGGGATCACCACCAGCGGCAGTTCGTGGCGAAGCGCGACGGCGGCCACCGAGGCGACCGTGCCGTCGCCACCGGCGACGCCCACCGCCAGCACCGGCTCCGCGGCGTCGGCGATGGCGCGGGTGAGCTGCTCGGCGGCATCCAGGTCGCGCTGGGTGCGCAGGACGGTGGCGGCGGGCAGCGCGGCGCGGATGTCGTCGGTCGGATCGTAGTTGGGGTCGCCGGAGACCGGGTTCACCATGACGACGAGGCCCTTGCCCTCCACCAGCACGGGAGCCTCCCGCACCGGGCGGGCCAGCGCCTCGTCGGATTCCCGCACCGGCCACCAGCGCCGGGTGGCCAGGGCGATGCCGGAGCCGACCGCCGCGCCGACCAGCACATCGGAGCCCCAGTGCACGCCCGTGTGCACCCGCGAATAGGCGACGGTGGCGGCCAGCGGCGCGACCGCCAGCGCGGTGCGGGGGCTCTCCAGCGCGACGGCGGTGGCGAAGGCCGCCGCACAGGCGGCGTGGCCGGACGGGAAGGACGAGGATGTCGGAGCGGGCACCAGCCGCCGGTGCACCGGCAGCACCTCGGCGGCCGGTCGGCGGCGGGCGATGAGTGTCTTCAGGCCGACGTTGACGGTGAAGCTGGCCCCGGCCACCGAGGCCACGCCGCGCATGGCCGCGCGACGGGGTGACCCCTTGCGGGTGGCCAGCAGGGCCGCGATGCCGAACCACAGCATGCTGTAGTTGGCGCTGTTGGTCAGCCGCAGCAAACCGCTGTCCATTCTCGACGCGGGCAACTGCGCCACGGCACCCTCGATCGTTCGATCGAATCGGCCGACCTTCCGGAATTTGCTACGCACCCAGCTACTCACCAGCTCGACATTACCGATTCCCCCGGTACGAAACCGTGGTGGGCGGATTCGCCCCTGCCACAACCGTATTCGGCCACGCGCCGCCGCGCCACCGCTGTGGCGACATCGTGGAACCCGACCAGGTCATCCCGGCCGCACCGGCCAGCCGCTGGACCGCGTACGCGCCGCGCGCGCCACGGAGACGCGGAGGTGGACGCAGCGGTGCCTGCCGCCGACACCCGGCCGCCTGCGTGGGGGCGGCGGCACGCGCCGATATATTCGGCAGGAAAGGGCACGGGCACACGCGGGCGGCCGTTCGAGGTGCGACCGCAGCGGGACAGTCGTTGGACACCGAAAGGCGATATGCACTGGGATCAGATGACCGACACGGTCGAGGACCTACGCAAGCGGGCGACGCGGCTGCGGCGCGGCGTCGGACAACTCGGGGTGCTCGAGTCGATCATCGACGCGGCCGACGGGCCGTGGCTCGGGGCCATGGACGCCGATGGGCGCGGGGCGGCGGAGCTGCGCATGCATCTGGTGGGGCGCTACCGCCTCACCGTCGTGGTCACCAGCGCCGGGAAGATCAGCCACGTACAGCTGAACACGCCAGCCGGTGAGCGGGTGCTCTCCCCCAAGTCAGCCCTGCGCAAGGGCTGGGACGAGCACGAGAAGATGCCCAAGCAGCCCGCGTGGCTCGACTACGTGGTGGAGTGGGTGGAGAACGCGAGCGGCGCGGTGGGCCGCCACGCCATCGTGGAATGGCGGCTACGCGGAGCCGACCGCCAGCTGGCCGCCATGAACGACACCATCGACACCCTGCGCGCCAACCTCGTCGAGCGGGAGGCCGCCCGTGACGAACTCGCTGCCGAGGTCGCTGGGCTGCGCGCCGAATTGATCACCCTGGTGGAGGAACTGGAAGGGGTGATCTCCCGCAGCCGGGCCGAGGACGCCGCCACGGCGGAGACCGCCGACAGCCTCGAGCCACCGCGGACCGACCATGACTCGGCCGCCGAACCCGGGACACCTCGGTCCGCGCCCAACGCACCCCCGCCGACAGCCGTCGCGGCCGAACCCTCGGCGATACCGGAGACGGCGACAGCCGAGGCACACCCGCGCACGCCGGACGCCGGACCGGCAGCACGCCCGGAGACCGAGGCGGCCGCACCGGGTCGGGAGGCCGAGACAACGCGGCAGGAACTCCTGGCCGGGGAAGCTCGGCACGCGGCGGACCACGCGCCGACACCGCACACCGCGCGGACACCGCACACCGCGCGGACACCGCATACCGAGACGACACAACACGTGCTCTAGGAGAAGGCTCGGCGCGCGGCGCAGCACGAGTCGATACCGCACGCTGCACAACCACCGGAGTTCGAGACGGAAAGTACACGTCCGGAGTCGCGCCGAGTGCGGCCGTCGCCGTGTCGGTGACGAGCGTGGACAGCGGTGGGGGCGAGCAGGCGTCGCGGCGCTGAGACTGAGCCAGCCGAGCCCGAGCCAGCAGTATCGACGGCGGCCGCGCAGTCCTGGGCATCGTAGGGCAGGAATTGCGGGGCGGGCGGTTGACCGCGAGTGACGCCGGGATGGCGTGGTGGGTGCTCGTTGTTGGCGTGAGTTGTGATCAGTGCATCCGAGCGGCGGCGGGAGCAGCTGCGGGAGTTCTTGCGGAGTCGGCGGGAACGATTGACGCCGCGCGATATCGGCATGCCGGTGGTGGGGCGGCGGCGGACGCCGGGATTGCGGCGGGAGGAGGTCGCGGTGCGGGCCGGGGTGGGGGTGTCCTGGTATACGTGGCTCGAGCAGGGGCGGGATATCACGGTGTCGGGTGAGGTGCTGGACGCGATCGCCGGGGCGCTGCTGCTGAACGAGGTGGAGCGGGCGCATCTGTATCTGCTGGCGGGGTTGAATCCGCCACCGATGGCCGGGCGCACCGAGGGTGCGTTGACCCCGGCGGTGCGCCAGCTGCTCGATGCCTGGGGATGGCGGCCCGCGGTACTGCGGGACCGGGCCTGGAATGTGCTGGCGTACAACGAGTCCGCACGGACGGTGTTCGGTTTCGATGACCGAGCGCACAATTGCCTGCGGACCTTCTTCACCAACCCGCGCTATCGGGCCGTGCCCGAGGTGTGGGCCGATGCCGCGCCCGCCGTGGTGGCCGCCTACCGCGCCGACGCCGCGCACTTCCCGGGCGACCCCGCCTTCGACCGGGTGATCACCGAATTACGCACGGCCAGCCCCGAATTCGTCGCACTCTGGGACCGCCATGAGGTCGGGATGCCGGTGCAGGCCGTGAACGCCATGCGGCATCCCGAGGCCGGTGACCTGTTCTTCGACGCCACCACGCTCACCGTCACCGACCGCCCGGACTGGTCGCTCATCCTCTACGACCCGCGACCGGGCACCGCTACCGCCGCGCGTCTGGAAGCACTGCACCCGCACCTCGCCGACCGGTAGATCCGATACCGGTGGTCGCGATGCCCGCTGTGCGGCGCCGATCACGCACGCGGTGGCCCGGCGATGTCGATTGGCGGGACGGTCCGTCAGCCATTCGAGGCTGGTATCAGGCCGGGTCCGCCAGGATCGAGATCCATACGCCCGGTGTGCTGCTCATCGATGCGGCTGCCCCGCCGAGCGTGAGGCGTGGCTGTTCATCGCTTGCGAAGAAACCCGCACCGGCAGGTGGTTCGGCACCCGTCGCTGCCCACCAGCCGGGTGGTGCCACGCCTACGATAACTCCGCACTGTATCCGCCGCGCACCGCCGCGCACGCTGAAGCCATGACGCACAACAGTTTTCGCTACGACGGCAAGATCGCGCTCATTACCGGCGGCACCAGCGGAATGGGGCTGGCCACCGCGCGCCGCCTGCTCGCCGAGGGCGCGCGGGTGATCATCACCGGCCGCGACCAGACCCGCCTGGACGCGGTCGTCGCCGAACTCGACGGCCGAGGAGCAGGCCACGCCGCCGAACCGGGCGACCAGCGAACGCGGCACGCCGTCGAAGCGCGCCGCCAACGAGCGGGTCACGCCGCCGAACCGGGCAGCCAACGAGCGGGTCACGCCGTCGAAGCGCGCGACGAGTTGCCGGATGACGCCGTCGAACGTGCCGGGCGGGTGCTCGGGATCCCCGGCGATGCCGCCGATCTCGCTGATCTCACCGCCTTGGCCGCCACCATCCGCGAGCGCTTCGGCCGCGTGGACCTCGTCTTCGCCAATGCGGGCATCGGCGCGTTCCAGGCCATCGACGAGGTCACCGAGGCGGAGTTCGCGCGCGTGGTCGACACCAACTTCACATCGGTGTTCTTCACGGTGCAGCAGATGCTTCCACTGCTGTCCGATCGGGCCGCCGTCGTCATCAACGCCTCCTTCGCCGTGCACCGCGGCGCACCCGACGCCGCCCTCTACACCGCCACCAAGGCGGCGGTCCACAGCTTCGCCCGCACCGTCGCGGCGGAGCTGGCTCCCCGAGGGATCCGGGTCAACTCGATCAGCCCCGGCTATGTCGACACCCCGGCCTTCCGTGCCGAAGCCTCCCCCGAGGCGCAGGCGGCGGCCGCGTCGCTGGTCGCCGCGGGCCGGATCGGCGACCCCGACGAGATCGCCGCCGCCGTCGCCTTCCTCGGTTCCGACGAGGCCGCCTACATCAACGGCCAGGATCTGCGGATCGACGGCGGCCTCACCACGGTCATCCCGGCGGCCATGGTGTGATCCGGAGCGGCCGCTCGCGGACACGACCGCGGCGTGAACCGCCGCGGCGCGCGTATCGTATTCCCTGGGCAGCAGGCTCATCACGGAGGTCGCGCGTGCGTGTCAACAGGGTGACGGTCGATCTGTCGGAGTATCCGGATCTGGTGGTGATCTACCTCGGGATGCGGGTGCGCACGCCCCGGGGCATGCTGCGCCTGCTCGGGGTCGGCCCCAAGCTGTACAGCTCACACCGGGACCGGCCGGACGGGCTGCTGCACCACGAGGACATCGTCTGGTCGCTGTTCCCGCCGCACTGGGGTGCGCGCCAGTACTGGCGGGATCTGGAGAGCCTGGAGCGGTGGACGCGCTCGGATCCGCACCGGCAGTGGTGGCGGACGTTCCTGCGCGACTCCGGCGGCACCGGCTTCTGGCACGAGGCGTATTTCGCGCGCGGGGGCATCGATTCGGTGTACGACGATATGACCCCGGCGACGGGGCTGGCGCGGTTCGCACCCGTCATCCCCGCGCGGGGGCGCATGTTCTCCACCCGCGGGCGCGTCCAGGCGGCCGACCCCACCGTCGCGCCCGTGGTCGACGAGGACACCTACTATCGGTGATCGCCCGCCACGCGGTTCACGCGCACCGCGCCACCGCGCACAATTCACCAGCGCCACCGCGCACAAATTCACCACAGCCACCGCACAGATTCACCACAGCCACCGCACAGATTCACCACAGCCACCGGCCAGATTCACCACTGCCCGTGCACAGATCCACCACTGCCCCGCGCACAGATCCACCACTGCCCCGCGCATAAATTCGCCACTGCCACCACCGCGCACAGATTCAACAGGGCCGCCACGCAAGTCCGACCAGCGCCGCCGCGGACATCCCCGCGATCAGCGTGCGCTCGGAAATGCGTGCGCCAACACTGGGCGACAGACACCGAACGCGCGGATGAATATCCTGGTCGAGCGGTGTGATTCGGTCACCGGAGCATTCCCAGCGGTGGTGAGTGCCGAATACGGTTACCGCCATGCACGTCCTGTTCGTCTGCTCCGGAAATGTCTGCCGATCGGTGATCGCGGAGCGACTGACGCTCGCCGTCGCCGCCGAGCACGGACTGTCCGATCTGACCGCTGAGAGCGCCGGGGTGCGCGCCCTGGTCGGATTCCCGGTGGAACCCTTGGCCGCGGAGACCATCGCCGGACTGGGCGGCCATATCGAGGGTTTCAAGGCGCGCCGACTGAAGCCGGAGATGGTGCGCCGCGCCGATCTGATCCTGGCCATGACCGAGCAGATCCGGGAGAAGGTGCGCGAGATCGAACCCTCCGCCGCACCACATACTTTCACCCTGCTGGAGGCGTACCGGATCGCGAAGGTGAGCGGGGCGCGCACGGTCGCGGCCCTCAATCAGGCCCGCAACGATCTGGCGCTGGTCGGCCGGGAGAACATCGCCGATCCGGTCGGGCTGTCCCCGCAGGCGTATTGCGAAGTGGGCGATCGGATCGCCGAAGCGCTGGTTCCGCTGCTGTTCGCCCTGCACGCGCATGAGCATCCGCAGGCGACCATCCACCCTCGCGCGGCCGTCGAGGAGGCCGGTGCGGCGCGACCGGCCCTGCTCCTGCTCCCCGGCGGTCGCGATTCCTCGGCCCGGCACGCGGAGGGCGCACCGCGCGAATCCGGTGCGGCATCCGGAGAACCGGTGCGATCCGGCACGGAATCGACCGTGAGGGTTGCCTCTTCGCGGTTCTAGGCGCAGACTCACAACAGAACACCAGCGTGTCAATGGACCTGTCTGCCGGAAACGTCCGCTGAGGGGCTACACTCCCCCCGCGGATACTCCACCCGGTTAGACACCAGAACAGGACTGAAGGACATGCCGAAACGCATTTCGGATGTTTCGCTCCATGTTTACGTGACACCGCAGACCCTCGACCGCGTCGTGGGCACCGTCTGCCGCGTAGTGGATGAGCATGTGGCCGATCGCGATCTGTTCGCCTGGCGGTTCACGCTACCCGTGGAAGCCGACGATCCGACCCACCGCCTGCTCGAAACGCAATGGCGGATGGACCATCCCGACGCGGAGCCCGGCGAGCGGCGCACCTACGAGATCGCGCTCAACCTCGTCGGCGACGCCCGCCTGCTGACCAAGGCGGCCATCGCCCGCCTGGAGCAGCGGCTGGTGCTGGGGCTGTCGGCGGATGAACCGCTCCCCTACGTGATTCACGCCCTCCAGCGCGAGAGTTTCGACCTCGAGGAAAACCGCGAACGCCTCTGAACATCGGGTGCACGCCGCCGGGCGAGACCACCGCCGCGAGATCGAGGTCGCGGGTATCGACGTCATGCGGATGCCCGCGAGTTCACGTCGATGCCCGCGAGGTCTCGTCGATGCCCGCGAAATCACGTGGGGTGCCGGGAACGACACGGGCCGTACCCCGTGGGGTACGGCCCGAAGCCATGTCGGCGTGCGGCTCAGCGACGCGCCGGGAAGTGGCGGATCACGCCCTCCTGCACCGTACTGGCCAGCAGTTCACCGGCGCGCGAATAGAAGTGCCCACGCGCCAGCCCGCGCGATCCGGCGGCCACCGGCGATTCCGTGGCGTACAGCGCCCAGTCGTCGAAGCGGAAGGGACGGTGGAACCAGATGGAGTGGTTCACCGTCGCCGCGATGATGCGGTCCAGCCCCCAGGACAGGCCGTGCGTGGTGATGATCGAGTCCAGCACCGTGGTGTCCGACGAATACGCCAGCGCCGCAACGTGAATCAGCGGATCGTCGGGTAGCGCCCCGTCGGTGCGCATCCACACCCGATTGTGGTTGAGCTTCTCCCCCGTGCCCTTGAGGATCCAGGCCGGATCGTTCGTGTACCGCATATCGATGGGATGCGGTGCGTTGACGAACATCTCCAGCCGGTCCTCGAGTCCGGCGAAGGTCTCCTCGATCCGCGGCAGTCCCTCCGGATCGGGCACCTCGGGCAGCGGCACCCCGTGCTCGAGGCCCTTGCCCCAGTCCTGGAAAGCCGCCAGCATGACGAACAGTTCCTGATCGTCCTGGAAGGCGGTCACCGTCCGGTTGGCGAAGGCGCGCCCGTCGCGGTGGCGGTCCACCCGGTACTCGATCGGCTTCTTGGGATCGCCGCCGCGCACGAAATGCGCGTTGACGGCGTGCACCGGGCGTTCGGGTCCAACGGTGCGGCCCGCGGCGATGATCGCCTGCGAGACCAGCTGCCCGCCGAAGGTGCGGCTCCACACCTTCTCCGGATGGTGGCCGATGAAGATGTCCGGCCCGGCCTCTTCGAGGTCGAGCAGCTCCAGCAGCACTTCCAGATCGGCGGCCCGGGACAGCGCTCCCGGCTCCGCGATCTCCTCGCCCAGTGACGCACTCACCTCAGTGATCCTCCTCGCCGATACGGTGAACGTGAATCATATTGGTGGAGCCCACGGTTCCCGGCGGCGAACCCGCCACGATGACCACCAGATCGCCCTTCTTGTACCGCCCGATGGACAGCAGCGCGTGATCGACCTGATGGATCATCTCGTCGGTATCGGCCACCCGCGGCACGATGAAGGTTTCGGTGCCCCAGGTCAATGCCAGCTGGCTGCGGATCTCCGGCTGCGGGGTGAAGGCCAGCAGCGGCAGCGGGGTGTGCAGGCGGGCCAGGCGGCGCACCGTGTCACCGGACTGCGTGAAGGCGACCAGGGCCTTGGCATTGAGCCGCTCGCCGATATCGCGGGCGGCGTAGGAGATGACGCCGCGCTTGGTGCGGGGCACATGCGTCAGCGGCGGCACCCGGCTGGAGGTCTCGCCCTCGACCGCGTGCACGATGCGGGCCATGGTGCGCACGGCCTCGATCGGGTACGCGCCGACGGAGGTCTCACCGGAGAGCATGACCGCGTCCGCACCGTCCAGCACCGCATTGGCAACATCGGAGGCCTCGGCGCGGGTGGGCCGGGAATTGGAGATCATCGACTCCAGCATCTGGGTCGCCACGATGACCGGCTTGGCGTTCTCGCGCGCCATCTGGATGGCCCGTTTCTGCACCAGCGGCACCTGCTCGAGCGGCAGCTCCACGCCCAGATCGCCGCGCGCCACCATGATGGCGTCGAAGGCGAGCACGATGGCCTCGAGATTGTCGATGGCCTCGGGCTTCTCCAGCTTGCCGATCACCGGAACGCGGCGGCCGACGCGATCCATCACGTCGTGCACCAGCTCCACATCCGAGGGCGAGCGCACGAAGGACAGCGCGATGAAGTCCACGCCCAGCTTGAGGGCGAATTCCAGGTCGTCGATGTCCTTCTCGGACAGCGCCGGGACGGAGACGTCCATCCCCGGCAGCGAGACGCCCTTGTTGTTGGAGACCGGGCCGCCCTCGGTCACCCGGCACACCACGTCGTTACCCTCGACGTGGTCCACGGTCAGCCCGACCTTGCCGTCGTCGACCAGCAGCCGGTCGCCCGACTTGGCGTCCGCGGCCAGTTCCTTGTAGGTGGTCGACACCCGGTCGTGGGTGCCCACCACATCGTCGACCGTGATGCGGACGACCTCGCCGGTCGCCCAGAAGGTCTTCCCGTCTCCTTCGAACCGGCCGAGGCGGATCTTCGGTCCCTGGAGATCGGCGAGAATACCTACCGCGCGGCCCAGATCGTCGCTGGCCTGACGCACCTTCTTGTAGTTCTCGGCGTGATCGGAGTGCTCGCCGTGGCTGAAGTTCAGCCGCGCCACATCCATTCCGCTCTCGACGAGTTCCCGAATCCTTTCCTCGGACGACACCGCCGGTCCGAGCGTGCATACAATTTTCGTCCGTCGCATCACACGTCAACCCTAGACCTGCCCACACACTCCCGCTCACCGGGCACACCGCAAC
This sequence comes from Nocardia sp. CC213A, assembly GCF_030766805.1. NCBI lineage: Bacteria > Bacillati > Actinomycetota > Actinomycetes > Mycobacteriales > Nocardiaceae > Nocardia > Nocardia sp. CC213A. The sequence goes on from NZ_JASFXA010000020.1 coordinate 161,994, forward strand.
AGTGGGCGGCGGCCGGGTGAACAGCGAGCGTGGCGCGCGTCACGCTTGGAGGAATGCCCAGCAACCCCTCAGCGAGCGACGTGACGCGCTAGACGAGTCTCCAGGCCGGACTGCGCGAATCCGAGGATCAGGCAGATGACCCAGTAGTAGACCGCGGCCACGCCGTAGAGGGCGAAGAAGTCGAAGGTCGGGGCCGCCGCCAGCTGGGCGGTGCGCAGCAGTTCGGTCACCAGGATGGTCGATGCCAGCGAGGTGTCCTTCACCAGCGAGATGAGAGTGTTGGACAGCGGCGGCACCGCGATGCGGGCGGCCTGCGGCAGGATGATCATCCGCAGCGCCTGCGGATAGGTCATGCCGACCGCGTACGACGCCTCCCACTGCCCGTGCGCCACCGACAGGATGGCCGCGCGGATCACCTCGGCGGCGTACCCGCCCACATTGAGGCTGAACGCGATGACCGCCGCCGGGAACGGGTCGATCACGATATCCAGCTGGGGCAGCGCGTAGAACACGATGAACAGCTGCACCAGCAGCGGCGTACCGCGAATGATCGAGATGTAGAACCGGGCCGGCGCGGACAGCAGCCGGACCGGCGACATCCGCGCCAGCGCCACGAACAGCGCGAGCACCAGCCCGATGACGAAGCTGATGGCGGTCAGCGGCAGCGTCTTGGTGACGGTGGCCTCCAGCATGGGCCAGAGGTTCTGCCGAATGAGATCCCAGGTGGCGGCATCCATCTTCGGTGCGGCGTCTACTCGGAGACGTCGACGCCGAAGTACTTCTCGGAGATCCGCGCCAGGGTGCCGTCGGCCCGCAACTCCGCCAGGGCCTGATTCACCTGGTCGATGAGCTCCTGGGAATCCTTGCGGGCGGCGAACACCTGCTGGGAGACCTCACCGGTCTTGCCCGCGACCCGCACCTCGTTGGTGCTGTGCTGCTTGGTGTACTCGGCCACGGCCAGGGAGTCGTTGACGGTGGCGTCCACGCGGCGGGTGTTGAGCAACTGGATGGCCTGCACGAAGCCCTCCACGCCCTCGACCTTGCAGCCCGCGTCACCGGCCACCTTCGACCAGTTGGAGGTGGTCGACTGCGCGCAGACCTTGCCGTTCAGATCGGCGAGGGAGGCGATGTCGGTGGTGTCCTGGCGGGTGACGATGACACCCTCGGAGACGGTGTAGGGCTGCGACAGCGCGTACTTCTCGGCGCGGGCGGGGCTCGCGGTCACCTGGTTGGCGACCAGATCGAAGCGCTTGGATTCCAGGCCCGCGAAGATGGCGTCCCAGGGGGTCTGCACGAATTCCACGGAGCGGCCGAGCTTGTCGGCGACGGCGGTGATGACCTCGACGTCGTAGCCGGTGAGTTCGCCGTTCTGTTGGTAGCTGAACGGGGAGTAGGTGCCCTCGGTGCCGACCTTCAGCACGTTCGGGTCGTCGTCGTTGCCACCGCAGGCGGTGAGCCCGGCGGCGGCGACGATGGCGAGTACGGCGGCGAACAACTTACGGCGCACGGTGAACCTCTCCTCGAGCGTGGACAGGCCACGCGACAGACAACCGGTACAGGGTACGCCGGGAACCGACCGTCCGGGACCTCAACGATTGCCGCGCGCGCAAACCTGGTGCGATCGACGAGCAGATGATAACGATGGGCGGGCGGCATCGGCGTTCGATGCCGCCCGCCCGGGGCGCGTGTCCGCTGAGATCAGTCGCGCACGAATCAGTCGCGCAGCGGACGACCGTAGGGGTCGGGCACCTTGCCGATGAGAATCAGAATGCCGTCGATCAGACCCCAGATGCTGCCGATACCGCAGGTGAGCACGGTGACCACGATCTGCCAGACGGCGATCTGGTTGTAGCCCAGATAGAAGCGGCCGATGCCGAAACCGCCCAGGAAGATCTGCAGCAGGCCCGCGATGAGCTTCTGCTTGTCCGACAGCGGGGTGCCGTAGATATCGCGGCCGTACGGCGCTTCGGGATCGACGCCCGGGCCGAACTGCGCGGGCGGGTAACCGCCGGGCTGACCGTATCCCGGCTGCGGGTAACCGGGCTGACCGTAACCGGGCTGCGGATACTGCGGCTGCGACTGGCCGTAGGGCTGCTGGTGCTGCTGGGCGTACGGATCGGCGCTTTTACCCAGATCCGGACCGGTGCCCGGCGCACCGTACTGCGGCCCTTGGCCGGGCTGCTGCTGATAGGGATCGGTCACGGTGTTCTCCTCATCGATACTGCGATACCGCGCGGGGGTCAGGGCTTGGTGTCGTCCGAGTCACCGGACTTCGTGGGATCGGGTCGGGCTGTGGTGGGGTCGGTCTCGCCGGGCTGGTCCGTCGTGGGCGCTGCTGGCTCGGGCTCGGTGGGCTCGGTGGGGTCGGGCCGCGTGGGTTCCGACTTCGCGGTCTCGGATGGGTTATCGTCCGCGGACCCGGTTTCGTTGTCGTCGGTCACCGTGGATCCCGAACCGGGCTCCTTGTCCGTGGCCTCCTTGACAGCTGCCTCCCGATCCGCGGGTTCGGTGTCTGCGGCCGCCGTGGTCTCGGTCTCCTCGCCCTGCGTCGGCGTCACACTGTCGGGCTCGGCGGCGTCACCGGCGCTGGCGTCCGCGGCGGTATCACCATCCCCGGCGGTCGCCGCGGCTCCGGCCGCACCGTAGGCGCGCAGCTTCGACAGCTGCCACGGCCACGGGCGGTCCTCCTTGGAGCGCAACTGCTCCACCGTCTCGCGGCCCTTGGTCGCGAGCACGAAATAGGCTATCGCACCGAAGAATACGATCGCGGAGGTGAAGGAATTGATGCGGATGCCCGCGATATGGGTGGCCTCGTCGTCGCGCAGCAGCTCCACCCAGAAGCGGCCGAAGCAGTAGATCGCCACGTAGAGCGCGAACAGGCGGCCGTGGCCGATGCGGAACTTCTTGTCCAGGTAGAGAAGTGCGGCCACGCCGAGCAGATTCCACACCATCTCGTAGAGGAAGGTGGGGTGCACGACCTTCTCCACCACGCCGGTGGAGACGCCGTCCATCATGTCGAGCTGGCCGTTGGAATCGAAGCGCAGGTAGATCTCCAGGCCCCACGGGACCGTGGTCTCCCGGCCGTAGAGCTCCTGGTTGAACCAGTTGCCGAAGCGGCCGATGGCCTGTGCCAGCAGAATGCCGGGTGCGATGGCATCGCCGAAGGCGGGCAAGGAGATTCGATAGACGCGACAGGCGATCCACGCGCCGACGCCGCCGAGCAGCACCGCACCCCAGATCCCGAGGCCGCCCTCCCAGATCGCCCACCAGTCGCCCGTGGCGTTCTCCCCGAAGTACTTCTGCCAATCGGTGGCCACGTGATAGAGCCGCCCGCCGACGAGGCCGAACGGCACCGCGAACATGGCCACATCGAGGACCGTGCCGCCCTCTCCCCCACGCCGCAGCCACCGCTTCTCGCCGAGCCAGATGGCCGCGACGATGCCGATGATGATGCACAGCGCGTAGGCACGCAGCGGGAACGGCCCGATATCCCAGACACCGCGCGGCGGTGAGGGAATATAGGCCAGGACGTCGGCGGCACTGCCGGACAGGACACTGTCAGCCAGGACTCGATAGGTCACGGCCCCAACCGTAGCGGAAGCGGCCCGCCACGCACGGAACGCGGGCACGCCCCGCCGACTCGGCACGCCGCGCACCGCCGCATCCGCCCGCCCACCGCACGCGGATCGAACGGCTCGAACGGCCGGATGATCCGCACGGCCGGAGCCGCCCATGCGGAATCCGGAGAGCCCCGATGAACCGCGTACCCGGTCGTAGCGCGGGCGTTGAGCGTGGAAGCGCAAGCGGCGAAATCCCACCCGACGAACGGGTGCGACGGTCGCGGGAGGTCCGGATGTGGCGCGGGCGATCTCTCGCGATCACCGCCGGACTCGCGGGCACCGCCACGGCTACCCCGACAACCGGCGCGGGATGAGAAGGCCCTGGAACCGCCGCACCTCAGTCGCGCTGGCCGCCGCACCTCAGTCGCGCTGGCCGCCGCACCTCAGTCG
>NZ_JASFXA010000021.1:0-159189 GCF_030766805.1 Nocardia sp. CC213A
CCTCCGGCAAACTGTCCGACAGCGCACTGCGATCCGCCCAGCAGGCGCTCACCGCCGCTCAGAGCGCGCTGTAGGGTCTCCAGACCCCGGCGGCGCGCGTGGACCCCGCGCGGGTCCCGGCGCGCCCCGCCGATCCCGCGGCGCAACGACCGCCCGGTGGTGCGGCGGGCGGCGGCCGGGCCGGGGGTGGCGGCGGCATTTCGCCGGTGCGCGATGCGTCGCAGTCCGCCCGGTTGTTCCCGCGCGCCACCCCGCCGGTGGACCTGCCTGCCGCCTCCACCCGTGCGGCGACGCCGATGGCAGGGATTCCGGGCACGCCGGGGGCGACCGGTGCGCACGGCGGCAACGCGGGCAAGGACGGGAACACGCATAAGCGGCCGGACTATCTGGAGGGCGACCACCACCTCGAGGAGGGGCTCGGGGTGCCGCTCATCGTCTCCCGGCCGGTGCTGGACGAATGACACCGGACTGGACCTTCGGGGATCTGGAGTTCGTGGTGCTCTGGTCGGAGCACGACGAGGACGAGTTGCCGCATCCGTTCGTTTGCACCAGCCGCATCCCGCTGCACGACGACTATGTGCGTGAGTTCGCTCGGGCGCGTGAGCGGTTGCGGGACAGCGTGCCGTCCGAGGTCCGCGAGGTGCTGCGGATGGTGGCGCGGCCGGAAATCCGCATCGCCGTCCGCGCGGCCGATGCCCGTGTCCCGAAGGACCCGGCGAGCAGTATCCGGCTGTTGGGGATCGTCCGCGGCGGGCAGGCATATCTGCTCCGGCAGTTGCCCGGTGAAACGGTCGACCACAGCGCGGGATTCACCATTGCCGCGTGCGATCCGGCCGAACTGGCCGATGCGGTGGTGGCGGCACTGCCGGACGCGCCGCCGGGCCGCCGGGCGCGGCTGGTGCTGGACGTGCTGTCCGACAGGCTGGATTACAGCTGTGAGCGTTACCGGGCCCTGGAGTCGTTCGAGGACACCGAGTTGGAGATCGCCCGCCGGTTCGTGGCGGCGGTGCCGTCGCGCGTCGGCTGGGTCGAGGTGGCGCAGGGCGTCTCGGACTTCGGTCCGCGCGGCCGGGTGAGCAGGCTGCTGCGCTGGCGGGAGCTGCCGGGGGACGGTCGCTACGTGATCGTCCCCGGCCCGCCCACGGTGGCGAGGTCGGCGGATGCCAGGACCTTCGCGGCCCTGATCGGCAATGAGATCGCCGAGGTGGCGGCGGGTGTCGCGGACGAACGCCGGTCGCTCGCGCACCGCCTCCGCTAGCCGCGGTCGGATTCGTCCAGGGCCGCCAGGGCTTCCCGGCGCAGGCGCGCGATCTGCGCGTCGAAGCGGGTGTGACCCCAGGCTGAACGGTTGGGGCGTGGCCGCTCGGTGGGCGTAACGGCCATCTCGGTGTTGGGCGAGCGGAATTCGGTCCGCTTTTTCGACATCATCGTCGGCCTCCGGGTTCGGTTCGACTCCACGATGGCTCGCTGGGCAGGGAGTACCCGAATTCCGCCGGGTCGAATCTTCGATCTTGTCGGCGTGGTTCGGTGGCCGCCTGCGGGTCCGCAGCGCGCCAAGTATGTGTAGGCTACCCAAAGTCGGAGGTGGGAACCCCAGCTGAGAGACCGTGCGGCCGGCGCTGGCGCGGGGCCGCCTCCGCCGCACACCGATCGGAGGACAGGCGATAATGGCGCGCAGAGGGTTTCAGGGGGCGGTGCTACGCGGCTTCGGCGTTCAGTACCACACGGCAACGGTACTCGACACCGAACAGACGACACCGCGCATGCTGCGGGTCTGGCTGAGCTCGCCCAGCCTCTTCGAGGAGATCACTCTCGAACCGACCGCCTGGTTGCGGATCTGGTTCCCGGATCCGGAGGGCTCCGACGCCGAATTCCAGCGCGGCTACACCATCGCCGAGGCGGATCTGGACACCGGTCGCTTCGCCGTGGACTTCGTCCTGCACGAACCCGCCGGACCGGCCTCGGCCTGGGCCTGCCGGGTGCGGGGCGGGGAAATGGTCGAGGTGGCCTCGTTCGGCTCCAAGGGCTTCCCGATCCCCGAGGACCTGCCTGCCGGATACCTGCTGATCGGCGACTCCGCCTCGATTCCGGCCATCAATTCGATTCTCGCCGCCGTGCCGCCGCAGGTGGCGATCGAGGTGTACCTGGAGAAGCACCACGACGACGACCTGCTCATCCCGCTCACCGAGCATCCGCGCGCCCGGGTGCACTGGGTGCCCCGCACCTCGGAGAACTCCCTCGCCGCCGCCCTGGAGGCCCGCGACTGGTCGAACTGGTACGCGTGGGCGGGCCCGGAGTCCAAGTCGCTCAAGCACATCCGCGCGCGCCTGAAGGACGACTTCGGATTCCCCAAGAGCGATGTCTACGCCCAGGCGTACTGGGTGCACGGTCGGTCCATGGGCAAGGAGCGCGACGGCTCCGAGCGGGCGCAGGCCGCGGCCGCCGCCGAGGCGACGCCGGTCGAGGAGACCGTGACGGTCATCGAACCGGCCGTCGACACCCCGGCCGCCCCGAGCGCGCCCGATGCCGAGAACGTCGCGGCCCCGCGCGGGCGCTGGCGTTCCCAGGCGGGCAGCCGCCTGTTCGCCGATATCCGCGCCAAGCTGTGGGTCGCGGGCATCCTCCAGATCCTGGTGACCCTGGTCCAGCTCGCTCCCTTCGTGCTGCTGGTGGAACTGGCCCGGGAGCTGTTGGCGGGCAGCGACGAATCGACCCTGTGGTCCCTGGGCCTGTGGGCGCTGGGCCTGTTCGCCGTCGGCGCGGTGCTGGAATCGGCCCTGCAACTGTGGCTGCACACCGTGGACGCCCGCTTCAGCCGCGATCTGCGCGGTCGCCTGCTGAGCAAGCTGGCCCAGCTGCCGCTGGGCTGGTTCACCGCCCGCGGCTCCGGCAAGATCAACAAGCTGATCACCGGCGACACCCTGTCACTGCACTACCTGGTGACCCACGCCGTCACCGACGCGGTCGCCGCGGTGGTCGCGCCGCTGGCCGTGCTGGGCTACCTGTTCTGGGTGGACTGGCGATTGGCGCTGGTGCTGCTGGTCCCGGTGCTCGGCTACGTCTTCACCATGCTGACCATGATGGCGTCCTCGGGCCCCAAGATCATGCAGTCGCAACGCTGGGCCGAGCGCATGAACGCCGAGGCCACCTCCTACCTCGACGGCCAGCCGGTGATCCGCGTGTTCGGCGGCGCGGCCGCCTCCCCGTTCCGGCGCAGCCTCGACGAGTACATCCGCTTCCTGGACAACTGGCAGCGCCCGTTCGTGGGCAAGAAGTCCGCCATGGACCTCATCACCCGCCCGGTCACGTTCCTGTGGATCATTCTCACCGTGGGCACCGCGCTCGTGGTGACCGATCGGATCGACCCGGTCGACCTGCTGCCGTTCCTGTTCCTGGGCACCACCTTCGGCTCGCGCCTGCTGGGCATCGGCTACGGCCTGTCCGGTCTGCGGGAGGGTCGCCTGGCCGCCCAGCACATCCAGGTGGCCCTGGACGAGTCCGAACTCGCGGTGCGCGAGGGCGATTCCGCGTCGGCGGCCGAGAAGCAGCCGGGCCATGTCGAATTCGACGACGTCACCTTCGGCTACCGTCCGGGCGTCCCGGTGGTCGCCGATATCTCGCTCACCCTGGAGCCGGGCACCGTCACCGCGCTCGTCGGCCCCTCCGGAGCCGGTAAGTCCACCCTGGCCGCGCTGCTGGCCCGCTTCCACGACATCCAGAGCGGCTCGATCCGGGTGGGTGGGCGCGACATCACCACCTTCACCCCCGATGAGCTGTACACCCGCATCGGCTTCGTCTTCCAGGACACCCAGCTGATCCGTGGCACCGTGCGCGAGAACATCGCCCTCGCCGTGCCGGACGCCTCCGACGACGCCATCGAACGGGCTGCCCGCGACGCCCAGATCCACGAGCGCATTCTGCGGCTGCCCCAGGGCTACGACACCGAACTCGGTTCCGGCACCACGCTGTCCGGCGGTGAGAGGCAACGCCTCACCATCGCGCGGGCGCTGCTCGCCGACACCCCGGTGCTGATCCTGGACGAGGCCACCGCCTTCGCCGATCCCGAATCGGAATACCTGGTGCAGCAGGCCCTCGACCGCTTGGCCGTGGGCCGCACCGTGCTGGTGATCGCGCACCGGCTGCGCACCATCACCGCGGCCGACCGGATCGTCGTGCTCGAGGAAGGGCGCGTCACCCAGACCGGCACCCACGGCGAACTGCTCGCCGCCGAGGGCCGCTACCAGCAGTTGTGGCAGGCCGGAGCCGTCGCCGCCGATGTGAAGGAGACCGTGCGATGACGCGCACCATACTGATGCTGCTGCCCGCCGAGCAGCGCGGCCTGGTGGCCCGCTACCTGGCGCTGACCGTCATCTCGACCATTCTGCGCGCCATCGCGGTGGTGTTCGTGGTGCCGCTGGTCGCGGCGTTGTTGGGCGACACCCCGGCCGACGCCTGGCGTTGGGTGGCGCTGCTGACCGTGGCCGTGGCGGGCGGCTGGATCGTGGACTCCATCGCCTCCCGGGTCGGTTTCGACCTCGGCTTCACCATCCTCGATCACGCGCAGCGCGATGTCTCCACGCAGGTGGCGCGCATTCCGCTGCGCTGGTTCAGCGAGGACAACGCGGCCACCACCCGCCGCGCCATCGCCACCACCGGACCGGATCTGGTGGGTCTGGTCGGCTATCTGGTGACCCCGGTGATCCAGGCGATCCTGCTGCCGATCGCCATCGCCGTGGCGCTGATCCCGATCGCCTGGCAGCTCGCGGTGGTCGCGCTGCTGGCGGTGCCGCTGCTGCTGGGCGCACTGTGGGCGACCGGACGCATCACCCGGCACGCCGATCGGGTGGCGGCCGAGTCCAACAGCGCTCTCACCGAACGCATTCTGGAATTCGCCCGCACCCAGGCCGCACTGCGCGCGGCCCGCCGGGTGGAACCCGAACGCAGCCAGACCGGTGCGGCGCTGGCCGCCCAGCACGGCGCCACCGTTCGCCTGCTGCTGTTGAACATTCCCGGCCAGGTGCTGTTCAGCCTGGCCAGCCAGATCGCCCTGCTGCTGCTCGCCGGTACCACCGCGTGGCTGGCGGTGCGCGGCACCATCGGCATTCCGGAGGCGATCGCGCTCATCGTGGTCGTGGTGCGCTTCCTGGAGCCGTTCGCCGCCATGGGCGATCTGGCCTCTGCCGTGGAGACGAGCCGAAACGCTCTGCGCGACATCCGGACCGTCATCGACGCGGGCGGACCGGCCGGTGCGCCCGCGGCGGACCGGGCCGACGGTGAGCCCGCCGCGGTCGAACTGCGCGACGTGCGTTTCACCTATGGGGACGGCGCGCCGGTGCTCGACGGACTCGATCTCGAGTTCCGGGCCGGGGAGACCACCGCCGTCGTCGGCCCGTCCGGCTCCGGCAAGAGCACCCTGCTCGCGCTGGTGGCGGGCCTGGAGACGCCCACCTCCGGCAGCGTCCGGATCGGCGGCGTCGACCGCGCGTCGGTGGACGCGGCGCACCGCCCGGCCGATACCAGCATGGTGTTCCAGCAGCCGTACCTGTTCGCGGGGACGATTCGGGAGAACGTGCTCGCGGGCAATCCCGGCGCGGATGCCGAGCAGCTCGCCGCCGCCCTGCGGCTGGCGCGGGTGGACGCCTTCGCCGACCGCCTGCCCGACGGCCTGGATACCCTCGTCGGCGACGAGGGCACCGCGCTGTCCGGCGGTGAGCGGCAGCGGGTCTCGATCGCCCGCGCCCTGCTGAAGGAGTCGTCGGTGCTGCTCGTGGACGAGGGCACCAGCGCGCTCGACGCGGAGAACGAGGCCGCCGTGGTGGCCGCCATCGGTGACGATCCGCGCGGTCGCACCCGCATCGTGGTGACCCACCGGCTGTCCACCATCGCGGGCGCGGACCGGGTGCTCTTCCTGGAGGACGGGCGCGTCGTGGAGGACGGTACCGTCCGGGAACTGCTGGACGTCTCGGGGCGCTTCGCGGAGTTCTGGGCGCATCAGCAGAATGCCTCGCACTGGCGGATCGCCGCCGCCGAACGCGTCTGACCGCCCGGCGAATTCGAGCACCGAGTTCGCGACAGAACGAAGGCCGCCCGGTCGGAACCCGAAGGTTCCGGCCGGGCGGCCTTCTCGTTGTCGTGCTCGTTGTCGTGTCCGCGCGTGCGGTCTACTCGCTTCGGGTGTCCACCATGGACAGCCGCACGGTGCCCGCGACGAAGATCACCACACACAGCGCCGCGAAGTACACCAGCGAGCCGTTCTGCCCACCGAAGTAGCTCTCGATGGTCGCCAGCTGTCCCACTCCGAGTTCACCGTTCTTGAACGGCGACAGCCGTTGCAGCAGCAGCCCCAGATCGCCCGGGATGAAGGTGACGAACACCTCGATGCCGAACTTCCACAACAGCACGATCATGACGACCAGTCCGGGTTTGGGCACCAGTGCCGAGAGTCCCAGCCCGAGCGCGCAGATGAGCAGGGCGAAGATCGGCACCGCGATGAGCAGGCGCACGCCGTCGGCGGAGAACGCGTCGACCTCGCCCCAGATCTCGGGGAAAACGCGCGGGAATCCGGCGAGCAGCGCGAAGGTGGTGAGCCCGGCGGTGACGGCGGAGATCGCGCCGAACACGATCAGCTTGGCCACCGGCAGGATCCAGCGGCGCGGCTGGATCGCGAAGGCCGTCTCGGCGGTGCGGCCGGAGAATTCCGCGCTGAGCGAGGACACTCCGGCCGACATGAGGATGAAGGTGGAGAAGATGAGAATCCAGTAGGCGGCGTTGTTGGTGTCCATACCGCCCGCGCCCCGGAACGCGTTCGACTGGGTGGCTTTGGCGATGCCGAAGTTGATCGCGACCGGGATGACCACGGCCAGCGGCACCACCGAGTACCACACCGAACTGCGCCACGACAGCTTCGCCATCTCACTGCGCACGGCCTGGACGAGATAGGTGACCGTCATCAGCGCGCACCCCCGGCCGCCGCGTATTCCACACTGCCGCTGGTGATGTCGATGTACGCCGACTCCAGCCGCCGGGGCTCGGTTCCCTTCGCCACCAGTTCTTCCTTGGTCGTATCGGACAGCACCGCGCCCTTGCCCATGATGACGACCCGCGTTCCGGTGATCTCCACCTCGGTGAGATTGTGCGAGGCCACCAGCAGGCACTTGCCCTCGGCCGCCAGACCGACCACGAGCTCGCGCAGCCAGAGGATGCCCTCGACGTCCAGGCCGTTGGCGGGCTCGTCCAGCACGACGGTCTTGGGATCGCCCAGCAGGGCCGAGGCGATGCCGAGCCGTTGCAGCATGCCGTAGGAGAACTTGCCGACCGGCCGCCGGGCGACCCGTTCCAGTCCGACCCGCTCCATCGCCGCGCCGACCGTCGATGTCGGCAGCCCGCCCAGCCGTGCCTGCCACAGCAGGTGCTGGGTGGCGGTGTGCTGCGGATTGCGGGCGAACGCGCCCAAGCTGAACCCGATTTCGCGCAGGGTGTTCGGGAAGTCGTGCAGGGTCTTGCCATTGATGGTGATCGACCCCGAGCTCGGCCGCGCCAGTCCGGCGATCATGCGCATGACCGTGGTCTTGCCCGCGCCATTGGGTCCGAGCAGATAGGTGATGGCCCCCGGCTCGGCCTCGAAGCTGACGTCGTCCACGGCGACGGTGTCGCCGAAGCGTTTGGACACGCCGCGAACGGTGATCATAGGGAAGTCCTGAAAAGCTGTTTCACAATCGAATTCGTTTCTCTGGGGCGGCTGACATGACAAACGCGACCCCCGGATCGCGTGGACGCAATCAGGGGGCCGCGCCGGGATGTCAGCGGTGGCTCAGTAGCCGAAGTTCGGGTTACCGGCGCACTGCATCGACTGGCAGATGCTCTTCCAGTCGAACTTCCACAGGCCGCCCTCGCGGATGTAGTGGTAGGTGGTGCTGGTGGCCGGGAAGCCCGCCATCAGGCCCTCGACCTGGACCGACATGGTGTTGCCGGCGACGTTCACCGGACCGAGCGCACGGCCCTGGATGGAGAAGAAGTCCATGGTGGCGCTGTTGCTCATCACGCGCTCGAGCGCGCCGCGGGCGGCCGGGCCGTTGTAGCTCACCTCGACCTTGGCGTCCATGCCGATGTTCGGGTTCCAGAACGCGGCGAACTGCTTCTCGATCTGATGCAGGCTCGGCACGTCGGCGCGGACGTAGAGGTCGGAGACCTGCGAATCGCGGATGGACACATCGGCGGCCGCGGGCTGGGCGAAGCCCAGGCCGAGGATGGCGGCGAAGACGGCGATGGCGGCGACTTTGATGAACTTTGGCATGACAGCCCTTCTCGAACAGCGTGCGAAACGTGCAGCGAGAGCACACGCTAGCCAGGCAAATTAGGCAAGTCAATCCTAAGTCGGGCGTGGCCGCCGAAGTGTGAGGTCTCCCAAAGCGATTGGTGCGGAGCGAGACGGGTCACACATACGCTCCCGGTAAGTTAGTCTAGCCTTGCCTAACAAAAGAACGAAAGGATGCACGGTGTCGACCGAACCCGCCATACAGGTCGTCGATCTGGTCAAGACATACGGCGAGGTCTCGGCGTTGCAGGGGATATCGTTCGAGGTGGCGCCCGGCGAGGTGCTCGGCCTGCTCGGCCCCAACGGCAGCGGCAAGACCACGACCGTCACACTGCTGTCCACGCTGCAGCGGCCGTCCTCGGGACAGGCCCGCATCTGCGGGCGCGACGTGGTCGCCGAAGCGGCGCGGGTGCGCGAATTGATCTCGCTCACCGGGCAGTACGCCGCCCTGGACTCCGGACTCACCACCGTGGAGAACCTGGCTGTCTTCGGCAAGCTCACGGGTCTGCGCGGACATGCGCTGCGGGTCCGGATCGACGAACTGGTCGAGCAATTCGATTTGGCGGCGGTGCGGGACCGGCGGGTCGGCGCGCTCTCCGGCGGTATGCAGCGGCGCGTGGACATCGCCAGCGCGCTGGTCACCCGCCCGGAGGTGCTGTTCCTGGACGAGCCGACCACGGGGCTCGATCCGCGCAGCCGCGCCGCCGTGTGGGATACCGTCTCCGGACTGCGCGGCGAGGGCATTACGGTGCTGCTCACCACGCAGTACCTGGAGGAGGCCGACCGGCTCGCCGACCACATCGTCATGCTCAACCGCGGCTCGGTGGTCGCCGCCGGTACGCCCGGCCAGCTGAAACAGCAAGTCGGCGCGGCCGTCTGCGAGGTGACCCTGATCGAGCGCGACGACACCGCGCGGGTGCTGTCGCTGCTGGACGGCTTCGAACTGGTCGACGCCCCCGCGGACGGGACCGCCGGCACCGTGCACCCGCGCCTGGTGGTCCGGGCCCCCGACGGCATGGACACCGTGTCCGACGTGATCGCGCGGTTGCGCGGGGAACGCATCGACGTGGTGGACATCGGGCTGCGGCAGCCGTCGCTGGACGAGGTGTTCCTGCAACTCACGGAGAAGCACTGATGTCGTCGACCACCCTCACCCCCGTGTCCGCCACACCGGCGCGCGGCGGCTCCATCGCCCGTGCCTCGGTGGGTTTGGGCGCGGCCACCGCCACCCTGGCCCGACAGAAGATCGTGGCCGCGATCCGTTCCGGCGACGCGATTTTCGCCGTCTTCGGGCCGGTCGTGTTCTTCGTCTGCTTCTACGTGCCGCTGCATCGGCAGTTCGAACTGGGCGGCGGTGACTACGCGCAGTTCCTCACCCCGATCATCCTGTTGCAGGCCGGGCTGTTCACCGCCATCACCGCCACCGAGACCGCCGGGCACGACGCGCGTGCGGGGGTACACGAACGCATGATGTCGCTGCCCATCCCGCGCGTCACGCCGTTCCTGGGCCGGATGGCGTGGGTGGTGGTGCGCATGCTGCTGGCGTTGGCGGGCGGTCTCGGCATCGGCTACGCGCTGGGTTTCCGGTTCCACGGGTCCGCCTGGCACACACTGGCTTTCCTGGCGTTGGTGGTGGTCTTCGGGCTGGCGCTGAGCATGCTCACCGACGCGGTAGGCACGGTCGCGCGTAATTCGGTGTCCATCGCCAGCATTCTTATGATCCCGCAGCTCATCCTGGTGATGGCGTCCACGGGACTCGTTCCGGCGGCAGGGTTTCCGGACTGGGCGCAGCCCTTCGTCCGAAATCAGCCCATGTCGGTGTTCACCGATGCGCTGCGGGCGCTGGCGACCGGGACGGGGATCGATCTGACGGCCGCGCTGGTCTGGGCGGCGGCGCTGCTCACCGCGGGCGGCATCGCGATCGTCGCGGCGGGCCGGGCGCAGGTGAGCCGATGAATCAGGAAGCCATGACCACAGTCGAATCCAAGTCCACCGCAGTGAATTCCACCGCGACAGCCACGACATGGCCGCCGCGCCAAGCCGTTCCGCTGCTACGTCAGTCTCTCGTGCATGCGGGCGCGCTGCTGCGATCCTGGTCGCGCGACCCGGGAATCGTGGTGCAGTCGTTGGTCTTTCCCGCCTTCATGCTGCTGATGTTCCAGCTGGTGCTGGGCAAGACGGTGACCGCCATGGGCGGCGGTGACAGCGTGTACGGCAATACCGGCCTGGTGGCGCTGGTGGGCGCGCTGTTCGGCACCCTCGCCACGGCGATCAGCCTGATCTCCGAACGCGATACCGGGCTGCTGGCGCGCACTTGGACGCTGCCGGTGCCGCGAGCGGGCTTCATCGCCGGGCGGCTGCTCGCCGAGGCGCTGCGCACCGGTATCGCCACCGTGGTGTTGTTCGCCGTGGCGGTGCCGCTGGGCTTCCGCTTCGAGCACGGGATCGCCGCCGCCGTCGGCGCGGTGCTGGTGCCGATGGTGTTCGCGGTCGGCATCGCGGTGCCGGTGATCGCCATGGCCACGGTGGCGTCGGGGCGGCAGGCCGTGCAGCAATTGGGCGGGTTGTTCCTGCTGCTGCTGTTCTTCAACGGCGGCTTCGCGCCGGTCTCCGAATACCCGGGCTGGTTGCAGCCGGTGGTGCGGCATCAGCCGATGACCCCGGCGGTGGACGCCGTACGCGGCCTGACCGAGAGCGGTGCGGTGGCGAAACCGCTCGTCCTCACGGTGGTGTGGACCCTCGGCCTGATCGTCGTCTTCGGCCCGCTGGCGGTACGGGGGTATCGCCACGCCGCCGAGCAGCGCCGCTGACCCCAGACGCCGCTGACCCGTACGACGAGAACGGGGCCGGATCGGAATTCCGATCCGGCCCCGTTCTTCGTTGTCCTACACCGCCTGTCGCGTCCTCAGGCTGGAATCAGGCTGGTGGCCAGCGAACGGCGCAGCTTGCCCGACGGGGTCTTCGGCAGCGCCCCCTTCGTCACGATGGTGACCACGGCGGGCGCGATGCCGACATCGTCGTACACCGCGCGCGCCACCTCCTTGCGAATCCGTTCGGCCGCATCGGCGTCGGCGGCGGCATCGGATTCGGCGATGACCGCGATGCCCTCGCGGGCCATGGAGGGCAGTCGCACCGCCACCGCCGCCACACCACCGGGACGCACGCCGGACACGGTGCCCGCCGCGCGCTCGACCACGGTCGGCGCGATATTGCGGCCCGCGACGATGATGACGTCCTTCTTCCGGCCGGTGACCACGACCTCACCGCTCGCGGTGACATAGCCGAGATCGCCGGTGGACAGCCAGCCTTCGGCGTCCACCGCCGACGCGTACCCGTCCGGTCCCAGGTAGCGGGTGGTGACGGCGTCGCCGCGCACCAGAATGCTGCCGATGCGGTCGGCGGGCAGCACGGTGCCGCGCTCGTCGACCACGCGCAGTTCGATACCCGGCACGGGTGCGCCCAGTTTGGCCAGGGACCGCGGCCGCTCGATGCCGTCCCGGCGCGCGACGCCGTCGCGCTCGGCCACTTCGCCGTCGATGACATCCACCGAGAACACCTCGTCAACCGGGGCGAACGACACCGCGAGGGTGGTCTCGGCCATACCGTAGGCGGGCATGACGGCCTCCGGTCGCAGGCCGAAACGCGCCGCCTGGGTGACGAATTCGTCGAGGGTGCTCTCGTCGATGACCTCCGCGCCATTCACGGCGACTCGCAGTGTCGACAGGTCGTAGGCGCCCTCGGGGGCGCGCTTGAGCCGCCGGGCGAGCAGCGAGTACGCGAAATTCGGTGCGGCGGTGTAGGTGCCGCCGAAGCGGGTGATGTACTCGGCCCACTTCAGTGGGCTCTTCAGGAAGGCCAGTGGGGTGGTGATCACCGTGGTCGCCTGCGCGATCATGGGCGTCAGCATCATGCCCACCATGCCCATATCGTGATAGAGCGGCAGCCAGCTCACCACCACGTCGCTCTCGGGCCGGAACCCGGCGGCGGCGATCATGGCGTGCTGGTTCTGTCGCACATTGCCGTGCGAGATGGCGACCGCCTTCGGCACACCGGTGGTGCCGGAGGTCAGCTGGAGAATCGCGATATCGTCCTCAGCGGTGGACACCGGCTCCACCTCGGTGGCGGCGGCCAGTTCTTCGACCGACACGACGGGCGCGCCCAGGTCCAGATCGCGCACCGCCGCCGTGAACGGCTCGCCGACCGCGATCACCGCCGCGCCGAGCATGGCCACCACGGCGCGGGTATCGGCCACCCAGGTTTCCAGATTGGTGCGCGGCGTCGGCTGATGCAGCATGGTGAAGGCCGCCCCGCGCAGCCAGGTGGCCTGCACCAGCGCCGCCACATCGGCGGGCTCACCGGCGAGGATGGCGACCGACCCGCCGTGTTCGACGCCCGCGCCCGCCAGCCCGCCCGCGATCCGGCGGGCGCGCGAGCGCACCTGATCCCAGCTGTGGAAGGCCAATTCCGTTGTGTCGCTTCCACTCCACAGGCCGGTGGTGGTGGATGCGGGCTGCTCGAACAGTAGATCGGTGACTGTGCTCATGACTCTTCCGGTCTCTTCCCGGCTCATGCCGACGGTGCTGCCTCGCGCAGCACGCGGTCGAAGTTCTCTACGAAGGTCGCGGCGTAACCCGCGGGCAGGGCGGCCGGGTCGGTGACGACGCCGAACGAGGTGCGATTGCCCAGTATCAGGGAGGTCACCGAGAACGAGTATCCGGCCAGCGGCGACAGCGGCGTCAGTTCGGCGATGCGCCGGCCGAGCACGGCGCGAATCCGGGAGAAGCCCGGATTGATGCCGATGTGGATATCGGGACTCATATGCGCCATGGCCGCGTGCGCGATGACCCGCTGCACCGGCCAGGGCAGCGCCGGGCCGCCGTCGGGTGCGGCCGAGGTCAGTTCCGGCCGACGCCGCTCGATGGTCGCCAATTCGCTGCGGCAGCGCTCGATCTGGCGACCCAGGTCGGGTTCGTTGCCGAGCAGGTTCAGCGGCGTGACGATGACCGCGTTGCCGGTGTGCCGGAACTCCGGATCGTTGGTCACCGGCAGGGTCACCCGCAGCGTCTGCGCCGGGGCGCCGGGCGGGATGGTACTGAGGGTGCGGCCGATGGCGGCGAGCACGAACTCGTGCACCGTCGCATCGTGTTTCTTGGCGGCGCGGCGCAGTTCCTGGGTGGAGATGCCGGTCGTCGCGACCTCGCGGCGGCCGTTCTTGGTCAGCTTGGGCCAGCCGCGGCCCGTGCGCCCGGCGGCCCACTGGTCGTTGAAGGCGGCCTTGGACTCCTTCAGCACCTCCGGCTCGACGGGCGGGGTGCGGAAACGCGGGCTGGTGGCGAAACGCTCGAATTCCGACAGATCGTCGGCGGTACCGTCGGCCAGCAGGGCGGCGAAGGCGGCCCCGGCGATGCCGTCGGACAGCGCGTGGTGCACCCGCAGCAGGATGCGCTGCGCACCGTCACCGCGCGGCGTCAGCAGCGTGATGTGCCACAGCGGCTCGGGGCGGGGCAGCGGCGTCTCCATCAGCGTGGCCAGCTGCCGCCGCAGGTCGGCCTGATCGGTGAAGTCGCCGCCGGTGAGGTGTCGAGTGAGGTCCGGCCGGTCGGTCAGCACGACGCGCGGTGCGCGCCACCGGCCTTCGGCGATGCCGACGCGGAAGATGTCGAACAGGCCGATGCGCTCGGCCACCCGGTCCCGGATGGCGTCGAGGGTGAGCCGTTCTCCGCCTGCTTCGAGTTCGAGCAGCATCGCCCAGTGCATCGGGCGACCCTTGCCGTCCAGGTGCAGGTAGGTGTGGTCGGGTGGGGCCAGTTCGATGGGTGCGCTGGCGTCGGTCATGGCAGTTCCACCTGGTTCTCGAACATCGTCCGGTATCGCGCGGTATCGGGCTTCATGGCCGCGGCCACCAGCTCCCACAGGATTTCGTCGGTGCCGCCGCCGACACGGGCCAGTTTCATATCCCGCCACCAGCGTCCGATCGGCAGCCCGGTCTCGAGGTAGCCGATGCCGCCGAAGATGTGCAGGCACTGCGAGGCCACCTCCTCGCCGAGATTGGCGGCGGTGGCCTTGAGCGCGGCGGCGGTGCGCAGGTTGATCTTCCCTTCGGCCGCGACCCCGGCCAGGGCGTAGCGCAGCATGTCGACCCGCGATTGCAGATCGGCCAGCCGCAGCCGCAGCGCCTGGTGGTCGTAGAGCCGCTTGCCGAACTGGGTGCGGTCCATCATGCGGGCCAGCGTGACGCCGAGCATGACCTCGCAGGCTCCGGCGATCTGTCCGGCCACCGAGAAGCGCTCGTGCCCGAGACCCCAGCTGATCATGGCGAGACCGGTGCCCGGACGCCCGATCAGCGCCTCCTCCGGAATCCAGGTGTCGATGGTGACCGCGGCGGTGTCCAGCGGTCCCGCACCGAGCTTCTCGTAGGGGGTGGCGATCTCGACCTGCGCGGTGGGCACGATGGCGAGCGCCACATTGCCGTGGTCAGCCGAGGAGCCGTCCCCGGCGCTGCGGCAGACGACCATGATCTGATCGGCGATGGGCGAGAGCGAGACGAACTTCTTGTGCCCCACCACCCGGTAGCCGTCGCCCTCGGGCTCGATCATGGTGCGGGCGATCTGCAGATCGGAGCCGCCGGATTCCTCCGATGCCGCGATGCACAGCACCGCCTGCGTCTCGATGGCCCGGTTGGCCAGCTCGCGCTGAAAGTCGTTGCGCCCGAACCGTCGCAGGATGGCGATGGCCGAATCGTGCAGGCTCACACCGACACCGATGCCCGCCGAGTTGAGCGCGCCCAGGCGCTGCGCCAGGGCGAAATGCTTGCCGAGGTCGGTGAGCTTGCGGTCTTCCCACTTGCGGGCGAAGACGCCCTCCTTGCCGAGATGCTCGAGCAGCACCCGGGGGAACTTCTTGTCCTGCTCGGCCGCTTCGGTCCAGGCGAGCACCTGGTCGTCGAAGACGCGGTCGAGCAGTTCCTCGTAGGTCTCCGGTGCGGTCGTCACGGTCACGAACCGACCTTGGAGCGGATGAGGTCTTCCAGATCGCCCACCGACGCGGCCTGCGACATCTCTCGCTCGGTCAGCTTCACGCCGAGCCGCTCCTCGATGGCGACCACGCCGATGGCGAAGGCCACCGAGTCGACGCCGAGATCCTCGATCAGCAGCGACGACCGGGTGACATCGGCCAGGGACAGATCGAGGTCTTCTTCGAGAATGCTGTTCAGCGCGTCGCTGATGTGGTCGGACATGTCGAACTCCTTGAAACAGAAGAGAATTGGTGAACAGTGCCGAAACGGTGTCAGTCGAGGACTTCCTCGTCACCGACACCGAAGCTGGTGAACGCCGTATTGCGCTGCAAGCGGTAGACCTCGCGGCCGAGGACCGAGTTGAGGATCTTGGCATTGCGCATCGCGCCGATGTCCAGGTTCGGCGCGGACACGCCCACCGCGTGCGCCTCGGCATTGGCGACGAACACCCGTCCGGCCAGCGCGGTGTCGGCGGCCACCGCGTGGTTGCCCTCGATCACCAAGCGGCCCTTGGTGTCCCGGTGTAGCCGGTCCGTGATCGGGTCCAGAAACGTTTGCGCGCGGGGCTGGTAGCCGGTGGCCGCGACGACCAGATCGGCGGTGTGAGCCAGCAGTGCTCCGGTGTCACGGTGGCGTCCGCGAATGCGCAGCCGCCCGTCGTCGAGGGTGTCGATGCCCTCCACCGCGACACCGTTGCGCAGCCGCACCGGTTGCGGCTTCTCCTTGAGTTCGCGGCGGTAGAGCAGATCGTGCAGCCGGTCCAGGGTGTCGGTGGAGATGCCCTTGTGGAACTGCCAGTGTCCGGCGCGCACGCGGTCGCGGGTGTCCTCGGGCAGCCCGTGGAAGTACTCCATATACGCGGGCGTGGTCATCTCCAGCGACAGCTTGGTGAAGTCCAGCGGCGCGAACCACGGCGTGCGCGTCCACCACTGCACCGCCGGGCCGCCGTCGAGGTTGGCCTCGAGGAGGTCGACCACGATCTCCGCGCCGGACTGGCCGGAGCCGATCACCGTCACCGCGCCCGCGGCGTGCGCGTCCTCGCGGTGGTGCAGGTAGTCGGCGCTGTGGATGAGCTTCGGCGAGGTGGTGGCGAGCGCCGCCGGGATGGCGGGCTCGGTGCCCACGCCGACCACGATATGACCGGCGTGAATGGTGGAGGCGGTGCCACCGGTGGTCACCGACACCTCGAAGCGGTCGTGTTCGTCGTCCCAGCGCACCGCGTCGACGGTGGTGGAGAACCGCAGCGACGACAGCCGCCGCACCGCCCACAGCAGGTACGCCTCGTACTCGCGACGGGTGGGGAAGAAGTCCTCGCGCACCAGGAACGGGTACAGGCGGTCGACATCGGCCAGGTAGGCCAGGAACGACATGGGGTGGGTCGGGTCGACCAGCGAGACCAGATCCGACAGGAAGCTGACCTGGAGTTTGGCCTCCTCGAACATCATGCCGGGGTGCCAGTGGAACTCCTCGACGGAGTCCACCACCAGGACCTCGACATCGTCGACCGTGGAGGCCATGGCCGCCAGGCCGATATTGAACGGACCCGCGCCGATGGCGAGGATGTCGACCGACTCGATTTCACTCATGGACCTTCACCATTTCGTCGTGTCCGCTGCGCAAGCCCTCGGACTCCACTTCCAATCCCACCCGCAGCAATTCGTCGAACAGGTCGTCGATGTCGCGCGCGCTGGTCTCCGGGTTCAGCAGGGTGAGCTTCACGCAGGTGCGGGGCTCGCCCTCGCCGCCGACGCGCACCTGGGTGCGGCCGATGAGTGCCGTGCCGGAGCTGATCAGGCGGCGGCGCAGTTCGCCGTTCACCTGGTCCAGGTCCAGATCCTCACAGCGGTAACGGAATACGACCGTGGTCAGGGTCACCGGCGCGACCAGTTCCAGCAGCGGTTCGGCGGTGATGCGGGCTTCGGCGTAGCGGGCCAGGTCGTGGCAGGCGTCGAGCATCCGGCCCAGGCCGCTGCGGCCGTAGGCGAGGAAGGTCGCCGCCACCTTGAGCACATCGGGACGCCGGGTGGTCTGCAACGTCTGGCCGAGCAGGCCGCCGTATCCGGCCTCCACGTCGTCGTCGGGGTTGAGGTACGCCACCGAGCGGTTCAGCGAGGCGAACCGGCGCTGATCGGCGAGCAGCAGCACACTCGCGGCGGCGGGCTGCCAGCCGACCTTGTGCAGGTCCAGGGTCACCGAATCGGCGCGCTCGATACCGCGCAGCAGCGGAGCCAGCTTGTCGGAGAACAGCGAACCGAAACCGTAGGCGGCGTCGACGTGCATCCACACCCCGTGGCGCGCGGCGATATCGGCGATCTCGGGCAGCGGATCGATGGAGCCGAAGTCGGTGGTGCCCGCGGTGGCCACGACGGCGACCGGCGTATGGCTCTCGCGCAGTTCGGCCAGCGTCGCCTCCAGGGCCTCCGGAATCATCCGGTGGTCGGCGTCGACCGGGATCGGGATGGTCGCCGCCTCACCCAAACCCAGTGCGGCACAGGCGCGGTGAATGGAGAAGTGCGCCACCTGGGAGCACAGCACCACCGGTCGGGGCAGTGCGCTCACGCCATTGTGGCGAATGTCGATGCCCTGCCGGGCGGCTCCGTAGTCGCGGGCGATGAGCAGAGCCAGCAGATTCGAGTACGACCCGCCCGGACCGAAGACGCCGCCCGCGTTCTCGCCGAATCCGGCCAGCTTCGCCAGTGCGCTGATGGTCCACTGCTCGATGCCCAGGGTGGCCGGGCCGGAGTCGTAGGTGTCCAGGGAGGCATTGGTGGCGCTGGCCAGCGCGTCGGCCACCACGGCCACGGTCAGCGGCGGCGGCTGCAGATGCGCTGCGCACAGCTTGTGGGTGAGATCCAGTCCGTAGCGGGCGATCACGTCGGCCAGCTGCGCGAGTGCGGCGGCCTCGCCCACACCGTCGTCCGGAACCTGTTCCGCCCCCAGCGATGCCGCGACGGCGTCCAGCATCTCGGCCGGTTGTCCGGAGGGCAGCGGCGAGCGGTGGTGGCTCTGCTCGACCGCGGCGGCGAGTTGTGCCAGACCGCCGCCGACAGCGGTCCAGCCGTCGCCGGGTGAGGCGAACTTGGACGCTCTCCCCCAGGGGGACTCGAATTCAGGTGACACAGGTAGACCTCGTTACGTCTGGGCGGGGGGATGATTCGAAATGTCTGGTGCCGCGGTCGCATTCGGCGGCGGTTGGGCTCGGCGCCCGGCTATCCGGTCTCGGATTCGCGTACCGCGCCGACCAGTTCGGCCAGCGGGCGGTCCAAGGCTCCGGGGATGCGGGCGACCAGCGCCGTGGCCATGGCCGCCGCCCGATGTGCGCGGGCGGCGTCGACCGCCTCCGGTTGGTGATCCACCTCCAGGTGGACGCCGTCATCGGCACCCAGTTCGAACGCGAGTGTCAGCGGATAGTTGCCGACCCCGTGGAAGACCGACGCGCAGTCGACCCGCCGACCGTCGGGGATCGGGATGCCGCGCAGCGGGGCATTGCGTACCGAGGCCATGATCTCGGCCACCGGGAATCGCCCACCCGCCGCGCGCAGCGCGGTGAGCACGGTGCCGTAGTCGACGCCGGTGAATTCCATGGACCGGTAGACCACCGATACGGCGTCACGCAGCGCCGCGCGCACGGTGGCGTCCGGCGCGAAGGCGAAGCGCATCGGGACGATATTGCCGCTGTAGCCGACGGTGTCCGGGCTCTCGCCCTGCCGCCGGTTGTCGGCGGGGACCAGCAGGACGTGGTCCGCGGCATCGGTGAGGGCATACACGGTGACCGCGCAGATCGCGATGAGCAGCGCGTTCGACGTCGATCCGACCTCGCGGGCGACCCCCTCGAGCGCCGCGACGGCGGCCCGTTCGAGCGGCCGCTCGAACCGCGCGCCCGGACTCTCGTCCATGGGCGACAGCCAGCTCTCGGCCGCGCTGATCGCGGGCAGCTCTCCGGACAGCGGGAAGCGAATCCCCTCGGCGGCCCAGGTGTCCTGCGCGTGGCGCAGCGCGCGCTCCACCTCGTCGGTGGTCACCGGCGCGTTCGAGCGGTTCGGGCGGTCCGTCTCGGCGGGCCACGCACCGGTGGTCAGCGTGCCCAGCAGCAGCGGCCACGAGGTGTCGTCCACCGCCAGGTGATGCACGACCAACACCAGCGTCACGCGTTCGCCCGCACCGGCGTAGATCCGTGCGCGCAACGGTGGCTCTACGGTCAGGTCGAACGGGGTGCGCGTGAGAACCTCTGCCACGGCGGCGATTTCGTCTCGTCGTCGCTCCGATGCGCCGTGACCGGGGGCAGCGAGAGTCTGCACCTCCCGCTGAGCGGGCGCGGACTCCTCGTTCGCTTGATCGGTTCCCGCAGCGGCATCGCCCCGGCGGGTTTCGGTCGCGCCGTTGCCCTCGCGCCGGGTGCCGGCCCGCTCGGGGACGGTGCCCCACTCCCAGACCGCGCCCGGTTCGACCCAGCGCCCGTCGACCCGGGCCGGTACGCGGCGCGGGACGCCGTCTTCGGTGGCGACCACCGAGCCGAGCACTCCGCCATTGCGCACCATGGTCTCGAACGAGGCGATCACGCCGTCGAGGGTGTAGCCGCCCTCGAAGTCCAGGATCAGTCCGATGTTGTGCGACACCGAATTCGGATCGAGTTCGTAGATCTTCCACATGCGCCGCTCGGCGGTGCGCAGCGCGCCGTCCGGCAGCTCGGGGGCGGGCGTCGCTTCCGGGGCGGGGGAGCGGTCGGCGGCCACGCCCGCGGCGGCCAGGCGTCGGCGCAGCAGTTCCAATCGCGCGTCGGTCAGGGTCGTCATACTTCTCCCAGCGTCGGATCGGCGGAATGCGGGCGCGTCGCCCGGGTGGGCCGGAAACCGCCCGATCCCGGGTCACGGCTGAATTCGGCACGCTGGCTTGCGGTTTCGCGCAGCACGGCCCAGTCGCTGACAATGTCGACCAGCTCGCCGCGCGCCCACAGGGGCGCTTGGTCCTCGAAGTGCGGTGACCGCTTGTCCCCGCTCACCCCCAGCGGCACGATCCACCGGCCCGCGTCGCGGTCGGCGAGATCCCACACGTAGCGCGCGGCGGAACCGACGCTGCACGCGTGCGAGAAGCCGACGGCGCTGGCATTGGCGAAGACGCATTCGGCATCCCCGCCCAGCGGCAGCCGACTCGGCCGAATCCGTGCCGACAGTTCGGGATACCGCAGGCTCGCGCCGACCAGATCGAAACCGTGGATGGGCGCGAACACATGCACGCTGCCCCAGGTCGGAATCTCCTCGGCCGCCTCGAGCCGGGCCGCGACCGCTTCGACGGATTCCCGGACCAGCCGGTCCACCTCCACCCCGAGCGGCGTCGCCCGGTCCACCACGGCATCCAGCGCCGCCGCGATGCGGGTACCCACCACGAACCACGGATCGAAGGTGCGGCCGAAGGGATGGGGTGCGCCCAGCCCGGCCAGTGCGGCGTCACCGGTGAGGGCGCGCACCAGGTGGGCGCGCACCTCGGCGTAGACGTACGCGTCCGTGCTGTCGGCGTGCATGGTGCGGTCCCAGTCGAGCAGTCGGCGGCGCACCTGCTCGGCGCGCGGGCTCAGCCCGGTGAGCGTGCGCAGCAGCCGCTGGATCACATCCGAGGCGTCGACGGTGACATCTCGGTGGATGTGTTCGCAGTCCGCCGCCGACACGGCCGTGGTCGCCGCGAGCAGCGCGTCGATGCGGTCGGCGCGGAAAGGTGCCGCGCATTCGGTGGTGATCGGTTGCAGCGGAACCGATTTCGCAATGCGCTGATTGGCGATGACCGAGTAGTCGGCGACCCGGGCGTCGAAGGTCTCGTCCCACACGGACGCGCCGGTGTAACCGCGCCACCGGTAGCGCTCGTCCCAGCCCGGCACCGGCAGCCAGTAGTTCTCGTCCGCGCGTTCGGGCATGCTGCCCACCACGTGGTGGGTCAGGTTGCCGCCGGTGTCGGCGATGACGATCCGGTTGACCGGCTCCGACCATTGCCGCAGCGCCTGTTCGACCTCGGGCACCGACGTGGCGAACAGCAGATCCATGGCGGCGTCGAAAGTGGTCTCCGGATCGCTCAGCATGGGGGTGCGCAGGCTCAGCGCGAACGCCTCGTCCGGACCGCCGAAGATGACCGGCCCGTTGTCGGTGACGATGATCTCGACCCGCACCGGCTCGCCGCCGCGCACTCGGATCTGCTCGGTGTGCGTCTCGGCGAGCGTGGTGCCGTCGATGGATTCGGCGTACACGGCGGTGCCCGAGCGGGTCAGCTTCTCGACGTAGAGATCCTGATAGTCGCCCATGGCATTGGTGATGCCCCAGGCCACTGAGCCGGAGTGGCTGAAGTGCGGCACCCCGGGCACGCCCGCGAAGGAGAAGCCCACCACGTCGAATTCCGGTGCCGCCAGATGGAACTGCTGGTAGATGCCGGGCAGTTCCAGGAACCGGTGCGGATCGCCCGCGATGAGCGGTGCGCCGGTGGCGGTGCGGGCCGCGGCCACGCCCCAGGCATTGCTGCCCGAGATGGCGTCGCCGAACGAGGCTTCCGGAGCCGGACCGGCGGTGGCAGCGTCCGGAAGCCATCGCAGCAGTTCGGCGACGAAGGCGCCGTCCGGCGTCGCGGGTACGCGATCGGTGGTGTCATCGACACCCTCGCAGTCGAACAGCGCCAGCGCGTCCACACCCAGTGCGCGGCACGCGTGCAGTCGCCAGAGCTTGGTGAGGAACCGGCCGAACAGCACATTGTGGACGATGAACACCGAGATGGGTGTCCACGGCCGCCACGGCGCGGGGGTGTGGTCGAACTCGGTCAACTCGATGGCGTCGGCCGCGTCCAGGGTGCTGTTGACACCGGCGGCGAAGGCCGCGACCAGTTCCCGGGTGCGCGGAGAGGACGCCTCGAAAACGCGCCGGGCCGCCGCGTCGAGGCGGGCGCGCCGGGCGAATTCGTCCCAGCCCACGCTGTCGCTGCCGAAGACCTCAGCGGTGCGGCCCTCGGCGCGCAGTCGCAGGAATTCCAGCTGCCAGGCGCGATCGGTCCCGCAGGCGTGGCCCTGACCGAAGAGCGCGCCCGCGGCAGAGGTCGCGGTGATATGCGGAATGCCCCAGGCGTCCCGGATGATTTCCACATCCGGGTTGTTCGTGGGCTCGGTGGTCACGAAACCGCCACCTCCTTGTGTTCCCGAGTCGTGTGTTCCCGAGTCGCGGACGGCCGGAATGCGGCTATCGGATTCACGAGTTCGTGCCGATCGTCGACGAGGGTCGAATAGGAATCTCCGAGGTTGACCATCCGGCGGTTGTTGGTCAGCTGCAGCCGGTTCATATGGATCGCCTTGAAGGTCGGCGCGAACAGGTCCCAGGCGCGGAACCGGTCGGCCAGATCCGGGTGCAGTTCCTGGAATTGGGTCACGCTCTCGGCGACGACGGCCCAGAAGTCCCGATCCGGCAGCAGCCCGCTGGCATGGAATACGGCGGCGAGATGGCGCAGGAAATCGTCGAACACATCCGAGAGCACACCCATATTGCGGATGTCGTCGGTCGCCTCCGCCCGCGCCCGCTGGCAGGATTCGGGCAGGTCGTCCGGTTCGCCGAAGATGGACACCTCCTCACCGATGTCCTTGAGCACGGCCCGCACCGGAATGCCGTTGTCGAGCACCAGGATCAGATTCTCCCCGTGCGGCGAGAACTTGAGCTCGTACTTGTAGAGCAGGTAGACGATCGGGTGCAGGTAGGACCGCAGATAGCGGTGCAGCCAGTCCCGTACCGGAATGCCCGACTCGCGAACCACGGTCGCCACGAACGGATTCCCGTCGTGGTCGACGTGCAGCAGCGCGGCCATGGTGGCCAGCTGCTCACCGTCGCGCACCAGCGGAATCGGGCTCTCCCGCCACAGTGCCGACAGCAGTTTGCGGTACTCCGAGCCGGGCTGGGTGATGGCCGTGTAGTTCGGGCTGCGGTAGCCGATGGCCGCGACTTCGTAGAGCATCTCGAAATCCAGCGATTTCAGGTACTCGTCATCGGTGACCAGCGCGCGCACCCAGTCGTTGATCAGCGGGGTATTGCGCATGTAGTCCGCCGACATCCCGCGCGTGAATCCCATATTGACAATGGAGAGCGCGAGTTTGACGTAATGCCGGGTGGGATGCGTGGTGTTGAACAGCGTCCGGATGGACTGCTGCGGCTGATACAGATCCGGTCCCTCGCCCAGTTCCACGATGCGCCCTTCGGCGATATCGATGGCGTAGACGCGCGCGACCTTCTCGACCCACTGCCACGGGTGCACCGGCATGTAGTAGTAGGCGGCGGAGTCGAGTCCCCGCTCGGTGAGGACGCCGTCGAAGCGCGCGAGGGTCTCCGCGCCCAGCTCGTCGCGGACCAGAGCGGCGTAGTCGACCCCGGCCACCGCCGCGAACTCACAGTTCTCCCGGCGCACGGCCACCCAGGTCAGCGGGAACCGCTGCCCGGATTCCGGGGCGTAGCGCTCGACATCGGCGGCGCTGAATCCGAGCCGACCGGCATTGGCCACGATGCAGGGATGCCCCTCGGTCATGGTGCGCTCGATGGTCTGGAAGTCGGCGCGGGCCAGCTCCGCCACCGGAATACGCCGAGCGTCGGCACGATTCGTACTGATCAGCAGCGTATTGGTGAACTCCTCCAGATATTCCGGCAGTGCCTCGGCGGGAATGCCGAGCGAACCGCTGAGGTCGATGACGAGTTGGATCGCGTCGATGCGCAGTTCCTCACCCGCCCGCACGCGGCGCAGCGAGTTCTCGTCGATACTCCAGCTGTCCAGCGACAGGAGTTCGGCGCGGAAGAAATACTCGGTCCGCCCGTCGTCGGAGTGGACCACGAAGACGCCGGGGGACAATTCGACCGGATGCACGAAACGCTCGTGACAGAACTCGGCGAGGATTTTCTTCGCGATCCGGGTTTCGTACGTCTGCCAGTACGCGGATCGGCGGGCGGAGGCCACGGTGCTGTTCAAAACGCTACTTTCTCAGGGGTTCTCGAGCTGATCGGTCGCCAGGGAGCGCCCGCTGTCGGTCGCTCGCAGGAAATCGGCGCGCGTGCAATAGCTCAGTCGTGCGATCTTGTCGGCGACCGGGAAGTCGCCCACGACGCGGAACCCGACGGCGGCATTGAGGCGCTGCACATCCAGATTGCGGTGGTCCGGCTCGACCACGACCCGCTCGGCGCCACAGTCGAAGAACGCCGTGCGCATGATGTGCAGCATCACGTTCCCGGTGAATCCGGCCAATCGCCGCTCACTGCTGGAAACGAGCAGATGCATGCCGATATCGCCGGGCTCGTGCGCATACCCCGTGCCCGGCTTGGCGAGATCGCTGGTCACCGGGTTGTAGAGCTCGAAGAGGAACTGCGGCTCGCCCTCGAAATACCCCATCCGCATGCCGAATCGGGGGTCGGGATCCGCCTCGGCCTCCCGGATCAGCCGCTCCACATCGGCCAGGCTGCTGTTCACCATCCCCCAGTACGCGGACTTGGGATGGTTGAGCCACCGGTGCGCGGTCTCGGTATCGCGTTCGATCTCGATCCGCCGCGACGTCAGCTCATAGCTCGGTGCCGCTGAGCTGGGCATATCGGACCGAGAAGCCTCGGCTCGACCATCGACACCCGAACTCGCCTCGGGACGAGCAACCACCATGAGAACGCCTCTCGCAGATCCACTTTCGCTGGGTTAGCGTACCCTAATTAAGTTAGGGTAAGCTAACAACGGTGCGAGGTCGAGCGGCCTGCGCGGCGGTCTCCATAGCGGCACGCTGTCACCACTCGGAGTCGCCGTGTATGGAAAGGGTCCGCTCGACGTGCACCGCTTCGTTTTGCGAGAAGCATAGCCTCACCTAATTTAGGTTAGGCTAGTGTTAGCTATATCTCGATTCGGGGGCATCCCAGGGTCCCGCCGGGCATCACATGGCTGGCCGGGGCGGATGCGCGTCGTCGGGTTCGCCGGCGGTTAGCCTGCATCGGTGGAAGCACTCGATTCGCTGATCGTCGACATCAACAGCGGCCTCTGGACCTGGCTACTGATTCCGGTGGTGGTGGGCGCCGGCCTGTACTTCAGCTGGCGCGGCAGGCTCCTGCAGCTACGCCTATTGCCGGAGATGTTCCGGGCGATCACCGAGCGCGCGGAGCCGGGCCCGGACGGCACCCGCCCGGTGTCGGCCTTCGGGGCCTTCACCATCTCCGCGGCGGCCCGGGTCGGGACCGGAAATATCGCGGGCGTGGCCACGGCCATCACGCTCGGCGGCCCCGGCGCGGTGTTCTGGATGTGGACGATGGCGATCGTCGGTTCGGCATCGGCCTTCGTCGAATCGACGCTGGCGCAATTGTACAAGGTGCGGGACCGGGAGCCCGGCACCTTTCGCGGCGGTCCCGCCTACTACATGGAGCGGGGGCTGCGGCGGCGCTGGATGGGTGCGCTGTTCGCGGTGGTCATCACCCTCACCTTCGGTTTCGTCTTCAATGCCGTGCAGTCGAATGCCATTGTCGCCACCGGTCGACGGTCGCTCGCGGCCGACGGTTCCGCGTTCTCCGTACTGGTCGGGTTCGTACTTGCCCTGCTGCTCGGATTGATCATTTTCGGCGGCGTGCGCCGTATCGCCCGCGTCACCGAGGTGCTGGTGCCGGTCATGGCGATCGGATACATCCTGCTGGGAATCGTCGTCGTGGTGCTCAATATCGGTGATGTGCCTCGGGTCCTCGCCGATATCGTCGGCGGTGCCTTCGGTATTCGCGAGGTCGCGGGTGGCGCGGTGGGCGCGGCCATTCAGCACGGCGTCCGACGCGGCATGTTCTCCAATGAGGCGGGGCTGGGGTCGGCGCCGAACGCCGGCGCGTCCGCCCAGGTGAGCCATCCGGTGAAGCAGGGACTGGTGCAATCTCTGGGTGTCTTCTTCGATACCCTGCTGATCTGCTCGGTCACCGCCTTCATCATTCTCACCACCAACCCGGATCTGTCCGAGCGGCGCGGTGCGGACCTCACCCAGAGCGCGCTCGAGCAATCGCTGGGCTCCTGGGCAGGACACGCGCTGACCCTCATCGTCGCACTGCTCGCGTTCAGCTCACTGATCGGCAACTACTACTACGGCGAAGCGAACATCGAATTCCTGACCACCAGTCGGTCGGTCCTCCAGGGATACCGAATCCTGGTGCTGCTGGCCGTCTTCGGCGGCGCGCTGGGCTCGGTGAGCCTGGTGTGGAACCTCGCCGACGTCTTCATGGGTGTCATGGCCGCGGTCAACCTGGCCGCTATCATCCCGCTGGGGGCCGTAGCCTTCCGACTGCTGGACGACTACCAGCGGCAGCGCCACGCCGGACGTGACCCGGTATACGTACATGGCCCGGCGGCGGCCGCCGATGGCGTCGAGTGCTGGGCGGAGGAACCGGTACGGCGATGAACCGAGTTCGCTGAAATGATGGGTGGTCACGGGCGCGTCCGAGTGACTACCCGTCGAGAACCGCTGTGCTGCGGCGGAGGTCGTCGCCATCCCCCTTCTACTGTATAGCCGATCGGCGTCGCTCATGACGAATCGAGATCTGGTCCATAATCGCTCGCTACATGCCGAAACCCCAGGTGAGGAGCAAGCCGAATGGCCTATGTGCTGGACTTCGCGGACATCGACCGGAGCCGGATCGCGGGTGTGGGCGGGAAGGGTGCGAACCTCGGGGAGTTGGCGAGGATCGACGGTGTTCGGGTGCCGGACGGCTTCTGTGTCACCACGGAGGCGTTCCGTCGGGTGCTGGCCGAGCTGCCCGCCCTCGAGGTTCAGCTCGACGAACTGACGGCCCTGGCTCCGGACGATCGCACCCGCATCGCTGCGCTCAGTGCCGAAATACGTCGTGCGATCGAAGAATTCGTCATTCCGGGCGATATCGCGACGGCGGTCGCCGCCGCGTACGCCCGGCTGGGCGCGGATACCGCCTGTGCCGTGCGGTCCAGCGCGACCGCCGAGGACCTGCCGATCGCGTCGTTCGCCGGTCAGCAGGACAGCTATCTGAATGTCACCGGCGTGCGGGCGATTCTCGAACACATCGGCCGGTGCTGGGCCTCCCTGTTCACCGAACGGGCGGTCACCTACCGGCAGCGCAACGGCTTCGGCCACCGGGCGATCGATATGGCGGTGGTCGTTCAGCGGATGGTGTTCCCGCGGGCCGCGGGCGTCATGGTCACCGCCGACCCGGTCACCTCGGACCGGAAGGTCGTCTCCATCGACGCCGGGTTCGGCCTCGGCGAGGCGCTGGTGTCCGGCTTGGTGAACGCCGACGTCTACCGGGTTCGCGACGACGCGATCACCGATCGGAGCGTCGCCACCAAGAAGCTGACTGTCGAAGCGAACCCGGCGGGCGGCACGCAGATCCGGGAGATCGAGCCGGAGCGACAGCACCGGCAGGTGCTGACCGACGCGCAGATCCTGCGGCTGGCACGGCTGGGCCGCGTCATCGAGGCGCATTTCGGCTGCCCCCAGGACATCGAATGGTGTTTGGACGACCCGGATTTCCGCATCGTCCAGAGTCGTCCGATCACCACCCTGTTCCCGGTCCCCGAGGCCGCCGACGACGACAACCACGTCTACCTGTCGGTCGGTCACCAGCAGATGATGACCGATGCGATGACGCCGCTGGGATTGTCGGTGTGGCAGTTGACGAGCCCCGCGCCCATGCGGCACGCGGGTGGTCGCCTGTTCGTCGACGTCACCCGCGCCCTGTCGTCGCCGACCGCGCGGCAGGCGCTGGTGGACGGTTTCAGCCAATCCGATCCGCTCTCCGGCGACGCGCTGCGCACCATCGTCGACCGCGAATTCATTCCCACGGTCCCGGACGCGACCCCCGCCGCCCCGGCGGCCGAGGCCGCCACGCCGATCGACGCCGACCCGGAACTGGTCGCCGAACTGATCGCCGCCAGCGAGCAGTCCCTCGCGGCGCTGAAGAATGACATCGAGGCCGAAACCGGCACCGCCCTACTGGATTTCATCGCCGCCGATATCCAAGGCGAACTCCGGCGGATCCTGTTCAACCCCCGCAGCCGACAGGCGATCATGGCCGGCATGGATGCGGCGGGCTGGCTCAACGACCGGTTGCGGACCTGGCTGGGGGAGACGAACGCCGCCGACGTACTCACACAGTCGGTGCCTGGCAATGTCACCGCCGAAATGGGCCTGGCTCTACTGGATGTCGCCGACGCCATCCGGCCGCACCCGGACGTGGTGGACTACCTGCGGCAGGTCGCCGATACCGGTGTCGACGGCCAGCGTTTCCTGGACGAGTTGTCGCAGCGTCCGGGCGGCGACGCGGCCCGCGCCGCGCTCGACGCCTTCCTCGACCGTTACGGCATGCGCTGCGTCGGCGAAATCGACATCACCCGCCCGCGCTGGAGCGAACACCCCGCCGCCCTCGTCCCGACCCTCCTCGCCGATATCGCCAACTTCGCGCCGGGCGCGGCCGAGCAGCGTTTCGCGGACGGCCTGCGCGCCGCCGAACAGCACACTCGCGACCTCCTGGAGCGGCTGCGCGCACTGCCGGGCGGAGAGTCGAAAGCCGTTGAGACCCAAGCGATGATCGACCGCCTCCGCACCTTCACGGGCTACCGCGAGTACCCGAAGTACGCGATGGTCAGCCGCTACTTCGTCTACAAGCAGGCCCTCCTGCGCGAGGCCGCACACCTCGTCCGAACCGGAGTGCTCACCGCCCCCGAGGACATCTTCTACCTGCGCTTCGACGAACTCCGCGAAGTGGTGCGCACCCAACGCGCCGACCACACCCTCCTCCGCGACCGCGAACAAGCCTTCCGCACCCACCAAACCCTCACCCCACCCCGGGTGCTCACCTCGGACGGCGAAATGATCACCGGCGCCTACCGCCGCGCCGACCTCCCCCCGACCGCCCTGCCCGGCACGCCCGTATCCGCCGGCACCGTCGAAGGCCGCGCCCGAGTCATCTCCGACATAGCCGAAGCCGACCTCGCCCCCGGTGACATCCTGATCACCGCCTACACCGACCCCAGCTGGACCCCACTGTTCGTAACCATCTCCGGCCTCGTCACCGAGGTAGGCGGCCTGATGACCCACGGCGCCGTCATAGCCCGCGAATACGGCCTCCCCGCCGTCGTCGGCGTGGAAAACGCTACCGAGCGCATCCGAGACGGGCAGCGCATCCGCGTGCACGGGTCGGAGGGGTACGTCGAGATCCTGCCGGATCAGTAGGTTGGCGGGTGCACCGTCCCCACCGCCCGCTGCTCGGCCCGTCGGTGTCACGCATGATGCGGTGGTGCCTCGAAGGTGCCGTTCGCACTCCCGGAATGAGTCCCACGCATCGGCGCCGTACCCGCGGAGGGTTGCCGTGACGGTGGCAGCAGTGTGGGATGGATTACATAGATCAATTCTTACTTAGATTGAATCTAAGTAGGATGTGTTGATTCTTCTTGCTGGAGGTGTCTTCTAGAGCGACGCGGGGGCGTAACCCTGTCGCGGAGCGGGAGGACTTCGTCGCGACGTTGGCTCATTCGCCGCTACGGACGCTGGCCATCGCGCTGCCGGACGATGCCGCGAGCATCATGGTGATCGACGAGGTGCCATGGCTGGTGGGGCAGGACTCCGAGTTCGAAGGGGCGCTGCAGACGGTGTGGGATCGGCATCTGTCGGCCAAACCGGTGCTGCTGGTGCTGGTGGGCAGTGACGTTTCGGTTATGGAGGCCTTGCAGTCACACGGTCGCCCGTTCTTCGGGCGAGCGACGAAAATGACGGTGGCACCGCTGCAGTTGGCCGATGTGCAGGCCATGACCGAGCTGTCGGCGGCCGAGGCGATGGATGCGCTGTTGATTACGGGTGAGTTCCCGGAAATCGTCCAGTCGTGGCGTCCGGGCATGAGCCGCAGCGGGCACGCTGACACCGTTGCTGAGTACATTGCAGGCCAAGCGCATCGTGGCTGCGGATCTACCGTTGTCGACCAAGCCGGACAGCAAGAACAAGCGTTACCGCATCGCCGATTCTTACCTGCGGTTCTGGTTGGCCTTCCTGGAACGCGGAATTCCGCTCATCGAACGCGGCCGGGGGACCGAGGCGGTGGGTGGCTGGTGGAACCGGCAGAACAATCCGGAGATCGACCTGATCGGTGCCGACCGCGAACCCGTCGCGGGCGCAGTGCATTTCGTCGGCTCGATCAAATGGCTCGAGGACCGGCCGTTCGACCGCCACGACTACGACGCCCTCGTCCGCAGTGTGCTCGCGATTCCAGGGACCCAGTTCGATACGCCGCTGGTGGCGGTCTCGCGGTCCGGAGTCGACGGTGACCTGCCGGTCGCTACCTGCTGGGGGCCTGAGGATCTGTTGCGCGCTTGGCAGTGAACGGCGTACACCGCCGCGCCGCGGTGGTCTGCCGTATAGGCGCGGCGAGGCGACGTCCCTGTCGCGTGAATACGCGAATGGTGGAGCTCACCCAACCGAGGAAAACCGCTGGTCTATAGGAATTTCACGCCCAATCCTGCTGAATCGAGAGCGTCCGGTCATCTGCTCTTGGATCGCGGTGGCGGAGTTGGGCTTCGGTGAGGATGCGAACAGCTGCTACGGCGCATTCGATAGACCATCCGACGGTTGCTGAAGGTTGCAATGCCATGGAACATACTGTGGCGCAGTCGATTCCATCACATTCGACTTGTCTGGCTCGATACAATCGACGTTCAGGTGCACAGCCAGGGCGCCGTTCCCGAGGCCCTGCGGGTGAATGTAGGAGGCGTGGTGGGGACCTCGACACGATGGCCGGGACCGAGAGGTGGCGTGTGGCTGGCACCGAACCGGCGGCTGATGCAATTGGGGCGTATCGCAGCCCGAGCGTCCGGAAATGGGCACGCCGACACCCGGCCCACTGAGGTCGTAGATGCCGGAGAACGCGTCGCGGCCGACCAGACGAAGCGAGCTGTGTCGCAGAGTATTAATGCGCTGAAGCAGGCCGTTCGTGACGAACCGGACGCCTTCGGGATTCGTACGACGATGGTGGTTGCCGGCAAGAACCTCGTCGACGTGCTCGAGGCGTTGTGCACGGT
This sequence comes from Nocardia sp. CC213A, assembly GCF_030766805.1. Classification (NCBI taxonomy): domain Bacteria; kingdom Bacillati; phylum Actinomycetota; class Actinomycetes; order Mycobacteriales; family Nocardiaceae; genus Nocardia; species Nocardia sp. CC213A. Next base: position 31,365 of record NZ_JASFXA010000021.1, read on the forward strand.
CGGCCCGGAGGTTGTCGAGTTGTCTCCGACCGACGCGCCTGATGTCCGGGCGGCGGTATTCGTGCAGGGGTTTGTCGAGCGCGTGGTCGGCGTCGCCGCGACACCGGCAGCAAGTGCGGCGCGGCAGGCCGCCGCCTACTGCGGTCGAATGATCCTGGAGACGGATCCACGGTTCTCTCGAGCCGTCGAGTACGACGCCTCCGGGGGCAGTGTCCGACTGGGTAGTGACGTGTTCTGTTTGATCTACACGGTCTTCTTCGAAAGGCTGCTGATCGAGGTCATCACGTCGGTCGTCGCCGCGAAGATCGCTATCTGGCTACCGGGGCTGTATCTCATCGACCCTGGAGGAATGATCGCGGAATGGGGCGCGGAACAGATTGTGGATGCGCTCGATCCGTGCCAGGAGCAGCATCAGCGAGGCGACGGCATGCCCGTCGCCGAGCTGGCCCGCGACCTCGTAGAGGAGACGGTACGGCGGATGCTCGGCCTACCGAACCAGGGGACGGAGAACTCTGATGAGTGATCCCGTATTCCAGTACCGCTACACGATCGACGACTCCGTCTCCGACCATGCTCGGGGTATCGACACCGGCTGGGAGCGGTTGTCCGACTCCGGCTTTCGTGACCGGCCCGAGCACGCGAGAATGCTGACGGCACCCCTCGTCGATGACCAGATGTGGGCGCAGGACCTCTGGCGGGTCGCGCGAGCGGTCTACCTGGCAGATCGGCGTTCACCCCGTGACCGCACCGCCGACAACTGGACCCGCACAATCGTCATGTCCATCCAAGTCTTTCAGCCGGACCGATGGGGACCACACTGCACTCTCCTGAACGATCTGTTGCAGGTGCTTACGGGAGATCGTTGGGACGTCCGAGTGCACGGCGGGGTCGGTTCGCAGGGGCAATTGCCAGTCCAGCCGGAGTACACGCACGTCGCGTTGTTTTCCGGTGGTCTGGATTCAACGGCCTACGCAGCGCAGCGCGCAGGACAGCTGGACACCAGTGAGCGGGCTTTGTTCGTCGCCTACGACGCTACCGTGGGTCGGTGTCAACGCAGGGTTTTCGAGGACATCAAGCGGCTGGCGCCCCCGGAGACGGTTCGTATGGAACCGACGCGACTGAGCCCCCACGGTGGGGCATTGGACCACTCCAATCGTTCACGTGGGTTCTTGTACATCGCCACCGCCGTCTGCCTGGCGGCGATCAATGGTGCGCAGAACGTGATGGTGCCCGAGAACGGACAGCTGGCCTGCAATCCGGCGCTGACGCCCGGTCGGCGGTCGGCCTGTTCGACGAGATCAGTACACCCCTGGACGCTGTACGCGATCAACCAACTCATCACCCGGCTCGGGGGCGGTGTCACCGTCGACAACCCCCTGCTCCACAAGACCAAGGGGCAGGTCTGCGCACTCGCCCTCGACGCCGGGCTCAGTTGGTCGACGCTGGAACAGACGGTCAGTTGCGGTCACCCCACGAGTCCGAAGCGGCCGAGTTATCACTGCGGTCACTGCTTTCCATGCCTGGTGCGCCGTTCCGGCCTACACGCTGTACGCGGCGACCGTCGTGACGACACCATCTACGAAACCGGGCTGCAGGAGATCGAGCTGACCGACCTCCGGACCGGTGACAGCGGCCCCGCCGCGGATCTGCGTGACCTCATCCGATGGCTCGATACCGATTTCACCGTCGATGATCTCATCGCGGATGCGCCATTCCCGCCCGGAACACCGCACACCTTGATGCCAGTACTGCACCACGGTCGGCATGAGCTTCGAACGATGCTCGTAGACCTACTCCCCGACGCCTACCCCCCGCGCTGGTCAAGCCCCATGGATGCGGGGGTCGCTCGGTGGCTGAGACGAGTCGCCATCTTCCGCTGATCGAGCAAGTTGATCCGTGAGCCGTGGCTACCAGCTCGCCAGCTGTTACTGGCTTCGGACCGTCGCGTCTGTAGTCGAGCGCAATATTGCGTTTGCTATGAGGTTCCGGCTTATATGGATGCACCGGTTCGGGCGTGCTGGATGATCACCAGTCGTAGCCTGCCGGAGGTGCCGGGTCGGGGCTGGCTCGTGAGGTTCCTGCCGCCCGATGGGGTTGGCTCGCTGGGGGTTTGCGTCCCGGCTCGGTACCGGCCGCGGGTCTGACTCAACAGAGGTGCGAGATACACAGGCCGAAAGCCGGAATGTCGCCCGCGGCTTCTTCATCCGAAGCGAGTGAAGGGTAACGCGGTTGACCGTCGTGATCGGGGTGGACCCGCACAAGTCCACGCACACTGCCGCAGCGCTGGACAGCGGCGACCACAAGACGCTCGAGACGATCCGCCTCGACGCGAGGTTGCCGGAGTATCGGCGACTTCTGTTGTGGGCGAGACGATTTCCAGAGCGCAGGTGGGCAGTGGAGAACGCGTGGGGCCTGGGCCGGCATTTGGCCCAGTGGCTGATCGCGCAGGGTGAGACCGTGACCGACGTGCCAGCGACGGCGACCGCGCGCGTGCGGGAGCTCTCGCGAGGAGGCCGTCGCAAGAACGACAAACTGGACGCGGCCGCGGCGGCGAGTGTTGCTGCGTTACAGGGCGACGCCGTCCCGGTGGAGGCCGAAGGCGCCGCCACCGTGCTGCGGATGCTCGACGAGCGCCGCACCAACCTGACCAGGCAACGCACCCGGACGGTCAACCAGCTGCACGCCGTGATGCGTGAACTACTGCCCGGTGGCGTGTCCACCGATTTGACCGCCGATCGGGCTGCCGACACCCTGCGGCGAATCCGGCCGGCCTCGCCGGTCGAGCGCGTCCGCAAGGAGCTGGCCTGGGAACTGGTCGCCGAGGTTCGGGCCCTGGATACCCGGTTGAAGGCCAACCAGCAACGCATGCAGGACACGGTCGCCGAATCCGGCAGCAGCCTGCTCGACGTCGTCGGCGTCGGCCCGGTCGTAGCCACTCGCCTGCTGGGCCGTACCGGCCGCGCATCGCGGTTTCGCACCTCGGGTGCCTTCGCTGTGCATGCCGGTGTCGCGCCGATCCAGATCGCCAGCGCCGACAAGGAGCGGCATCGCCTCTCTCGGGAAGGTGATCGTCAGCTCAACAACGCTTTGCACACTATCGCCCAGTTCAACACCCAATTGTGTACACATTTAGGTACACTTTCTTTATGGAAACCTTGTCAGTGCGTGAGGCGCGTGAGCAGCTTTCGGGGGTGCTGGCGCGATTTCGCAGGGGGGATCGCCGCCCTGTTGGGGTCGGGTCACATCGTAAGACCGAGGCCGTGGTGGTGGCTGCCGAGGTGTTCGAGGAGTTGACGGCGGAGCGGTCGCGGTCGCTGGCGCAGGCGGCGGCGTCGGTTCGGGCCGAGGGGGAGTCGGCGAGCGGGGCGGCCGAGGCGATCATGGAGCAATGGGCGCGCGGTGAGATCAGCACAACGCGGATGCGGGAGCTCGTCCGGGATCTGTACGGCGCCGCGTGACGGTTGATCCGTACCTCGATCCGGAATCGGGCGTGCTGCGGAACCGGCTCGGGATTATCGATGCCGCTCGGCTACGGCAGGCGGAAGCGGATCTGAGCCAGGCCGCCCTGGCCGAGCTGGGAATCCGGTCGCTGCCCGGCCGCTACGACTTGGATCATCTGTGCGCGTTCCATCGCGAAATCTTCGGGGACGTGTATCCATGGGCCGGGGAGATTCGCGTCGTGGGAATCGCCAAGTCGGATCCGTTCTGTCTACCGCGGCATATCGAGAGTTATGCGGCTGAGGTTTTCGCAGCGCTCATGGCTGACCGCTTTCTGCGAGGTCTCGACCGAACCGAGTTCGTCGGGAAGCTGACGCACTATCTGGCCGAAGTGAATGCGATTCATCCGTTTCGAGAGGGCAACGGCCGTGCTCAGCGAGCCTTCTTCGGTCAGCTGGCTCGCGAGTCCGGTTGGATGATCGACTGGACCGGCCTCGATCCCGACGAGAACGCGCAGGCATCGATGGCTTCGCTGCGCGGTGACAACGGGCCACTGCGTGGATTGCTCGATTCGTTGGTACGACGATATGACTCGGGCGGAGAATCCCGGTAGTGCACACGGCCTGCTCGGCCATCGGTAACATCCTCTGGGTACCAACAATCAACTCTGTTGTATAGCTTGCCAATTGCCGACACGTTGTCGGTCGTAGCACATACGGTGAATGCGTGAGTGGTGGGGCCGTGTGAGTGATTTTTCGACTATGGGGCGCGCCGTCTTCGACGAGTCCTTCGGTGAACGGGTTCGGGCGCTGCTTCGGACCAGGCCTGTGGCCGATGCGGCGGACAGCGCGATCCGCCAGACGTGGGGTGAGTACGAATACGACGTCGTGACGCTTGCCCTCGCCGCCATCGACATCGTCATCGCCAGACAGGGTTTCGATGATGAGGTCACCTACGACGAGGCAGTCGCGAGCCTGGCGGCGTTGTCTGGTGCCGCGCATGCTGAGCGTCCCACCGGTGAGCACGAAGCAGTGGCACGGTATGTGGTGGATGCGTTGTTGAACCGCCGGGAGCGTGAGGCTCCATTCAGCTACGCGATCTCGATATTCGGCCGACAATCTGACGGCACTGTTCGTCATCGGCTTACCACGGTGGAGTTCCGCTTGCTGACCGAGTACGAGGATCACGTCAGGGGCGTGAATGTATTGAGAGCGTCGGCGGACGCCATCAATGCGCTGGTCGGCGGGTTGGAGTTCGACGTCGAGGACGAGCAGGCCGCGATCGAACTGATGCTTGCCAGACAACTTGAAAGAGGAGCCTTCGGGCAGGCGGAGAAAGCGGCGGAGCGCTCGAGGCTGTTATCGGTGCGATATGCGGACGAGCTTCGTGTGCTGCTGTCCGACACCGTCAGAGACATCCGCACAGTACTGACACAGTGGGCCGAGCGGGTGCCGGAGCAGTTGGAGCGCAATCGATCACATTTGGAGGAGCGCCTCAGCGCGGAGTCGAGATTGCTCGACCACGTGCGAGGCGCGCTGGATGCGGCGGATGTGGAGCCGTCAGTGGCCACGGCGTCAGCGCGCATCGCGAATCTCCTGGAGGAGTGTCGCCACCGCCACACTCAGCTGCACGGCAGGCTGCTCGGTGCGCGGACCATCTTCCTCGACGAACAGGCGCGTCAGTCGTTTCGGCCGGTGGGCGGTTTGCGGAATCCCGACCTCACCGATGGCGTCCTCATGCCACTGCTCGCGATGTCGGCGGATCGGGCGATAGAGCCCGCCGAAACGTTTGCCGTGCTGGTGGCGGGCACCCGAGTGCCGCGAATAGCCCGCTTCGCTGATCTGGTCGACGACCTGCTTGCCCCAAGGCGCGAAGCCACGCCCGCTGAATCGCCTGAGCCCGACGACGAACTCGGCGATCCGGATCCACCCGCAGTGCCCACGGAGGTGCTGGTCACCGCCGCACGTGTGGTCGATGCCGTCAGGCTACCCGCACGATTGTCGAACCTGCTCCTCGCGGCGCGGCAAACAGATCTTCCCAATGGGGTCGACGGTTCCGCTGTGGAGCGGCTGATTGTGCTCGCGGTGCTGTGGACCTATGCGCCGGAGACAGCCCAGGATGTGTCCGCCGCCGTGGATTCGGCGACCAGGATCCTCGGTGCGACAGCGGCCGTCGATGCGGATGGCACGCGGATCGGCATTCCCGGCTGGTCGGGTGACGATCTGATCGTCGCCGAGGACGAGGATGCGCTGGCTCGGTGGGCCGAAGCGTATTCGATGGCACCACCAGAAGATTGGGAGGTTTCGTGACTCTCGGCCAACGCGATCTCGCAGACGTGGGTGTGCTGATCGGCTGTGCTCTGCGACCGAAGCTCCGGCCCACCGCGGACTCGGATTATCGGCTTCTGCTCGGGCGCTATCGCGCGGACACGGAGTTCAGGAATGCTGTGGACAGTGTCCTCGAGGGGCTCGACGCGCGGGTGCTTTCCGACTCGGACTTCGGATTGGTTCTCGGGGTGCGGCGGGAGTCCGTTTTCGCGTATCGCCTGTCGGATCTGCCGAATGTCGGCAGTGTGTCGGACCGATTGCTGGTGGGTCTGGTCAGCGTCGCGGTTGCCGCCCATGCGTTTCCGACGCCCGCAGACTTCGATGACGACAGGATTCGCTGGGTATCGGTCGGCGAGATCGAGCGGTTCCTCCGTGAGATCTGCGATCGGTTCAAACGTTCGCCCGAGCACACGCCGGCCGATGACGATGCTCTTGACGAGGCGTGGCGTATCTACGACCGTCTGTCACCCGGGTACAAGGCGGACAGGGGGAAGGGCCGGGCACGACGGTCTCCGGCATCGTCGACGTACTGGGTGGCGCATGTACTCGGTTGGATGGTCGACCAAGGGCTCGCTCGGCCCGCTCCAGCGCGCGGTACCGAAACATTCCAATTGCTCGAACGATTCCGAGTACAGGCGGGTGATCTGGCAGGCAATGCCACTTATGAAGTACTGGCATCGATTCGGCGTGGCAACCAGGATGGTGAGGCTACATCGTGACCTACCAGCTGTCTCGTCTCAGATTGGCAAGCGTCGGAGACCGTGCCGCCAGGTTCACCGATCTCACGCTCGACATGTCGTCGGGTCCAGATGAGGCGGGCGAACCCGTCGATTCGATTCTGTGGCTGCGCAACGGTGGCGGAAAGTCGAGCCTGCTGTCGCTCTTCTTCGCCTTGCTGTTGCCCCTCCGCAAGGACTTCATGGGGAAATCCGTCAAACGGTACCTGGAGGATTACGTTTCGACCGGCGACACCAGTCACACTGTCGCCGAATGGGTCGAGCGGTCCGATGACAGCCTGCTACCTCCCGCGCGGCTGGTCACAGGCGCGGTATACGAGTGGGCGGACCGCCGCAAGCCTGCCGATCCCGATCGGGATCGGGACAAGCTGAAGTGCTGGTACTACACATTCTTCGTGGTGGCGGGCATTCTGGACCTCGACCGGCTTCCTGTTCACGACGACACAGGCCGCCTCAGACCGCTGGCCGACTTCGTTCGTTCCCTGCGGGAGGTCGCGGCGTCTCGGCCACAGCAGTTCGCGTTCGCGATTACGGATCAACGTACTCAGTGGATGCAGACCCTCACCGCACGGAACCTGGACCCCGCGTTGTTCGGGTACCAGAAGCAGATGAACCACTCCGAGGGCGGAGTGGCGGACATGTTCAATTTCCCGTCGTCCGACAAGTTCATCGACTTCCTGATCGATCTCACGGTCGACACAGCCCAGCCAGAGCTGGTCGCATCCAATTTGCACAATGTCATCGAGATACTCGGGCGCAAGCCGGATCTGCTGGTGGATCGAGACTTCTGTGCTGAGATGGCCGACAAGCTGGATACCTTGGCCGCCCGCCACGCGGAGGCACAGGAGGAGGAAGGAAAAGCGGCCCGGGCTCGGCAGGACGCCGCACGGCTGGCAGGTGAGTTCCGGAGCGCTGCCGTGGCGCAGCAGACAGACCACGATTGGTTCGTCGAGGAAGCCGACCGGCTTCGCGGGGACGCGGTGCGACTCGACGCAGATCGCAAGCGGGTCAACGATATTGCGAACGAGCTGTTCCGGATCGCGGCCATTCGGCGGCGCGCTACGGCGCTCGCGGCGCACAACGAGAAGAAGCTCATAGCGGACAACGCCAACCAGGAGGCGCTCGCGTGGTCGGCCGTCGAGCCGCTGGCCGAGCGGATGGAAGCCGAGCACCAAGCGGAATCCGTTCGTGCACAGATCGCTTCGGAGGATCGGCAGACCGCCCCGTTGCGGGCGGCCCGCGACGCTGCCGCGGCAGCCTTGAAATCCCGGTATGGGAGCTTGGCCGCCGTCGAACAGGCATCGCAGGAACGTGAACTCGCGGTTGCAGAACAGGCGGAGTCGAGTGCCGAAATCGAATCTCGTTGCGCACAGGATAATCAGAAGCTAGCCACCGAAGCTAGCGTGCATGCGGATAGTCTGCGGGGTCAGCTGGTCGATATCGACAGCGCCGTGGGTGAAGCCGTGGACCGAGGCTATCTACCGGATCGAGAAACAGCCCCTCGAACGATGTTGGCGCGGATGTGGACAACCCGCCGTGAGTCGGCGCGGCAGCTCGAAGCGGTGCGAAAGCGGCGACGGGCGCGGCCGCGGCAGCGCAAGTCGCTGAGCGATAGGCGCACGAGGCTCGCGACCGAAATGGCGACCAAAGGTGCTGAGCGAGACAGACTTACCAGTGAGCACAAAACTCTCTCAGAGCGAGTCGATGATCTGGCCACGCACGTCAGGCTCGCTGAACTCGTACAGCTCGAGGAAGACGGGCGTCTCGACCTGTGGGCCGAAGCCGCCGAGCTTCGCGCAGCGCTGGCACATGCGGTGTCGTCGGCGGAGTCGGACATCGTCAACACTCGCGTCGATGCGGCGGATGACGACCGAGCGCTGGCCGGACTGCGTACCGACTCGTTCCTGCCCACTACTCGGGATGCGCAACGCGTCATCGAGATCATCACCGACGCGGGTATAACCGCCCGGCCGGGCTGGGAACTGCTGCGTGACCTCGTCGCCGAATCCGACCGTGACACAATGCTGTGCAATCCAGTGGTCGCCGAACTCGCGGCTGGTGTGGTTGTAGCGGACGACGCCTTCGAAAAGGCTTGGGAGGCGGTTGAATCAGATGACCTGTGTGTGGTCGCCCATGTGACAGTATGTACCGCAACGCAACTCCAGCAAGCGTTGAGCGTTGCGCGGCCACGGTGGTCCGTGATCCCCAACGACCCCGCGCTGTTCGATCCGGTAGCCGCGGAACAGGCGCGCACAATACGTGAACTCCGGCGGCACAACCAGGACCAGCGGATCGAGAACATCCACGCGCAAGTGGCAGAAGACCGCGCGCTCCAGGGCGCTTTGAACGAACTCCTGCGAGACTGTCCAGCCGGTCACTTGTCCGCACTGGAGCAGACGATCAACGAGTATCGGGAAGCAATCGAGAATCTCGAGAGCGCGGACAGGCAACTCCGAGGTGAGATCGAGAACCTCGACGAACAGGAGACGGTGGACGCCGAAACCGAGGAGAGCCTCTCCGAGGAACTCACGAAGCTGGCGGAGTGGATAGAGCGGCTGAAAACACTTGCGGACCGAGTCGGTGAGGTTCCTGAAATTCAGGGCAGCATAGAGCAATTGGACCGTGACGTTGATCGGTATACGGCTTTGGCGAAGGAAGCCGTCGATCGCGCGGCTGAATACAAGAAGGCCGAGCGCACTGCGCGCGAACGGGCTGTCAAACACGGCTACAACCAGGAACGGTACCTGGACGCCGAGCGCAAGATCTCTCTGCTCGATAGCGGGCAGGAGGTCGAGGACATCGCTACGGACTCGTCGCCGCTGTCCGTCTTGCAGGCGAGGTTCACCGGGCTGGATGCGCAGTGGCAAACGATTGCGGCGGAATCCGTTCTGGCCGAACGGCTCAACGGACTCGTGGAGTGGAGCAAACGTGCGGACCGCATCTTGGCGGGCTTCGCGGAGGATATCCGTGCCCGCGCCGACATATTGCTGGCCACCGCCGACGGCCAGGACGACCAGCGTCGTGCCACCGCACACGAGAACGCGCGGATAGCGGCCGAGGCCGCGCAGCGTGAGCTGGGCGAGGCCTTTGCCGAACTCAAACAGGCAGAGCAGGAGGTACAGAGCCGAACTCCGCGGGACAGACCTCGATACGCCCAACTGGACACCGACCCCGCCACCGAGTCTGAAGCCCGTGAGCGTGCCGAGGCACAGGCCGCGCAGGCTACCGAGATGAGCAGCCGGGTGACCGTTCTGAACCGGGAGGCCGGGGAGGCGGACGAATCCGCGAGTGAGGCCAAGACGGCTGCGCAGGTGTTCGCTCAGCGAGCCAACCGGCTCACCGATGCCGCTGTTCCGAATGAGATACCCACCGGCGTAACGGCATACGCCGGCACCGATGAACAGGCAGAAGCCGACTTGAACTCGGTGATCGGCGACCTGACCACCGCTGCGATGTCGGCTACAGCGGCGCGCGGACGGACTGACGACGCCATTCAAGTGGTGCGGAAGTTGGCTTCGGAGAGCCGGTTTTCCCGTATCCCGGATGCAATCCGAGACAGGTTCACCAGCGATGACGCCGATGTTCTCGCTGAACGGGCAAGCGCCCGTGCCCGAGAAATGCAGGTGCGCAGGACAACGCTAGACGGCCAGCTCGCCGACATCGGCCGGGACCAGCGTCTGGTGGTGGTGGAGATCGCCGCCTTGGTGCACGAGGTTCTTTCGAATCTGGAATCCGCGCATCGCCATTCGAAGCTGCCCGGAACCTTGGGTGGCTGGGCCGATCAGCACTTCCTCCGCATCCGTTTCGCTCGTCCCAGCGGCGAAGAGGATCTGCTCGCTCGGATCGACGCGGTTGTCGATCGCGTAGTCGCCGAAAGATCGAAACCGGAGGGGCTGGCCCTGCTGAAACGATGCGTGCACGAAGCCGTGGCGCCGCGCGGATTCAGCGTCAAAGTTCTCAAGCCGAACAGCGACCTGGCGGTCGAGCCTGTCGATGTGACCCACCTCGGCAAGTTCTCCGGTGGCGAGAAGCTCACCGTGTGCGTGGCGCTCTACTGCACGCTGGCACGGCTGCGCGCCATCAACCGCGGTAGGGGCCAGGCCGCGCTCGGTGGAACGCTGGTGCTGGACAATCCTCTCGGAACGGCCAGTCACGTGGCGCTGCTGCGCCTGCAACGCGATGTCGCGGAGGCGCACGGTGTACAACTCGTCTACACGACCGGTGTGGAAGATCTCGGTGCTGTCGGGCAGTTCCCGAATGTGCTGCGCCTGCGCAACGCGCCGGGCGCGTTGCGCACCCGGCGCTACGTAGTTCTGGAGGAGCGCTCCGCAACTGCGGTTGAAGGCATCACCGGCGTCGGAGTGACACGGGACGAGCCGGCCCGTGGTGCAGTGCAATGAGCCCGAGTCCATTGGCCCGCGCGCTGGCCGATCACATGGCGCGAGCGTCGAGGCAGAAGGTCGATATCGAAGAATTATACAGCGCGGCAGTCGCATTCGATCGCAGCCTGGCGACGGTGCCGACCGCGCGTGATGAGATCCGCTCGGCACTGGACGAATTGGCCGCCGCCGGACTCGTTGTGTTGCCTAGTGGTGCAAAGCATTTCGACGCCAGAGATACTCCGGCGCTGCCGAAATGGGTACGCAGGCCGCCCCGCGAACGAGTTGTCCGCGAGACCAAGGCCCGCCGGATATGGCCCGCAGCTCTCGAAGCAGCGGGGCGGATCGCGACCAGAGACGACGAAATCCGCGTGCTGGAGCTGGTGACAGCGTTCCTGCGTGACGGGGGTGCCGATCGGCCGAGTGTGCCGCAACGGGAGCGGTCGTTGGAGCTCTTCGGCGACGAGAAGCGGATCGACGGACTCCTGTCGACTCGGCTGTTCCGCTCGGGGGCATTGACCCTGGAGCTTCTGCGCTGCCACTCGGTGCCCATTCCCTTCGTTTCGCAATGGGTTTCAGGTACTCGGGATCCTCAGGGCACCGCTTTGCTGATAGCGGAGAACCATCACACCTATGCTTCGCTACTGGAAGTCACGCGGGTACACGCGGCTGCAGGCGGACCGGCCCGGCACGTCGGTTACGGCACCGGCGGCCAATTTCCCTCCGCTGTGCTGTCGGTATCTCTGCTGTCCCCCAAGCCCGACCGGATTCTCTACTTCGGTGACATCGACCTGAAGGGATTGCAGATTCCAACGGCAGCCCACATCGCCGCGACCCGGGCCGGTCTCCCCGCTGTCGCTCCAGCCCTGCCTCTCTATGAGCTGCTCTTCGAGTTTCGGTGTACACGGCCGACGGCTCCGATCGCCGCGGCAACCGCTGCCGAAGTCGCCGCGTGGCTGGGGCCGCTCTCGGTCCGCGCTCGTGATCTGCTCGTTGGCGGCCTCCGGCTCCCACAGGAAGCTGTCGGGTACGAACTGCTGACCGCTCACCCCAGCGTGCTGTCCCGGGTCTGATCTTCACTGCACGCTGAGTGCGCACGCCTGATGTGCGAATGCACTGTGGCGTTTGCTGGAAAGTTACGACGATGTGATTTCGGTGCGTGCTCGCCGGGAAAAACGGACGAATCCGGTGCTCGGCGGGGGTTGGCCGCCGAGATGTGAAACGTGGTGCGCGAGGGGGGACTTGAACCCCCACGTCCGTGGACACCAGAACCTAAATCTGGCGCGTCTGCCAATTTCGCCACTCGCGCTGATGGTACGACCGTCCAAACTCTACCGGGATTGACCGGGTTAGCGAAGCACCGGTGGGGTGTGGCGTACTGGTCAGTAACCCTACCAGGGGTTATAACGATTTGGTAACCGCTAATGTGAGGGAGGCTCAACTTTCCTTCATGGGTGTAACCGCGTGGACCTGGGGGTTCAAACATGAGGCGGAGTCATGTTTCTGATCGTTCTGGGACGGACGTACCTGAATACTGCGCGGTAGGGGGTCGTGTGTAGGGGTAAACATGAGGAACCCCTCATGATTTTGTGGAATCCTCGGCACTACCAGGGCCGGGTGGCCTCGGGAAGACCTGCGCGACGAGAGCGCGGCCCCGTCCTGCGGGGGCAAGCCGCTACGAGAAGGAAGTCGAACGTCTTGACGATCAACGAGAGCACCGGGACCGGATCTAGGGCGAGGGTGGCGCGCAAGGCCTCGGAGGGTGGGGTCAGGTCGTCGCTGTTGGACAGGTTGCTGGGCGGCGCGCCGTACGCGTTGGCGTTCGGCGGGCAGGGCGCCCAGTGGTTGCGGGAGCTGGAGGAGATCGGGCGGGATTCCGCGCTCGAACCGGAGCTCACCGCGCTCGTGAACGAGGCCGCGCAGCGGTTGGAACCCGTTGCGGCGCAGCTGCTCGTGGTCCGGCCGGTCGGTTTCGATCCCATCGGCTGGATGCTCGAAGAGGAGATCGCCGACCCCGAGCAGGGTGAGGTCTCGGCGGCCCCGTCGCCGCAGATCCTGCGGTCCGCCGCGGTCTCCATGCCCGGCGTCTTCCTCACCCAGGTGGCCGCGCTGCGCGCGCTGCGGCTGCAGGGCCTGGATATTGTCGCGCAGGCTCCGGTGGCCTACATCGGTCATTCGCAGGGCCGCCTGGCCGCTACCGCCGCCGCCGCGCACGGCGAGCGGGATGCCGAGATGCTCGCGCTGGCCCAGTTGATCGGGGCCGCCGCCGGTCTGATCGCCCGCCGTCGCGGGCTGGTGCCGGTGGGCGAGCGCATGCCCATGGTCGCCGTCTCTCATGTCGACCCCGACCGGTTGCGGGCCGTGGTCGAGGAGGTGTCGGCTGATGTCGATGCGAGCAAGGCCGCCGTGGTCTCCATTCGCAACGGACGCCGCCGCGCCGTGCTCTCCGGCCCGGTGGCCCAGCTCGACCGGGTGCGGCAGCGCTGCGTCGAGATCAGCGCCGAGCAGACCCGCGACCGCGAGGCCAAGAAGCGTGGCGGCGCGGTGTTCGCGCCCGTCTTCGAGGACATTCCGGTCGAGGTCGCCTTCCACCACCCGGCCCTGGCCGAGACCGTCGAACTGGTGAGCACCTGGGCCGGGCAGTGCGGACTCGACACCGAACTGGCCGCCGCGCTGACCAAGGAGATCCTGGTCGATCCGATCGACTGGGTCGCCACCGTCGACGAGGTCGTTTCCGAAGGCGCGCAGTGGATTCTGGACCTCGGCCCCGGTGACCTGCTCACCCGCCTGACCGCCGGATCGCTCAAGGGCACCGGCGTCGGCGTGCTCGCCGCCTCCACCCGCCCCGGCCAGCGCAGCCTGTTCACCCCGGGCGCGGCCCCCGAGATCGCACCCGCCTGGGCGGAATTCGCGCCCAAGCCGGTGCGCCTGCCGAATGGCCGCATTGTGGTGGAGACCGCCTTCACCCGCCTCACCGGCCGCTCGCCCATCCTGCTCGCGGGCATGACTCCCACCACCGTGGACGCGAAAATCGTGGCGGCGGCGGCGAATGCGGGCCACTGGGCCGAACTCGCCGGTGGCGGCCAGGTCACCGAGCAAATCTTCGCCGACCGGGTCGCGGAGCTGAAGACGCTGTTGCATCCGGGCCGCGCCGTGCAGTTCAACTCGCTGTTCCTCGATCCCTACCTGTGGAAGCTCCAGCTGGGTGGCAAGCGCCTGGTGCAGCGATCCCGCAGCGCCGGTGCGCCTTTCGACGGCGTGGTGGTCACCGCCGGCATCCCGGAACTCGAGGAGGCCGTCGCCCTCATCGAGGAGCTGACCGAGGCCGGCATCACCCACGTGGCGTTCAAGCCCGGCACCGTCGCCCAGATCCGGGCCGTGCTGCGCATCGCCGACGCGGTGCCGGACTACCCGGTCATCATGCATATCGAAGGCGGTCGCGCCGGTGGTCACCACTCCTGGGAAGACCTCGACGACCTGCTGCTCGAGACCTACGCCGAACTGCGCGGCCGCGACAATGTGGTGGTCTGCGTCGGCGGCGGCATCGGCACCCCCGAGCGCGCCACCGAATACCTCACCGGCGCTTGGTCGCAGGCACACGGCTACCCGGTGATGCCGCTGGACGGCGTGCTGGTCGGCACCGCCGCCATGGCCACCCTGGAGGCCACCACCGCGCCCGAGGTCAAGCGGATGCTGGTGGACACCCCCGGCACCCCGGACTGGGTGGGCGCGGGCACCGCCAGTGGCGGAATGGCCTCCGGCCGCAGCCAATTGGGTGCCGACATCCACGAGATCGACAATGCCGCCTCCCGTACCGGCCGCCTGCTGGACGAGGTCGCCGGTGACGCCGAGGCCGTCGCCGAGCGCCGCGACGAGATCATCGAGGCGCTCGACCGTACCGCCAAGCCGTATTTCGGCGACGTCGCCACCATGACCTATGGCGAGTGGCTGGAGCGCTACGTCGAACTGGCGGTGGGCCTGGACCGCCCCAAGGACTTCGACTGCGGCGGCGACTTCGCCGACGCCATCGCCGACGCCACCCGCTCGGTCTGGCTGGACATCACCTGGCGCGACCGCTTCGCGGAGATGATGCGCCGCACCGAATCCCGCCTCAACGAGGCCGACCGCGGCGAGATCGAGACCCTCTTCGCCGATGACGCCGCCTTCGAGGAGCCGGTGCGCGCGCTGTGCACGCTGAAGGAGCGCTACCCGGCCGCCGCGGACACCGTGCTGCACCCGGCGGACGTGCCGTTCTTCATCTCGCTGTGCAAGACCCCCGGCAAGCCGGTCAACTTCGTGCCGGTCGTCGACCAGGACGTGCGCCGCTGGTGGCGCTCGGATTCGCTGTGGCAGGCCCACGATCCGCGCTACAGCGCCGACCAGGTGTGCATCATCCCGGGCACCGTCGCCGTCGCGGGCATCACCCGCGCGGACGAGCCCGTGGGTGAGCTGCTGGACCGCTTCGAGCAGGACGCCGCCTACTCCATGGTGCGCGCGGGCCTGGCCCCCGCCGCCGTGGACGGCCGCCGCCGCGCCGATATCGCCCACGGCGCACTGGATACCGTGCTCGCCGCCCCCGACGTGCAGTGGGCCGGACGCACCACCGTCAACCCCGTCCACCGGCTCGGCGATGTGCACGAGTGGACCATGAACGGCAAGGGCGCGATCCATCCGCCCACCGGCGCCACCCTCAGCGCCACCGAGGGACCCGAAACCGACCACGCCTACGTGGAACTGACGGTGCCGCTGCTGGGCGGCGCGGTAGCTGCCGCGAAAGACGCCGTGCGCATTCGCATGACCGTCCCCACCTCGGTCTACAACGGTGGCGCGCCGGTCATTTCGGAGGCCGACGCCGAGACCGCCATGTCGGCGCTGCTGGCCGTCGCCGCGGGCCAGGCGCTGCCCGAGGTGAAGACCGTCGACGGCGCGAAGGTCGCGCACGTCAACACCGCCTGGACCCCCGACCTCATCGCCGACCACGCGGGCGTCACCGGTTCCGGCCTGCCCGAGAACCTGAGCACCAACGGCCGCACGGTGCCCGATGTGCTGGTAGGCGCGTGCTGGCCCGCCGTGTTCGCGGTGCTGGGCGCGACTCGCACCGAGGACGGCGCGAGCGTCATCGAGGGCATGCTCGACCTGGTGCACCTCGACCACCGCATCGAGTTGGCGGGCGAACTGCCCGACGGCGCAAGCGTTCTCGCGGTGCGCGCCGAGGCGGGGGAGACCCAGGACACCGATCTGGGCCGGGTGGTCGAGGTGCGGGTGCGCATCACCGGCATGCTGGACAAGCCCGAAACCGGCATGTCCATGCCGACCATCGCCACCCTCACCGAGCGCTTCGCCATTCGCGGCCGCACCGGCGCTGGTGAACTCACCGATCCGCCGCGCGCCGCGGGCACCCTGTCCGCCGACGCCGCCGACACCCCGCGCCGTCGCCGCCGCGATGTCACCATCACTGCGCCGCGCGCCATGGCCGCCTTCGCGCAGGTGTCGGGCGATCACAACCCGATCCACACCTCCGATGCCGCCGCGAAGCTGGCCGGACTGGGCAGCCCGATCGTGCACGGCATGTGGCTGTCGGCCGCCGCGCAGCACGCCGTCTCGGCCATCGACTCGGCCGACAAGCTGCCGCCGCGCACGCTGACCGCGTGGACCACCCGCTTCCTGGGCATGGTGCGGCCGGGTGCCCAGATCGACGTGCGGGTCGAGCGCGTCGCGGTCGATCGCGGCAGTGAGGTCGTCGAGGTGTCCTGCCGCACCCGCGGCGCGGGTAATGGTGACAGCGGTGGGGATCTGGTGATGACCGCCACCGGTCGCCTCGCACCGCCCAAGACCGTCTACGCCTTCCCGGGACAGGGCATTCAGACCAAGGGGATGGGTCTGGACGCGCGCACCCGCTCCAAGGCAGCCAAGGAGGTCTGGGACCGCGCCGACAAGCACACTCGCGAGGCCCTCGGCTTCTCGATTCTCGCTGTGGTGCGCGACAATCCGACCTACCTCAAGGCGCGCGGCGTCGAGTACCGGCATCCGCAGGGCGTACTGCACCTGACCCAGTTCACCCAGGTCGCCATGGCCACCCTGGGCGTCGCTCAGGTCGCGGAACTGCGGGAGGCCGGAGCCTTCGTGGATGGCGCGATGCTGGCGGGCCACTCGGTCGGCGAGTACAACGCGCTCGCCGCCGTCGCCGGGGTGCTGCCGCTCGAGGCCGTGCTCGAGGTGGTGTTCCAGCGCGGCTCCGCCATGCACGAGCTGGTGCCGCGGGATGCCCAGGGCCGCAGCGACTATCGCATGGCCGCCATCCGCCCCTCGCAGATCGGCGTGCCCGACGCCGCGGTGATCGACTTCGTCGCCACCGTGGGCGCGAAGGCGGGCGAATTCCTCGAGGTGGTCAACCTCAACCTGCGCGGCTCGCAGTACGCCATCGCGGGCACCGTGGCCGGACTCGAGGCCCTGGAGGCCGAGATCGAGCGCCGCCGTGTCGAATTCGGCGGTAAGCGCGCCTTCGTACTGGTGCCCGGCATCGACGTGCCGTTCCACTCGACCGTGCTGCGCGCCGGGGTGCCGGAGTTCCGGCACAAGCTCCAGGAGCTGTTGCCCGCGGACCTGCACCCGGAACTGCTGGTCGGACGCTACATCCCGAACCTGGTGCCGCGCCCGTTCTCGCTGGAGCGCGAATTCATCGCCGAGATCGCCGATTACGTGCCGTCCGAACCGCTCGCCGAGGTGCTGGCCGACTTCGACGACTGGGCCGCGCGTCCCACCGAACTGTGCCGCGTGGTGCTGATCGAGCTGCTGGCCTGGCAGTTCGCCAGCCCGGTGCGCTGGATCGAGACCCAGGACCTGCTGTTCACCGATACCGCCCACGGTGGCCTCGGCGTCGAGCGGTTCGTCGAAATCGGTTTGGCCGCAACGCCGACCGTGGCCAACCTCGCGACGAACACGCTCAAGCTGCCGATGTTCGCCAACACCGCGGTCGAGGTGCTGAACATCGAGCGTGAGGCCGGTGTGGTGTACTCCACCGACACCGACCCGGCCCCGGTGGAGGAGCCGGAGGAGGCCCCGGCCGAGACCGCGACGCCCGCCGCGGCCGCCGCGCCCACTGCCCCCAGTGCCGCTCCGGCCGCCCCGACCGGCGGCCCGACTCCGGACGACATCGCCTTCTCCGCCGCCGACGCCACCCGCGTGCTCATCGCGCTGTGGACCAAGCTGCGGCTGGACCAGATCGGTCCGGTGGACACCATCGAGGGCCTGTGCGACGGCGTCTCCTCGCGCCGCAACCAGCTGCTGGTCGACCTCGGCTCCGAACTCTCCCTCGGCGCCATCGACGGCGCCGCCGACGCCGACATGGGCGCGCTCTCGGCCACCGTCGACCGCCTGGCCCGCACCTACAAGCCGTTCGGCTCGGTGCTCTCCGATGCCATCGGCGACCATCTGCGCAAGGTCTTCGGCCCTTCCGGCAAGCGTCCCGCCGCCATCGGTGAGCGCGTCAAGAAGGTGTGGGGGCTCGGCGACGGCTGGGCCAGCCACGTCACCGCCGAGGTCTCGCTCGGCACCCGCGAGGGCGCGTCCGTGCGCGGCGGCGATCTGGGCGGGCTGGTCTCGGGCGCGCTGGGCGACGGTGCGGCCGTGGACGCCGCCATCGACGCCGCCGTGCAGGCCGTGGCCGCTCGCCGGGGTGTCGCGGTGTCGATGCCGTCGGCCGGTGGTGGCGGCGGCGCGACCGTCGACGCCGCCGCGCTGGGCGAGTTCACCGAGCAGATCACCGGCCGCGACGGCGTGCTGGCGCAGGCCGCCCGGGTGATCCTGGAATCGCTGGGCCACGCCGAACAGCTCTCCGCACCGGAGGCCACCGACGACACCCTGGTGGACCTGGTCTCGGCCGAACTCGGTTCGGACTGGCCGCGATTGGTCGCTCCCGCCTTCGACGCCCGTAAGGCTGTCCTCATCGACGACCGCTGGGCCAGCGCCCGCGAGGATCTCGCGCGGCTGTGGCTGGGCGGTGACGCCGGACTGGACGAACTGCCGGTCGACGGCTACGTCGGTGCCGGAGAAGCGGTTGCCGCGCAGGCCAACTGGTGGCGTGAGCGCGCCATGCACGAGGCCCGCTCGGTGCTGGCCGGTCTCTACGGACGCATCGCCGCGGCCGCCGTCGAGGTGACCGAGCCCGGTGTCTGGTCCTCGGAGATCGCCGTGATCACCGGTGCCAGCAAGGGTTCCATCGCCGCGGCGGCCACCGGGCGGCTGCTCGGCGGCGGCGCGACCGTCGTCGTCACCACCTCCAAGCTCGACGACGCCCGCCTGGCCTTCTACAAGCAGCTCTACCGCGACCATGCCCGCCACGGCGCCGCGCTGTGGGTGGTGCCCGCGAATATGGCCTCCTACAGCGATATCGACGCCCTCGTCGAGTGGGTCGGCAACGAGCAGACCGACACCGCGGGCGGCGCCAAGGTGCTCGTCAAGGAGGCCATGACCCCCACCCTGCTGTTGCCCTTCGCGGCGCCGCGGGTGGCCGGTGACCTCGCCGACGCCGGAGCCCGCGCCGAAATGGAGATGCGGGTGCTGCTCTGGTCGGTCGAGCGCCTCATCGGCGGACTGTCCAAGCTGGGCGCGGACCACGACGTGGACGCCAAACTCCATGTGGTGCTGCCGGGTTCGCCCAACCGCGGCCTCTTCGGCGGTGACGGCGCGTACGGCGAGTCCAAGGCCGCGCTGGACGCCGTGGTCGCCAAGTGGCGGGCCGAGAAGTCCTGGGCGCAGCGGGTCACCCTGGTGCACGCCCTCATCGGCTGGGTGCGCGGCACCGGCCTCATGGGCCACAACGATCCGCTGGTCGAGGCCGTGGAGAAGGCGGGCGTGCAGACCTGGTCCACCCAGGAGATGGCCGATGAGCTGCTCAAGTGGTGCACCGAGCGGGCGCGCGGCGTCACCGCGCAGGGACCGCAACAGATCGACCTGACCGGCGGCCTGGCCGGGGCCAAACTGGATCTGTCCGCGCTGGGCAGGGAGGCCGCGGAAGCCGCGGCGGCCGAGGAGGATACGGCCGCGAAGGCCGCGACCATTCCGGCGCTGCCCGCCCCGCCGACCATGGTGTCGTCGGCGCTGCCGGTACCCGAATGGGGCGCGGTGACAGCCGATCTCGACGATATGGTCGTCATCGTCGGTGCGGGCGAACTCGGCCCCTACGGCTCGGCGCGCACCCGCTTCGAGATGGAGGTCTCCGACGAGCTCTCCGCCGCGGGCGTGCTCGAACTGGCCTGGACCACCGGACTGGTCACCTGGGAGAACGAGCCCAAGCCGGGCTGGTACGACACCGAAACCGGTGACTACGTAGACGAATCCGAGCTGGCCGAGCGCTACCACGACACCGTGGTGGAACGCTGCGGCGTGCGCCGCTACGCCGACGACGGCGCGATGATCGACAACACCGCCCCGCTGCTCACCTCGGTGTTCCTGGACAAGGATCTGACCTTCGTGGTCAACAGCGAGGCCGAGGCGCGCGCCTTCCACGCCGCCAACCCGGAGCAGACCGTCGTCACGCCGATCGAGGGGGCGGGCGACTGGCAGGTGACCCGCAAGGCGGGCACCGAGATCCGGGTGCCGCGCAAGGCCAAGCTGTCGCGCTTCGTCGGCGGCCAGATCCCCACCGGCTGGGATCCCACCAGGTGGGGCATCTCGGCCGATATGGCGGGCTCCGTCGACCGGGTGGCGCTGTGGAACATCGTCTGCACCGTGGACGCGTTCCTGTCCTCCGGCTTCAGCCCGGCCGAACTCATGAGCTGGGTGCACCCGGCCATGGTGGCCAACACCCAGGGCACCGGCATGGGCGGCATGTCCTCGATGCGCTCGCTCTACATCGACAACCTGCTCGGAGAGCCGCGCGCCAACGACATCCTCCAGGAGGCGCTGCCGAATGTGGCGCTGGCCCATGTGGTGCAGAGCTACGTCGGCTCCTACGGCGGCATGGTGCACCCGGTCGCGGCCTGCGCCACGGCGGCGGTCTCGGTCGAGGAAGGCGTGGACAAGATCCGGCTCGGCAAGGCCGATCTGGTGGTGGCCGGCGGCTACGACGATCTCGGCATCGAGGGCATCGTGGGCTTCGGCGACATGTCGGCCACCGCGGATTCGGCGGCCATGAGCGCCAAGGGCATCAGCGACCGCTACTTCTCCCGGGCCAACGACCGTCGTCGCGGCGGGTTCGTCGAATCCCAGGGCGGCGGAACGGTGCTGCTCGCCCGCGGCAGCGTCGCGGTCGAGATGGGCCTGCCGGTGCTCGGCGTGGTCGCCTTCGCGCAGTCCTTCGCCGATGGCGTGCACACCTCGATTCCGGCTCCCGGGCTGGGCGCGCTGGCCGCCGGTCGCGGCGGTCCGGAGTCGAAACTGGCTGCCGAGCTGAAGAAGCTGGGCGTCGCGCCGGACGAGATCGCGGTGGTGTCCAAGCACGACACCTCCACCGCGGCCAACGATCCCAACGAGTCCGAACTGCACGAGCGGCTCGCCACGGCGCTCGGCCGGTCCGACGGCGCACCGCTGTTCGTGGTGTCGCAGAAGACCCTCACCGGCCACGCCAAGGGCGGCGCGGCGGCCTTCCAGCTCATCGGCCTGTGCCAGGTGCTGGAGCAGGGCGTGATCCCGCCCAACCGCAGCCTGGACTGCGTGGACGCCAAGATGCGCGAGTATCCGCATCTGGTGTGGCTGCGCGAACCCCTTGCCGTGGGAGATCGCCTGCCGCTCAAGGCCGGTCTGGTCACCTCGCTCGGCTTCGGCCACGTCTCCGGGCTGCTCGCCGTCGTGCACCCGCGGGCGTTCGTCCAGGCCATCGACCCCGAGCGGCGCGACGAGTACCTGCGCAAGGCCGAGGAGCGGAAGCTGCACGGCCGCCAGCGCTTCGTCGAGGCCATGTGCGGCGGCGCGCCCCTCTACGAGCGCCCGGCCGACCGTCGCCTCGGCGGCGACGGCACCCCCGCCAAGCAGTCCCGCCAGCTCGAGGCAGACGTCCTGCTCACCCGGGACGCCCGCCTCGGCACCGACGGGGTCTACATCGCCCAGCGGGGTCCGGCCTGTAGCTGACCGGAACCGGCTGCGCTTGGGCAGTCTGCGCCAGGGGCGCAGGGTGGGCAAGCGCAGCCCCCTCCGACGCCGCGCTGCCTCCCGGACCCGGGAACGCTTGCGGCGCAAACCAAAGCACTGCTGTCAGCCAGCGGAACCGATCGACTACCAGCGGAGCCTACGGACCCGTAGGCTCCGCTGGTATGTTCAGCCGACCACGACTGCACACCGACCGACGAGGAGCTGCGGCGCGTTGACGATCCTGGGTATCGGACTGGACCTGGTGACGATCTCGGAGTTCTCCGAGCAGTTGAAACGCACCGGAACCACCATGTTGCGGGAAAGCTTCACCGCGGGGGAGCGCCGTTACTGCGAGAGCAAGTCCACCGATTCGGCCCGCAGCTACGCGGCCCGCTGGGCGGCGAAGGAAGCGGTGCTCAAGGCGTGGGCCTCCTCGCGTTTCGCGCGCAGCCCGCAGGTCGGCGACAACCCGTACCCGCTCATCGAGGTGGTCAACGACGCCTGGGGCCGCCCCAGCATCCGATTGCACGGCCTCGCCGCGGAATTCCTGCCGCGCGTGCGAATCCACCTGTCGCTCACCCATGACGGCGACACCGCGGCGGCCATGGTGGTGTTGGAGGATCCGGGCGAGCTGGCTGATCTCATCGGCACGTAATTCTGATCGGCACGTAGTCCGCCGGACACGTATTCGCAGCGCGCCATGTGTGTACGCCCGCGCGCATCCTCTGCCGAGCCGCCGATGCGCGCAGGGCAGAGCCGCCGCATGCGGCTAGCTCCCCGCGCCCTTCTGCCCGCCCGTGCGCGATTCCTTCTCGGCGATCAGCAGATACGCCACCATGAGCCGCTTCAGCTCCGCCACCGCCGCATCGTGGCTGAGCCCGTCCTGCACCGAGAAGTTC
This sequence comes from Nocardia sp. CC213A, assembly GCF_030766805.1. Taxonomy (NCBI): domain Bacteria; kingdom Bacillati; phylum Actinomycetota; class Actinomycetes; order Mycobacteriales; family Nocardiaceae; genus Nocardia; species Nocardia sp. CC213A. The sequence continues at coordinate 54,212 of NZ_JASFXA010000021.1, forward strand.
AGCATCGAGTACACGACGTGCACCAGCACCTGCGCCATCATGGACCGGCGGGCGCGGGGGGTGCGCGGCATCAGCGGCCGCAGCATCTGCGCCACCACCTCCGCGAACTCCTTCTCGTGAATCGCGCCGGTGGCGCGGGTGGACGGCGTGGACTGCATGGCCAGCCACACCTCGCGCCGGGACGGGTCGGTCATCCACAGCTGCGCCATGTGGTCCACGAAGCTGTTCATATAGCGCAGCCAGTCCATGGACGGCACTTCCCCGTGGAAGTTGGCGAGCTCCTGCGAAACCGCCACCAGGTCTTGGCGATTGAGTTCGCAGACGATCACGTACTTGTTGGCGAAGAACTGGTAGAGCGTGCCGATGGGCACTTCCGCGCGGGCCGCCACCTCTTCACAGGTGAAGGATTCGAAGCCGACCTCGACGAGCAGTTCCCTGGACGATTGGAGCAGTGCGTCGAATTTCCGTTTGCTCCGTTCCTGCGTCGGGCGGCGGCGGGGCATCAACTCTTGCGGGTCGTCCTGCAACTCCAACGCAGGGTCGGGCCTCGGCGTTGCCCTCGCTCCCGTGCGCGTTTCCACGTTCAACAGGCTACTGGTAGCGACACGCTGATGACACGCGGCGGTGTCCTGCGTGTTTTCCGAAGGCCCATCGGTTATGACCAATCCGCGCCGAGTGTGGCGTCGAACACTCATTGCAGCTGCTTATAGCGGCTGGACTCCAACGCGCTAGGCGGAAGGCTGAATCTGTGGTTGTTCCTGCGGTAGTTCGATCAGCGGTGACCATCGGTGTCTCCACCGAACGCGGCACCGTCCATGCTGTGGCGCTCGCGGACGACGGCGACAAGCTGCCCGAGCGAGTGCTGCTGCACCTCACCGGAAGGGTCGGCGGCGAGACCAAGGCGGACCTCGCCGCGGCTGTCGAGGCGGTCATGGATGCCGTCGCCGACAAGATCGGTCCCGATCGCGACGTCGTGGGGGCCGCGGTCGCCTACCGCGATGCCGCCGAGCGGCGCGCGATCGTCACCAGGCTGGCCTCCGGGCGCTGGCACGAGGCGTCGCTGGTCTCGGCCAAGTCCTCGCATCTCGCGGCCGCGCGGGCCATGACCTGGGTGGACGAATTCGAGGATCTCGCCATCTGCGAGGTCGTGCCCGGCTTCCAGGCGTTCTCGCTCATCGACGGGGATCGCACCCGGGTGCTGGCGGCGGTGTCGCTCAGTGGCGGCGCGGCCACCGAGGAGACCATGCGAGCCGCCGTGACCGCGGCCTGGGATCAGTTCGACGCGGCCGGGGTGCGTCCCGACGCTGTGGTGCTGATCGGTTCGGCCGCAAGCGAACCCACCGTGGTGGCGGCGCTGGAGGCCGGATTCGGGGCGCCCATCATCCCGTGCGCGGTGGCGGCGCAGGCCCCGGCCATCGGCGCGGCACTGGCCGCGCTGCCGGAGGTCGAGTACGCGGGCGAGGCGGCCGAGCGGATGAAGCGGACCCGCGGCACCGCGGCGCTGTTCGCGGCGGCCAGTGTGCTCGCGGGCGGTCTGGTGGCGGGCGGGGTGTACTCGGCCAGCGGCAGTTCGCGCACGGTGCCCGAACCCATGCTCACCGACGCCCGGATCAATGCGGACGGTGGTCACCGCGGCCCGCATCCGGCCATCGCCGATTCCGGTTCGGCGGTCGGTTCGTCCAATGAGACGCACTGGGAACCCGCGGTCGTCGAACCCTCGGAGGCAGGTGCGGTGCTGGAGGAGGAGTCCGCGGCCGAGCCGACCGTGGTGACGCTGGATCCCGGTACCTCCGGCTGGGGTCCGGTGGACTCCGAGCCGCTCGGTCTCATGGGTCCCAAACCGCTGCTCGACGCTCCCGCGGAGCGCGAGACCGGCGTGGGCCAGCAGTCCATCATCCCCGCACCGACCAACCCGGTCGGCGCGCCGGACGGCTTCGGTCTGTTCCCGGGCGAGTCCGCTCCGCCGCCGCTGGGCACGCCCGAATTCCAGAGCTGGTGGGACAGTCACTGGGCGATGATGCTGAAGTGGGCGGTGCAGCTGTTGCCGCGCGTATAGCGCTGTAGCACAGCGGAACCCGCGCGAAGGTCCGGCCAACCGACGGATGGCCGGACCTTCGTCGTGCTCAGACCGCCAGGTCGCGACGGAGTTTGGCCACGTGCCCGGTGGCGCGCACGTTGTACTGGGCGGCCTCGATCTTGCCGTGCTCGTCCACCAGGAAGGTGGAGCGGATCACGCCGGTGACCTTCTTGCCGTACATCGTCTTCTCGCCGAAGGCGCCCCACGCGGTGAGCACCTCCTTGTCCGGGTCGGACAGCAGCGCGAAGGTGAGCTGCTCGTTGTCGCGGAACTTGGCCAGTTTGGCGGGTTTGTCGGGGGAGATGCCGACCACCTCGATGCCCGCGCCGTTCAGTTCGGCCAGGTTGTCGCGGAAGTCGCAGGCCTCCTTGGTGCAGCCGGGGGTGCTCGCCGCCGGGTAGAAGTACACGATCACCTTGCGGCCCTTGAAGTCGGACAGGGATACCGGATTCCCGTCCGCGTCGGGCAGGGTGAAGGCGGGGGCGGTGTCGCCGGGACTGAGGCGGTGATTCTCGGTCATGCCAGCACGCTAGCCGATCCGGCACCGGGCTATACACTCGCTGGCAGGCCGGCGCACATCGGGTTTGCCCTACTCACCACGGCGGATGTGGCGATGGGCGGCCGGCTGGCGGACGACGATCGCGCCGCCCAACGGGAGCGGCCTGAGACAGGAGTGTGACGTGGCGAGGGATACCGAGGACATTCAGCGCGAGATCGAGGCCGCGCGGCACCGGCTCGCGAACACCCTCGACGAGCTGGCGGTGCGTGCCGATCCCCAGCGGCTGGCCGACAACACCAAGCAGGCGTTCGTGGCGAAGGTGAACGAGCCCAAGATCAAGTACAGCCTCATCGGGGCCGGGCTGCTGTTCCTCCTGCTGCTGTTGGTGAAGATCTTCCGGGACTGAGAGCGGTCCCGCCGCCGATCCGGGTCACCGGTACGGGCAGGTATGCGGAGAAATGCCGAACCCCCGGTGCGATCGAGGCACCGGGGGTTTCTGTCTGAGTGCGATGGCGTCGCGAATCAGACCGTGGGGCAGGCGAAGCCGTCGCCGTCGGGGTCGAGGTGCGGGCCGTATCCGGGCTCGCCGCGGAAGAGGGGTGCGTGCCCGGCGGCGCGGGCGTCATCGCAGTTGCGGTAGGAACCGCCGGCCGAGCCGGTCTGCGACAGCTGGGCCGAGCCGACCGCGGCCGAGCCGGTGTCGATGGTGGACGAGCCGGTGCCCGAGGATCCGGCGGGAACCTGGGCGACGGCCGCCGCGGCGGGGGCGAGAGTCGTCAGACCCGCGACGCTGGCGGTGACGAGGAGCCTGCGAACGTTCATGTATTCCTCTGTGTTTTCGTGCGCGATGGACGGGGCGGACCGGCTCGACGCGGGCGCCACCGCTGCCGGGAACGGCACGGTGGCCGGTCCGGTCCGCCGTCCACCATCACAACGGACCGTTGCATTGTCAACCGGTTGCGCTATTCATCCAGGCAGAAGCATTGCATGCAGGCCCGTTTCGCCGCGTTTCACTCTCCGAGGCGGTGCCCCGTGCGGTGCTCCGCGGGAATCTGGCCCATTCGCCCGGCTTGGAAATCCTCGATGGCGTCGATGATTTCCTGTCGGCTGTTCATGACGAACGGTCCGTACTGTACGACCGGTTCCCGGATGGGTCGACCGCCCAGCAGCAGCACTTCCATATCGCCGGTGCGCGTTTCTTGTTTCGCGTCGGCGGTCACGGTGAGCGAATCGCCGTGCCCGAGCACCGCCAACTGGCCCGCCGTCACCGGCCGGCCGCCGACCGCGCCACTGCCGGAGACCGCGTAGACCATGGCGGTGAAGTCGCGTGGCCAGGGCGTTTCCAGCCGCCCGCCCGGCGTGATGGAGGCGTGTGCGTAGGCGATGGGCGTATGGGTCGACCCCGGTCCGGAGAATCCGCCGATATCCCCGGCGATGATCCGCACCAGCGCCCCGCCGTCGTGCGAGCTGACCAGGGTCAGTTCGCTCGCGCGCAGATCCTGGTAGCGCGGCGCGGCCATCTTGTTGTCGCGCGGCAGGTTCACCCACAGCTGGAAGCCGTGCATCCGGCCGCCGTGTGTCACCAGTTCCTCGGCGGGCAGCTCGTCGTGCAGGATGCCGGACCCGGCCGTCATCCACTGCGTATCGCCCTCGCCGATGACGCCTCCGCCGCCGTGCGAGTCGTGGTGGACCATGCTGCCGTCGAGCACGTAGGTGACGGTCTCGAAACCGCGATGCGGATGCCAGGGCGCGCCCTTGGCCTCGTGCGGTTCGTAGGTGACCGGGCCCATCTCGTCGAGCAGGATGAACGGGTCGGCGGTGCGCAGGTCCACGCTGGGGAAGGGGCGCCGCACCTCGAAGCCCGCGCCCTCGCGCTGGCTGTGGGCGGTGACCAGGGTGCGGACGGCACGCTCGCGTCCGGTGGCGGCGTCGGGGCGCGGGAGCCGCGGCAGCACCAGGATGTTGTCGACGGTGATGGCGGGCATGGAAACCTCCTGTGGGCCTGTTGGTGTCCATGTCAACCATTAGCGGCTAAGATCTATTCCATGGTGCGTTGGCTGAATGACGAGGAGCAGCAGACCTGGCAGTCCTATATCCGGATGCGCCAGCGTCTCGACGCCGCCATCGCGGCCGGGCTGGCGGCCGACGGGCTCTCACCCTCGGACTACGAGATCCTGGTCGCGCTGTCGGCACACGGCGGAGAGCTGCGCGCCAAGGATCTGGGTGCGGAGATCTGCTGGGACAAGAGCCGCCTGTCCAAACACCTCGCCCGGATGGACGGGCGCGGCCTGGTGTCCCGGTGCCCGGCCACCGATGACGCGCGGGGGCGCGAGGTGCGGCTGACCGATGCGGGTCGCGCCGCCCTGGAACACGCCGCGCCGAATCATGTGGAACTGGTCCGGCGGGCCTTCATCGACCATATGACCGACGCCGAGGCGGCGGCGCTGCGCTCGCTGGGGGAGAAGGTGGCGGAGGCGGTCGAGCGCGAGGGTGCGCTCGACTAGCGTTGCGGGAGCCGTACCGAGCCCGCGGTGGATCGCGGTGGTCGTCTCCGGTCGTGCGGCGCTATTCCGCTGTGGTGGCGGGGGTCTCGCTTCGGTCCCGCGCGAACTGCGCCCGCTTCCAATCGCCGAACGGTTCGTCGCGCTCCCGGACCGCCTCGCGGAATCCCGCTGTCATGGAGCGCATCTGGAAGGCGTACCCCTCGCGCGTATGCCGCGAGACACCGTCGAACACCGTGCTGACCATGCCCGAGTTGGCTACGCCCTGATTGAGCAGCGCGCTGTTGAGCGCCAGCTTGGCCATGATGAGCTGGTTGATCGGCACCAGCGAGATCCGGCGCAGCAGTTCTTCGGTGCGCTCGTCGAGCCGCTCGGCGGGCGGTGCTTCGATGGCCAGCCCCCATTCGGCGGCCTGCTTGCCGCTGAGGCTGTCGCCGGTGAACAGCAGTCGCTTGGCGCGCTGATCGCCCACCCGATGCGCCCACATGCCCGCGGCCGGAATGCCCCAGGTGCGGGTGGGGGGATAGCCGAAGCGGGCGTCCTCGGCGCAGACGATCTGATCGGCGAACAGTGCGATATCGGTTCCGCCCGCGATGGCGAATCCGTGCACCTTGGCCACGGTGGGTTTGTTGGCGTACAGCAGGCTGGCGAAGCCGCGGTTGAACCGCGACATCATCTGATAGTCGACCATGGGGTCCCAGGTGCCGCGGGGGTCGTGGTTGCGCGCCTGGACCACCGGGTCGAGCACGCTGCCGTCGGCCGTCCCGCCTGCCGGTCCGAAGCCGCCGCTGCCCGCGCCCTCGGCGAAGATGGACAGGTCGTAGCCGCCGCAGAAGCCCTTGCCGCGGCCGCTCACCACGATCACGTGCACCCGCGGATCGAGATCGGCCTGCTCGACCGCGGCGGCCAGTTCGATCGGGGTGTCGGAGGTGATGGCATTGCCGTGCTCGGGCCGGTTGAAGGTGATGCGGGCGATGCGGCCGGTCACTTCGTAGGTGAGGGTGCGCGCGGTGTAGGAGTTCACCGGTTCGGGCCGATCCGCGAACAGCGAATCCGCGCCGCCGGTCAGGTCGTCGCGCCAGGCCGCGGGGCGGGTACCGGCATGGTTCTCGTCATCGGGGGACACCCAAGCAGTGAACGCCAGTTCATTTCTTGATGTCAAGAGTCGACATGATTCCGGCACCGCGTTCGTACGGCCGGGGGCGGATCAGTGTTCGCCGGTGACCCACGGTTTCACCGGCGGCTTCACCCAGGTGATCTTTTCGTCGGCATGGCTGCGCCGGGCCGCGGGGTGGTCCGGATGCCGCGCCGCCCACGCATCCTTCGCGTCCAGCAGTCGCGCCACCACCTGCCATGTCTCCTCGCTGCCGGGCGGATTCACCCCCGCCTCCCGCGCCAGCTTGCGCAACTGCGCCATGGGCAGCTCCCGCAGCTCCGCACTGCTGATATCGCGCAGCCAGACATACGCCGCCAGCCGCCGCGCCTTGTCCAGGCGCGCGTGTTCGGCGGCCTTGCTGTGGGCGTAGTCGTCGTTCTCGGCGTCGTTCATGGTCCAGGCTTTCGAAGGGGGCGATTCCAGGGTAGTCCCGGCCACCGACAGCGCCGCGGCGACCGAGCCATCGGTGGCAATACGACCGTGCCGGGTGTCGGGACGCTGCGGCATACTGCCTGAAACCTGCTCGGAGAACGGAAGATCGACACGCATGAGCGCAGCACTGCCCGAACTGTTCGTCGACCCGCTGTGGGAGCAGCAGGCCCGGGCCGCCGCCGCGGCGGCGGCGGCCGAGCGAGCGAAGGAGATACCGCTGGTACCCGGCCTGAAACCGCCCACGGAGCGGAGCGCCGTCTGGGAACCGGGTGAACGGGAGGGATGGCTGCGGCTCGCGGACCGGTTGCGCCCGGCCAGTGCCCTGATTGGTGCCGAGGACTGGGGTCAGGTGGTGCGGGCCTACCGCGACGGCGCGATCACCCGCCCCTCGTATCAAGCGAATATGTTCGGTGCCGCACCGGTCGAACTGGTGGCACCGCTGCTGCCGGAGTGGCAACCGCGCCTCACCGGAATCGGGGCGGGACACGATCTTCGGATGCTGGCCGCCCGGTTCGAATGCGACGCGCTGCACGTCATCGTCTCGAATGCCAAGTCCAACGCCTACGACAACGGCCCGGCGCTGGTGCCCTTCCTCGAGGTCGAGGTGGCGCGCCTGATGGCCGACTGGTTGGTGCGCTTGAAATCGGCGCAGCGGATCGCTCGCGGCTGGTTCAGCCGGCACGGTCTCACGGCCGTGCCCTATCTGGTGCCCGACGCGCTCGCCAAGCGCCGGCTTCCGCGGGAAAAGGCCACGGCCGCATTGGCTCTCATTGCCGAGACGCACGGAGTGGCCGAGGTCGTGGCGGCTGCCCGCGTGTTCGGCGAGGAGACGGCGGCCGGGGTCGCGCGACTGCTGAGCGTCGAGACTCCCGAGGTCGTGCAGACCGGACCGGTGGACAAACCCGCCAAACCGCCGAAGCTGCCCTGGCTGAATCGCGACGAGCTGCCCGAGGTGCGCCTGCACGACGGCAGCCCCCTGTCCGCGACCGCGCGGGACAATCTGATCGGCGGGCTCGCGCTGTCGCCCGGCTACCGGTGGAACGGTCCCGCGCAGGCCTATCCGGGGCTGCGAGAAGCCGTGGAGCAGTGCGATTCCCGAACGCTGGCCGCCTTCGGCTGGGCGCTGTTCGAGCAGTGGCTGCACGCCCGTATGCCCGCCCGCAACGCCTGGGTCGTCGATCAGTTCTGCTGGCTGGCCGATGACGCGGCCGTCGAGCGGTTGGGCGCGCTGCTGCTGCGCTGGCCGGGTGCGGGCAGCGACAAGCATGCCATCGGCGTGCTCGGAGCCATCGGTACCGACATCGCGTTGCTGCACCTGCACCGAATCTCCCAGCGCGCCAAGGCTCCCGGCCAGCGAACCACGGCTGAAGGCTGTCTGCACCTCGCCGCCACCGCACGCGGCCTGACCGCCGACGAACTCGCCGATCGCCTCGTGCCCGACCTCGGTCTGGACGCGGACGGCACCCTGCTGCTCGACTACGGGCCGCGCCGCTTCACCGTCGGATTCGACGAGCAACTGTCACCGTTCGTGATCGACGAGTCGGGCACGCGGCGCAAGACGCTGCCCAAACCCGGCGTCAAGGACGACGGCGAGCTCGCACCCGCCGCTTATGAGCGCTTCGGTGTGCTGAAGAAGTCCGCGCGCGGTGTGGTCGGCGATCAGATTCTCCGCTTGGAGCGGGCGATGGTCACGCAGCGACGCTGGAGCGCAGCCGAATTCGACCGGTACCTGGTGACGCATCCGCTGCTGCGGCATCTCGCACGCCGTCTGGTGTGGACGACCGGCGAGACGAATTTCCGGCTGGCGGAGGATTTCACGCCGACCGATATCGAGGATGCGCCGGTGGGGCTCCCGGAATCGGCGCGTATCGGCATCGCCCACCCACTCGAACTCGGCGACGCGGTCGCGCGCTGGGGTGAGGTCTTCGCCGACTACGAGATCACCCAACCGTTCCGGCAGCTCGGGCGGCCCGTGTACGCGCTCACGCCGGAGGAGCGCGCCACGCGCCGGATCCGGCGGTTCGACGGGGTCGAGGTCTCGGTGGGTGCGCTGCTGGGACTCACTCGCCGGGGCTGGGACCGGGCGGCCGCGCAGGACGGCGGCGTCCAGCCGGGCCTGTACCGCGCGCTGGGTGCGGGGCTGAAGCTGATCGTCGAGCTGGATCCGGGCATCGTCGTCGGAGCCGTCGACATCCACCCTGTCCAGAAGATCACCGAGATCTGCTTCACCGCAGGCGATCTCGACACGTTGACGGAGGTGACCGCCTCGGAGGTGCTGGCCGATCTCGCCGGTCTCACCTGATCGGCGAATCCGCACTCACCAGGCCGCGGGTCGGACCCGTCCGGGCGTCACCACCTGCGCCAGCACGTCCCGCAGCGCGCCCAGTGTCGAATCGCCGAGCGTGGCGGCCCAGCGGGCGGTGAGGTCCGCCGCGGCGGCATCGGCCGCCCGGGTGCAGGCCCATCCGCGCTCGGTCAGGGTGATCAGCCGGGCGCGGGAATCCTGCGGATGCGGATTGCGCTCCGCGTAGCCCTTGCGAACCAGCTCGTCCACCAGCTGACTGGCCGCCTGCTTGGTCACCCCGAGGTGTTCGGCGATCTCCCCGACCGCGGCCCCGTGTGGGGCCATGCGGGCGAAGGCGAACCCGTGCGTCGGCCGCACATCGGTGAATCCGGCCGCCACCACACCCGCGTGGATGGCATCGGTGACCTCCGCGGCGGCGGCGAGCAGGAGCAGCGGCAGGTCCTGAGCGGAAGCGGGCATAGGGGAGATTTTGGCACTTGACAAGAAGGTCAACAAGCTTGACTATTTAGACAAGTTGCTTGACCGATAGGAGTGTCGATGCCCGTAGTCCGCGCCGCCGATGCACCCGTGCACCACCTGCACGGCTCCCGTTTCACCCCGCTGATCCGCCCGTCCTCCGGCAGCGCCGAGGTCTGCGTCTGGAAAGTGGAGGTGGCCCCCGCCACCGCCGGTGTCCCGCACCGCATTCTGCGTGAGGAGGCCTTCGTCCTGCTCGACGGTGCGATCACCCTCACCGTTGACGGCGTCACCGCCACCCTCGCACCCGGCGACGCCGCAGTCGCCCCCACCGGCTCGACCATCGCCCTCGGCAATGACTCCGACGGCCCTGCCACCGTGCTGGTGTCCACCACCGTCGGCTTCACCGGAGAGCTGCTCGACGGCACCGTGGTAGCACCGCCCTGGGCGAACTGACCGCTCCGCCCGACCGGAAAGGCGTTCTACACCAGTCGCTCTCGGTCCAGGCCGCGTTCGAGCGCGTCGAGCCGGGCGTTGACGGTACGCAGCAGCTCCAGCATTTCCTGGCGCTCCGCGTGCGCAGCCGTCTCGCGCGCCTCGAGCTCGGCGCGCTGATCCTGGTCATGGATTTCCTGGGTGGCGCTGACGATGATCGCGATGAACAGATTCAGCACCACGAAGCTGGTGAGCAGGATGAACGGCACGAAATACAGCCAGGCGTAGGAGTATTCGGTCATGACCGGGCGGGCGATGCCCATCGACCAGCTTTCCAGCGTCATGATCTGGAACAGGCTGTAGAGGCTGCGGCCGAGATCGCCGAACCAGTCCGGGAACCGCTGGCCGAACATCTCGGTGCCGACGACGGCGAACACGTAGAACAGCAGTCCCAGCAGCGCCGCGGACCAGCCGATGCCGGGCAGGGCCTGGGCCAGCGAGTCGACCAGCATGCGCAGCCGCCGCACCGTCGACAGCAGCCGCATCACCCGCAGCACCCGCAGGGTGCGCAGCACCGACAGCGGCCCCACGGCGGGCACCAGCGCGATACCGATGATCGCGAAATCGAAGATGTTCCAACCGGATCGGAAGAACCGCGGTCCGGTCGCGATCAGCTTCAGCAGCAGCTCCACCACGAATACCGCCAGCAAGGCGCGGTCCAGGCCCGCCAGCAGATCTCCGGCATGCGCCCGCGCCGCCGCGGAGGTCTCGACGCCGAGCACCACCGCATTGCCCAGGATGAGCGCGGTTGTCGCGCTGCGTACCCGCGGCGAGTCGACCCACCGCTCCAAGGCCACCCGCCAGTCTGCTCGGGATGCAGAGCCCACCGTATCCTCCACCGCCACACTCTCTTTCGGAGTTCGAACCCCGGAGAGCTTGGCATCGAGCGGACGGCGTGTCGAATCGTGCGGATGGTCCTGGGAGCGTGCGGGTCTGCCCGCCCCGGGCAGTGGCCGAGGCCGGCCTCAGATATTGACGCCGTAGTCGCGGGCGATGCCCGCCAGCCCCGAGGCGTAGCCCTGCCCGACGGCCCGGAACTTCCACTCCGCACCATTGCGGTACAGCTCCCCGAACACCATCGCCGTCTCGGTGGAGGCGTCCTCGGTGAGGTCGTAGCGCGCCAGCTCGGTGCCGTTGCTGCGATCCACCACCCGGATGAACGCATTGCGAACCTGGCCGAACGACTGCTGCCGCGTCGCGGCCTCGTGGATCGACACCGGGAAGAAGATATTGGTGATCGTCGGCGGCGTATTCGCCAGATCGACATTGATCACCTCGTCGTCGCCCTCGCCCTCACCCGTGAGGTTGTCGCCGGTGTGCTCGATGCTCCCTTCGGGCGACCGCAGGTTGTTGTAGAAGATGAAGTGCTGATCCGACAGCACCTTCCGATCCGCGCCGCACGCCAAGGCGCTCGCGTCGAGATCGAAGTCCGTCCCCGTGGTGGATCGCACATCCCATCCGAGTCCGACCGCCACCGCGGTCAGATTCGGTGCCTGCTTCGACAGCGAGACATTGCCACCCTTGGCCAGACTGACACCCATCGTGAATTCCTCCCTCGTCCTTACTCCTCGGCCCGGCGGATCGTCCGCCGTGACCGGCTCGTGCGCGCGACCTGCGGCAGCTTCGACCATAGTGTTTCGGAGCAGCGGCATGTCGGCGGTGCGCGGACGAACCTGTCAGGACCCGGCGACGCGGACCGATCCCGCTCAGCTGGGGCGGTCGCATCGGTCATCCATTTCACCCGCTCGTCGCGCGCTGATCCGGGTTCCGTAGCGTGGGACGTGCTCCGTTCGCTCAGTCGCGGGCGCGTCCCTGATCGAGGAGTTCCGCCCCGACGACGTCGGCGAGCAGGCTGGGATCGATCGGTCGGTCCGAACGCAGCACACTGATGCCGCCGGACGGTTCGAAGATCACGGCACCGACGTCGTCGGGACGGCTGATGCCCGCCTGCCGCAACCGGGAATGCAGCTCCGACCGGGACACGTGACAGGTGCGCAGATGCGACTCCAACACCTCCCGTCCCGCCATCAGCAGCACCGGCCGGTTGACCACCCGCGAGCCGACCCGGGTACCCCGCACCACCCCGACGAGGGCCTGAATGGTCATGAGCGTCACCAGCGCGACAACCCCACCGGCGAGACGCGGCGAGTCCCCCAGCGCCGCCCGACCGATCACCGCCCCGAACGCGATCACCGCGACCAGATCGAAACTCGACATCCCCGACAACACCCGCTGCCCGAGCAGCCGCACCAGGACCACCATCACGAGGTACATCCCGGCCGTGGCGAACACGACCGCCAACGCCCCCTCGACCGAGATCCCGAGCAGCTCAAACATCGCGCTCATCCCGACGCGACGGCCAGGGTTTCGACATGTTCGGCATCATCCGGCCAGCGTACGAACTCCGCCCGGCTCGATACGCGCGAGCCCGTTCGGCTATCGGGTCCGCGCCGCGGCGGCCATGGCCGAAGGTCGGATCAGGCGCTTCCGGCCGCCGTCGCGTGCCGACGGGCACCACTGTGTTGCCGACTCGGAGCGATCACCGCCGCACCGAAAGCGAGGCAGGCGATTCCGAAGGTGAGGATGGGTGGGGGCAGTTTGATGACGGCCGCGGCGAGGGCGAACGCGCCGAGTGAGAAGGCGAGACCGACGAAGGCGATCGGGCGGGTTCGCTCGATCGGGTCGGTGCGGCGTGCGGCCAGGAGGAACAGCACGCCCGCCAGCAGCATGCTGCAACCCATGGCGATGCTGAATCCCATATTCAGGGTGTAGAGGTCGTTGGAGCCGCCCGCGAGTGCGAAGCGCTCGCGGCGCATCACCTGTTCCGCGGCGGTGTCCGCGACGACGAACCGCGAGACGATATCGGCCGTGGCGTGGATTCCGCCGGTCGCGATCCAACTCCACGCGCCGATTCGATAGGGGAGATAACGCATAGCCGCTCCTCGTCCGGGCTGCGCGGGCAGGTCCGCTACAGCTGTAGTGGATGCTACAGCTGTAGTGTCGAGGTTGTGGAACGAAGTGCGCGAGATCGCAAAACCCTGCTGGCGGACGCGGCGACCGACATCATCGGCACCGAAGGTCTTCGAGGGCTCACCCACCGCGCCACCGACGCACGGGCCGGGCTGCCGTCGGGAACCTGTAGCTACCACTACCCGGCGCGCAGCGACCTGCTCGCCGCGGTGCTGCACCGCATCAGCGAACTCGACCGCGCCGATATCGACCGGTACCGGCCCGGCCCCCTCACGCCGGACCTGGACCCGGGCCTACTCGTCGACGGCACCACCGCGACCCTGTCGCACTGGCTCGGCCCGGCCCGCATCCGCAGTCGCGCCAGCATGATCCTGCGGCTCGACCCGGGCAGCCGCGCACTGATCGAGTCGGCGATGGGAAGCGTCATCGCCGAATTCCACGCGATGGCGTCGGCGCTCACCGGCGACCCCCACCGCGCCCGGCTGGCCATCGCCCTCATCGACGGGATCCTGTTCGACGAACTCACCCGCGGACCCGAACCGGTCGATCTCGATCAACTCCGCGCTCAGGTCGCGGCCGTCGTCCGGGTGACTCTGCCCGAGCGCGAAAGCCTGCCGCACCGTGGGTGACGCCGACCGCGGAAGCCGTTCACCGGCTCATGTCCCGGATGCCGGACTAGCCGCCGCGCCTTCGACGGCTGCGGTGAGATCGATGATCGCACCGTCGTGCACCGCCACCACGTCGAGCGCCATCGCCACGAACGCGTCCCGCCGCTCGTCCCGCCAATAGGTGCCGAACGCGGGCTGACCGTTCGCGACCGTCGCCAGGAACCGCCAACGGAACCGGGCCGGACCCGCGATCAGGAAGTCTCGAATCTCGCTACGGCCGGCATACCATTCGGGCAACGGCGGCATGGCGTAGCGGGCGTCGGCCGCGAGCAGAGCCACGATGGCGTCGATGTCCGCAGCCTCCCAGGCGGCGGTGTAGTCGCTGGCCAGCTGGCGGGCCCGCGGATCGTCCGGCCCGCGTGACGGCGCGGGCCGATCGGAACGTTTTCGCCCCCCGTGGGCAGGTCGTATCGCGGCAGACCATGGTCAAGCCCTGGGTTTTCGGGGTTTCGACCCCGGACGGATTCTGCAACCCTGGCGACGCGTACGGCTCTCCGGCTGAGCGCCGGAGCGATCACCACGACACGAAGGATCGCCGAACCATGAGAATCGCAGGATCGACCGCCGCCTGGGCGGGCGCGCTGTTCCTACCGGCCGTGTTGGCTCCCGCGGCCTCCGCGGAGGTGGACGACATCACCATTTACGCTTGGGGCAACAGTGAAGTACCGGTCGCCTGCGATTTCGTGGGAGCCAACTGCACGGTCATGGCCCGCATGTTCGGCCCCGACTACGACCTGCCCGCCACCGTGACCATCAACGGCCGCGACCTGGATTCGCCTGAGCGCCTGGACTATCCGGACCGGGAGCGCAGCGCGATACGCGGCACCTGGCGACCCCCGGCCAAGGGCACGTACACCATCGTGGCCACCCAGGGTTCCTCCACCAAAACGCTCACCGTCGAGATCACCGGTGACCCCCAACTCGGCACCGGTTCGCTGTCGGGGCTGCCCAGCGGTTCCAGCAGCTGACCGTGCGCGGCGTCGTCATCCCTCGGACGAGAGGCCGCTGGGAATGGGTATCCGGGTCAGGAGGCAGAAGAGCAGGGACGGCAGATCGCGAGGGTTGTAGCAGGGATCGCCGACTGCTTGGGCCGCGCTGGGCCGGGACTCCTCCAGCGGCACAGCCCCGGCAGGAGCGACGGCGGCCACCGGCGCGGCCGCGAGGACGATGGCGAAAACACTGGCGCGGAAGCAATTACGCATGAAGGTCCGTTCTGTTGGTTGCCAACTGAGGACAGACTGCCAGGGTCGCGTGGTCCGAACAACACCAATTCGGCAACTGTTGATCAGCTACGCTTATCGGTGCTGGACACATTGCGTATCAGTCACCCGGATCGGAATCGCACACTGCCGCAACGATTCACGGCACAGCTTCCCCGGAATGACACCGAGGCGATCATGAGGCATCGCGCTCGGCATCGACACTCCCGACCCGGTCGGGGGGCGGGATCGGCTGTGGCTGGGCGTCGATTCGCGCCCACGGCATCGCTTCCTCGAGTTCGAAGGCGAGTTCGAGCAGGGTGCGTTCGTCTCCGATGTTCGCCGACAGGTGCGATGCCAGCGGCAGACCCGATCGCGTTCGGTGGAGAGGGAGCGTGATGGCAGGCGTGCCCGAGATGTTGTTCAGCGGCGCGTAACAGTCGAAGGCGCTCAGTCGCTCCAACCACGAATCGAACGGCTGATCCGGCGACAGGTGGCCGAGAACCGGCGTCGAGTGCGCGACCACGGGCGACAGCAGTACGTCCACGTGGTCGAATGTCGATCTGAATCGCTTCTGCACCTGTCGAAGTCGATGCAGAGCGATCGGTGTGCGGATGAACGCGCGCCGGTACTGATCGCAGAGGCCGCTGGTTGTCGTCTCGAGTTCGGCCCGGTCGAGGCCGGACCCGACGATCTGAGTGGCGGCCATCCGGATGGAGGTCATGAGCAGCCCCATATACAGCAGGTAGTCGTTCAGGAAGTCCGCTCGGACGGGCATCGCTACCGCGGTGACGTGGTGCCCGAGAGATGCCAGCAGATCCGCCGTGACCCGGATGGATTCCCGCGTTTCCCGGTCGACCGGGCTCGAGGTGGGAGCGGACAGGACTCCGATTCTCAAGCGAGTACGACTGGCACCGGCCACATCGCACACGGGGCGCAGTCGGGGGTTTCGGTAGCGGCGCTCGGCCTCGAACATCATGCGTGCCGTATCGCGAACCGACCGCGTGAGGACGCCCTGAACCGCGATTCTGAGCGGCATGGCCTTCTCCGAAACATCTTCCACCAGTCGTCCACGGGACGGTTTGAGGCCCACGAGACCACACGCCGCGGCGGGGATCCGGATGGATCCGCCCGCGTCGGTGGCGTGGGCGATGGGAACCACCCCGGAGGCGACCAACGCCGCGGCGCCGCCCGACGAACCGCCCGCGGAATAGTCGGTGTTCCAAGGGTTTCGGACCGGTTCGGCGCGCGAGTACTCGCAGGTGACATTGAACGCGAACTCGGGTAGCCGGGTCTTCCCGATCGGGATCATTCCGGTGCGCACCATCTGGTCGACGAAGTGTCCGTTCGCCGAAGCAGGGGCCGCGCGAAACGAGGTGCTGCCGAACTGTGTCGGCAGCCCGGCCATGGCGGTGTTGTCCTTGATCGCGGTCGGCACGCCGCCGAAGGCCCCACCGCCACAACGGTCACTGGCGGACACTGCGCGATCGAAGTCTTCGATGGCGAGGCCGCGCAGAATCGGGTCCGCGTCGTGTGCCCGGGCGATGGCGGCCTCGACGACTTCGCGCGCCGAGACCTCGCCCGAGGCGATGCGCGTCGCGATCCCGCACGCATCCAGATCGGCGAGTGCGTCGTCCCTGAAGGTGTGGACGCGATTGTTCTCCATGCTCTCGAACCTCCGCCGCTCTACACGGGCGGCAGGTCGTAGGGCATGACCTCGATCCCGTATTGCCCGGCGACGACCGGACATTCGGTGCCGCCTCGGGGCGCTTCCTGCGTCGGATCCGTAAGGATGGTGCCGTCCTCCAGGAACATGCCCTCCAGACCGGCGGGTGCCACGAGGATGAGCATCCGTGCATTGCGGTCGGTTTCGTTGCGGAAACCACGAACCACCCCGACCGAAGCGTTGAGGAACGTCCCCGGCCCCGCGGGGATGCGTTCGGTCTCGGTGTAGAAGGCGACCTCGCCGTCCAGGACGAAGAACGCCTCCTCCTCACGGCTGTGCACGTGGAACGGCGAGCCCTCCCCGGGGCGCAGAGTAGCTTCGAAAAGGGAGAATTTGTCGTTGGTTTCGGCGCTGGTGGCCAGGAAGCGGTAGACGATCCCGCCCGATGCGACCCGCAGGCCCTCGCCCGGGGCGCACACGGTGGGAAGTTGCACGTCGGTGGCTGTCGTCTCGTTGTTCTTCATGTGAGTGCTCCTTTTACAGTGGTTGGTCGTCGAGCAGTGTGCTCTGCGGTTCGGCGCCGGTCTCGCGAACGCGTGACCGTGGTGTCGTGCGAGATGTGGTGTTCAGGACAGTGGCGAGCGGGGGTCGGAACGCTTCGCGTGCAGGACGATCGCGCTGACCTCACGTTCCATCGCGGGCGAGAACATGTCGTCCGGCGGCACTTGGTCTCGCCGGGCGAGGGCGGTGTCGACATCCCGCTCGAGGAGGTATCCGTTGATCGCGATAGCGGCGGCGGATCCGGCACCCGCGGCGGTGATCACCTGTGCCCGAGGGTCGGCCACGTTTCCGGCCGCCCAGATGCCCGGCACACTGGTTCGGCCGGTCCCGTCCACGGTGACGAATCCGTGGGTTCCGACATCGCATCCGATCCCGGTCAGCAGGGAGTCGTTGGGTATGAATCTGGGGCCGACGAAGAGCGCCGCTCGGGGGACGAGTCGCCCGTCCTCGAGCTCGACCGCGCGGAGCCGATCGTCGTCGACGACGATGCCGCGCACGGGTCCCTCGACGATCTCGACACCGCGAGCGTGGATGCGAGCTCGTTCTCCGTCCGTCAGCTCGATGCCATTGGGGAAGAAGACCACATCGCTCGACCACTGCGGGAGCAGCAATGCCTGGTGGATGGACAGTTCTCGGACATCGCCCCCCAGGACGCCGATCGGTTCGTCGCGGACCTCGTAGCCGTGGCAGAAGGGGCAGTGCAGGACATCGATGCCCCACCGCTGCCGCAGCCCGGGGACGTCCGGCAGTTCGTCCCGGAGGCCGGTGCTGACCAGGATCGCACGGGTTTCGAGCTCTCGCCCATCGGTCAGCTGCACAACGAATCCCGGATCGACTCCACGCCAGGAGATTTCGGTGACGTGCTCGTCGATGAGATCGACGCCGTATTCGCGTGCTTCCTGCCGTCCGGTGGCCACCAGGGCGGCGGGCGGCGTTCCGTCCCGCGACAGGAACCCGTGCACGTGCGCGGCGGGCCCGTTCCGAGGGAGGTGGCTGTCGATCACCGCGACGGCGCGGCGGGCGCGTCCGAGCACCTGCGCGGCGGTCAGGCCGGCGGCGCCACCGCCGATGATGACGACATCGAGAAGACTGTCGGTGGTGCTGTCTCGCTGCATGACCTGAGCGTGCCCGCGGCGGACCGGCGGCGGCAAAGAAGCTTGCTGTTTCCGCAACGGATTGCCGTACTCGATGCGCCAGTCCTCGGCGCATCCGTCGAGGGAACCTAGGTATTCGTCCGTATCGGAGCGCACGGATGTTCCAGGCAGTAACCCTCCGCCGGTCCTCCCCGCAGGTCACTGACTTTCTCAGTACATGCGCGCGTTGTAGGGCCTGGAATCGACCGCCAGTACCGCGCACCCGATGACGCCGCCCATCAGCACGGCTTTGGTGATGAGGTTGGTGGTCACCTGGGGCGCGAGCCCCAGTCCCATAGGACCCGCAGTACCGGGACAAGCGCGTGTCCGCGTTCGGTGAGCGTGTAGCAGACTCGGGCCGGCCACCCGGGTGTGCGTCTGCGCTCGACGACTCCAGCCCCGGTCAGCTGGGTCAGCCGGTCGGAGAGGACCACGATTTCCTGGCCGGACTGCGGGGATTCCTGCCAGGGTTCGATGCCACGCGGCACCTACTGGGTCCGATCGTGGTTGAGCTGGATTCCGAGACCACGGCGACGGCGCGGTCTCACGCCCGAGTCACGCACGTGCTCACCGAGGCCGTCGGCGAACGGATCTGGGTGATCGGCTGCCGCTACACGATCGGCCTCACCCGGCGGAACGACACCTGGCTGCTGTCGTCGTCTCGGGTACGCATCTCGTACGAGGAAGACAGCCGCGAACTGGAAACCACCGCGCGCCAACGGGTGACCGCAGCATCGGGATCGTGCGTCTGTTTTCGGTTGTCGCGAGTCTGACTGTGGTGCTGGCGACAGCGGGATGCACAGGGGCAGAGTCGAATTCTCATGTCGCTCCTATCACGAGCACAACGGAATCGGTGCAGCCGGCGGTTGAGGGCGCACCCAGGTGGTCGATCGACAACTGATGCGTCACGATGTGCGGACCGGTGCCCCGCTGTGGGCGCAGCCATTGCCCGCGGGCGTGGTTACCGAGGACACGGTGGGAATCCACGGTATGACCGCGCCCGCCGAGCCGGAGTATCTGCCGGTGAACGTGTATGAGCCTACGCGGACGCCGTGGGCGCTGGTGGAGGCGGAGACGGGCCCGGTCCTGCCCGGGCGTCTGCCGAGCCGCGGCTGGCATCTTGTCGGCGCTGGCACGTTCCTGGTCGGGTCTGATCACGATGATCCTCACTTCCGAGTCTTCTTGAAGCGTGTCGACGCCGAGAAGGCCACAGCACCAGAGGAATCCATTGTCTACAGCGGCCGACGAGCCGACGGCGAATGTGAGCTGGCGCTTGCCCCGTGGGGCAGCGACGAATTCATCGGTAGCGGGTCACGCATTGCCGCGGTGACCTCCGATGGGCGACCGCAGCTGTTCGATCTCGCAACGGGAGACGCGGTGTGGATCGGTTCTGCCGCGGGGGTTTCCATCGATGGCGACGATCAAGCGGTGCTCGTACGCGAGCAGGCTGACCGGGGCGCGCTGTCCTTGCTGGATATGTCCACCGGGACGACACGATGGACCATCCCCGATCCCGGTTTGGAAACTACGTCGGCGTCGTGGCGGACGATCGTCACCCATAGCCGGGTGGCGTTACAGGGCTGGGATGACGAGGGCCCCCGCCACTCAGGTGTACGACAGCATGAGCATCCCACCGGTTCGTGGGATCCTTGGCGGGTGATGGAGGCGGCGCGGTATGAGTTGGCGCGGATGCGGGGGTCGGCGGGCGTGTGGCGGGAGCTGCGCTATGAGCGGGCCACGGGTGCCGATGGATACGACTGCGACCGGAACGCGGTGCGGCGAGCGACCGTGTTGTGGGCGTTGCAATACGATCGCGGACCCGACGACCTCCCATTGATTCGATGGGTGGCCGAGCAGGAGGCGCGGTGCCGCCGCGAGGCGCCGTTCCAGGGGTTGAGCGAGGAGACCGACCTGGCCGGTCTGCTGCTCGCCGAGTACCGGCGAGTGGAGGACGTGTGGCTGCACTGGGAGATCAAGCGAGCCAATTTCGACACCTGGTGTGGCTATGACCGCGAGTATCTCTGCGCTGCCGGGGTGCGGGCCACGATCGCCTACGTGCGCGACAGCGGGCACGCCGACCGGGGCCCGGTACTCGAGCTTCTGCTCGACGGAGAGGGTCGGCCGTGCGTGTCCGAGGACGGGTTGGCGAAGTGGTGGCAGCGGCAGCGGTCGCGCTTCCCCGCTGATCCTGGTGCCGAGGACCCGCTGACCTGGGTTGGGCGCGCGAAACTGGCCGGCGACCGTGAACTGGCACGCCGGGAGCTGGACCGGTGGCTCGCCGGTCGTGAGCGGGACAGTGCCACATTGGGGCAGCTCCGCCACCAGTTGGCTGATTTAGGGGCCCACGCCGAAGCGGCCCGGGTCCAGCGAGAGAGCCTGGTGTACGCCGAAACCCCTTGGGACTCGGCGTCGTCCTGGCTCGCCCTGGCCGGACTGGAGCGCCGGGCCGACAACCACCATGCCGCCTGGGATGCGCTCCGCGAGTGCCGCCGAGCCCTCGACGGCGTGTCCGGATGGGCAGAAGTGGGCCTGGGGCGGATGTACGTGGAGGAGCTGTTCCTGCTGGTCGGTTCCGCAGAGGGCGAGCTGGGCGAGGAGGTGTTCGCCGAGGCGGACCGGCAGGCACGCGACGTACCCGGCTTGCCGTTGGCGGCATTGCGGTCCGCTGTCGCCGCGGCCGACAAGGTCGGTGACCAGTCCCGAGTGGAGCACTATCAAAATCTCCACGATGCCGAGCAACGCCGCATCGACGCAGAGTTGGCCCTCACCCGCGATGCCTCGAGTCCTTCCGAACCAGGCCAGCGCACATGAGCGGACAACCGTTCGCCTGTGCCAGGGCGGCAAGCATTCTGAGCGACTACAAGCCCTGATGTCGCTCGGGCACCCCACGTCGTCGCTGATGAAACGGCGAAACCCCTGACCAGAATTCTTCGGTCAGGGGTTTCTCGCTGTGCGCCATCAGGGACTTTGACACACTTTGCCCGCCTACAGACAGGCTGTAGGGGTTCATGCGCTAGACGTTAGCCCTCGGATCGGGGCCGGTCAAGGCCGTAAATTTGCCGACCCTGGACTGGTCGCAGGCCCGAATCTGCGGTGAGTTGAGAACAGCATCTTTGCGCCTCCCTTGGTCCAGCGCGAGGCGTGGTTCGTGAACTTTGGGGTGTGGGGCGGGGTGGGTTCACCAGGTGTTCGCTTGCTTACCGATTCAATGACTGTCAATATCGACGAGTGTCTAAGTCAGGTCTGCCGATCGTCGCGGTGTCGGAGCCGTGCGAGGTCGCGTCGATGGCGCAGGAGCCGTTGACTGCTGATGCCGCTGCCCGGATGGCGGTTGTGTTCAAGGCGTTGTCGGATCCGGTGCGTTTGCGGTTGCTGAGCGTGGTTGTCAGCCATGTCGGGCAGGAAGCGTGCGTGTGTGATCTGTCGGACGGGTTCGATGTCAGTCAGCCCACCATCTCCCATCATTTGAAGGTGCTGCGTGAGGCAGGGTTGCTGAGCAGTGAGCGGCGTGGGTCGTGGGTGTACTACCGGGCGGAACCGGCGGCGCTGCGACAGCTGTCGCATCTGCTGACTGCCGAGGCCGGGGAGTTGGGGCAGTGAACAGGCTCGCGCGTCGGTTGGTGGCCGAGTTTCTCGGGACCGCGCTGTTGGTGACGGTGGTCGTCGGCTCGGGCATCGCTGCCGAGCAGCTCTCGCCCGGCAATGTCGGATTGCAGTTGCTGGAGAATTCGACGGCGACGGTGTTCGGGCTCGCGGTTCTGATCCTGGTGTTCGGTCCGATCTCCGGCGCGCATTTCAATCCGGTGGTGTCGGCGGCGGATTGGCTGATGGGCCGCCGCCGGGGCACCGGTATCACCGGTGTCGATTTGCTCGGCTATATCGTCGCGCAGGTAGCCGGCGGTTCGGTGGGAGCGGTGTTGGCCAATGCCATGTTCGATCTGCCTGCCTTCCAGATCTCGACGCACGACCGCATTACCGGCGGGCACCTGCTCGGTGAGGTGGTGGCGACGGCGGGACTCATCGCGGTGATCTTCGCGTTGGCGCGCTCGGGGCGCGCGGCTCTGTCTGCTGCCGCGGTCGGGGCGTATATCGGTGCGGCGTACTGGTTTACCAGTTCGACATCGTTCGCGAATCCCGCGGTCACCATCGGCCGGATCTTCTCCGATACGTTCGCCGGTATCGCTCCGGGTTCGGCGCCGGGTTACATTGCCGCCCAAATGCTCGGTGCCGCCATCGGATTGGCTGCCATCGCGTGGCTGTATCCCGACAGCGCTGGGACTGCGGACGATGTCATCGTCCCGCACGAGACCACCGAACAGCTCCCCGCTTCCTCCTGAAAGGACTTCTCCGCTCATGGCATCCAAGCCCAGCGTGCTCTTCGTCTGCGTGCACAACGCCGGACGCTCTCAAATGGCGCAGGGGTTCCTCGCCCACCTGGCGGGTGAGGACATCGAGGTGCGCTCCGCCGGTAGCGCACCGGGGGACAGCCTCAATCCCGCCGCCGTCGAGGCCATGTCCGAGCTCGGCATCGACATCACCGATCAGTCTCCGAAGATTCTCACCCCGGACGCCGTCGAAGCCTCCACTGTCGTCATCACCATGGGTTGCGGCGACGCCTGCCCATATTTCCCGGGTGTGGATTACCGCGATTGGAAGCTCGAAGATCCTGCTGGCAAGGGAGTCGAGGCTGTACGTCCCATCCGCGACGAGATCCGCAAGCGCGTCGAGGATCTGATCGCCGAACTGCTTCCCGCCCGCGCCTGAGAGGAATGCCCGTGAGCACCGTCGAGATCTTCGAGCCCGCCCTGTGCTGCAACACCGGCGTCTGCGGCCCCGACGTCGATCAGACGCTGGTGGAATTCTCCGCCGACCTGGATTGGGTAACGAGCCGGGGCGGCACGGTTGCTCGCCACAACCTCGCGGGCGACCCAATGGTATTCGCGGCCAATGACGCGGTCCGGAGGTTCCTGGAGCTGTCCGGATCCGAAGGGCTGCCGTTGGTCCTGGTCGACGGCGTGACCGTGTTGACCGGGCAGTATCCCAGCCGCGACCAGCTCGCGCGCTGGGCCGGAGTATCGGAACCCGCGCGGGTGTCGCCACCGGGCGGAGTTCGGTTGCTCGATCTGTCGGCGAGCACGTCGTGTGAACCCGACAGCGGCTGCTGCTGATGTCGGTCGCACAACCGGGATTCCTCACCGATCCGCCGCGCTTTCTGCTGTTCACCGGTAAAGGCGGGGTGGGCAAGACCTCTGTCGCCTGTGCGTCGGCACTCGCGCTCGCGCGTTCCGGCCGCACGGTGCTGCTGGTCAGCACCGATCCGGCGTCCAACCTCGGGCATGTTTTCGGCGTGACCGTCGGTGCGACCGTCACCCCGGCGCCCGCGGTTTCCGGGCTGTCGCTGCTGGAGATCGATCCGGAGCAGACCGCGCACGCGTACCGGGAGCGGATAATAGGGCCGGTCCGGAACCTGCTGCCCGTCAAGGAGATCGAGGCCATCACCGAGCAGCTGTCGGGCTCCTGCACCACCGAGATCGCCTCGTTCAACGAGTTCACCGGTCTGCTGGCCGAGAGCGCCGCGGCGGAGTTCGATCACATCGTGTTCGACACCGCGCCCACCGGGCACACCATCCGGCTGCTGCAGTTGCCGGGCGCGTGGACGGACTTCCTGGACAACGGGAAGAGCGACGCCAGCTGCCTGGGCCCGCTGTCGGGTCTGGAGCGGCAGCGCGCGGACTATGCCGCCGCTGTTGCGGCACTTCAGGATCCGGCTCGTAGCCGCCTGGTGCTGGTCGCTCGCGCGCAGCCCTCGACGCTCGCCGAACTCGACCGCACCGCGACCGAACTCGCGGCCACCGGGATCCGCAGCCGTTTTCTCGTCCTCAACGCCATGCTGCCCCAGCCCGCCGATGGTGATCCGCTGGCCGAGGCCATCTACGGCCGCGAGCAGGCGGCGGTGGCCGCCATGCCCGCGACGCTGGCCGGATTGCCCTGCGACCGGCTCGAACTCGCTCCGGTCGATATCGTCGGACTGTCGGCCCTCGACCACCTGTTCACCGGTTACCCCGAGACGGCGGCAGAGCCCGGCGAGATCCCCGTGCCTGCGATTCCCGACGCGCCTCTTGCGGCGTTGGTCGACGACTTGGAAGTCGCCGGGCACGGTCTGATCCTGTGCATGGGTAAGGGCGGTGTCGGCAAGACCACCATCGCCGAAGCACTGTCGGTCGCCCTCGCGGCCCGTGGGCACGACGTGCACCTGACCACCACCGACCCCGCCGCGCACGTGGACGCCACCATCGCCGACGGATTGGCGAATCTGGAGGTGTCGCGCATCGATCCGGCCGAGGCCACCGACGCCTATCGCGAGCGCGTCCTCGCCACGAAGGGCGCGAAACTCGATGCGCAGGGCCGAGCCGCGCTGGCGGAGGATCTACGGTCACCGTGCATCGAGGAGGTCGCGGTCTTCCAAGCCTTCTCGCGCATCGTGCACCAATCCCGTCATCGGTTCGTCGTCGTCGACACCGCACCCACCGGCCATACCCTGCTGCTGCTCGACGCGACCGGCTCCTATCACCGAGAAGTCGCGCGGCAGATGGGCGAAAGCCGGTCCTTCACAACACCGTTGATGCGATTGCAGGACCCCGAGGAAACCAAGGTCGTACTCGTCACGCTCGCGGAGACGACCCCCGTCCTGGAGGCCGCAGAGCTGCAGGCTGATCTGGAACGCGCCGGCATCACGCCATGGGCCTGGGTGATCAACAACTCCGTCGCCGCAGCGGGTACCGAATCGCCGCTGCTGCGACGGCGTAGCTGGGGTGAGGCAGCCGAGATCCGCAGGGTGGCATCGGAGTACGCCACCCGCTGCGCGGTAGTGCCCGCGCAGGCCGTCAGTCCGGTGGGAGTCGCCGCACTGGCCTCCCTGACCGGCGCCGTCGTGGATCGGGCGGGCGCGTCCACGCATTAGGGGCCGAACTCAGGAGATCGGGACGTCGAGTTCGGTGAGCAGGCGCCGGACTCGCTGTTCGATCTCGTCGCGGATCGGGCGGACCGTGGCGACGTCGGCACCGGCGGGATCGTCGAGAACCCATTCCTCGTAGCGGCGGCCAGGGTATATCGGGCACGCGTCGCCGCAGCCCATCGTGATGATGACGTCGGCGGCGCGGACGATCTCCTCGGTCCAGGGTTTGGGGAACTCTCCCGCGATATCGATGCCGACCTCGGCCATGGCCGCGATGGCCGCGGAGTTGATCTCCCCGGCGGGCTCCGAGCCGCCCGACCAGGCGACGGCGTGCTCCCCGGCGAGCTGGGTGAACCAGCCCAGTGCCATCTGGGAACGACCGGCGTTGTGCGTGCACAGGAACAGGACCGTGGGCTTGCCGTCGGTGATCTTGCCTTCCACCTTGGCCAGGGCGCGCAGGCGCTGGCGGGCGAACCGTTCGGCGAGCAGCGGCAGGAAGTTGACAATCGTTGCCCGACCGGCGAATTGGTCGTAGGAGGAGTGCAGGAACCGTTCGATGGTCTCCACACCGAAGGTGGTGGCGAACTCCGATTGCAGTCGGGTCGCGGCGGTTTTGAGCGGCAGCTTCTGATCGATGGACAGTTCCGCGCGCCGGTGATCCGGCTCAGTGACGGGTGATTCTGTCATGACAAGCTCCTGGATTGCTGGAAGAAAGGTGAGGACGGAAATCAGGGGTGCGGGGCTTCGCCCGCGACGTGTTCGACCGTGGCCGCGACCCGCTCGACGCGGTCGGCGATGAGCTCGAGCGCGTGGTCGAACGCCTCGTCGGTTCCGGCGGGGACCGGATCCGGGATCGACCAGTGCAGGCGTTCGATTCCCGAGGGCAGCTCCTCGTGCGCGTTGTCGCAGACGGCGATGACGAGATCGCCGGATCGCAGCAGGCCCTCGATGCCTTGCGGTCGTCGAGGGCGCATCGGGATCCGGTGTCGGTGAGCCGTCGCCACGGCACCGGGATGCACCTGTTCGGCGGGGTGGGTGCCCGCCGAGATCACCGGCACGCTACTGCGTTGCGCCCAGGCCGCTGCGGCGAGCTGGGACCGCGCCGTGTTGCGACTGCACACGAATACGACCCGCGTCGCCGCATATCTGCTGTGCGGCAGCAGCTTTCCTTCGAAACCGGGCAGCAGGCGCAGATAGCTGCGCCGCCGATCTCCCTCGGACCGGCCGCGTTCCACCAACCCCACGCGTTCAAGCACCTTGAGGTGATGTGCCATCAGATTCGTCGGGATCGACAACAGCCCGCACAACTCCGACGACGACATGTCACCGACGGCCAGCGCATCCACGATGCGTAGCCGGGTGGTATCGGCCAACGCGGCATGCACGTCGGCACGCCGCTCCGCAGACCAAGATTGCTCAGTACTCATTGACTCAATGATCACTGAGCAATAATGTGGTGTCAAGACCCGGCACGACCCGAAGGAAGCTCCCATGACATCTCCCGCCACGGTTCACGACCTGATCATCGTCGGCTCCGGACCTGCGGGGTACACCGCCGGAATCTATGCCGCCCGAGCGGAACTCGCGCCGGTGCTGTTCGAGGGAACTCAGTTCGGCGGCGCGTTGATGACGACCACCGAGGTGGAGAATTTCCCCGGGTTCCGCGACGGCATCATGGGCCCCGACCTCATGGAACAGATGCGTGAACAGGCCCGGCGGTTCGGCGCCGACGTTCGCACCGAAGACGTCGCCGAACTCGACCTGGCCGGGCCGATCAAGAAGGTCGTCGCCGGGGATACCGTCCATCGAGCCCACGCCGTCATCCTGGCGATGGGCGCGGCGGCTCGATACCTTGGTGTACCGGGCGAAGCCGCCCTGCTCGGGCGCGGCGTCAGCGCCTGCGCGACCTGCGATGGATTCTTCTTCCGCGGCCAGGACATCGCGGTGATCGGCGGTGGCGACTCCGCCATGGAGGAGGCGACCTTCCTCACTCGGTTCGCCCGCAGCGTCACCCTGGTGCATCGACGGGAGGAATTCCGGGCCTCGCGAATCATGGTGGAGCGAGCCAAGGCGAACCCGAAGATCCGATTCCTCACCAGCGTCGAGCCGGTCGAGATCGTCGGAGAGGGCAGCGTCACCGGTCTGGTGGTCCGCCATGCCGTCACGGGCCGGCAGTTCACCCTCGAAGTGACCGGCGTCTTCGTCGCCATCGGCCATGACCCGCGCAACGAACTCGTCAAAGGCCAGGTCGAACTCGATGCTGCGGGCTACGTGCGCGTGCAGTCACCGACCACGGCCACCTCGCTGGACGGCGTATTCGCCGCCGGTGATCTCGTGGACCACACCTATCGGCAGGCGATCACCGCCGCGGGCACCGGATGCTCCGCCGCCATCGACGCCGAGCGGTGGCTCGCCCAGCGCGGGGACCTCGCCGCCAATACGCTCACCGCCGGAGAACTCGTCACGACCGGGGTGTCTCATTCGTCGGCGAAGAAGCCGTCGGTGCTGTTCGTGTGCGTCAAGAACGGTGGGAAGTCGCAGATGGCTGCCGGTTTGATGCGCCATGCCAGCGGCGGCAGTGTCGATGTGTACTCCGCCGGCACCGAACCCGGCGTCGCTCTCAACGCCCTGTCGGTCGAAGCGCTGCTCGAGCTCGGTGTGGACATCACTGGTGAAACACCGAAAGCCATTGATCCACAGTTGCTTTACGACGTCGACCTCGTCGTCACGCTCGGTCGCGAAGCTCGGCTCGACCCGGTGCCCGGCACGCGATCGGAGAACTGGGACACCGATGAGCCCTCCGAGCGCGGGATCGACGGGATCGAGCGCATGCGCCTGATCCGCGACGACATCGCCACCCGCGTGCGCGAGCTGTCGGAGTCGCTGAACTCCCCGTCCGAGGCGAGGGTCGCAGGATATTTACCTGTGCCGCAAGGCAATTCCGATGCCGAGGCGTACCGGGCCACATCCATCTCCGTTTCTGGATCGAAATTTATCGGCCTTTAGGCATGGTGTCCGTTCCGCGTTCACGCCCCGTTCACATCGAAATATTTCGATACAGATGTCCCGGGATGAGGGTCCGACCGCGGCGGCCGGGCAACGGGATTGAACAGGAAGGCAATTCACCATGACGATGCGCCAAGTCAAGCGCGTGCACCTGCTGGTACTCGGCGCCGTCACCGCGCTGACCGTGACCGCCTGCGGCGGGGGTGATTCCGGTAGCGGCGAAGATCTGTCCGGTCCGGTCGTCATCGACGGATCGTCGACGGTGGAGCCGTTGTCGGCCGCCGCGGGCGAGCTGTTCATGGAGAAGAACTCCGGAGTCCGGGTGACGGTCGGAACATCCGGTACCGGTGGCGGATTCAAGAAGTTCTGCAACGGCGAGACCGACATTTCCGACGCGTCGCGTCCGATCAAGGACTCCGAGAAGCAACAGTGCTCGGGCAACGGGATCAACTACAGCCAGATCCAGGTGGCCAACGACGCGCTGACGGTCGTGGTGCACAAGGACAACACCTGGGCCAAGTGCCTGACCGTGGCGCAGTTGAAGAAGATCTGGGAGCCGAACTCGACGGTCAAGAACTGGAGCGAGGTCGACCCGTCGTTCCCGAACGAACCGCTGACTCTGTATGGCGCGGGCGCGGATTCGGGCACCTTCGACTACTTCACCGAGGCGATCAACGGCAAGGAAGGCGACACCCGCACCGACTACAACCCGTCCGAGGACGACAACATCACCGTCCAGGGGGTGGCCGGCGCCAAGGGTGCGATGGGCTACTTCGGTTTCTCCTACTTCGAGGAGAACGCCGCCAAGTTGCGGGCGGTCGAAATCGACGGCGGCAGCGGCTGTGTCGCGCCGTCGGTGCAGGCGGCTCAGGACAACACCTACAAGCCGCTGGCTCGCCCGCTGTTCATCTACGTCTCCGACAGGGGCGTGAAGAAGCCGCAGGTGGAGAAGTTCGTCGAGTTCTACATCGACAACAACACCGAGATCGTGGAGGCGGCCCAGTTCGTGCCGATGACCTCCGCGCAGATCAGCGATGCGCGAGCCGACCTCGCAGATATCAAGGACAAGGCCGGTCAATGACCGTCCGACAGCGCGATACCGAAGGCCGCCCGGAATCGGGCGGCCCCTCGGCCGTGTGGACGGGCGCGCCGGTCGATCTGCGCCCGCAGAGCTCCCGCATCGGGGAGAAGATCATTCGGCTGTCGCTGCTGGGCTCGGCGTTGCTGTCGGTGGTGGTCACCGTCGGCATCGTGCTGTCGCTGTTCCTGCCGCTGGGCGAGTTCTTTCGCCATGTCGGGGTCATCGAGTTCCTGTTCGGCACCGAGTGGACCGCCGCGTTCGGCGACAAGTTCGCCTGGGACGACAAATCCTGGGGTGTGCTGCCCCTGGTTGTCTCCACGTTGATGATCACCGCCATCTCGCTCGTCGTGGCGGTGCCGTTCGGCTTGGGAACGGCGATCTACCTCAGCGAGTACGCACCCGAGCGGGCGCGGCGAATCCTCAAGCCGCTGTTGGAGATTCTCGCGGGCATCCCGACGGTGGTCTACGGTTTTCTGGCGTTGACGATCATCACGCCGATCCTGGCGCGGTTCATCACCTTCGAGGGCATCTACACCAATCTCGCGCCGGGCATCGTGATGGGTTTCATGATCGTACCCACGGTCGCCTCGCTCAGCGAGGACGCCATGTCCGCGGTCCCGCTGGAATTGCGGCAGGGCTCCTACGCGCTCGGCGCCAACCGCATGAAAACCACACTGCGCGTGGTGTTCCCGGCCGCCATCTCGGGCATCGTGGCCGCCATCGTGCTCGGCATCTCCCGCGCGATCGGCGAGACCATGATCGTGACGATCGCCGCCGGCAGCCGCCCGCACCTGTCGTTCGACCCGCGCGAGGGCGCGCAGACCATGACCGGATTCATCGCGCAGATCGCCTCCGGCGACGCCCCGCACGGCAGCCCGGTGTACTACGCCCTGTTCGCCGTCGGCGCGCTGCTGTTCCTGATGACCCTGGTGATCAACCTGATCAGCATCCGGCTGGTCCGCAAGTATCGGCAGGTGTATTGATGCAGTTCCACACTCCGACAGCCGATCTGGTTCGAAACCTGCGGTCCGGACGTCGCCGCGACACCGCCTCGATCGTCTTCGCATTGACCCTGTGGGCGTGTCTGGCCGTGGTGACGGTGTTCCTGTTCTTCATCCTCGCGATCATCGTGCAGAAGGGGCTGCTGCGCTTCGACGCCGACCTGGTCACCGAACAGCCGTCGAAGATCCGCCCCCAGAACGCGGGAGTGGCCTCGGCGCTGTGGGGCACCATCTGGGTGTGCCTGCTCACCGCGGCCATCGCGCTGCCGCTCGGCATCGGCGCGGCGGTGTACATGGAGGAGTACGCCGATCAAACGCGGTGGTGGAATCGCTTGATCGAGTTGAACATCCAGAACCTGGCGGCGGTGCCCGCCGTCATCTACGGCATCCTCACCCTCGCGTTCGTCGTGCGCGGCCCGATCTCGATCGGCGGGGTGGTGCTGGCCGGTGGCATCGCGCTGGCCCTGCTGATCCTGCCGGTCATCATCATCACCACCCGGGAGGCGATGCGCGCGGTGCCGCGCGAGATCCGCGACGGCTCACTGGCTTTGGGTGCGACACTGTGGCAGACCACGTGGAAGCAGACCCTGCCCGCCGCCATTCCGGGCATCACCACCGGCGCGATCCTGGCGCTGTCGCGGGCCATCGGCGAGGCCGCGCCGCTGATCCTGGTGGGCGCCACGACCTTCGTGACCTTCAACCCCGACGGCGTGTTCTCCCGCTACACCACACTGCCGGTGCAGATCTACAACCTCGTCCCGCAGGACCGCCAGGCATTTCGCGATCTGGCCTATGCCGCGATCCTGCTGCTGATCATCGTCCTGCTCGCCATGAACGCGGTCGCGATCTGGCTGCGCAACCGCTACCAGCGCCGGTGGTGAACCGCCAGTGAAGGAGTCAACCATGCCCCCTGCCGAAACCGATGCCGTGGGCACCCGGACACCGCTGATCAATATCGAGCGTCCCGGTGAACTTCCGCCGGTGGAAGGCGATCCCGACGGCGTCATCTCCCTCGACGATCTCGAGGTGTACTACGGGGACTTCCGTGCCGTCACCGATGTGGATATGAATTTCGGCAGCCGGGAGATCACCGCGCTCATCGGCCCGTCGGGCTGCGGCAAATCCACGGTGCTGCGTTGCCTCAACCGCATGAACGATCTGGTGCCGGGGGCGCGCGTGGTCGGCCGGGTCGCCTATCACGGGGTGGACATCTACGCCCCGGAGGTCGACGTCATCGAGGTGCGCCGCCGCATCGGCATGGTGTTCCAGAAACCCAACCCGTTCCCGAAATCCATCTACGACAACGTCGCCTACGGTCCGCGCGTCACCGGCATGAACGGCAATATGGACGAGACCGTCGAGAAAGCGTTGCGCGGCGCGGCATTGTGGGACGAGGTCAAGGACAAGCTCAAGCAGAACGCTTACGGGCTGTCCGGTGGTCAGCAGCAGCGCCTGTGCATTGCGCGGGCGATTGCCACCTCGCCGGAGGTGATCCTGATGGACGAGCCGTGTTCGGCGCTGGACCCGATCGCCACCGGCAAGATCGAAGATCTGATGGCGGAGTTGGCGAAACGGTTCACCATCATCATTGTCACCCACAATATGCAGCAGGCCGCCCGCGTCTCGCAGCGCACCGCGTTCTTCACCGCCGAAGCCGACGAGAAGGGCCAGCGCACCGGACGACTGGTCGAATACACCACCACCGAACAGCTTTTCGCGAACCCGCAGGACCCGCGCACCGAGTCCTATATCTCCGGCCGGTTCGGCTGACATGGACGACGCGCTGGTGGCAGCGTGGGAGGGCTCGGACACACAGTTCCGCACGCGTCGCCGCATCTGTGTCACCGAGGCGCTGCGCCGCCGCGATCGGCTCGCGGTGCTCGTCATCGACGATGCCGACATCGCCGCCGCGCTCGCGCTGGCGGTGACCGGGCAGGAGGTCGAACTACGGGTCTGCGCCGATCCCGCCGTCGCGCTGCTCGCGCTGGGCCGCATGTGCCCGGACGCGGTGGTGCTGGGCCCGGTCCGCGGGCTGCTGGGCCCGATCGAGTTCCTCGACGTCGTCCGCCGAGACGAACCCGACCTGCCCATCGTCGTCGGCGCGGACGCCGAATCGGGAGAATTCGCTACCGAGGCCACCGGTGCCGGAGCGACGGCGGTGGTGCGCCGCCCGTACCGGGCGGTGGAGTTGCTGACCATCCTGGGGTCGTTGGCGGGCAGGCCGGGGGCACTCGAGCTCCGGCCGGTGCCGATCGATCTGGGGCGGCTGCGTATCGACGGGATCGTGCCGCGCATGTGGCTCGACGGCCACGAGATCGCCTTGCCGCCCATGGAATTCACGCTGCTGCGGTACCTGGCCGAGCGCCCCGGCGCGGTCGTCACTCGCAAGGAGCTGATCCGGGTGCTGTGGGGCGACCGGTCCGCGGCCAGCAACAGCCTGACCGTGCACATCATGCGACTGCGACGACGGCTCGGCGACTACGACCGCCACCCGGAGTGGATCCGGGCCGTACGCCGACTCGGCTACCAGTTCGAGGTGCCGACTCGTTCATCGGACGTTCACACTGAGTGACCACGATGTCGATCATGGCATCGTCACCCACCTCGACCGCGCCCCCGGCAGTACTCGCCACCGATGACCACGACGCGGTGGCGAAGTTGTTCAAGGCGCTCGGCGACCCCATCCGGGTGAAACTGCTGACCCTGGTCCACCACGCGCCGCAGGGCGAAAGCTGCTTCTGCGATCTGGCCGAAGAGTTCGACATGCCCCAATCCAGCCTCAGCCACCATCTGAAGATCCTGGTCGCGGCCGGAATCCTCACTCGCGAACGACGAGGCACCTGGAGTTGGTACCGCGTCGATCACGATGCCCTCGACACCATGGAAGCCATCCTGCGGACCGGCGGGCCGCTACGCAGCCATCGCTGCGATAATCGCGCGTGCTGACCGGACGGCATCCGGGACAGAGACCGCTTCGCGGTGCGGGGCGGCAAGACCGACCTGCGCCGGATTGAATCCAAAAATATCGATCAATTTGTGCGGTATTCATCTGCGCTACTCCTCGGGATAGCCCAGCGCGCTTAGCGTCCGGCTGGTCGAATCAGCCCAGGAGTAGTTGTGAACCTGAAACCGCTCGCCCTCTTCGTAAAACACGACGGGCAGTCCTCGCGCGCCGCCCTCACCTGCCAGTACAAGTGCGGAAACGCATGCTCGCATGAGGTGTCGAACACCTCGGAGGGCGAATACTTCGGCGACATCGTCTCGGCGATGTCGCGCCGTGGCGTGCTCAAAGGAGGCGCGGCCGCCGTGCTCGCAGTGGGAGCGGGCAGCCTGCTCGCCGCCTGCGGCGACGACGAAACCGCACCGACCGCTACCGGCGGTAGCCCGGGAACCGGCACGGAATTCACCATCGTCGCACCGAATACCAAGGACGAGGTCGTCATCCCGGAGGGCTACGACCAGCAGGTCGTGATCCGCTGGGGCGACCCGGTGCTCGCCGACGCCCCGAAGTTCGACTTCGACAACCAAACCGCCGCCGCGCAAGCCAAGCAGTTCGGATTCAACGCCGATTACGCTGCCCTGCTGCCCATTCCCGGCGAATCGAACAAGTATCTACTCGTCGTCAGCCACGAGTACACCACCGAACCGATGATGTTCCGCGGCTTCCAATCGGAGACGGTGACCCGCGAGCAGTACGACATCGCCTTGGCCGCACACGGTTTGACGGTCGTCGAAGTCCATGGAGAAACCGGGTCCGGCAAGCTCACCCCGGCCTTCTCCCGCTACAACCGGCGTATCACCGCGACCAGCGAGATCAAGTTCACCGGCCCCGCCGCGGGCAGCGATGTGCTCAAGACCTCCGCCGATCCCTCCGGCACCACCGTGCTGGGCACCCTCAACAACTGCGGTGGCGGCGTGACGCCCTGGGGCACTGTGCTGTCGGGCGAAGAGAACTTCAACGGCTACTTCGCCGGCGAGGCCGCCGACCCCACCGCCGCCGCCCGCGCGAAACGCTACGGCGTCGGCAAGGTCGATACTCCGCGCCACTGGGAACGGTTCGACAAGCGCTTCGATGTCGCCCAGGAACCCAACGAAGCCAACCGATTCGGCTGGGTCCTCGAAATCGACCCCTGGGATCCCGATGCCGCACCGGTCAAACACACCGCCCTGGGCCGATACAAGCACGAGAGCGCCGAAATCCACGTGACCGCCGATGGCACGGTCGTGTCCTACATGGGTGACGACGAGCGATTCGAATACATCTACAAGTTCGTCTCCTCGAAGAAGATCAAGTCCGGCACCGACGCCGCCACCCGCCGGGCGAACATGACCATCCTCGACGAGGGCACCCTGTATGTCGCCAAGTTCACCGGCGACCACCCCGACCAGATCGACGGATCCGGAAAAGTCCCCTCGGACAAGGGATTCACCGGAACCGGACAGTGGCTGCCACTGCTCGAAGCGCGAGCCGGTGGGCAGAGCGTATCGCTGGTCGAGGGCATGAGCGCCGCGGACGTCGCCGTCTTCACGCGCCTGGCCGCCGACAAGGTCGGCGCCACCAAGATGGATCGCCCCGAGGACATCCAGCCGAACCCGAAAACCGGCAAGGTGTATGCCGCCCTGACCAACAACTCCAACCGCGGCAAGGAAGGATACGCGGGCGTCGACGAGGTCAACCCCCGCAACCAGAACAAGAACGGTCAGATCCTCGAGATCGACGACGACCACAAGGGCACCACGTTCACCTGGTCGCTGCTGCTGGTCTGCGGTGACCCCAAGGCCGCCGACACCTACTTCGCCGGTTTCGACAAGAACCAGGTCAGCCCGATCTCCTGCCCGGACAACGTCGCCTTCGACCCGCACGGCAACCTGTGGATCTCCACCGACGGCAATGCGCTCAAATCCAACGACGGCCTGTTCTCCGTCGTCCTCGAGGGCGACCGCCGCGGCGAGACCAAACAATTCCTCACCGTCCCGATCGGCGCGGAAACCTGCGGACCGATCATCGAGGAGAACCGGGTCCTGGTGTGCGTCCAGCACCCGGGCGAATCCGACACCGCCACCCCCGACAACCCGACCTCGCACTGGCCCGACGGCGGCACCGCGCAGCCCCGCCCCTCGGTCGTCGTGGTCTGGAAGCGCGACGGCGGGCAAATCGGCAGGTAAGCATCCGCGCCGCACGGTTCGCCCCTGACCGGGGGCGCTGTCCGCCGGCTCACCGATAATTGACGTGATAGGCGGGTTCGCGACGGCATTGGCCGCCGGGAACCCGCCATCTCCGCAGCGGCAGCGGTCGCTCCCCTTGGTCGCTCCCGACGGCCGCACGCGGACCGGCTGTGGCCCAACCGAATCCGAGGACGACCGATAGCCCCGGAATGGGTGTGTACTCATCAGGCGTTCATCCGCCGTATGTTGTATGCCCGATTCGGCGACCGTCAGGATCGGGATATGTCGATTCAAGGCTCGGAGGGTTGCCGCTCATCCGGGCCGACGCGCGACAGTTCGAGTTCGTGGTGGCGCAGGCGGCACGCTGCCGTTGAAATCCGGCGCTGTTTCAGTGAGTTCGGTGCCACCGCTGTGTTGACGACCATGGCACTGGGATCCGTATTCGTCTCGCGGCGGCTCTTCCCGTACGAGTCCGAAGCTCGGATGGCTTTCAGTCTTGTGGCGCTCACGACGGCGCTGAGCGCATTCTTCGTCCTCGTTCCCGTCGTCCAGGTGTCGGTGAATCCTGTTGTAGCAGTCGCGGAGTGGATGCTCGAGCGTCGGAGTGGCCCGACCTTCACCCGAACTGTGCTGCGCGTGACGACCCAGCAGTTCGGCGCCATTGCCGCTACCGCCCTCGTTGGCAGTATCGCTGCGGGCCACTCCACTCGGGTCATCTCCCGCAATCCGGGAGCGCTCGAGGTGTTCGCCGAATTCTTGACGGCCGGAGGCTTTGTCGCTCTCGCCCTTGCCCTCGTGACACGTCGACTCGTCTCCGCCGTCGTCCTGGGTAGTTACCTCGCGATCTCCGCTTCATGGGTCGGAGCCCAATTTCTCGGCAACCCCGCCCTGGTTGTCGGGTATCTCTTTCTTGCCGATTCCACCCTGGCGCTGCTGGATGCGTCCGTCATCATGACCGCCCAACTCGGCGGGTGCATCATCGGATTCGGGCTCGTCACCGGACTGCTGCCCATGACCGCGGACAGGTTCGATGCGACCGCCAGGTCGGCACGCCGCACTATCGGCGGATAGCCGACGAGCCCGGAATCTTCTTCATCGTCGGTCAGAGTGGTTTCACGGCCTTGACGATCACCGAATGCATGCCATCGGCGACCTGATGCGACCGAATCAACTCGATAGCGCCGAAGCCGGCCGCCTCCAACCCGGCACGGTACTCGGCGAAGGTCAGTGCTCCGGCGATGCAGCCGACGTGATCGCCGCGCGCGGCACGGTCGGCAGGCGTGAGATGGTCCTCGGCCACCACGTCGCTGACGCCTAGCCGTCCTCCGGGGCGCAGGACCCGGAAGGATTCGGCGAACACCGCCGATTTGTCGGCCGACAAGTTGATCACGCAGTTGGAGATCACCACGTCCACCGACTCTGTCGCCAGCGGAATGGCTTCGATGGTGCCGGAAAGGAATTCGATATTGTCCGCGCCCGCTGCACGGGCATTGCGCTCGGCCAAGGCCAGCATCTCCGCCGTCATGTCCAACCCGTACGCCTTGCCGGTCGGTCCCACACGGCGGGCCGAGAGCAGGACATCGAGCCCGGCCCCACTGCCCAGATCCAGCACGGTGTCACCGTCGCGCACATCCGCCACGGCGACCGGATTACCACAGCCGAGACTGGCGGCCACGGCGTCGGCGGGTGCGCCGGCCTGATCGTCACTGGTGTACAGACTCCCTCCGAATCCGCCCGGGTCGAAAGTGGCGGGCCCGGAGCAGCAGTCGGCCCCGCTGCAGCAACCGTCGTCGGAGATGTGCGCGGTCTCGGTGAATTGCCGTGCCGCCGAGGCGTATCGAGCCCGCACCTGTTCGCGCAGCCCATCCTGATCGAGAGTCATGGCTACCTCCCACATCCTCGCCGGGCCTAGCCGCAGCAGCTCTGGCCGGTGGAGATAGCCTGCTGCTTGGCCGCGGTGCCGCAGCAGGCTCCTTCCGCAGCGGCCTCTTCCGCAGTGCCGCAACACGGAGCCGACCGGCCCGGCACCGGTTGCTGTGTCGACGCGAATTCGACAGCGGCGGTTTCGTTGCCCGAGAACGGGACCTGAGCTTGAGACATGGCACCAACCTCCAGTTGTGAGACATATATCGAAAAGCTGACCCGCTCAGTCTGCGCCACCTTTTCGACATATGTCAATATCCTGTCTAGGATGGTTTCATGCCCAAAGCACTCCCCGTGATCGACATGTCCGCACCGGTGTGCTGCACACCTGTGGCAGCGGGCCCGATCGACGATGCCGCCGCACTGGAGGTCGCCCTGCGCCTCAAGGCGATCGCCGACCCGGTCCGCGTCAAACTGATGTCGCTGCTGCTCACCTCCGAGCCGGGTGAGGAGAACACCGGGGACCTCGCCGCGGCGCTGGCGCTGGCGGAATCGACGGTCAGCCATCACCTGGGCCAGCTGCGGAAGGCGGGTCTGGTCGAGTCCGAACGGCGAGGCATGAACATCTATCATCGCGCCCGCCGTGATGCGTTGTCCGCGTTGTGTTTCGTGCTGGATCCCAACTGCTGCCGATGATCGGAGGCGTCGGCCGCTCGGTGGGGCGGGGACGTTAGGTTGTCGGTGTGGTTGCTGAGGGTCCCGCGCTGGCAGGGTTCGATTACGACTACCGCATGTGGTGCGCCGCGTGCGGGCAGACGACCGTCATCACCGCGCACCGATATCACGAGCGGATGGGCATCGACGCTTTATCTCCCTGCGCGCACTGCGAGGCGGACATTCACTACGGTCCG
Organism: Nocardia sp. CC213A; assembly: GCF_030766805.1. Taxonomy (NCBI): domain Bacteria; kingdom Bacillati; phylum Actinomycetota; class Actinomycetes; order Mycobacteriales; family Nocardiaceae; genus Nocardia; species Nocardia sp. CC213A. The sequence goes on from NZ_JASFXA010000021.1 coordinate 92,313, forward strand.
GCGAGTGCTGCCCTGCGTGACAGTGCGGACCCGCTGTTGTCGAATGAGGTGGCGGCACAAGCGGTCTGGTTCCACAGCAGCACGTATCCGGACTGGCCGTCCTCCGGCTACGAAGACAAGGCATGCGCAGGACTCGATGAAGGCGGGCTGAGCCGCATGGTCTCGGCCGAGCGAGTGCGCCGGCGACTGCTGACTCGCGCGCTACACCTGGGTACCTACGAAGCGGCGGTGGAGAACATGTTGCGCCGCATGCAGAATCAAGCCGACGCGGACAGTGTCTTCTACCTGCACCGTGTGACGCTCCGGATCGCCGCCGAGGCGATCGAGGAGGGCTTCCGCGACGAAAACCACCATCCCGCAAGCCGGCTCGGCATCGATGAATTGGAGGACTCCGGGCTACTCGCAGTCCGCTACCTCAATGTTCACGAGGCAATGGGCTCGTTGTCGCTGGCGATCGATCCGGCCGTGATCGACACCATCGCCACGATCGAACTTCCGGTTGGCGAACTGGCCAGCGAGCCGTCGCAAGAGCTCCTGGAGCGTCTGAGCGAGCTGGACGCCGAGATCGCCGCGGCGACTGGGTCGATACCGGACACATCCCATATCGATGCGATAGAGCTGCGGATGCGTGAACTCTTCCCGCAACCCGGCGACGATATCGCCGCCGCACTCGAGTCCGCGACCGAACGCAGCCGAGCCGCCTGGGACCAAGCGCTGGAACTGCTCGAGCGCACGTATTTGAGCGCGGGAGCGAACGCCGTTGTTCGCGACGACTTCGTTCACGCTATGACTGCAGGCGACAACGATTCCGTCCAGGCATTGCACCGTCGGTACCGTGCCTACGCTGCCCTCCTGACCCACTCCGAGCAAGTAGTCGACCTCCTCGGTCACCAGCCGGTCCGGCCTGGTGAGCAGAGCCAGCTGGTTCGAGTGCGCCGCGAATCGCGCAACCGCTAACCACTCGAACCCTGCGCTCCGGTCTTCGAGATCTCACAGGCGCGACGCGAGCCACGCAGCGTCGTGTCCTACGCCGCGCAGCGAGTTCGATGAGGGGCTGCGCTGCCATTCCAGTCCGAGGAAACCGAGACCATGGTGCGTGGTGGACAAGCCCGAGCGATGTCGGGGAAGTCCGGTCTCGGTCAACGCTCCCAATTCCGCCAGGAAGGGCACGTGCGGACGGTAGCCCGTGGCCAGGATGACCGTGTCGACCGGGGTGTGGGTGCCGTCGGGCCAGACGGCTGCGTCGTCGTCGAGGCGCGTGAACATCGTTCTGGCGGTGGGTTTTCCGGCGGCAAGGGCGACGCGATATCGGCCCGTGTCCAGTACCGGCTGGGTCGGCGGAGTTCGTAGGTGCGGGCCGATCGGCAGCCTGTCGAATCCGCTGACCCGGAACCAGAAGTGCACGTCGCGGCCGAGCGGGCGTTGGGGAACGAACCTGACCGGTGCGCGGGTCGCGAGAGTGACCGTCGCGGTGAGCGCCAGCTCGGCGGCGATCTGCACGGCGGAATTGCCCGCCCCGATCACGATGATGTGCTGGCCGGTGAAGTCCGAAGGACTGCGATAGTCGCTGGCGTGCAGCAGCTTTCCGCCGAAGGCGTCCTGACCGGGCAGCGCGGGCAGGTGCGGGGTTCCGAAGGATCCGGTGGCCGCGATCAAGCGGGGCGCGGTGAGAGTGGCACCGGTATTGGTGTGGGCGGTGAAGGTGTGGCCGTCGTGGGTGACGGTATCCACACGCTGCCCCAGGTGGAAGTGCGCGTCGATTCGGCGGGCATAGCGGCGCAGATAGTCGACGACTTCGTCGCGGTGCGGGTAGCGGTCGGGGTCACCGGGGAAGGCCATGTCGGGCAGCGAGCTGTACCGGGCGGGAGAGAACAGGGTGAGGCTGTCGTAGTAGTGCGGCCAGGATCCGACCGGTTCGGGTCCGGCTTCGATCAGGGCGACGGCGCGGCCGTGCCGGGTGAGGTGGTGGGTGGCGGCGAGGCCGGATTGGCCGCCGCCGATGACGAGGGCGTCGTATTCGCTGGTCATGGAAGTGCCTTCGATGCGGTGGTGATGCGCGCGGCCCCGGCCGTGAGGACGGCCAGGACCGCGACTGCTGCCAGGAGGAAGTAGGAGTTCGCGTAGCTGCCGGTCCACGCCGACAACGCGGTGCCCGCCCACGGGGCCACGGCCATGACGATCACGACCGGAGCGGATAACAGCCCGTTGAGTCGCCCGTAATGGGTTGCGCCCCACCGGTCGGTGATGGCGGTGGCCTGCACGAGGGTGAACAGCCCGCGGATGAGTCCGGCACCGATGGAGAAGGCGATCAGCACGGTGACGGTGGAGCCCACGCCAAGCAGCGCGGTGGCGACCGCCGTCAAGGCGAGGATCGCCACGGTGCGCGTGGTGACGGTGGTGCGGGCCGACAGCGGGAGATAGCCGATCCGTCCGAGCACCTGGCCCGCGCCGCCGAGCCCGAGCGCGACCGCCGCCAACCCGGTGGAAAAGCCTCGTTCCTCCAGCAGCGGAACGAGATTGAACACACCCGCCGCCGTGCTGAACGCACCCAGGCACAAGGTGACCACCAAGGCGAGGAAGCCTCGGCTGCGCACGATCGCGGCGTGATCGGCGAAGGCATCGTCGGCCGGAGCCGGTGGATGCGGCCAGCGACCGCGCAACCCCACCCAGTGCAGGGGCACGGTGAGCACGGCCAGCACGACGGCCAGCACGATATAAGTTGCGCGCCAATCGGTGTGCTCGTTGAGCACCGCCGTGAGCGGCGCGAACACTGTGCTGGCCAGACCGGCGACCAGGGTGAGGATCATCAGGGACTTGATACGGTCCTCGCCCCACCAGCGGGTCAGCGCGGCGAACGCCGGTGGGTACAGCACCGCACCCATCGCGACCCCCGCCATCAGCCACCCCGCATAGAACACAGCCAGATTCGGTGCCGCAGCCACGACCAGGAGCGCTACCGCCGCGAGGACCGAGCCAGCGGTCATCACGGTGCGTGGACCCACCCGGTCGAGGATGCGGCCCACCGGGATGCCGACCAGGGCCGCGGCGAGCTGACCGAGGGAGAACGCGGCAGTGATCACCTGCAGTGACCAGCCGGTATCGCGGGAGATGGACATACCCAGGACGGGAAAGGCGTAGTAGAGGATGCCCCAGCTGGTGATCTCGGTGAGGCACAGAACGGTCAGCACGCGTCGCAGACCGGCACGGGTGAGAGTGCCGGTCCGCGAGGGGATCTCGGTGTCGGTCATGGAGCAGTGGTTACCGCGCGCCGACTCCGAGCGTGATCAGCTGCGGCGCCGGAGCCGCGCAGCAGCCGCCACTGCTCTCGGCGGCGGTGTCGGGCTCGTCGAACACGCCCGCGCCTCCGCAGACGCCGGTCTCGGGCAGCGTGAGCTCGACGCGGCTGGCCGACTCGTGATCCCCGGCGAGCGCGGCGGCGATGCTGCGGACCTGCTCGTAACCGGTCAGCGCCAGGAAGGTGGGGGCGCGTCCGTAGCTCTTCATGCCCGCCAGGTAGAAGCCGGTCTCGGGGTGCGAAAGCTCTTTCACCCCATGGGGATACACCGTGCCACAGGAGTGCACGTTCGGGTCGATCAGCGGAGCCAACTCCACCGGGGCCTGCAGCACCGGATCGAGGCCGAGCCGGATCTCCGACAACCAGGACAGCTCGGGCCGGAACCCGGTCAGCGCCACGACCTGATCCACGTGCTCGATCCGGGCCCCAGCCTCCGAGACCAGCGCGATACCGCCGTCGGCCGACTCGACTGCCGCCGTTCGGAATCCCGTGACGACCTCGAGCAGGCCGGAGTCGACAGCGGCCTTGGCCCGCAGGCCGAGCGCACCACGCGCGGGCAGCTGATCCGATTCACCGCCACCGAAGGTATTGCCGACCTCACCGCGGCGCAGCACCCACGTCAGTCGTGTGCCGGGCGCGCCCTGCGCTAACTCGGCCAACGCCACGATCGCCGCCAGCGCCGAATGCCCGCTACCAGCTATGACGGTATGGACCCCGGCGTAGCGGGCGCGGTCCTGCTCATCGCCGAGATCGGGCACTCGGTACGAGATCGCCTCCGCGGCAGCGCCTTCCCCGAGCGCGGGCAGGCCGTCACCGCCCAGCGGATTCGGGCCTGTCCAGGTGCCCGACGCATCGATCACCGCGCGTGCAGTGACCCTCTCCTCGTGGCCGTCGGCCGAGCGCAGCCGCACCACGAACGGCTCGGTGTCGCGCCCAGCGTCCACCACCCGGTCCCGGCCCCGCCGGGTCACCCCGACCACCTCGACACCGAGCCGAATAACGCTGTCGCCCAAGGCATCCGCCAGCGGAATCAGATAGTCACGCGCCCACTCCTGGCCGGTCGGATACGAATCCAGGTCCGGTGCGGTCCACCCGGTCGGCTCGAGCAGCCGCCGCGCGGCCGGAGCGACCAGCTCACCCCAGCGCGAGAACGTGCGCACATGATTCCACTCCGAGACCGCCGCACCCGCGCTCGCACCGCGTTCGAACACCAGCGGAGTCAGGCCCCGCTCCCGCAACTCGGCCGCGGCCGCCAGGCCGATCGGTCCCGCACCCACTACAACCACGGGCAGCTCGTCCATCACGAATCCTTCCATCGATGCCCATCGATTATCGACTCGAACTGTATCGACGAATGTCGATGGATGCAACCATCGATTCTCATCGATATAGTGGTGGCATGACGTCGCTGGACATGCCTGTCGTCCGACCGGCCACCGATCTCCGCGCCGATGCGCTACCGGTGGCCGATGCCACCACCTATGCGAGCTGGTTCGCCTGCCTGGCCGACCCCACCCGGGTGAGGCTGCTGCATCACGTCGCGACCCGCCCGGCCGGCATCACGATCGGAGAGATCGCCGAAGCCCTCGGCGTCGGCCAGCCCACCGTCTCCCACCACGTGCGCAAGCTCGCCGAGGTCGGCTTCGTCAACGTCCACAAGGACCGCACCAGCACCGTGGTCGCGATCAACCCCGCCTGCTGCACCGGCCTGCCCCACGCCGCCGACGCCGTGATGGGAGTACTGCCGCCGCAGCCGTGCTGCCCCGACAACATCCCCGACGACGTCACTGTCCGTGCTCTCGAAGAACGCGACTGGGAAGCGGTGCTACGCATCTACGCCGAGGGAATCGCCACGCGCAACGCCACTTTCGAAACCGAGGCCCCCGCGCGGGACGACCTCGACGGTAAGTGGCTTCCCGAGCACCGCTGGGTCGCCGAGGTCGATGGTGCCGTAGTGGGTTGGGCCGCAGCGACTTCCGTGTCGGCGCGGGAGTGCTATCGCGGCGTCGCCGAAACCTCGGTCTATGTCGCCGATGGGATGCGCGGTCGAGGCGTCGGCAAAGCGCTGCTCCGCACGCAGGTCATCGCCGCTGATCAGGCCGGGTTATGGACACTGCAGACCTCCGTCTTCCCCGAGAACCGTGCCAGCATCGCGCTGCACCACTCGGCCGGGTTCCGCACCGTCGGCGTCCGCGAACGCATCGCGCAACTCGACGGCGTGTGGCGTGACACCGTCTTCCTCGAACGTCGTGGGCAGTCGTGAGAGTCGATATGCCGACAACGGATGCGTGAAGGCACGTGGATGGGCGTTGAAGATCATGATGCGTTGTGGTCTGGGAATCGGTCGAACAACTCCTCGAAGAAGTTGGTGAGCAGCGGGGCGGCTTGTTCGGGAGACCGCAGTTCCGAGGCGCCGAAGCGGAATACCTCATAGCCGCGCAGCCGCAGGCTCCGGTCCATGCGCGTATTGCGGGCGTACTCGGCAGGGGACGGATTTCCATCCCGGTCGGTGTAGTGCGTAGCTCCGTCGACTTCCAGGACGATTCGGTACCGGCCGCGCAGCAGCAGAAAATCCATCCGCTGCCCGAGCAGTGCGCGGACTCCGCGTTGCGCGACCGTCCTGTGGTCCCAGTGCAGCCAGACCTCGGGCAACAGTGCTGGCAGGTCGTAGATGTGGCCCCGGTGGATCTCGTGGTACAGCTGGAACAGAATCTGTTGGGGCGGAGAGTTTTCCGGTAGGGAGAGGCGGAGCCGGCGGTAGAGCGCGTTCTTGGCGGTGTCAGTGTCCTGCTCAGGGTGGTGCCGTTGCCACCATGCGTGCAGATCACGCCACCGCAGCCCGTCGGAACCGATCGGCTGGTCGTACACCAGGACGTCGCTGCCGTTGTTCACGATCTCGATTTCGTTGTCCACGACGCTGCTGACACGCAGATCGGGTTTGCGGGTCGAGGCGAAGACGATGCTCTTCGGGGTACGCGCGGCGGGTGTTCCGGTCGGCACCAACCGGAACACCGGGTACCCGTTTTCGGTTCCCTCCTCACGCAAGTCCAGGTGGATCCGATTCAAGTGTGGCGTCAATGCCGCGACGATGCGGCGCTGGTTGGTTTCGTGGATCACGGCTTGGTGAGACACCAGATCCTGCAGGAACCCTGCGAACCTGCGATCGACCGCTTCGTACGCGCCGAGCCTGTCGAACAGTTCGGAGGCCGACCAATCGGAATTCCGGAACACGTGCTGCCGGACTTCGGTGCGCAGGGTCGGTGAGTTGCCGATCCAACCCTCGAGTGCGTCACCGGAGTCGATGTCCCACCACCGTGCGAGAACCTTCAGGAGTCGGTCAGCGTCGACTGCCAGATCCTCGATGTCGAGGTCGTCCGCCAACTCACGCCGTGTGCGTTCCACGATCACCGGACCTTGCCCTGCCCAGAGCAGGTCCTGCACGGCAATGCGTGTTCCCGGCGCGAGGTAATCGGCCTCACGTAACAGTTGTTCGGCCACACGAGGAACCTCCGCATCCGGCAGGACACGCAGCACACCCGCGACGCGCTGGGCCTTCGACGGCGGGTATTCGGATTCATGTTCGGGCTCGATCACGCCCAGCGCCCGAAATCGGGCTGCGATATCTTTGTGGCCGCCGTCGACGAGCAAGGGATACAGCGCGGAGCGAAGCGCCGGAATATCGATCGAAGTCATCATCCCTATCGTCGCAAACAGCTCCGACACAATGGCATTCAACGCGAGACCGGCACGACTTCGTTCGCCTCGGTAGCCGGTCACAGGGCAGGACGGACTTCAAGCCAGTGCGGCCTGGACGGTGGTGTACGCGAGCAGCGCCGCGCCGAGCCCGGCGGTCACGCTGATGAGGATGTTCAGTGACGCGAACAGGTAGGCGCGCTGTTCGGCGAGCCGGACGGTTTCGTAGCCGAAGGTGCTGTAGGTGGTGAGCGCGCCACAGAATCCGGTGCCCAGCAACGCGAACCACGGTGTGGAGATCGTGGCCCCGGCCAGCCCGCCCAGGATGAGGCAGCCGGTGAGGTTGACGATGAATGTGCCCCAAGGGAATACGCTGTCGTGGCGGGTCTGGACGGCGCGGTCGGTGAGATAGCGCAGTGGTGCGCCGATCATCGCGCCGATCACGACGAGGACCGCGCTCACGCCGCCGCCTCCTGGGCCCGGCGGCGGATTGTCTCGTACCCGGCGCGAGTGAGCCGCACGGCGGCGAGAGTCGCGAACAGTGCGCAGACCAGTGTGCCCGCCAGATAGGCGAAGGCGATGCCGACCGTGCCGGGTTGCAGCAAGGCGCGCGCGTCGTTGGCATAGGTGGAGAAGGTCGTGAACCCCCCGAGTACGCCGACCCCGAGGAACGGTCGCAGCAGATGGTGAGCGACCCACATCTCGGTGACGGCGACCATCAGCATGCCGATGAGGAAACATCCGATCATGTTGGCGGCCAATGTCGCCCACGGGAACCCGCCGGGTGCGGTCGGCCACAGCTGCGCGAGCCCGTAGCGGGCCGCCGCGCCCAGTCCACCGCCGGCGGCGATAACGGCCAGCACAACTCCATGCGTGCGGGGCAATTCGCCGCGCTGAGCGGGGGAGCGCAGGTCGATATCGGAATCGATCGGTTCGGTGCCGCCGGACTTCCGGGCCACGGTCGGCTCGCTGGTCACAGAGTTCTCCTACTCGATCCACCCGCTAGGGGTTTGTATCGGGTAGGGACTGTTGGCGGCGCTGGTGCCGCGGTTCTCCGGTCTCGGAGCGGCGAGCCCCACCGCCGCATCGTTGTTCACAGGGTAGCCGCGTGGCCGCCGCTGCGCGGCTCGCGTGTGGGCGAGATCACCGCCCGGCCGGTCGCCGCTAGCGCCTCTTGTGCTCGCTGGTCGCATAGCGGATGACCTCGACAGAATCGAGGATGACCATGCCCTCCGTGACGAGTTCGTCGAGTTGCGGCAGGAACTGGCGAATACGCTGCGCGTCGTCGACGATGACGATCGCGACCGGCAGGTCCTGCGACAGCGACAGCAGTCGGCTGGTGTGGATCAGGGAGGTGGCTCCATAGCCCTCCACGCCGTGGAAGACCGACGCCCCGGCCAGCCCGCTGCGGTGGGCGCGGTGCACGATTTCCGCTGCGAGGGGCTTGTGATGCCAGGTATCGCTGTCGCCGATGAAAATAGTCAGTCGTAATGCCTCGCCCGCCAATCGCATCGTGCTCACCTCTACTCGCGATACCGGACCTGTGCACCGTCGCTGAGATCCGGCGGTCGGCTGAGCCGCCGCCACGGCGACTCGCGTGTGCATCCATGGTCCCACTGGACGGACCCGGTCGGTGATCATGAAGGCAGGGGCGTGGGTAGGGCCCGTCGATGACGACCCTGCGCCGCGTGTCGGATCGGCCTCCCTCCGTAGAAGGGCGCATGCCGGTCGATCAGGTCGATGTCGGAGTTGATCGGTTCGGGTTCGCGGCGAGTCCTCGCCGTCGCGGAGTCAGCCCGGAATTGCCGGACGGGTCGGCCGTGGGCGTCGCTGTTGTCGGTGTGGTCACCGCCGTAGGATCGGATTCCGATATCGGTTTCGTCATCGCGTGGGTGAGGTGGTGTGGTGCGGGAGTTTCAGCGGGCGGCGGTGCGGCTGCACATCCTGCATCACGCCGCCGAGGGTGCGGTCCACGGCGCGTGGCTGACCGAGGAACTCGCCCATCACGGGTATCGGATAAGTCCCGGCACCCTGTATCCGACGCTGCATCGGCTCGAAGCCGACGGACTGCTCGTATCCGAGCAGCAGGTGGTGGACGGGCGGACCCGGCGCGTCTACCGGGCCACGGAGGCAGGGCGTGGCGCTCTGGCCGAGGATCGGCGCACGCTGCGGGAGCTGGCCCGCGAGGTGCTCGGGAACGAGCCGTGAATGTCTCAGCGCGATACCGGCGCCGAAGCATGGTGAGCGCTCCGACGCGAGTCGAGAGACCAGGCGCCCGCACCGACGAGGAGCAGAAAGACGCTGCCGGTCAGTTGGGCCAGATCGGTGCGGGACTCGTGGACGAAGTCCCACCAGCCGGACTTGCCGGAGAACAGCGCGGCATCGCCCCACAGAATCGGTGATTTGGTGATCAGGAGCGCGCCGAGCATGTTCACGATCATCGGGACCGCGGCCGCCCGGGTGAGCAATCCGGCGAGAATGAGTACGCCACAGCTGATTTCGAGTATCCCGTCCAGCGGGGCGAAGAATCCCGGGGCCGGGATTCCCGCCTTGTCGAAGCGGCCGGTGCCCAGGGTGCCGGGGCGCGCGAACTTCAGGATCCCTTCGAACAGGAAGATCGCGCCCACATAGCCGCGGATGAGGATCACCGCCGCGGGTGCGCTGGTGGCGGTGAGACGATCGAGGTAGCGAGTTCGGTTCTCGGACATACGTTTTGTCCTTCCGCGTTCGGGATGTCGTTACGAACTGCCTGCGGATCCAGTATCGGCGGAGATGCCGCGCCGCCGCAGTGCGTACAGTGCGGCCCCGAGCGTCACGACCCCGATTCCGGTCAGCACCGATGCCGCCCGGCAGCGTGAACGCCAGCACCACGCAGCCTGCCGACCCGATTACCGGAACGGCCCGCGCAGGACGGTTCTCGGCGCGGGTGAGCGTCCAGGCCGAGGCGTTGGCGATCGCGTAGTAGAGCAGCACGCCGAAGGAGGAGAATCCGATCGCCGAGCGCAGATCGGCGGTGGCGGCCACGATGGCCACGATCACCCCGACGGCCACCTCCGCGCGGTGCGGCACGGCGAAACGTGGATGCACCGCCGAAAGGCTGTGCGGCAGATGCCGATCCCGCGCCATGGCCAAGGTTGTGCGGGACACCCCGAGGATCAATGCCAGCAGCGACCCCAGTGCGGCGACCGCCGCTCCGGTGCGCACCACCGGCTCCAGCCAGTCCGCGCCCGCCGCCCGAACAAGCTCGGCCAAAGGTGCTCGGCCCGCACCTGCCAACCGCTGCGGGCCGGGCACCCCGAGCGCGGCCACGGCGACCGCGGCGTAGACGACCAGGGTGATACCGAGGGCGAGCGGAATCGCGCGCGGGATGGTGCGCGCCGGGTCGCGCACCTCCTCGCCGAGGGTGGCGATGCGCGCGTACCCGGCGAACGCGAAGAACAACAGCCCCGCCGCCTGCAGCACCCCGTCGACGGTGATATCGGTACCGAATTCCAGTCGCTGCCACAAGGTCTCACCGGAGGTGAACGCCGCGACCACGACCGCGGCGAGTACCGCCAGCACGAGCGCGACGATCACTCGGGTCAGGCGCGTCTCCTGCTGGCACGGCCGTTCGTTTTGCCCGCCAGATCGATGAGGCTCTCACGATCGCCCAGCAAGCCAGGGCCGAAGCTGCAGCCGCAGCCATGCCCGTGAGCCGCCTGCTCGAGCTGCTCCACCAGCCGAAAGGAGGGCGCGTTGGTCAACCTTGTCGGCACCGCTCTCTCCACTGCGACACCTGACGGCGGCGATCGGGCAGCACGTCGATGCATTGATGGGTGGCCGCGTCGATCAGGACGCTGGCGTAGTGCTGGCCGCGGCGCGTTGCATCGGCTCGAAGCCATCGAGACCAACGATTTCTACGAGTTGATCGTCGAACGCCACCGCAAGGCTTCCACCGTGATCACCAGCAACCGGGAACCACCCGAGATCCTGACCATGATGGCCGACCCGCTGCTGGCGCAGTCGGCGATGGACCGGCTGCAATCAGCCGCCTACGAACTCGTCGTCGAGGGCGAGTCCTACCGGCAGCGGCAGAAGCCGCGCCGCAGCAAACCAGCCGATCCGACCGACCCGGATTGACCGGCAGCCCGGTCGTCGGTCACCATCGACACGGCCCCGCGACCGGACGCAACCCGGTCCCATACTCTTGGCAAAACGGTGGTCCCATCACCCTGGCAGGCGACACATCCCCCGAGAGCCAGGCCCAACCTCGCTGTGCCCTTCCACAGGTTGAGCGATTGTGCTGCTCTGGGTGAGGACCGGGACCGAGGGTGTCGCTGCGGGACGATTCGCCCGCCGCCCGATGCTCGGACGACGGGGAGCTGTGCCGGGACTGCGCGACAGTCCCCGGCAAGGCAGGATCTAGGTCACGGCAACCATCAGGACGATGGATGTGGCCCGGTTGACCGGGCGGTGGTGATCCGCGCGGTTGCGGGGTAGCTGTCGGGGTCGATGGCGAGTGGGTGCGGGTGGCCGGTCATTGCGGCCAATGCTCCGGCGACGGCCTGGACGTCGGCCTTGATGTAGGTGGTGGTGGATGCGCCCGCTCGGTCGGTGTGTCCGGCGTAGGCGCGGGCCACGCCGTAGCCGAAGTTGCGTTCGACCCAGGTCAGAGTGGTGTGGCGCAGCCAGTGCGTCGACACGCCTTGTGCGGCCGCCCAGGGCAGTTGGTCACGTACACGGTTCCACAGGTTGTCGTAGCGGCGGTAGGTCAGCGGCCGACCGTCGCGGTAGCGCAGCAGGTTCGTGCCCGGTTTCCCGGCGCCTCGCGCGTGGGCGAGGCGGATCAACGCTTGGGTCAGGGGTGGACTGATCGGCTGCCACCGGATGGTCTGTCCCTTCTCCCGTAGTCGCACCAGGCACTCCTCGGCGTCGAGATCACACACCCGTAACCCGAGGGCACCGCCGCGGCGGCAGGCGGTTTCGGTGTGCAATCGCAGCAGCAGCGCATCCAGGACCGGGTCGTTACCGGAGGACCGCGCGACGGTGTTGATCTGTTCGAGCTCGGCGGCGGTCAGTGCACGTCGTGTGCTGGGTAACCGGCGGGGTTTGGCGACTCGGTGCGCCGGGGACGATCCGGCCGGCAGCAGTTCGTCGGCGATGGCGCGGCTGTAGATGGCGCGGGCCGCGGCGATGAACGACTCCCGTGCGGATCGGCCGTAGCGATTGCTGCTGCGTTGGGCGGCGTTGGCCGCGACACGATATTCGAGGTTCTCGATCTCGGTGGCTGTGATCGTGTTCAGGCGTCGCGTACCGAACGCCACCGACAGGTGATTCCAATACGGGCGGTAGGTTCGCAGCATGCCGGGCCCGACGGCACCCATGATCTGCGGCAGGTACTCGTCCAGCGTCGGCACCGGCGGGCGTTGCTCCAAATCCGCCGTGCTCACCCCCAAAGCCGCCAAGACTCGGCGGGCCTCGGCGATCCGGTCCGGGTCAGCAGACATGACCGGCCCCCGAACACTGCAACAACGCCGCGACCAACCGATCGGGTGCGGCCAGGATCATCAGCCCGGGAGCGGGTAGCGCGATCACCACGACAAGGGCTGCGGCCTCGACGCCGAGCCAGCGTCGCGTCGCCACCGGTAGCGCGAGGAGTCCCCGTGCCGTGACCATGGCACTTCCGGCGGGGTCGGCATGGATGGTCACTGTTGTCGCGGTCTGACGCAGTTCCAGTCGTGTCGATGGTGGCCAGCCCAACGCTCGCAGCAATGCCTGGGCACGAAATCGGCCGGAGCCATCGAGCCGGGCCGCGGCCAACAAAAACTGGTCGGTACCCGGATCCAGTCGCGCGGACTCGGGGGCCAGGGCAGGCAGCGCTGCGAACACCACCGATGTATGCGGTAGCACACCGAGCGTCACAGCGGGAATCACATCGACAACGGCAGATGAAGCGGATAGTGGTTTCATCACGCCATCGTCGCGCTTGTGGACTTCGCTTCTGCCGGCCTTCAGCAAGCGAGGTCGACTGATGTGCGGCGCTCGGGCAAGGACCGAACTGACATGGTCAGTGGCCATCCGGACCGCTACGTGTCGCAGTGCACTCGAACACCGGATGTGATCGGTGCCCGGCCGACCTGACCGCCGGTTCACCGAGGTAGACCGTGGTGAACCGGAATCGGTCGGCAGCACGAGGTGAACAGATTTTCGGTGGCCCGGGCTGTCCGCCGCCGAATGCGGTGTGGTGCGATCGCACCGAATATGGTGCGCCATCAGGGACTCGAACCCCGAACCCGCTGTTAAGGGTTCGGGGGTCTTCTGGCGTCACGGCCGATCACGCACAGTCCCCGTAGCGTGCGCTACCTGGGGTGATGACGAAATTCTTCGCCTGACAGATCATGGCTGATCACCAATAGTCACCCCGAAAGTTTGGGGTAGTTTTGGGCTGGGTCAAATCCTTCGTCCCGTACCACGATATAGCGCTGTGCCGTCCATCTAGGACTTATCGCAGGTTCGGCCCTTGGCGGGGCCCGACATAGATGGGAACAGTGCCAACCGGGGAATTTTTCACGGACAGTTATAGCCGAAGCGGACTTTGCGTTGTGACTTCAGGGACTGCAGGCAGCGGACCTATACGGCTTCACCCAACTGGTCAACGAGCTTCATCGTCTCGACGCTGACAGTGATGATTCGTTTGATGAGGTCGACGATGTAGGTAGGTGTGTCATGTTCGTCGCACCAGTCGTTGGGGTCGTTGACGATTCCGGAGTGGGACGACCCCCTCCCGCAGCCGCGATAGGTTCGGGTCTCTCACTCCTATTTCGTGGTGGGAGTGTTCTTGAGCGCACGCAGCTCCTCGTCGATCGGAACGGTGGCCGGCGGGAGAGTCGTTATCAGCAGTTCCTCGGCAGCCCGCTTTCCGACTCGACCAGCTGCCGAGTACCGAGTGCTGACTAGGCGTTTGCTGATTCGCCAGGAGCGTACGCCGAGCACTTCGCGGTCAGAGTGCGACGGTGTCATCTGGTTGTGGGCGTAGAGCCACTTGCTCTCGGTGAGTGCAGGGTAGTTGTCGTAGCTCAACAACCACCGGAACTGCGCCTTCGTTCTAAGGTAGTCAGCCAGAGTGAGATGCAGAGTGTAGTCGCTGGGTCGGGCCGCCCCGAGCCCGTCGCCGCCGTAGCCTCCGAGGGGATCGAACGAGGCCCGGTAGAGGTGAGAGGCCTTCTCGACGTAAGGCGGATCGAGGTAGGCGACCACCCGGGATGGAAGGAGCTGCGGGTAGTACTCGGGAACGTCGTCCAATGTCTGGCGCCAATCTTTGCACCAGACGTCTACAAGACGGCCCGTCTTGTAGAGATGTCCGATATATCGAAGTCGGTCTTCGAGCGCACCTGGATTCCAGCGGCAGCTAATCGGATACGCACTCTTCTGTGCCCGCCCCCCAATCGGCCCGGCCTTGCCGTGCAAGATGCCTGAGAAAGTAGTCCGGTTCAGGAACAGACATTGCGTCGCGGTCGCCAGCCGACGATTGCGCGGTTTCATTCGGGGGCGGGGGGTCCAAGTGCGCCAGTGGTCCCACCGTTCAACGGCCTTCTGGCCGCCGTCCCGGACGTAGCGCTTCCACTCGTCGTGCATCCGATCGACCAGGCGCTCTGTGTCATCGGCGGCGGCCTGCCAGAAGGCGGTGACCAGGGGGTCTGCATCGGCGAGAAGGATGCGTTCGACAGTGCCGTCGCCGATCATGCGCAGTGATGCTGACGCGCCACCCGCGAATGGCTCTACGAGGAGGTTGATTTCGGGCACCTCCCGTGATTCTTTCGCCGAGGTAATCACCCGCCCGAGGACGGGCGCGAGCGATGATTTGGCACCGGGGTAGCGCAGGGGCGACTGGTAGCGGCCGTGGGCGAGGTCGTGTGAGATTGGATCCAGCTCTGACACCAGCGGGCGTGGCTTGGTGTTGATCGCTTCGCCAGAGCCGTAAAGATGTGCGCCCCTGGCGAGTTCGCGGGCGTCGAGGTTAGCGGGCGGCAAGATCAACGACGGCATGGTGGTATTCTGCCGGACTGTTGAACGTTCGGTCGCACGGTCCCGCCTATCTGCTGAAGTAAGTCGGTGGTTTGACCGCCTGGAAGTCGGATTTCAGCCCTGGGATGTTCTGTTGCGCCATCATAGTTAGCACAGATCGCCCGACGCCGAGCGGCAGCGCGGCCGCCGAGTGAGCCAGCGCGACAGGAACGACGGCATGTTGGTACATGCGAGTTCTGAGTGAGTCCAGCACCTCACATATCAGCCGAAGCGTCGGGTAGGCATCCCAGCCTTCGACCTCGGGAGTCTTCAGGTTGTAGGGTGAAAGTCCCGCTGCTGGCAGGACTGTGATCACCAGGGGGTCGCCCGCACGCGTGCGATATATGAAGCGTCGGCCGTAGAACTCGTCCTCGCCGTATTGATTGCCCTCTGGTCTCCCCAGGACTCGGTTGATGTAGCGGGTCGGGAGCCGCATCATGTGACCGGCCGGGATCAAGTCCTTAATCAGCTCAGCATGTTCGACAAAGGCGCCCTGCTTTTCGATACCGACCATGAGCGGTGCCGCCAGTTCTCTTTGCGTGCACCAACTGCTGAGATCGCTCAGATGTTCCTGGAAGCGCCTCTTGAGTGGGGCAAGGGGCCCGTGGAGTGCCAGCGGACCGTCGGTGATGAAGATCGTGTGTCTTAGCACGTCGGGGGCGCTGTCGGCAAAAAAGTTCAAATAGCACAAAGACATCAGGCGTTCGGCTGCGGTCATGACACGCCCGAGCGGCTCGAAGTTCGATCCCTCGACCTTGTACTCCTCATATGTGCGGAGCACATCCGCCAGAAACAGGGGCTTCTTGCATGAAGGACAGGACCCGCCGGTGCGGGTTACGGTGAGGGTCGAAGCATCTGTGGCCTTGAGCCCACAACTGGGGCACACACGTAATCCGATCCGGCGGGCAGGGGCATCGCGGGTGCCGTGCAACGCAAGAAGTCCGTCAGCGAGCGTCATTGTGGTGCTGGAGTCAAAGCGCGCGCTGCTGAGGAAGTCATCGAGTTCGGCCCGCCAGGTCTCGACGCCACTCATACCCGGGCGGGCAAGCTGGCAGCCGGGAAGAGCGACGTCGAATGCATACTCGCTGTGAGCTTGCCGGACATCCCGCGGGTCGATGTATCTGGCGCGCGCGAGTTCCCGGAACACATCTAGTCGAACCATTGATCCGGCGACCCGAAGGTAGCCGACCTTCACGGTGGGGTGGTCGCGTGTCGCCTCAACCTCGGTGTCCGAACCATCGACCGTGATCGAGAAGTCCACGTCGTCGATACTCCCGACCAACGGCAAGTCCTTGAGCGGTGCGCACAGTCCGGCAATGTCGCTGTCGGTAGTCGGGCGTGCGCTGGTGACCGCCCAACGCTCAAGGGCGTCTTTGACGGCCTGGTTACGGGCTGTGCCGACGTGTCCTAGACGGGAAGCCTTCTCTCCGGTGTAGGACATCGACTACTCGCTCTCGGGCTGGACGTACACGGCCTCAAGGCCGGCGGCCTTGCGGGCGGCGTTGACCATGCTGTGGTCGAACTTGGCAATCTGTACCGGCACGATGTACTTGCCCGAGTAAGTTTTCATCCGTACGAAGCCGATATCCTCGGCACGGATGATGCTTGGTGTCCAGACCTTGAAGTCGTAGTAGTCCGCCAACTCCCGCGTCTCGTGGCCGGAGTTGAGGTGGGCTATTAACCAGTTCGAGGTGTTCGACAAAATTCTCTTGTCGACGGAGGTGACCTCTTGGGTCGCGTAGATCAGGCCCATGCGGTATTTAGCTGCTTCCTTGGACAGCCTCACCCAGGGATCGTCGACTACGTTGCGCCCACCTCGCTCGAAGAGGTTATGGGCTTCTTCGACAACGATTTGCATATCGACTGCTTCGTCGTCGGAACGGAATCGCTCCCCCGCGCGATTGAGGAGGTGGTTGACGATTATCTCGGACATGACCTTGGCGACTTCGTCGTTGCCGCTGGAAAGATCAACGATCGCCAAACGGCCAGCAAGCATATCCTGCCACAGATGTTCGCTCACGTCTCCAGTCGACTGGGCGCCGTGGAACGGGCGGATTGCGCGGATCGCGGAGGTTACGCCCGTATATTTATAAACGCCGTAAACAGCACTGAAGTGACATCTTTCGGTGTCATGCCACTTAGGGAAGTCATCGGGGTTTTCGCCCACCCATTCTGCCAGAGCACGAGCGGCAGAAGGCGATTTTACGCGATAATTTCCAGCCCTTCCGACCTGAAGTACAGCATCAGGATTCGCGGTCATGAAGGCGTTCATCGGTGCCGCTGGTGCGGTAATCTTCAGTTCCTGTGGAAATGAGGCGCCCGGGAAGCCACATTTGGCGAGCAGGCCGTAGAAGGCGACCAGCGCCCAGCCCCACCGGGATCGCTCACTGTGGTCGTTGACATCGGGTTCGGCAAGAACTGCGGATCGAAAGTCCCTGCCGTAGTTGGTATTCACCGAACAGGTGGCGTCGCTCACGAGGCTCCAGGCGGCCTCGAGTACCTCGCGGTCGTAGAAGTTGATCCGTAGCGGCTTCTCGCGGCTGTCGGACTGGCTCGGTTCGACCTTATATATGCGAACAGTGCTGTCGTCGTCCCCCAGTAGACGGAGTCCCGTACCGTCCTGCCTGTTGACGTTGGCGTATTCACCTTGCGGGTCGAAGATCAACTGGCCAATGGCACGGTCGTGCTCCGAACCATACCGATGTACCGCCGTAACCAGTGTCTTGATGGTGTTCGACTTTCCTGTCCGAGTCATGCCGAACACCGCCGTTTTGCGGCCGATGAAGTCCGAAACATCGATCCGGACCTCGGCCTGGTCGGTGCCAGCGATCAGTGCCTTCCGTCGGGTTGCGGCGAATCGAACCTTCCCGATAGGCAAGGAATCGCGAGCCTGGGCGGGCTCGGGGTAGGAAGCCAGCCAGGACAGCACCTTCGTCGAAGGCAAGAAGACCTGATAGCGAGCGGAAACCACAACGTTGTCGATATCGGCGCCGAACTCGATCGACGCTTCGCGGTCGTCGGTCTCCGTGTAGAAGGTGCCGAGAACCTCGCAATCAAAGGCGGACTGCTGCAGCTCATTTCGGGTAAGCACGTCGGTGACGTCGTCGAACCCGACGCCTGACGCACCGGCATCGCGCACGACCGCCAATCGAGTCTGGATCAGCTCCGACTCGTTGGGAAGCGGTGCCGTCCCCCGCACTCGGAGAAGGATAATTTCCTGATCCTCAAGGATGAATCCCGAGTCGGTGTTATCGCCGGCAACCGCGAGTAGGAACCCACCCCGCGGTACGCCGCCCGCCTCGCGCTTCTTGAAGTCATCGGTGAGGACGATCGCTGAATCATAGTCGAGCCTGAAAATGCCCCCAACCGGCAGACACCCCCTGTTGATCAGTGCTGTCAGCGGCTTCTTGAGCTCCACATTGCGCCGAACTTCATCCCCAATGCCCATCCCCGGCACTCCCATCGTCAGCCGCGCACACGCGCAGCACCTTCATCATGGCTTAGCTCCAAGCCGACAGAACGTTACGCTCCACCACTGACACACTGGAAAGTGTACTGGTACAACAACATTCATGTACATGTCAGCTTCCGGGCGGCGGATCGAGCAGGAAGCGCGCGAAGGGCGGGCAAGTCGACCTCACGGCCCGCAAGGGTGTCCAAGAGCTCCTGAAGATCCCGGCAGGCCGAATGCGGAACTCTGCTGCACGTAGCGCTGGAGTCACCTTCTTAAGGTAGTCGCCAGGTGTGACGTTCCGAGTCGCTTCTGCGAATCATTGGTCGCCGGATGACCCGGGAGGATGTAGGGGCGAAGTACTGGGCGTTTATTCGATGGACGGATCCGAGGAACGGACTGCCAGCAGCCATGGACAAGACCCGATATCGATTCACGGTCGTCGGCGGTTGGCGTGGAAGCGATGGTCGCGCTCGACCAGCCGAACGACGTCGGCGCAGTCGCTTGGGGTCAGGTGCGAGGAGAGGCACTTGATCGTATTCAGGAGCCGGTGGGGGTCGGTGCCGACGAAATCGACCGCGGGGTTCGCTACTTCGACGAGTTGGGCGTGCTCGTGCATGAGCATGACCGCTGTGTGGACTGCGATCTGATGCCCTTGTCGTGTCAGCCATGTCTCCAGGTCGTGCGCGATCTGGCCGACCTGCTGAGGCCAGCTGCGGCCGCCGCCGTCGACGGCCCATTCGGACTCGTACACATTCCCGCGCGTGCTGATCTTCTGGAACCACCACTGGTCGTCGACCGCGTGTAGCAGAACTCGGCGGCGCTTGACCTCGATGGCCCAGATTCCGTCGGGTCCGATCAGCACGCTGTCGGTCTCGCCGCGCCGGTTTCGGTAGCCGCGCAGCATGACCCAGTCGTCGGGCAGGGCCGACAGGTTCCAGGCCAGCAGGTCCTCACCGTAGGCACCCGACCCGTGCTGTTGCATCCGGCCGTATGCCTGCTGCGTGCTGTAGTCCGCCCACGCCACCTGCCGAGCGGCTTGGTCGACGTGGTGCTGTGCGGCTTCCTCGGCCTCGGTGGGGATGGCCAGTATCCGTTTCCAGAAGGGTTTGGCGCGTTTGGCGGCCTCCCCCTCGGTCTGCGCCTGCGCGTAATAGCTGTGCCAGGCAGCCTGATTCGCCGCGGTCTCGTCGAGGTGCTGCTCGGAGAGCCGCAACTGCTCGCCGACGTGATCGGACAGCACCTTGATTGCATCGTGACCAGCCCCCTGCGCACGGCTACCGCATCCAGCATGACCGATCCGCCGAACCCAGGCGCGGCGAATGCGCCGGATTCCAGCGGTTCGAACAACGAGCGGGCGGTCCGTGACATTCGGACCAGCTGCGCCGGGACGCAGGTTCGTTCCGTTGATGTGTCCCGTACTGTGATCGACGAGCACGCCCGAAGCAGGCAGGGGGTTATCCAGTGAGTTCAGCGCCGTCGAATCCGCCCGCGTACAGCGAGTCCCTGGGGACGAAGCTGGATAAGGTCGCTGACGCGTTGACCAGCGGTCACGCTGTGCAGCAGGTTGCTGGCGTTTCGGTGAGTGTGCACGCCGACGGGCGGGTTGCTGCGGTCCATATCGACGAGGGCGTCTTTCCTGGTGGTCGGCAGCTAGGGCCGCTGCTCACCCGCCTGCTCAACGGTGCACGAGAGCAGGCCCAAGCCGAGGTCGAGGATCTGGTCAGAGAGGCGTGGGCGGACCCTCGGGTGACCGATGTCGTGGCCGAGATCGGCGATGCGCCCGAACGGTCGCTGCCCACCGCGGTGGGAGCGAATCCGGCGCCCTCCCCTTCGCCAGCCCACGATTACGGGCGCGGCGATCCCGCCGATGAGGATTACAGTCCGTTGCGGCCGCGTTCGCCCATCGCCGCCGACAACGACTGGTAGTGGGTCCTGATCTTGGCCGTGGAGCCCGTGGTGCTGGTCCAGTAGAGTGACCGGCGGAAACGTACTGGTAGGCACGTAAAGGGGGATCGGCTGTGGGGTATGACGCCGAGGAGTTCATCTACGTCGATCCGGAACTCACACGCGGATTAGTCACCACGTTGAACTCGGCGGCGGACACGCTGGCGTCGATCCGCGCGGACGACCAGACACTCGAGTCGGCTATCTCGATGAGTCCGCTGCTGCCCGGGACCGCGATCAATGCGGCGTGCCTGTCCGGTTCCACGACGGCGACCAATGCTATGCAGGCGGCCACCGAGCAGGTGCGGGTGCTGGCTGTGCGTACCGACAACGGGCTGGCGGCGGTGCTGGCGCAGGAGGCGCAGACCGCGGGTGGGTTCACGCGGTTAGGCGAGGGTCTGCGGTGAGCGGGACGTCGATCCCGACCGTATCGCAGGTGAAGGCGTGGGACCTCGACGCATTGGCTCGGCAGGGAACCTATTGGACGCAGCAGGCCGCACGGTTCACGACCGACCTCGATAACGCCTACAACGCGGTCGGCAACTCCGTGGACTATCTGGTCGGGAAGTTCGGTACCGCCGCCCGGGACAAGGGCATGGTGATCCGCGATCAGGGGTACAAAGCCGCCGGGGCGCTCGAGACAGCGGGTCAGGCGATCGCCCTCGGGGTGGAGCCGTTGCGGTTCGCCAAAACGACCGTCACCGACTTGCTGGCCACCATCACCGCGGGCGGCTATCTGTGGGGTGAGGACGGCACGGTGACGGTGTCGCTGTCGCAGCTGGCCAACGCTATGTCAGACAAGGACAGCGCTAGCGCGGCGATCAAACTCGCGGCGTTGCAGCGGCAGGCCGAGCAGTACACATCGTCGCTGCAGGCCGGGCTGATCGCGGCCGGGGCCATGGCCGACAGCGTCGCCACGGGCATCAACGAGGCCATGGCCGAACTGCCGAGCCACGGGCCGGGCGTGGAGAATCCCGCGGTCGACGGCACGACCGGCGAACGGCTGGGCGCACAGGTCAACAGCTCCGACCAGATCCCTCCAGAGGTGCTCGACCAGGTCGATACCATTCTCGACCAGGTCACACTGACCGATGAAGAGCAGGCCGCTCTGCAGGACGGCCGGTCGGTGGTGGTGCCAGCTTCGACGTTGGAGTTCACGCAACGATTCCTCGACACTGCCGGGCCGGAAGGTTTCTCCCGGCTCAGCGAACAGCTCAACTCCCAGGGACCGGAAGGGCAGGCGAAGGCGCAGGCACTGGCGAACTCGTTCATGCTGCTGTCGAACGAGAACGTCAAGGGCGTCAAGGCCGACGGAAAGCAGATCGAGGGCGGCTACGAACAGCTGCCGCAGGAATACCGCGACCTGATCTCCAGCCGCGTGGTCGAATTTCCCACCGCCCAACAGCCCGGAGAACCCGGACATCTACCCGACGGCAACACCATCACCTACCCCGATCCCGATAACGTCGGCCAGTACCGGGCGGGGCTGGCGCATTATGAGAACCTGCGCGGGCTCACCACCGCGCTCTCACTCGCCGACGAGGGCTACACCCCGGGCACGAAACTCAGCACCGAGCTGTACCGGCAAGGCGGGTTCCTCGCCGAGGTCGTCACCGACCCCGGTACGCAACGAGCCCTTCCAAGCGACCCCGCTGTCCTGCAGGACACCATCCGCAACACCGTCGAGGTCGCCTCCCGTAACACCGACGCCTCGGCGATCATCTTCACCGGCGAGGGCACCCCGGAACAGCTGGGCGCGGACTACCGCCGCGATGCCACCGTCATGGCGCTGGCCCAGCACGACTGGCCCGAAGGCGTCGAGAACTCACCAGTGCAGAAGATGTTCAACTGGATTCCCGAGAACGCCCACGTCGAGGTGCCGCCCGGGCATCCCGACTATCAAAGCCAACTCGCAGACGCCACCCAGGCCGGCAAGTCCGCGCGGGCACTGGCCGACATCATCTCCTCCGCGAAGTCCCCCGATGGCGTCAACAACTTCGACACACTGTTCAAAGACGACAACACCGCCGAACGCTACATCGCCAAAGCGCTCGTACCGTATGTCGGCAACATGGTCGACGTCGACGAAAACCTGGTCGGCACACACGGATTCGGCACCCTCAACCCCGTAGAAGCCACCCGCGTCTTCGCGCTCATGAACGCCGACGGCGAAGGCGGGGCCCTGCTCAACGGCGCGGCGATCGCCACCGCCTACGAGTTCGACCGCGCCTTCGCCCGCGGCGACGGCGGCCAAGATCTCGCGGTGTACTCCGGGCGACTACAAGGCCTCGTCGAGGGCGGGCTCGCCGCCGAGATCGGTCTCAACAACTACGACGCGACCGCGGAGTACAACCACCGCAAGGAGCTCTACGGCGCCAGCTACCTGGCCGCCAAGGAATGGATCAACCTGCCCGTCAAACTCCTACCCGGCGAGAAATACATCTGGTCGCCGATGATCGCCTCCATCGAAGCCTTCGGCAAAGATCCGGCCGTCGCCGCGCTCAACGACAAACCAGACCTGTCCTACCCCGTGCTCAACTTCGAGATGCCCGACGGCCACGACAACGACCCGAGCCCCGGCGACACCTCCGAGCGCCACCGCGCCGCCCAACGCTACGTGATGCTCCAAGCCCTCATCGACAACGGCCGATTCGACCCCAGCACCCTCCCCGAGGACTTGAGCGACGGGGCCGGAGGACTCAAACCGTTCGACCACATGAAGAGCACCGAAGCCACCCAGATCCCGAAGATCCTCGAAGACTGCGGCGTGGAAGGACTCGGCCAGTACGTCGACGACAACACCCTCGGCAGCCAGATCGTCCGCGAGGTCGTCTTCGGCGGCGAGCGCGTCGAACCGGGCAACCAGATCTTCGTGCCGGTGCTACGAGCAGGTGCGGCGCCTGCGGTCGCCAACAGATGGGACGTCTCATGATCGCCAGGTTCACTGCACGAGCATCCGCTGTTGCCGCCGCTGCAGTGGCGGTCGCGGTGCTGGCGAGTGGCTGTGGGCAGAACACCGATCCTGGCGAGGCCGCTCCGGAATGGGATCCATGTACCGCCTTCCCGGAATCCGCGATGCAGAGTGTCGGCATGGAGCGCAAAGCCAATGGTGGTGTGCCCGGCGCGGTGTGCGTGTGGTCCGGCAACGACTACGTTGTCAGCATCCGATACCTTGAGCGAGATGTGGACTGGTCCTTGGGATACCAGGACATCACGCCGACCACGGTCGGCTCCTACCGCGGCAATATCTATCACCTCGAAGGCGAGAGCCACCCGTACAAGTGTGGCCTGCAACTCGAAACACGCGGCGCGAACGTCCTGTTCGAGGTGGAGAACACCATGTACCGCGAGCAAGACCCTTGTGCCGTCGCCACCCGGATCGCCACCGGGCTCGAGAGCTATCTGCCTCCGGCCGCGTAATCGAAGGCCTACCGGACACGACCTGCTTCGACATGGTCGAAACCACAAGATGCCACAGATTTCATGCGACGAAGTTGAAGTTGCAGCGATGTGGCCGACCAAGAGCGAGTTCTACATGCAGAACAGCCCGGAGACTGGTTCCTGGTAGTCCAGGGCACCGGTTGATGACGTGAACCGGCGTGGTCGCTACCCGCGCATAGCCTCGGGCGATTCCATCGACGACCGGGCGAACTGGCCGATCGTGTGGAGGGCTGAGCGGTATCGTTGATATCCGATCGGAGCGAGGGGTGCGCGTTGATGATGGATGAGGGGCAGCCGAGGTTATCGAAGGGCTCTGACCAGGTGTCGGCAACGAGCGAGGGGACCTCGCAGGCGCTGGCTTTCGATCGATTGGTCGAGGACTACGAGCTGGCGTACTCGGACCGACCCGAACAGGTTCGCGCGGTGGCTTGGCTCTCCGAACGCTTGGGAGTAGGCGCACGAGTCCTGGATGTCGGTTGCGGTAGTGGTGTTCCGACCGCCCGCCAGTTGGTCGATGCCGGGATACAGGTTGTGGGCATTGATAATTCACCCGCGATGATTTCGGCTGCGGCGGCAGCGGTTCCGGAGGCCACCTTCCATACCTGTGATGTCTTGGAGTTCACCGAAGTCGGATTCGACGGCGCGGTCGCATTCTTCTCGTTGCTGATGCTGCCCCGGTCCGATATCCGGCTAGCGCTCTCGGGTCTGCACGATGCCGTCAAGCCGGGCGGATACTTACTGGTCAGCATGGTCGAGGCCGATCTCGACGACGAGGCGGTCACCTTCCTGGATACGGACGTCCGGGTCAGCGGCTATCTGCGCGGCGATCTTCATACAGTGGTGGAGCAGGCTGGCTTCATCTGCCTCGATATGCGGGTCGTGTCGTATACGCCCGCTCTCGATGAGGCAGATCCCGAAACTCACCTGTACGTCTATGCCCAGCGGCCTCGACTCGGCGGGGAACCCTCGTAGCAGAGCGAACTTGCGGCCTTTCGATACAGTTCGGGCTATGGCGGAGGCGGACCTGCACGGTGCGACGCGTGATTTTGGTGGCCTCGTCAGCCGAACTCCGCGTCTGGTCGTGCGCCCTGGCTCTGCGGAGGAGATCGCCGCGCTCGTCCGGAACGAGGAGACGAGGGTTCGAGTGGATGTGATTGCCCGCGGTTGCGGGCACTCTTCCCGCGGTGAGTCGTTGACCGACGGCATCGCCGTCGATATGCGCGGCATGGCGCGTGTACACGAAGTGCTCGGGGACCGCGTCGTCGTGGAGGCGGGTGCGACCTGGCGGGAGGTATTGGAAGCCACGCTGCCGCGCGGGTTAGTTCCGCCGGTGCTCACGGACTACCTCGACCTGACCGTGGGCGGGACGCTCTCCGCTGCCGGAATCGGCGGAGCTTCGCATATCCACGGAACCCAAGCCGCCAACGTCTTCGAACTCGAAGCAGTCACCCACACCGGAGAGGTCGTCACCTGCTCGCCGCGGCACCGAAGCCAGCTTTTCGACGCACTGCGGTCGGGGATGGGCCGCCACGGCATCATCACCAGGGCGACTCTGCGCCTGATCACCGCGCCCGAGAATGTGCTGTCGTGCCGCGTGCGATACGCCTCGGCGGCGGAACTCCTTGCCGCGCAGAGCCGGATCACCGCAGATCACATCTCAGGTCAGGTGAAGTCCTCCGGATTCGAACTCAAGGCCGTGGTGTACGACGTGAGCAGCCCGCCCCAGGGGTTGACACCGATCGACGTCGAGGAACTGACTTTTGAAGAGTTTGCCGACCGTATGCGGCCGGACGTGGAGAAGTTGATCGAGGTCGGTGAGTGGGATCGCCCGCATCCGTGGGGCCAGGTCATCGTCCCCGCCGACCACGCCGTCGAGCTCATCGAGGCGACGCTGGCCGAGACCTCACCCGCCGACATTGGCCTGAGCGGTGTCATTCTGATCAAACGCTTTTCTCCCGGGCCGGTGCCGATGCTACGTGCACCTTCGGACGCGGTGCTGTTCGCGTTTCTGCGCACGGCTTCGCCTGGTTGCAGCACAGCTGCGCGGATGTCAGTGGCCAATGATCGGCTCTACGACCGCGCTGAGGCCATAGGCGGTGTCCCGTATCCGCCGGTCCCTATACCGGCTCGCTCCAAGTGATGGGATGTGGCTCTGGTGTGATCCCCCGCATTCCGGTGGACCGCCGTGTCCTATGTCGTCAGGATTCGGCTCCTGGGTTCTGTTCGGCCGGTTTGCCGATGTAGAAGTGGGCCGGTTCGCCGTTGGTGAAGGCGACCCATATGTTGCATTCCACTCGCGTGACCACACCGGTGTCGGGGTCGCGCAGCAGTTGGTACGAGCGCGGACGCTGGATGGCGGTGTGTCCACGGTCGTAGATCGCCCGGAACTCAGGCGACTGGTCCAAGCACTTGGCCAGTATCGCTCGGGCCTCGCTGTTGTGCGGGTTGGTGGCGGCTTGGCGCAGCGAATTGCCGAGCAACTCGGTCTCCGGCTCCCACTCCACCAGCACCTCACGGGCGATCGGGTTCAACGCCGCCCACTCCAGCAGGTTAGTGCCGACGGTGATGCCGGGGAAGGCTCGCCGGTACTCCTCGTTGGTGGCGAGAATGTAGAGCTGCGGGGTGCCGTAGGCCGCCAGTAGCGGCGAGTAGACATCGGGGCTGGGTGCTTCGGCAACGGTGGAACCCAGCGGAATCACAGCGGGGAAAGGCGGCGCTGGCGGATCGGGCGGAGGCTCGGCGATAGCCTGCTCGGCGCTGCGATACCGGTCCGCGGACCGTCCCATACGGCGGTTGATGAACCCCAGGTCCGTCGCAGAGCATTCGAACAGGCACTCGAACTCGGCGACCAACGTGTGCGGCCATGAGCATGAGCCCCGCTCGAGCCGTGACACCGTGTTCGCGGTGATACCTGTCGTCTTCCCATGCGCCGCGGCGAGGTCGGCGATGGCGCGCGCTACCTGTTCCTGGGTCCAGCCGCGGGCGATCCGGAGCTCGATCAGCTTGGTATTCGGCCGCACGCGTCCTGCACCGCGACCACGCGCGGGACCCGGGCTCAGTCCTGGACCGTGGTGATCCTGTCCGCCCGGTTGTTGCGCGGCTCGCCTCTTCGCACCGTATTCCGATTGCCCTGTCGTCATCGCCATCCCCCATCGGACTCCGCGATTCGCCTCCTGGTTTGTTGAAGCTATGGCCTACATCACCGTACTCCAGCAAACGTTCCGCGTACCACCCGATTGATGTCCGTCGATGCAGGTCAGAGCCGTTCCGCCCCCGTTCAAGGTCGATTGGACCGGAGACGGACGCGGCAATCTGGTGCAGCATCTGCCTAGCTTGAAGCCTAGTTTTCAGCCTTGTCCGCGGCCGTTCTGAAACAACGGCGTGGCTGGTCGAATGGGAGGTGGAAGCGAACCAGTTCTCGCTACAGATGGCCAGCACGACGAGGAGGTGCGGAGATGACCACAGTGCAGCCAGACGCGCATTCGACACCTCTCGAGCGCGGGGGTTCTCCCCACAGCGCCCGGCCGGAACCTGCGGATACCCCGCACGCGGGCGACTCCCATCACGGGTTCGGGGGTCACTATCTTCTCGTGGAGTGTTTGACCGGACCGGAGCTCGAACCGACTGTGATCGTCGACGACGAGGGCCCGCACCGATTTCACCGGCTGTTTCGAGCGTTTCGCGGGAACGGTCTGGCGTATGTCGCCCCTACATCGGTGGATGCTGGACTCGCGCTGCTCGCCGAGGCAGTGTCGGAACAGATGCCCTGCCAAGGCGAGCTGCCGAGTCACCGGTCTCCGATACTCGCGACATGCATCCCGATCCTCGGCCCATCCGGCGCTGTCCACGCCGTGCGGATGCAGGTCGGCGAGACCGAACCCGCTGTGGTGACGCCCGTCATCCCGCTGGAGTTCGATGCCGGTTTCATCGCGCGATTCGGTGATTCGCACGGACCAGCGCCGACCCTGTTCCGTACCGACACGACCTGGACTCTGCCCGCATTGCTGGAGCGTGTCGTCTGGATCGAGAAGCGACTGGAGCTGATCGCCCTGTTCGATCCCGCCGATCCGGCCTGTCGATGGTGCGGAAGCCTCGTCATCGACGCCCCGGACACGAAGTCCCGGCGGCACTTGTGGATGGCGGTCCGTTCGACCACCGACCACTATGGCCAGCGCGTCGTTCGCGGCATCATCGCCGATGTCACCGACATCACTGCCGCGCCGGACCGAGATCCGCTGACCGAGCACCTGTCCGCCCGAACACCACGCGGTCACGGCTCGGCGCTGATGGACCTGCGAACGACCTTGATGCACTCGTTCTGCTGCTGCGAGGACCCCCGCATGATCCTCTGGCGTCACCGCAACCCACAGACCCATCCCGCCGACATGCTGGGCTTGTTGCAGGTCCTCGCGGACCTCACGAGTAATCGGCCTGCGCAACTCGCCTTGCGCATCCGGTTCACCGACGAACAGCCTTGGACCACGCTTCACGCCACCTGTACGCCGCTAGCCAATTACTCTCGCCCGCAAGCGAACATCGACTTCTGGATAGAAGCACACAACTGAACACCGCTGCCTGGACAACGAACTACCGACAGGTCAGCTGATATCCCATAGATTCCGGCGATCCGAGACTATCCGGCGCCGATGTGCACGGCCGCTACCGCGACTGCGGTAACGGCCGTCGCCTCCCTGATGAGAGGGGCGACATGCCATCGGGGCCTGCGATCACCGACGTGTCTTCGAGACCCCGTCACCGAAAACCCTTGGTGCGACTCGAAAGGCACGACGATGAAGACAAATCGGCGATCGACTGTGAACCGACTGCGGGAGCTACCGGCGATCCGACGCCCCGCCCGCGCACTGACCGCCCTGGCCAAAGAACTTCAGGTCCATTGCGGGCGCAACGACGACGCGGCACCTGGACGACATGTCGTCAGCCAGCTTTCCACCGTCGAGCGACGTTCGCGGTCTCCGATCCCGGCGGCGTTGGCGGGTGTTGTTCGGGACAACGCGGATCGGGGCGCAGCAGTGGGTATTTCGGTGGTCTGGATGCGGTCGGGACGTGTCCTGGAGTGTGAATGGTGCCCGCGCTTGGATGCCGACGTGCCGTCAGCACTGCGGACTGAGGCCGACGACGCGGTAGTGATCGCAATCGCGCCGCAGCGCCTCGCGCGCCCGGTCACCGGACGGGCCTGCGTGGTCGCGGAATATCTGGAGGCCAGGGGATTTCGCGTGCGTGTCGTGCATGTGCGCACCCTGCGCGAAGGCGCATTGTGGACCTCGTTGCGCGGACGAGCGGTAGGCGGAGTGGTGCCCGCGCCGCGGACCTCGTGGCATCGGCCGAGACTTCCGCATTTGGGAGCTGCGGCCCTGACAGCGCGTGTGCTGGTGGCCTCGTGCGCGGCGGTCGCGACAGTAGTGTGCGCGACGCCCACGGTGGCCGCGCCGCCGGTCGGGCAACCCGGACCGGGCGTTGATCAGCCGTCGACCGGCCAGGCCGGTGTCACCGCACCCCCGCGCGGTGCCGCCCCCGTCGCCGCGCCCTCGGCCGACGTAGAGCCCGGCACGAGCGCGATGCTCGTCGGCGAGACCACCACCGTCGGCAATCCGCAGCACGGTCAAGGGGTGGGGGTCGGTTCACAGGGACCGGTCACACGGCCGTCGGCACCGGCTCGATCCTTCGGACCGTTCGTCGCGGATTCGGGACCTGTTGATCCGGGGACGCTGCGGCTGGGCGCGGCCGAGGTGGCGCGCCCTGAGGGAATACCCGCCGCGCTGGCCGCTCGCGAGCGCGAGTGGAACGACTTCCTGGTCGACCACATCGCTGGCGCGGCTGAGCAGGCCGGGCTGAATGAGGCGGTCGTAGAGCCGGTGCTCGGATCGGCTGGTGAGGACCCGGCCCCGGTCCCGCAGGAGCTGGTGTGGGCGCAGACGGTGGCCACCGATCCGCAGCTGCTGATGCCGGTTGCCGTGCAGATGGCCGAGCCGCTGATCAGCGAGGTCGCCGCTCCCTGGGAAGCCCTCCCGCCGCAGGCGGCCGAGGCCATCGATGCCGTGCTGGCCGTGTTCCCGCCGGCCTGAGCCGAGGGAGCCGACCGATGAACGAGATCGATCTGGACCTCGAGTCCGACGAGGATCGGGTGCCCGAGCAGATCCTGCTCGATACTCCTCACCGGGAGACGAGCACGGCTGGGGCACCGGATGAGCCGGTGGGATTGGCGCAATGGTTGACCGATCAGGCCCGCGCCACCGACTCCCTGACATTCGAACCTGCTGCGATTCGTCCGCACCGATGGCGCATTGCCGCGAGTGGGGCGTGCGTGATGGTGCTCGCTGCGGTGTTGTTGCCTCTGACCCTACGTGGTCCGGGTGAAGCGTCGCCCGGACCGGTGGCCCCCGCCGGCACGGTGGAGGTCGCGACGGAAACCGCTGCGCCGCAGCCGCCTTCGAGACTGGTGAGCGGCAACGCCGCTGGGTGTGTGAGCTCGGTCGGGGAAGCCGAACTCGTGACAGCGGCGACCGGCCCCCGTCCGTTGCACGCGCATGGCGGGGCGCACGCGATCGCGCTGTTCGAGGCCGCCTATTACCGGGCACGCGACGGCGGGAAGGCACGGCAGTTGCTGCTGGACGCATCGGTGGCAGTCCCCGACGCGGCAGCCATTCAGGCGGGTATCGACTCCCTGCCAACCGGGACCACCTACTGCGCGCACATCGCCGAACTCGCCGCCGGGGTGTACACGGTCGAGATCCGCGAGACGCCGCCTGGCGAACCCGAAAGCGTGTGGCGGCAACAGATTTCGACCAGCCACGGCGACGGCGCTGTGATCACCCACATCACCGCCCTGCCGAGTGGGTGGACCGACAGCACTGGTTGAGCGGCACACGATTCCGACGGACACGGCGAGCAAGGTGGCGGTAAGGATGCTGATCGCGCTGGCAGGACTGACAGCGGAGGCAGGTGTGAGCACGACCGCGCTCGTGCTGGCCGCCGCTTGGCCGGAAGGGCACCCGGTCATCGTGGTCGAAGCAGATCCGCGTGGCGGGCAACTCGCCCGCCGCTGCGGCGCTGACCCGCAGCGCGGTCTGGCGAGTCTGGCCTCGGCCATCCAGCAGGGGCAGCGGATCGGTCCCGCCGACCTCGCGCTGCATCTGCAACGCCATCCCGTCGGCATCGACTACCTGGCTGCTCCCGAGGACCCCGCGCGGGTGAGCGCGGCGCTCGCGCATCCCCTCCGGCTGCGCGAAGCCAATCCCGGCCGCTGCGAGCGGTGGTATCGCGACCTGGTGCTCATCGCCGATTGCGGCGTGGCCAGCCGGACCTCGCCCGCCGCACCGCTGCTGGCCGGGGCAGACGCAGTGCTCGTGGTGGTTCCCGCGGCGAGTCTGGTATCGCCAGACGCTGAGCAGCAGCTTCGCGATATGGCCGACTGGTGTCCTCGACTGGCGGTGGTGACTCTCGGTGAGGGCGCCCCCGGTCGCCGTCTCGCCAGAAAGGTCGTGGGCCGGCTGCCGCGCCGAGACACGTTGTCCGACGAGGTGGCACGAGGACGAATCCCTTGGGAGGCAGCCGAGTTCAGTAGCAGCTGCCACACACTCGTCTCGACCCTCAGGGCGCGCATCGAGCCGTCCCCAGCGACCGCTGCCGCGCCGCGTCCGTGGACGCCGTGGCGGCGCGCAGCCCGCACACGGTCGGCCGTGCCCGGTGTCTACGCGATCGAGCACCAGCCCCTGCACAATGCGCTGTCACGGGATCACCGACCGCCGACTCAGCACCGGACGATGCCAGCGACATTCGCGCACCGATCGCCGAGCCTGGTCGTCGAGCCAGTCCTGCGATCGGCGGGGGTGCGCGAATCAGCCGGGTCTGCCCTGCCTACGCAGTCCGCGCCCGGTGCGCCGCTGGCGGCCGAACCGGCTCCGGTGCGCCCTGGTCTGACAATGCGGCTGTTCGGGCCGCTGCGAGTGATCTGGCGGCCACAGGCGGGCGAGCAGGCGCAGACCCCGCCGATCGAGATCACCGCGCGGCTGCAGCGCCGCAGCCAGGAAGTACTCGCGCTGCTGGCCACCCACCCCGAGGGAGTCAACCGCACCCAGCTGCTCGAGGCGCTGTGGGGCCGACGCGGCACCGTGCGACCGGCCAACGCGATCTACACCACCCTGGCTCGGCTGCGCGCCGCTGTCGCGCAGGCTACCGACGGTGCCGTGGACCAACTGCTGATCACCGGCTCGGGCCGCTACCGGCTCAACCCGGCCGCGGTGAGCGTCGAGGACTACACCGAGTACACCGCACTCGCCGCCCGCCGACGCCGCGCCACCGATCCTGACGAACACCGCGCCCACTGCACACGGTTGATCGAGCTGGCCGCCACCGGTCGCCTCGCCGCCGATCTCGACGCCGACTGGCTCGACGCGGTGCGCAACCGGGTCCGCAACGAGGCGATCACCACCGTCGGCGTGCTCGCCCGACGACTCGTCACCGACGATCCGCACGCGACCGCGCACCTGCTCGAAATGGCGCTCGACATCGACCCGCACAACGAAGATGTTTTTCGCGATCTGATGAAACTCCAAGCCCGCCACGGCCAAATTCACGCCATCGACAGCACTCTCGAAATACTCACCCGACGACTGAACGAACTCGACGAACAACCAAGCAGTCAAACAATCGCACTCGTCCGTTCCCTCCACGAGAACGCGAACTGAAACGCTACGACGTCGGATATGTGCTCGACGTCCCGAGCATTGAGAGTCCGCAGTCGGACATGATCTCGCCACGCGCGGCGCAGGTGAGCAGTGCAGAATGCGCCACCTCGATCGAAGCGCATATCCTCGCCTAGGTTTGTCGATGCCGGAATATCGGAAATATCCCCTTGCTGCCTGCGGGATTAGAATGGACGGAAAACTACCGTCGCGGGCCGCTGGCGACCGTCCGCGCTGCGATCCGCGCGTCGAATGCGAAAGTTGTTTCGCGATCATCGGTGCTGAATCAGCGAGACGTGACTCTGGGTCCATGTGCGACCCTGCCGCACCGGGGCGGGCTGCCCGGCGTGTTCGATCGCGTTCACTGGGTAGCGCCATAGGTAGCGCGATAGGTAGCACGTTAGGGGGCGCGATTGAGACGCGCTACCCCAAAGTCTACATATCACCCGGTCAAGGACGTGGTTTACCGCTCGACATCGCCCAGGGTCCTACCACCCGGTAGGAACAAACCCACATGCGGCCGGGCGGTTCCCGGTTGCCCAGGCCTCACGGCGTGCCCGCTCCCATTTCTCTGCTTCCCTGCAATCTCCTCGCGGTATTCGACCCATCTCGACCTATCTTCTCGAATTTCTGGCATCTCCTTTCGGTCGTGACGCGGTGAATGGTGGCGCGCATTTTCGTAAATTATTGCGCTGACCTGCGGATTTGTCTCCGAAAAAGGCATGGGGAATCGAACAAATGGAGTTGTTTTCGTGTTGCGGGCGGAGTTAATCTCGTTTCGTTGGGGAAATCGAAACGAATCACCGCCGGGAAATTACCGGCCTCGCGCATTCCATGTTTCCTGATTGCCGCGCCCGACCAACCTTTTTGACAAAGGAGTTTGCGATGTCCGCACCTGTTACCGTCCCCGTATCCGTTCCGGTCCCTGCCGCCGGGCGGCTGGGCAATGGTGAATTGCGCCGCATGGTGGCGCGTGTGTTGGCCGACGAGCCCGGTACCGAATTCAGTCCGCGTGAGATTTCCAAGCGCACCGGCCGGTCGTCGGGCGCGATCGGCAACGCGCTCGATGTGCTGGTGCGCGACGGCCACGCCGACCGCACCCAGGACAAGCCCCGCCGCTACCGCGCGAACGCTGGCACCGCCAGCGCCGCCGCTGCCGCCCCGGCCCCGGCCACCCCCACACCGGCCCCGGCTGCCACCCCCGCGCCCGCCACGGCCACACGCCGCCGCCGCAAAGCCACGCCCGCGCCCGCGCCTGCGGCCCCGGCCGGGTCGGTGGCTCCGGTGATGCGACCCAACGGGCAGGCGTACCACCCGCGCGCGCTGGCGGGGCTGCCCGATGTGGAGGTGCTGGCCCGTATGCGCGCGAACGGGGTTCCGGTGTTGTTGTACGGCCCGCCCGGCACCGGTAAGACCAGCCTGATCGAGGCCGCCTACCCGGATCTGCTGACCGTGCAAGGCGATTCGGATACGACCGTGGCTGATTTCGTGGGCGAGTACACACAAACCCCGGACGGCCGGTACGAGTTCGTGCACGGGCCGCTGGTGCGCGCGATGCGCGAGGGCGCGGTGCTGTTCATCGACGATGCCACCCTCATACCGCCGAGCGTGCTCGCGGTGGTGTACCCGGCCATGGACGGCCGCCGCGAGATCGCCATCAAAGCCCACGGCGGGGAGATCGTGAAAGCCGAGCCC
Source organism: Nocardia sp. CC213A (assembly GCF_030766805.1). NCBI lineage: Bacteria > Bacillati > Actinomycetota > Actinomycetes > Mycobacteriales > Nocardiaceae > Nocardia > Nocardia sp. CC213A. The sequence continues at coordinate 126,580 of NZ_JASFXA010000021.1, forward strand.
GGGTTCTTCGTGGTGGCAGGCCACAACCCCGGCATACACGGGGCGATCCTGTCCGATGCCCTCGCGTCCCGGTTCGCGTTCCAGGTTGAGGTGTCCTCGGACTACGAGATCGCCGACGGGCTCGGCGTCGACGCCCGCGCGGTGCGCACCGCGCGGGCACTGTCGCAGCGGATGGGCCGGGGCGAGATCGGGTGGGCTCCGCAACTGCGCGAGCTGCTGGCCTTCGCCAAGATCGCCGACGCCGTGGACACCGCCACCGCCGCCGCCAACCTCATCGGCACCGCCCCCGAAGAGGACCGCGACATCGTCGCCGAAGTCGTGCGCACCGAATTCGGCACCGCCTACAAACCCCTCGCCCTGGGCGCCCGCCTCAAGTCCTGACCCCGCCCCGGTGCCCCGGGCACACCCCGGGGCACCGGCCCCCACCCCGAAGGAGCAGCTCGCCATGACCGCCTCACACGTGACCACCGCCCCCACCGCACCCGCATCGGTACCGCCCGCCCTGTCGGACTGGTTCGACCTGTCCCAAGCCATGACCGCCGAGACCCCCGCCATCGCCGACCGCGCCGACCTCACCGTGGTCATCGCGCCCGGCGCGGCAGCAGGCGAACTCGCCATGTTCGTCCCTGACCACAAGGTGATCGCGATCGAGGGCCTCAACCTCGGTGTCGACCCCGGCACCGCCCGCCCGTGGCGCTACGCCGATCGCAACCGCTACGCACCCACTTGGGGTGCGCTCACCCACGAATGCGCTCACGCCCGCCACACTCGCTGGACCCCGCCCCCGGCCACCGCCTCAGACGTTGCGGCGGCAGCCACGCTCCTCGAAGAGGCGCGTGTCGAGGCCGCCCAGTTGCGCCGCCGCCCCGCCGATCGGCACTGGCTGCGTGCGAGCACCCGCGCGCTGGTCTTCGCCGACTCCGGCGGCGAGTTGGCCGCCGCTACGGTCGCACCCACCCGCCACGCCGCCGCCCGCGCCGCCGCGCTCATACTCGCCCGCATCGACGCCGGGGTCCTCGACGCCGACGAGTGCGCACCCGCCGCCGCAGTCATCGAGAAGATTCTCGGCCGGGATCTGTTGCGGCAGTTGCGGACTCTGTGGCGTATCGCGCACCGACTCTCCGATACCAACACCACCGGCATGCTCGAACTCGGACGACGCTGGGCCGAACTTCTCGGCCCCGAACCCCACACCACCCCGCAACCGAACTCCCCGCTGGGCGAGGCAGTCACCGGCAGCCTCGGCGAAATCGCCGAACGAGTCGCCGCCCATACCCTGCCACCCGACCCGGCCGACCTCGCCGACCAGGCCGCCTCCGACGAAACCCTCCACACCGACCGCGCCGACACGGTCGCCAAGCAGGTATTCAGCAAGCGCCCCCGCCCCGGCCCCGGCAGCCGCCGCCCCCTGCGCGCCCCACACGACGACGAACGGACCGCCGCGCGGGTGCTGGCGCGGGCACTCAATACCGCCAGCCAGCGCGAGCGTGCGCTCACCAAAACCACCTCCGCGCTGCCGCCGGGCCGGTTGCGGATGCGCGGCGCGCTCGCCCGCGACGCCCAGCGCGCCGCCGGAGCCATCCCCACCGCCGAACCGTTCACCCACACCACCCGCAAACCCGTTCCCGTCCCGCCCTTGCGGATCGGCATCGCCTGCGACGTGTCCGGTTCGATGAGCGACTACACCGACCATGTGGCCTCGGCGGCCTGGATCATCGCCACCGCCGCCAAGCTGGCCACGATGCCCGCCGAAACGGCCACGCTGACCTTCGGCCGCGAGGTGCTGCCGGTCACCTACCCGGGCACCGCCCCGGCCAAGGTCACCGAATTCGCCGCTACCGCCGTGTACGAGGCCGCCGACATCGCCATCGACGCGTTGGACGGTGCACTCGGCCTGTCGCGCCCGGAGAACACCCGGCTGCTGGTCATCATCTCCGACGGGTGCTTCCGGGACGAGCCTCGTGAGGCCGCGCAGCAGCGCCTGAATCGGTTGCGTGGGACTGGGTGTGCGGTGTTGTGGCTGGCCCCCGACGAGCCCTGGTCCGAACCACTGTCCGGGGTGACCGTGCACGAACTCACCAACCCAGCCGACACCATCGCCGCAATCGCCCGCGCGGCCGTAACCGCCGTACGCAGTGCATGACGTGATATCCGGGTCCCCCTTGGGCTAGGCCCGACGGCATAACCGATCGTTGTACGCCAGGTCGGGGTCGAGGAAGGTGTAGGTGATCGTGACTCCGACCCGACGCAGTGCCTTCGAACCAGCCGCCGCAATGCACGCGGGTCCGGCCGCGCCTCAGGGTTCCAGCAAGTCATGAATTGAGGGCGTGACCTGCGGGTTGGCGGGAGTGGAGGGTGGGTGGGCACACCGTAGCGGTGATCGTCGTGGTTGTCGAAGCCTGATATTCGAAAGCCGTTGCTGTGCCCGCGTTGTCATAATCGCCGGACGTGGTCGGTGACGCTACTCCAGTCCGCGATTGCTGTGAGCCGCTACCGAGCATCGCCGCGCCCACCGGCATCACCTCCGCGCCTGCAACAGGCACGTCGAACTACTACTCATCTTCTGCAATCCGACCTTCGGAACCCTGGGCCGCGCTTGCCTCGCCGATCAGTGTTCGTGAGTAGGTCTCGGTGAATCGGCCCGGCTCTGTAGGGCGCCAATCGAATCGGGGCACACAAGCCAACATCGCCGGACGCGACCGGCTTCGCCCGACATTCTGCAGCCTCAGTCCCGAAGTGACGGTTCGTGCTACCGGCACCTTGGCCCGGTGCGCGTACGGCAACGGAAGGTCGGGCTGAACGACGGCACCATGACGGCAGCTGACGCAACGTGTCACCGTCGAACACGGGCTGGGCTGGCGGGCTGGGTCCGCCTGGCGAAAAAGACTGTTCTACCTGGGTGTCTTCGGAGAAGTTAACTGTTGGGCGTTGACACTGTTCATCCCTTAAGTCATGCTTTTGCCAGCGGTACAACCGCGTCTTCTCTGGTGAGATGCACCGAGCCCTCTCTCAGAACATCGATCTCGGCACCGCCACGTCGTGTCCCTGCGTCCTGCACGGGGACGTCCCTCGCAGATGCCGAGCAGCGTGGCAGAGACGGTCGAGTATCAGCAGCGGTCGCCAGTAGGAGCCGTATGCCACGCGCCGAAAGCCGATTGCCCAAGGGCTTGGTGGCCTTTGGCGTTACCTCTCGGTGGTGCTACGCCATCACCGTCCTTGCTGCGGTGCTTTGCTCGATCGTTTCGGGAAGACACGTCAGGGTTCGTTGTCCGCTCGTCGGCCACTGAGTGGCCTGATTGCGTTCAGTCCCAAGTCCAATGACGGACTTGGGATTTTTTATGCCCAGCGTAGGAAGGACTGTCGACTCTCATGTTCAGTACCGAATTCAGCGAGCCCAGCAGCTTTGGCATGCGCCTGTTTCGCGAGTCCCCACGACCCCTTATGACACAACAGATCACGAGTGCTATCGAGGGCTGGTCATGATGGGGATCTACCAAGAACACGGCTGGGTGCCTCGCTGGACCCCAAGTGCTCCTGCCGATCAGACACCGGCTGACGAATCGAGCCCTGTGACATACCGGGTGCACAACTACACTGTGAAGAACGAGGCTGAAGCGGTCCGCCTCTACCAGCGAATCCTTGCTGGCGAGGACATGATCGCGGCGGCCCTCGCCGATTCTGCGCGGCCACGGTCCGGGTCGACAGGTCCAGGAAACGTTGCGGCACGACAGGACTCGCCGACCACCACACCTCTGTTGCAGGCGAAGCCGATCACTGATCCCGAGTCGAATTCCGAACTCGACGAGGACGGGTTCGTCGTGCCCCAACGGGATACCGTCCCGAATCCTGGCGCCCATCTGCGGCCAACTCCTGAAGCACAACAGAGTCCCGAGGCGCCAGCCGTGGACGCGCCGCCTCAGGCGGCTACTGACCAACCAGCCCGGAGCGGGCCTGCTGACAGCGTGCCGTCGCCTCCCGAACGAACGTCAGATCCGGAGCCTGAGCGTCCGGACTTCATCGATCCGCGGGCACTGGTGGCCGTCCCCGGTCTGTACGCGATCTATAACACCGACGGAACGCTGAAGACCGACGAGCAACTCGCGGCCGATCAAGCCGGCCGCGACACCGCAACCGGTGACCAGCCCGGGGCTGTCATGGTCCCCGGCGTCGGCACCGTTGAGAAGACCATCACCGCTACCGCCGAGGGCTGGCAGGTCGACTACGAGGTCACCCTGATCGACGGAACGATGGCCACCTCGAGCAAGCCCGGCACGATCGATATCACTCCCCTCGACAACGGCCACACCGCCACCACGCTGTCGTGGCAGGCTGCTCGCCATCAGGCCGGTATCGAGCTGGCTCGTGTGCTGGGGCAGAACATGCCCGGCCGCGACCCCGCGACCTCAACCGATCCCACCTCGGTGTTCGCCTCCAGCATCGAGCACCTCGGCGATGCCCGGCAACTCGTCGAAGTGCTCGAACGACTCAACGTCGGAACCGCCCCGGTCACCATCACAAAGGACGAGAACGGAAGGATAATCAGCCTCAGCGTGGTCGGCCTCAACGGCCGCGCACACATGGTGCTCCTCAACAGCAGCACCGTCAGCTGGGATCAGGAGGGCAAGAACTACTTCGAGTTCTACCGCGCTGTCGACGGTGCCCTGTTCACGCCCGAGGGACACCGGATCGTCGAGGTGGCAGGCTACTACATCAGGGTCGATGAGGACGGCGTCCCGGTCCTACCGGACAACCTGTTCGCCCACAACGCGCAGGTACTCAGCAGCAACGGCGTGCGCACCGACCGTCCGTACGGCGCTGTGCTGCCCGGGAACGCTCGGCTGCAGCCGCCGGGTACCGGCGGTGGCCCGCCGTCAGCCACGACCTCCATTCCGGGCTACCGGGGTCCGCTGCGTTATCCGGTGACAACAACTGGCGACGGCGCGTTCTACGTCGAACTGCCCAGCGGGGACTACAGCGCAATCGCGGCCATGCGCAATGGTGACCTTGCCGCCATCGAGGAAATCCCAGTCCCGGCAGGAATTACCGCCAAACATTTATACAAGGTCCAAGGCGGCGGGCTGTTGGTTGAGACAGAATCCGGAATCCACTGGGCTACCGACCCCGGCACCCCACCGGACGCCGCAGAGATTGTCCAAAAAATCACCAAGGCCGTCGCGACCGAAGTTGTCTGGCTCGCTGCGGGTGAAGCCGTTGGCTACGCCCTGATTCGCGTTGGCACCAAACTCCTACCCAGAATCATCGGCCCACTCGCCCGCAACGCCGACGACACCGTCAAAGCCGCACCCCGACCTGCCCAGATTCACAACAACATCAGCCGAACTCCGCCAGCCCGAGCGGTCCAAGACGCCGTCCCACCGCACATCGCCCCGGTCGGGTCTACCCCCACACCGCCGGTAAAACTCCCGACCAGTCAGCATCCCGCGCTGCCCAAACCCGCCGCCGGAGCACCTACCAAAGGCACGATCGAGACCGAAGGAGTTGTGGCTGTCAACAGCCGTGCATTGAATCACGGTACGGTCCGCGCCGCGCGAAACGATGCGTCAACGGCACTGGTTGGTCGTGGACCTGGTGTCGGTCGGTCCATCGACGACGTCGGTTGGCCGGGTGCCTCGACGAGACCCCCTTCGGGCGGACCGCAAGGCAGGAATCCAGCACTGGAATCGGTTCCCTCGCGGGCAGCCGACACCCCGGCAGACCCGCGAGCAATCGAGGGAGGAATACACAGCGGCGGACGGGCTGGCGTCACCGAACATCAGTGGCAAGCGCAGTTTCCGGGGCTAGGTGCCAAGGAGTTGTCGACGCGTGTTGAGAGGCTCCGGCAGGAGCTTCTGAGAACAAACGATATTCATCGAGTTGCGCAATCCGCTCGAGCCATGGGCGTTAGGATTGACCAGGGGACGGTGCGGAAGATCAAGGAGTACAACTTCAACAGTAGGGGATTGAACTTCGCGACCGAAAACTACCTCGCGTGGAGACGGCTCGCCACTGGGAGGGCAACTGTTAGCGATGTGCGCTATATCGTGCATGAGCGAGCTGAGCTTGAAGCGTTGGAGCGAACAGGATTCAAGTTCATGGGTGAGCCAACAAAGCGAATGTCGAGGGAAGAGCTGAGAAAATGGAATGCGAACTTCGACTGGCACTACAGAAACGCTCACTCGGCCGCGTACATGGTCGAGTATGATTTCATCGCAAATGCTGTCAACCGCGTAACGAACGGTAGCGTAAAAATGCGACCCGAAGTTGCTGCCGCCATAGACCCAGTAAACCGCCAGCCTCTGGACTACATGTTCATCGGAGGAGTGCCACTCAGGGAGCACAGTCAACTGGCGAACTGGGAAGAGATAGGGCGTAGAACGATTCGACTAACCGACGCAATGGCTGAAAAGCTTGGCACGTACAGTAGACAAGTTCGTGTCAGTGAGCTGATAGAACTTGTGAGACGAATGCCCGTTAGTCGATGGCAGTAGCGGAATCAGCAGAGGATTGGATAATCATGAACCACGGTGAAGAAGAAGCTACGTCGGCACGGGATGAGGATTTCCTATACATCGCCAGAGCATTGCAGGAGGAACCCGAGGAAGTAGCTATCACACTTCGAACGCTGTTGACGGATCCGCTTGCTGATGTGCGAGTTGTTCCCTACCTAAAGGGTCTGTTGACGGACACCACGCTTTGCGTTCTATCGATACCCTATCGGTACGGCGAGATGCGTTGGCTGGCCGCCCATGCGCTCCGTGCAGAATATGACGCGCTCGGTATCGACGACATGATTGAGTTGCATGATGTCGTGCGACCACTCGACTTCAACGAGATCTACGAGTTGGGAAGAGCAGCGGACGTAGCCGTATCGCCGCCTTATCCGAGTGCCCTGGAAATGCTCGCTACGCTTCGCGAAGCTGGAAAGGTTCCCCTCGACGAATTGTGCCTTGGCTGATCGGCTGCCACGTTGCGACTGATCGCGCGACGCGGGACGTAGTCGGTGTCGGGTGCTACCTCCGCGCGGGGCGAGGACCGGAAGATCGGTCCGTCGGGCGTGCCTGGCTCGTTGATAAAGAGGCAGACGCGCCCGGGACGGTTGGTTAGCGGGTGTGCGCGATCTGGATGGTGATCCAGCCGGCCACGGCGGGCAAGTAGGCGCTGTAGCCAGTCTGGTGGACACCGGAGAGGTAGAACTGCGCCGCGTCGCGGCCCTGGCGCGCCAGATTCGACAGCATGCCGCTGGTGTCAGGGTTGCTGGTCAACGACGACGCCAGCGACGCCCCCGAGACGCTGGTGCCTGTCAGCGCGGCAGCGGCGGTGGCGGCGAGGTCGGCGGCTACGGGCACCAGGCCGACGAGGTCCATACCGGCACCGACGATATCGCCTATGGCGAGTTTCTCGGTGACGTGCCATGCGATCTCCTGGGCGGCACCGATGTTGTTGGCGACTCGCTTAATGTCGGTGCGTGCCAGGATGCGGACGATTTGTGCCGCGATGGCGGTGGTGCCGGAGGTGTCCATGGGTGCGGCCAGCTCCAGCGCGCGAGCGACCAGAGCGAGGTCGGCTCTGTCCGCGAGCTCGATGAGGGGACTGAAGCCGACGTTGATCGCCCCGGAGAGTCGGTGTGCCTCGGGAATATTGCCGGTGAGGACAGCGCCGGGCAGCGCCGCGAGGTCATTGAGCAGCGCTGGAACGCCCGAGGCGAACGACGCCAGAGCACCGGCCACGAGCACTACCTGTCGAGCGACGTTGGAGGTGTCGATCTCGCCGCCCGCAGAGGTGGTGCTCACCGCGGCCGAGGTGTCGGTGCCGTCGCCGGTGAAAGCACGGCCGAGCGCGGTCCAGGCCGGCGAGGACTCCTGCGAGGTCGCGCAGTACAGGTCTCCGGCGGCACACACGGTGCGCACTCGATCGGTGAGCGCTCCGAATCCTGCGCGTCGTGGACCGGACACGCCGTGCCCGCTGGTGCTGGTGCCCAGTTGCGGGGTGGACGCGTCGCGTCGCGGGTCGGCAAGCAACGCCACGGCGGCCACCCTCGAGGCGGTGATCGCCCCGGTCCCGGTGCCGATCGCGGAGGCGACATCGCCTGCGACATCGGCACCTTGGGAGTAGCCGACAAGCACAACCCTTGTCTCGGCGCATAATCCGCTCAATAGCCCCGATAGCGCGTGTACGCCAGCAGATTCCGAGCTGGCGTAGGGGGCCGCGGCAGCGGGGTAGGGCAGGTAGCGGACATCGATATCGCCGCCGTGGCGGCCGGTGAGATCGTTGCCGAGGGAGGCGAGCAGTCCGACCGGCTGGGCGGGGTTGGCGGCGGCATTGGTTTCCCCAGTGCCGGGCACCATGACGGCCGTGACCGGTGCGCAAACCGGGGCGGCCGTGGCGGGGCCTGCGCTGATGACGGTGGCGGCCGTAGCGGCGGCCACGATTGCCGTGGCGGTGACGGCGGCCGTCAGACGGGCCGGGACAGGGGCGCGATGTGGTGAGCCGGTGGCAGGGCGGTGGGAGCGGTTGGGGTTCATGAGCGGTCCTCCGGTGCGCGGGCGTGGGGGTGCGTACACCTGGGGACTGGCGGGTACCGCCGTGATTTGCCCACCCCGAGACCGAATAGAGCCCTCCGGTGCACCGGTTCACAGCGGCGGGCAAGCCTGCCTGTGAACGCACGGCGGCCGGTACTCGCGTTTTGCGTACCGGCCGCCGGGGCGGGGAAGCTAGCGGGCCTCGTGTTCGGCCTGCTGCTCCTGCTGGGAGGGGTGGAGCTTGAACTTGTTGGGGCGTTCGCAGGTGTGTTCGGCGACGTACTTGCCGACCAGTGCGAAGCAGGCGTTGTATACCGCGCCGGAGGACTTGCCGCCCAACGCTTTCGCGATCTTGCCCGGGGTGAACTCCTCGCCGGGATGCTCACGCAGGAAGTCCTCCACCTGCCCACGCAGCGCGCCCGGCTGCAAGCCCCGGGGGTGTGGCTTGGGCGGCTGCCCGCACAGCGGGCACACCCCCGCTACTGTGTCGGTGGACTGCGCTGTCGGGGTGTCGTCGCCCGCGTCGGTGCCCGCGTGCTCATCGTCGGGGTTGTCGGCGGGCGGTTCCGTCTCGGCCCCGGCGGAGGTCTTGTCGCCGTCGGGTTCGTCGGCAGGCTCGATCCCGGTCTCGTCGGCGGTGGTGGCAGGGTCGACCGCCTCGCTCGCCTCCGCCGCCGCTTCGGTGACCGGTTCGACCGAGGTGGCCTGCGGGTCGGGCTCGGGTGCGGTGGAGACCGTTTCGGTCGTGTCGGCGATGCGCCAGCGGAAGCCGGTGCGGTTGTCGTCGGCGGTGCGGGTGACAAGGTCGTCTGCGAGCCATCCGGCCAGGATCTTGCGGGCGGTCGATTTCGGCACCGACGCGGTGGTGGCCAGTTCGTTGGTGGTGGAGGCGGGGTGGTCGGTCAGCGCCTGCCACAGGGCGTTCTCGTGGGCGGCGCGGGCCTCGGCGGAGGTGGTGGTGGACATGACGTTTCCCCCTTCGGGAATCGTTCGAGGAAAAGAGGATTGGAAGGTTTGTCATGTCCCGGCCGGGACGGTCACCCGCCGGTTGCGCTACCGGATGCGTGCGGGTTCCAACTACATGGACGCTCCGTACCCGCATCGATGTCAAGCGGATTGGTGAAACAAGACGGGTGTCCACCTGGCGACGTGCGAATTCCGGGATGAATTCGGCTGTGAACGACGGGAATTCGGTAGCGCAGGGCGGGAATTGTGTGGTGCGGCACCGATGGACGCTCTTCGTTGTCGGACCTGTCGAGACACATCCGGAGCGCGCCGGGAAAAGCTTCTCGGGGTCCGGGCACCCCCCGATGGTCTGTGGTGGCGTGAACGGTCATTAATGGTGTGGCCGGGGGCCGTGTTGCCAGGGAAGGCGTTCGCAGAACAGGTGATCGAGTTGCCATTGCCAGGCACAGTCGGGACAGACTGTGTCCTCGTGTGAGCAGGTGTCGATGGTGGCGAGGGGGATATCGACTTCGTCGATGCGGGGTTCGACGATCTTGGCTCCCGGCAGGTAACCGTAGTCCGCGAGTGCCCGTATGGTTTTCGGGTTCTTTCTGGCCATCGGTCCCAACCTTTCGTGTCAGCGGGTCCCTACAGTTGCGTTATCGGTGCGAGGTCACTGGGCTGGATTCGCGGCTGTGGCGCTCGCCGCGGATAGTGGAGAGGTCGCGCCGAAGTAGTCATCGCCGGGGTAGCGGTAGTCCTGGACTCGTACCGGGACACCGAAGGTGGGGGCGTTGACCATCTTTCCGCCGCCCAGGTACAGGCCGACGTGATGAATGTCGGCGGTCGTGCCGTAGAAGACGAGATCGCCTGGACGCAAGGAGCTTTCCGGGATGACCGGACCGGCGTGGTACTGGTCGACGGCGACGCGGGGCAAGCTCACCCCGGCGGCGGCGTAGGCGGCCTTGGTCAGGCCCGAGCAGTCCCACCCACCGGAGGCCTCGGGGCCGTTGCCGCCCCAGACGTACGGCTGTCCCAGTTGCGCGCACGCAAACGCGAGCACGACCGCGGCGGTGTCGTCGCCGTGTACGGTGCCGCAATCGCCGGTGCCGGAGGGGGTGTGGCTGCGGTAGCGGGCGGCTTGGTCGAGCACGTCGCGCACGTACCAGTCGGCGTGGTTGTACGCCCAGATCGCGGAGTACATGTCCGCCGGTGCGCCGGAGTCGCACAGGTAGTAGGCGGCGGCGTGCACCGCGTCGGAGGGGTTGTAGCGCGAGGGCGGGGTGGCTCCTCCTGCTGGGAGCCGGTGGCGGGTGGTGACTTCGTCGAAGGTGGGTGCGAGGAATTGCATCGGGCCGCCTGCTCCGGCGAAGTTTTCTCCGGAGTGGACGCCGGGCAGGGGGGAGCGGCCGTGGTCGGTTTCGATCTTGCCGATGGCGGCGAGTACCGACCAGTCCAGGCCGGGACATACCGGCGCAGCCTTCTGGTACAGCACGAGCATGGATTCCGGAATGTCGGAGACCGCTTCCGGACTCGGTGCCGCGCCCGCCCGCGGGACGGGCGGGACAGGCTTGGGCTGGTCGAAGACGATCACGGTGGTGACGACCGAGGCGATGACCAACGCGCAGAAGCCGGTGCTTACCGCGCCCGCGGCGAGGGCTTTGCCGAGCATCACCGTTCACCCGCCTCGGGCGGCGGGCACGGTGGGGGTGGCGTCAGGACCGCGTAGCGGCTGTGCGGGGCGACCGGGACGCTCGCGGGAGCGGGCGTCACGCGCGGCCACCGGACAGCCAGATCGGGCAGCGCGACGCGCGTGCCGTCAGTGGAGTCCAAGCCCAACCAGACCGGCGCGGCCGGGCTGGCGGCCGGGTCGGTGGTGGGGAGCAGGTCGGCGGCGGCGGTGGCGACAGGCACTGCTGCGGGGTCGCGCAGCCCGGCCCAGATGTTGCGCAATGCTTTTCGTGCGGCGGCTTCGCGGGAGCCGACTGGTACCCATACGAGTACGGGGGTGATGACGCCGCTGGTGCGGGCGAGTTCGGCGTAGCCGTGCAGTTTGCCCGCCACGGTCGGCAGTGCCATGGTGGCGAGGTCGAATTCGAGGAAGAAGTCCAGCGTTGCCCCCGCATGGGTGTAGCGGCCGTAACCGTCGGGAATGACGAGATCACCCCAGAGCGCCCGGCAGCGGTTCTCCGACCACCAGGCCAGCAGCGCGGCGCTCCCGGTCGCGCGGGCGGTGGTTGCCAAGGTGATGAACCACTCGTTGACGCCGATGGTGTGAGCCAGGTGCAGACTGTGCGCGACAGCGAGGGCACGGTCGGGCCGGAATCCCAACTCGCGCAGTTCGATTCCGGCTTGCGCGGCGAGTACGGCGGCTCCGGCCGGGGCGAGGACCCAGTGTGTGGGGGCGGTGCCGATGCTGCGCAGCGGCCGGAAGCGCTCGAGGAGGGCGTAGTCGTGCAGCGCGGCGAGGCGGCGGCGGGCGCGGCTAGGGCTGCCGAAGGTCAGGGCGGTGAGCTGGGGTGTGGTGAGTACTCGGTGCTCGTGGCACATCCGCAGGATCCAGCGGTCCCGCTCGGTCAGGCACAGCGCCAGCCGTGCGTGTGCGCGGCCGAGGGCCTTCACACGTCGCGGGGCGCGCAGTTCGCGTTGGCGGGTCGGGCGGTTGATCATGGCGGACTCGTTTCGCTCTCGCGGGTGGATGTGGTGGCTGTGCTGCACGTCTCGGCCGATCCGAACGTGTTAGGACAGGCGTGGGTCCGCGCTTGTCGGGGGCTCCGTGCTCTTGGCAAGGTCGACGCCTCCGGCGGTGTCGGTGGCGGTCGCGGGTTCGGTCGGTGTGTTGCGGGTGCGGACGGATGCGCGGATCGCGGCGGCGCGGCCGGGGATCGGGTCGGGCAGTGGCCGGGTGATGAGGGTGAACGGTGGGGCCTGCTGGCCGCCGACGAGCAGTCGGGCAGCGGCGTGGTAGACGTCGAGGTGGGTGAGGTCGTGCTCGGTCAGTAGCGGGCTGGTGTGGCGGGCGAGTTCGCGGGCGTCTTCGGGGGAGCCGGAGAAGATGAGTTTGTTGCGGGCGTTGGCGGAGATGCCTTCGCGCAGTTCGCGGGAGAGCTGCCCGAGGTTCTGGTGCGCCAGTACCAGCGATAGGCGCAGGCCGCGGGCCTCGGCGAGCATGTCCTCGACCGGGGTGGACAGGTTGAGGAAGTTCTGGGCTTCGTCGAGGACGAGGCTGGCGTCGGGGCGGTCGGCGGTGGCGAGGCGGGAGCGGGTGATTGCGGCCTGCCAGGTCCGGGCCACCAGGAGCGACCCCATCAGTCGGGCGGTGTCTTCTCCGAGGGAGCCCTTCGGGAGCCGGGCCAGGCAGATCCCGCTGTCGTTGAGGACCTCGGTGAGGTCGACGGTGGACTCGCCGGCCGCGATCGCCGCGCGCACGAAAGGCCGTAACAGGAACGCGCGCAGCTTGTTGAGCAGCGGCCCGACCGCTTGCGCGCGGGCGGCTTCGGATTGTTCGCTCCAGGAGTTCCAGAAGTCGCGCAGCACGGGGTCGCTGACTTCCCGTGTGATGCGTTCGAGATTGGCTCCGCCGCCGAGCAATCCGGCGAGGTCGACGAGGGTGTGGATTCCGGGTCGCGCGCACAGGGTGCGCAGGCTGACACGAAGGATGTCGTCGGTTCTCGGTCCCCACCAGCGGGCGTAGATGCGGGAGAAGATCGTGGCCAGGTTGTCGACCGCGAGATCCAGGCCCTCGGTGCTGGTATCGAGGGGGTTCACGCACGGGGGCCGGAGTGTGGAGTCGGCGTCGAAGATCACGACGTTGTCGGCCAGTCGACGTGGCAGGCGCGCCAGCACGTCGGTGACCAGATCGCCTTTGGGATCGATGACGACCACTCCGCGTCCGGCGTCGGCGTCGGCGAGGATCCATTGCGCCAGCAGTGTGGACTTGCCGACACCGGTCGCGCCGAGGACGTGGGTGTGGTGCCGGGCGTCGGCGACGGTGAGCGCGACCGGGCGTCCGTTCCCGGAATCGGCGATTCCGAGTGGTTTCGAGTGCGGGCCGCCGAGGGAGATGGTCGTGGCCGGGGGCAGCGCCCGTGCGCCCGCACGCGCCAACCCGGGCACCGACGCTTCGCCCGGCAGATGGGCGATGCCCGCGATCTCGGGGACCGACAGCAGATCGCCGTGTCCGAGCCAACGCCACTGCAAGGCCCAGGCTTTACGGAATTGACGGCGGCGGCGATAGAAGTTCAGGTCGGTGCAAGAGGCGAACACCGCTGCGGCGGCGTGCGCGCGACCCCGCGCGATCGCCCGCGCCTCACCGCGCCCGGCAGGGTCGGCATCGCCGGGCAGGTCGACGGCGGCGGCGTAGCGAATCAGTGTTTCCCAGTGCCCGCCACGAGTTTTCGTGACCGCCGCGCGGGTCTGGACAGTGTCCTCCATGCGGGTGAACCGATCCACCGGCATCGAGCGCACCTGAGGTGCGCGGGTCGAGGAACCGGGCGTGAGTAGATCGAGGACCTCGCTGGCCACACACGCCGCCGCGCGCGTCAGTGCGGCGGTGAGCCCGCCGGACTGTCCGGTGTGCAGGCGGCGGACACGGCGGCCGGTGACCGGACGCGCCAGGATCTGCACGCACACGCTTTCCCCGGTGCCGAGATCGGCTGCGGCTGTGAGCAGGTCGCGGGCGATATCGGTACTGTCGTAGTCGGTGCGGATCGGGAAACTCTCCGGCCGTCCCAGCCGCAGCCGCCCCGCCACCAGTATTCGCCGCACACCCGGCTCCGGTACGGCCAGCGGCGCGGCAGCCTGCTCGCTGGTCTGGGTGCGCGCGCCCGGCCACGCCGAGGCCACCGCACGCTCCACCAACCCTGGCGGGATCGATGCCGGGGTCCAGATCGCGAGGCTGACACCGGCGTGCCCGGTGACCCGGTATTCGAAGGCCACGTGCGGCTGCCCGAACAGCAACCTCTTCCACGCCGGGCGCAACAGCCCGACCAGATGTGACCACAAGGCATGCGCCGCATGTGCTTCCAGTGTCGGTGGACACAAGATGGTGACTTCGCGAGCGTCACTGGCCAGCCGCACCCGCCGGGCGTAGCGCCCGATCACCGTGGCGAGCACCGCTGCGGCGGCCACTGCCGCGAGGGCGGTCGCGGTTGCGGCGCTCACCGCGGTGAGTCGCGCGGTGAGCCGGTCGAGGATCTGGCTGGGGGCGAGCAGTACCTGCCCGAGCCAACCCGGCGCGGGTGCGGGGGCGCTCATCGCAGCCTGCCTCTCCGATTGAGGCAGTTGCCGCAGCGGCGGCGGTGTGCGCCGATGCCGCCGGGGCCGTAGAACCGCTCCGAACTGACCGCGCCGGAGACGATCTCGGGGGCGAGGTGCCCGACGTGCCAGGCCCCGATGCGGCGTGGGCACGGGTAGGCGCGCAATCCCGCTTCGCCGGGATAGCGGCGGCGCGCGTATCGGCGTGCGGTCCTGCGGGTGTCGAAGGCGGCTTTGCCGCAGTCCCGGCAGAACCCGAGGTATCCGGGCGAGGGCTGGTAGCGGTGGCGCTCACCGCGGTCCGGGGCCATTACACGGCCTCGGGCAGGTCGAGGAAGACCTCGTCGCCACCGTCCTCGTCGGTCGACGCGGCAGCATCGACGGTGGGTGTCAGGCCGACCGGCAGGGCGGGGACGTCCTCGCCGGGCAGATCGACCCCGATGTCGGTGTTCTCGCCGGCGGTAGCGAACTGCGGCGAGGTTGTGATCAGGGCGTCCTCGAAATCGGAGGCCACCGAGGCGAACACGGCCCGGTCGGTGCCCACCGCCAACAGGCCCTGGCCGCGATCGGCGGCGAGCAGGAACCCCCGCTCACCGTCGGACAGCCCGAACGCGGCAGCGACCTCGTCGATGGCCTGCGGCGCCTGCCGCAACAGGACTTGGGTGGCGGCGTTGGCGACGATCGCCTTGCCCAGCTCGGTGGCCAGTACATCGGCGCAATCCTGGGTGGCGACGGTGAGTCCGGCCCAGTGCTTGCGGAAACTCTTGGCGGCCCGGAACAAGAACTCTCCGCCCGCTTCCTGACGCAGCATCCACCACGCTTCGTCCACGACCACGAGTCGGGGCTGGCGGATCGCGGGGTTGGACACTCGCCGCCAGGTCACGTCCAGGGCGAGGAGTGTGCCGAGGGTTTTGAGTTCGTCGGGCAGCTCTCGCAGGGAGAAGACCACGAACGCGCCCTCAGGGCGGGTGGTCGTCTCGCCGTCGATGAGCCCGGCGAACGCGCCCCCGGTGACGAACGGTGCCAGTGCCTGGGCCAGCTCGACGCCGATGCTGCTGCCGCTGGCGTGCAGCTGCTCGGCCAACATGCCCAGCGTCGGGGCCGGACGGGTCCAGGTGGCCGGGTCGTCGGTGATCTCGGCTGCGAGATAGGTCGCGGTGAGCGCGGTATCGAGTACCGCCCGCTGCGCGGGAGTCTGCTCACCGAGCAGCACCCGGATCACGGTGTGCAGGAACAACTTCCGCCGCGTCAAGGCATCAGAGGGGGCGCTGCGGCGGCCGTCGGGACGGAGGTGAACTTCCAGATCGAACGGGTTGAGCCGCACATCGGGTGCACCGAGCTGCAGGTAGGTGCCGCAGACGGCCTCCGCCAGGGGCCGGTACTCGTCCTCGGGGTCGATGACGATGACCTCGATACCGCGCTGCAGCGACCGCAGCACCTCGGATTTGACCAGATAGCTCTTGCCCGACCCGCTTCGCCCGAGCACCACCATGTTGTGGTTGTGGATGGTCTCGGCGAACCGATCCCAGAACACCAGCCCGCTGGCGGCGTCGCGGCCGTACAGCACGCCTTCGGGGCGATGCGCCGACACCGGATCACCCACCGGCAGCTGCGGGGAGGTGAAGGGGAACGCGGCGGCGAGCGCGTCGGTGTCGAAGGTGCGGGCCACCTGCACCGGGTCCATCCCCAACGGCAGCGTCGCTGTCCACGCGGGCACGGCGCGGTAGGCGAGGTGGCAGGTGTCGATCAGCAGGCTCGCCGCCAGCGCCCGGACCGCCGAGACCTCCTCGGCCAGTTCGGTTTCGGTGCTGGCGTGCACGCTGAGGTAGAGACCGACCCGGAACAGTCGGCCCTCGCCGCGGGCCACCCGCGCGGACAGGTCGGCGGCGTCCTCGGCGGCGACATCGAGCTGCGGATCGGGCAGCAGACCGTAGGTGGCGTTGTGGCCGCGTGAGGATTCCAGGCGGGCTTGCTGGCGGCGTAGCCGGTTCGCGGCGGTCACCGGATCGATCGGATCGATGTGCAGGGAAAGGTCGACGCGGCCGGGGTGGGCGAGCAGCGGAGCGAGCCAACCACCGGCGACCTCGCGGGGATAGCCGGTGACCGCGAGGGTCGACACCCAATCCGACCCGATCTCCACCGCACGGGCACCGACGGTCAGCGACTGCGGCGCGAACACCGAGCGCATCCCGAATCGTTCGCGGCGCGACCGAATCCGGCGGTTCTGGCGGCGAGGCGTGGCAGGGCCGTCGTCGTCGGAGCCGATGCCGGTGCTGGTGTGCTCGCGGAGTTCGCTGGCAGCCGTAGTGATGACGGCGTCGGGGGCGGCGATGTCAGCGCTGTGCGGGACGAGGCTGGCCGGGTTGGTGGCCGAGGCCACGATCGCGGTGGCTTGGACGTCGTCGAGGGCGGTGACCGTGACGCCGAGCGGGGCCAGCATGTCGGTGGCCTCCGACAGTCGCCGCAGCAGCCGCGTCTCGGCAGCACGACGGGCCGCGGCCGAGACTTCGCGGGCTGCGCGGCGACGGCTCGGCAGCAGTGAGGCGGCCAGGGTGCGCGCGGACGGCCCGGCCAGCCCCGGCGCGGCGGCGCTGGCCCCGTGCAGCGGTTCGCGCCACACCAGCAGCACCTGCCGGTGCAGCAGATCTTCGCTGGTAGCGAGGTCGGTCAGGAACGCGGCGTGATCGCGGGCGGCGTCGGCCAGCTCCGGTGACATGTCCTGCGCGGCGGTGCGCAGCGCGGCGATACGGCCGGTCAGATCCAGGCGGGTGGAGCGGATGAGGATCTGGACCGGCTGGCGCAGAGTGTGCAGCCAGCCGCCGAGTTGCGCGACGAGCGCGGCCTGTTCGGCCGGGGTGCGCAAGGCGAGGTTCACGGTGCCCGCGACCGCGACCGCAGCCAGCCCGTCCGGGCCGAGGTCGACGACCCCGACTTCCCCGGACCTGTCCACCTTCTGTGGCAGGTGCGCGGTGGCGTTCGTGATAACCTGCTGGGCCGCCGATTTCGGCTTCCGGCTCGTGCGGGCGGTGAGCCAGCGCGGTGCCGCGATCAGCCCGTCCGGGGCGGCGGCGAGCCGATGCGGACGCATTCGGTGTCCGATCGCGGCGACGAGCAGCTGGTCACCGGACAACCCGTCGCGCGTGATGAGCACCAGACCGGTCACCAGCGCGCCGAGCGGGACCGTGCAGGCGACGAACACCGGCGGCGACACCAGCTCGCGGGTCAGCATCCAGGCCAGGTACACGCCGAGGGCGGTGACGGCGAGGATAGCGAGCTGACGGGCAGTGAAGGGGCCGACGAGTTTGTCGCGGCGATCGACATCGGCGGGAATACGGGCGGAGACAGTCATTTCGAACTCCTCGGGGTGCGGCGGGTACGGCGGCGAACGGGCAGATCCGGAAGCGGCAGATGCAACTGCCGCCCAGCAGGCGGGCGAGGCGCGGATGGTGCGGCCGGTGCCGCAGGTGGTGGAGTGCTGGCGCGCGGCGGTGCCGGGGTGCGGCGGACCTCAAGCGGGAGCGGGTACTGCCCGCTTCGGGTCGGGCGCAGCCCCGCGTACGGGTCGCGCTCTGCAGGCACCGTGAAGTCGAAGGCCAACTCTTTGGGGCGCGGCCCCCGGGTTGCGGGCTGCGGCTTCGTTACCGGAACCGGTGGTGGTGCAGTGGGTTTGGGTACACGCTCGACGGGGATCGGGAGCTGGTACTGGCCGTCGCGGCGCAGGCGCGGTTTCGGTCCAAGGTCGACCCCGCCGTGGAATTGCGGCAGCGGCAACATCAACTGCTCTCCCTGAGGCGTGGCGACCGGCATCGACGAGGCGCTCGGAATTCGCGTCGCCGGGGCGGGCGGGCGTTCGGTGCGCCGCAGGCCGGGCAGCGGCAGCATCAACTGACCGGTGCGGGTGGCCCGCACCTTCGCGTACGGATCGGGATCGCTCGTAGCGCCAGCAGCGGAGGGAACCTTGCCACTGCCGGAGCGGGAGAACGCCGCTTTCTCACCGGACCTCAGCAGCCCGAAGGTCTTGTACACGATGAACCCGCGCACGATCGAGGACACCAACCCGCGCCCGTTACCGATCCTGAGCGCTGCCAGCAGCCAGAACGGGATCTTGATCAGCAGCAGGCCCATCGCGTTGGCGACGATGATGTTGACCACGCCATCTCTGGTGGGGCCGAAGAACCACCAACCGTCCGGGGACAGGAACACTCGCAGCCCGACGATGAGCACCATCGACTGCACGACCTGAATAGCCAGGCACGCGGCGAACGCGCGCCACCACCAGCGGGCGATCGCGTCCAGGCCGGGCAGGGCGAAGCACATCATCGCCAACGGGGCCGCCACGATGAGCACCACGGTGATGACCAGGCGGATGACCCAGGTGATCAGCAGGATCGTCATCACCACGAGGAACACGACCAGCAGCAACGTCGCGAACAGATTGGTGCCGGTGCCTCCACCGACGTTCATCATCGACTTGAAAGACTCTGTGGCGGAGTCGGATTCGACGCCGTCTCCGGCCATCGCCACGGCGAGCCCGTTGGCGAAGCGGATCGCTCGAGTGGCGATGATCATGCTCATCGCGCCCGCGATGAACCCGACGACCAGGCGGGGAAGCAGTTCGCGCCAGCCCCAGCGGGTTTGCAGGGTCTCGTGCAGCATGAGCAGGACCCCGGCTGCGATCACGACGAGCCCGTACATGGCGAGCACGAGTTGCCACGACGAGTCCCACAACTCCTGGATGCGCGGAAACGTGCTGGGCTCGGGCGTGGTCAGCAGGTGCTCGGCGACCCATTCCATGACCGGGTTGAGGCCGGACTCGACCAGGCGGCGGAAGAACCCGTCGATCGCGCCCGCGACACACGCGGGAATATTGGTGACCCCGCACTCCGACTCATCGACGCCCTGCACCGGCTCGACCGGGCTCTGCTGAGGAACGGCAGGCGCGGGCACTCCACTGGTAGGCGAGGTCGGCGCGGGGACAGTCGGGGCGGCCGGGGCCGGTGGCGTGGTCGGTTCGGCGAGGCTGAGTCCGTTGCCGCACAACAGGATCGCCGCGACAGTCAGCACGAGGACCAGGACCCGCCGCAGCGGCGGAGGCACGGTGCTGGCGTGGTGGCGGGCGATCATGTCAGCCGCCAACGATCGACTTGAGGACCGCGACCACGACCGGCGCGAGCATCGCCAGCGCGTAGCCGATACAGGCGGCCCGAAGCGCGACCTTGGCGCGTTCGACCTCGCCAGGGTCACCGGAGCAGATCAGATAGCGGGTGCCACCGATGGTCAAGCACACGGTCGCGATCAGCGCGAGGATCCCGACGATCCAATTGCGCAGATTGTTGAGCACTTCGTCGAACGAACCCGCGACCGCCAGCACCGGCTGCGCCGAGGCAGGCCCGGCCGCCGCAGCGAGCACCACACCGGCCAACACGACCGCCACGGCGCTGCGGGCGAGGCGACGCTGGACACGGCCAGCGTGTGGGGGCTGTTCGGGTGCGTGGGTGAGGGCGTGGATTATGCGCATCGCTTGACCTCCGGTACCGGATACGGGGAGACAGCTGTGTTCCCCTGGCACCTGTCACTGGCGGCGCTATCGCGAGAAATCCCCACCGGGCGTGCGCTCTGCTGATTTCCGGTGCTACCGGCGGCAGCATCGACGGCGGCAGTCTCCACGACGCTGGTGCGCTTGGCACCGGCCTCGGCCAACCGCTCACGCAGCCACGACGCCACCCGCCTCTCGGCACGTTTACGCGCCCGGTGCAGCTGCTTGTAGGGCCGGTTGCGTTCGGTTGCCAGAGAGATCAGCGTGCGGCCCGCGAGCCGGGTGTCGGCGATCAAGAAGGCACTATCGGTGTCGATCACGCCCTCGGCCACCGCCTGGTGCAGCAGATGCTCCGGATTCGTGTGACCACGGTCCTGGCGCTGGTCGAAGTTGTTGGGCGGTACTGGCAGCGGAGATAGCGCTTCGCGCTTCTCCCACCTGCGCCCACCTCGATAGGCTGCCCAGCGCAGCGCACACCACAGCCGGGCCTGCCCCAGGTTGATGTTCTGGACGCTTCCAGGAACGCGGTCAGCACCGCCGCCTCGGCATCGGCCCGGTCGCCACCGACCCGCCGCGCCAGCCGTGCTGCCGCCGACGCCATCATCGGCACTGCCAGCCCCGCGCACGCCAACACCGCGTCGGGGCCTTCGCGGCGTGCGCGGGAGATCAGCCACGTCCACACCGCGTCGACGTCCATCACCGTGAACGGCACCGAGGAGTCGGTCAGCAGCGCCCGCAACCGGCCCCACGTCACCGGCGACTCCGGCAACGCTGCCGCCGCCTGCGGGCTCAGCGGAACCTGCTGCGTAGCGATCTGGTCGAACCGTTCCTTCACCGCCGTCAGTGGCAGCCGAGGATCCCTACGCCCGTAACTACGGTCGAATGAATTCATGACGATCAGCTCCTCGCTGGGATCGAAAAGGGAATTCGTCCAGCCCAGGACAGCAAGCCGCCGCCACGAGGAATCCACAAGAAATACGCCGGGCACACACGAAAGGTCCACAAGAAGTCCACCAACCCGCCGAGGTGGCACCCACCTCACGTGCGGACAGTCGACCAGGAGCGGCGGGGAAGGTCTGCTCTACCTGGTGTTGTGTATACCTCGTGGACTTTCCGTGGCGCTGGTTTCGGCGCGCCACCCGCAAGTGCGGTCATGTAAGAAAGTTCGTTGATGAAGCTGGTCACGAAAGCCGGTTTCGGCGTTCTGCCGGTGGTGACGAATTCTTGCGGATATTCGATTCGGCGAGAATTGTCGGGCGATTTTCAGGTGGTTCTCTTGCAGTCACGGGGTGTACGGAATTCCGTCTCCCTGAAGGGATCACCACCCATGCCTGCTCCCCGCCCCACCGTCGCCGTGCCGTCCACGATCTGGGCCTGCGGTCGTGACCTTCCTTGCCGAAGCGACCTGTGGCCAGCATCGATCCTGCGCCGCACCGTCACCGAATTCAGCCAGCCCAACGCTCACGTGGTTCTGCTCGCCGCCTCACCCGCCAGGCAGCTCGCCGCCCGCCATGCCCGCGTTGCACTGACCGACACTGACCGGTCGGTGAGCGCACTGACCGTCAAGGACTCGCCGCCCAGACCGGCCCGCGGCGAGGTCGCCGACCTCGTCATCGCCAGCCTGCTACCCGACCCCCATACCCCGCCACCGGGCGACATCCACACTCGGCTCGCGCTCGCGGCTGCGGACTTGATGCGCGGCGGCGCGATCCTGGCCGTGCTCACCCGCTGCAGCCACACCCCCACCGGGCTCCTCGACGACGCCACCGGCCCCGTCGTGGCCGCCGCCCAATCCGCCGACCTGCTCTACCTCTCCCACATCGTCGCCCTCCCGCTACACGACGACACGGTCACCGCCCCCACCGCCAACGACTGCCTCGATGAACCCCGCCACCACGTCGTGCACATCGACGTCACGGTCTTCCTCCAGCCCGCCGACCAACACCAGGCCGCCGCCCTCGACCACGCCGCCTAACGCCGATCCACATCCGCCGCCGCCCACCACGCAGACAGGACTTCCTGATGAGCGAACTCCGCACGCCCCCGTCCGGCCCCGGCCCGGCCGTCCCGGTATCGGTGTGGGCCACCGCCCAACACGCCCCGGCTACGCAACGACGGGGCCGCTACCACCCCGACGGCACCGCCCACCCCGCCAAAATGCTGCCCGCCGTCGCCGCCCACGCCATCACCCACTACACCCAACCCGGCGACCTCGTCCTCGACCCCATGTGCGGCACCGGAACCACCCTCGTCGAAGCCCTCCACCTCGACCGCCGCGCGCTCGGCGTCGAATACGAAACCCGCTGGGCTACCATCGCCCGCACCAACATCGACCTCGCCCACGCCGCCGGATGCGACCGAGACGCCGCCGTGTACTCCGGCGACGCCCGCCGCCTCGACACCCTGCTGCCCGCCGACTACCTCGGCACCGTGGACCTGGTCATCACCTCCCCGCCCTACGGCGACTCCACCCACGGCCACGTCAAAGTCACACCCGGTGCAGGCGTGCACAAGATCAACCACCGCTACGGGTCCACACTCGACCGCGGCCAGCTCGCCAACGTCGGCCTCGGAAGGCTGCTGTCCGGATTCACCCGCATCCTGTCCGCCAGCGCCGCGTTCGTGCGCCCCGGCGGGCACGTCGTCATCACCGCCCGCCCGTGGCGGCAACACACCGAACTCGTCGACCTGCCCTCCCACGTCATCACCTGTGGCACCCTGGCCGGACTCGAACCAACCGAACGCTGCGTCGCCCTGCTCGGGCGGTTGGCCGACGGCGAGTTCATCGCGCGCTCCAGCTTCTTCCAACGCGACTTCGTCGTGAAGAAGCGCCGCGCGGGCCTACCGACCCACCTCATCGCCCACGAAGACGTCCTGATCTTCCGCAAACCCGTACTAAGATCCTGAAGTTCTCCGGACCCAAGTATTTTCGGTGGGATGCGCTGAGCTGGCCGGGGTTCACCGAAACTGAGCGTCCCTAGCTCGACCTCGAGTGGCCGTCAGTGTCGGACCCACACGTAGCGATCTGGTGCAGGTCAGGAACGGACCACCGGGCACAGAAGGCGTGCCTTCGCCGATGGGCACCGCCCTACCTGCCAGACTCTGATGAGACCATCCGGTCTGTAAGTTGTCCGTAGGTGTTGTAGGGCGAGTTCAGGGATATCGAGCAAGGTGACTATGGGTGCGGCCGATCTGCCCGCCGCCGACGGCGCGGGCAAGAGGTCGAAGAAGGGTGAATCGGGACGGCCGAAGCGGCGCTCGTTCACCCCGGAGTACAAGTTGGCGATCGTGGCCGAGTACGACCGGTTGACCGAGTCGGGAGCGCGGGGGGCGCTGCTGCGGCGGGAGGGCTTGTATCACTCGCATGTGATCGAGTGGCGTCGTGCCCGCGACGCGGGCGCGTTGAACGCGTTGGCGGCCAAGACAACCGGGCCGAAGCCGGAGAAATCAGCGGCCGAGCGGGAGAACGAGCGCCTGGCTGCGAAGCTGGCCCGGGCCGAAGCGGAGTTGGAGAAGAACCGGAAGGCCCTGGCCATCATGGGAAAAGCGCACGAGCTCTTGGAAATGCTCTCCGAGAGCGCGGGTTTCGACGACAAACCGACGACGTGATCGACGCGGCGGCTAGGGAGCTGGAACCGGTCACCGGCACCCGGGCCGCGTGCCGGTTGACCGGCAAGTCCCGGGCCACGCTGCACCGGCACCGCAACCCGAAACCGCCCAAACTGGGTCCGCGACGGCCGGTGGTGCACCCGGCCGCCCTGTCGGCGGCCGAGCAGGCGGAGGTGTTAGCGCAGTTGCGCAGCGACCGGTTTCCCCGTGGGCGCGCAGCAACCGATACATCGTGGAGACCGAGCACAGGTAGGTGCCCTCGTCGAGCAGGATCGCCCACACCTGCGCCGGCGACTTGTCCACGAAGGTTCGCGAGCGTCGCCGCCAGGCCACGCATCCGCCGCGGACAAAGCCCGAGTTGGTGGCCACCGGCCCGAACCAGGTATGGAGTTGGGACGCCACGAAATTGAAGGGACCGTTCAAGGGCGTCTACTACACGCTGCTGGTGATGCTGGACATCTTCTCCCGCAAAGCGGTCCATTGGCGGGTGATCCCGGCCGAATCGCAGTGGATCGCCAAGCAATTCCAGCTCGACGCGATCAAAGCCAACGACGGCATCATGCCCGACTATGTCCACGCCGACAACGGCGGCCCGATGACCAGCAAACCGGTGGCCGAGTTGCTGGTGGATCTGCACATCACCCGCTCGCATTCGCGCCCGCACGTGTCCAATGACAACCCCTATAGCGAAGCGAATTTCAAGACTCTGAAGTACTGTCCGGCGTTCCCGGAACGGTTCGCCTCGATCGGTGAGGCCGACCGGTTCGCGCGGGCGTTCTTCACCTACTACAACGACCATCACCGCCACTCCGGGATCGGATTACACACTCCCGCAACGGTTCACGACGGCACCGCCCAGCGAATCCGTGCCGAACGCGGCGAGGTCCTCGCCGCCGCCTACGTGGCCAACCCGACTCGGTTCCGGCGGCCACCGACCCCACCCCAGCTGCCGACGGCGGCCTGGATCAACGAGCCTCCGAAGGAGAACATCAACACAGAATTCGTGGCCTGACCGGTCTCACCGGGTTTGACAGATTCCGCCGTGGGTGTTTCGAAGCGCGCGCGTCGCGGCATGAGCGTGCACCTCTGCAAGGCCTTGGCCAGCGAGTTCCGTTGCACGACAAGGCTGTGGCAGCCACTGACTCATGCCGATTACGGCGCTTGTTCGATGATGTGGACAGCGAGACGCTCCATGTAGCCCGAGAGGGCACATGGGATACCGCTTGGTCCCGCTCTACCCCCAGGGGTTGAATAGCTACCCGGCCCGCCTGCGAGCTCACCGATCCCCAGATCTATCCCGTACTGTATCTTCGACGTGATATCGACGATGCCCTCTGTTGACCCACCACTAAAGTCGGGGTCGTAGTGCCACAGCGAGCCGTCTGGCAGCAGCAGCTCGATTCCTGCGTAATCTGCAGGGGTATAGCGGATCACAAAGCCCGCCGGGGACCACCGGGCAGGCTGGTACCACTTACGTTTTCGTTTGGATTGATCTCCACCTTCCTGGGTTGGATATTCCTTCCCAGGTATGCAGCGAGATCAACAAGTGCCCGCTCGATTTCGTCAGCCGCCACGGCCTGGTGCCGTTGCTTCTCGACGTCCTCGTCGATGCGTTTCGCAGCCTCAGCGCGACGTCGCGCGAGTTCGCGTTCGACGGACTCCTCGAAGTCGTTCATACGGGCGGACGATACTCCGAAACTGCGGGGTACCGTACCAACGGATATCGTTGAAAGCCAGGTGTATTGTAGGCCGATGGCAAGCAAGGGTCGGGCATCGGCTTGAGGGTACGTTCGGCCCGGCAGTCACCGCGGCCGTACTTCGTTGGTATGCGAATCTGGACTCGCAGCCGCTTCTCACGAGACGAATGCGTCTCCGCGCCGGTGCAGGACAATGCCCGTCGTAATGACCTTCCGACGATTGGCAGGCGATCCACCCAACAGTCACGCGCGCCCACCCAGCAGTAGATGCCCTTCCGGGCATCTAGCGGGCGGAGGCTTGAATCCCGTCGGGACGCACAACCAGACACGCCGAGTCGAACCCATGTGTGAATAATAGCTGAGCGAGTGCTGATGGTCTTGCTGCGGCTGACGAGTTGACCTGTGGAATCTGCGGCGAGAATCCGACCGGCCTCGGTGGCCAGATGTGGTCGGATTGCCGAGCCTGAATCGAGGCACGCAACAGCAGCGATCCATACCCGAACGTGCCCCGTTCTGAGGTCTAGCGACAGGTCGAGGCGAGTCAGTTCACCCCTAGGTCGGCCCGAGCCTGCGCCGCGAACTTGTTGATGGACTCGACGGCATCTTTCCGGGCGTTCTCGGCTCCCTGCAGAAATTGCTGCCTAGCCGCAACGTCGTGTCCAACGTCCATGAATGCCAAGAAATAGATCTTGCCTGCTTGCCCGAATTGTTGTCGCATCTCGCGGGCGATGGCGATCAGATCGGCAGGCGCGATCAATTCCATCTCACCGATTGCTGCTGTAAGTGCGGTCATCTCCTCGCCGAGGGCTCGGAAGCCGAGTTGGTCATCCTGCTCTGGCTGCTCAGGGGGCCGATAGTCTTCCGGAATCTCGTCGAAGAGATTCGAGCCATAGTCCGGGATCATGCGTATCGCGATCTGGACGAGACGCGCGTCCATTGAACGGGCGTGCCTCAGTAACTCTTGATACGCCTCCGTTAATCGCTCGCGTTTGAAGTCATCGCGTGACGTTTGCGAGGATGCGGCTAGCTGGGCTTGTGTTGTCACGATGCTTGCTGCGGCACCAACTGATGCGCCGAGAAGGGCAGAGACTGCCGCGATGGCTGCGATTCCCATCTGTAGGCGTGACTCTTCGGAGCGCCTCCCCGTGTGGCTGGGATTGCGCGCTGGCACTTCCGAGACGTCGTCGAACTGCTCTTCGTCTGTACTGTTCGGCTCTTCACCCATGGATGAGCCTTCCTGCTGACACCTGCGTTCAGTCGATATATACCGAACGTACCAACACAACTTGTAGTGTGCGACGAAATGCGCTGGATCGTAACTCGGTCTCGAAAAACCTCGAAAACACCGGTTACATGCACCGTCGCGGGCATGTCAGCTCAGGACCTAACGGACCCAGGTCCGCCTAAAGCGCTCGGCGGGCCTTCGATTGGCCGCGACGTCTGGGAGCTGGGCGCACGCCATTTGGCTAAGCGCTCGCCGGAAAATAAGCTGTGTCTTGCGGTGTGGCCGATGATGGGGTGTGGGCGTATCGGTGGAGGCTGTGAAGGAGTTGGCGGCGAAGTTCGCGCTGATCTTGCCGCATCTGGATGAGCGGCGGCTGCTGCTCGGGGTCGAGGCTCGGATGCTGGGGCATGGCGGGATCCGAACGGTGGCCGAGGCTGCGGGGGTGAGCGAGGCGACCGTCTCGCACGGGATGGCCGAGGCAGTGTCGGGGACGCAACTGTCGGGTCGGGTGCGCCGCGCGGGTGGCGGTCGCAAACGGTTGACCGTGACCGATCCGGGGTTGCGGGGTGCGTTGCTGGCGTTGGTGGAACCGCACGAGCGCGGTGATCCGACCTCGCCGTTGCGGTGGACGACTTTGTCGACTCGCACGCTCGCCGCGGAGTTGACCCGCGAGGGGCATCCGGTGTCGGCCGATACTGTGGCCGCGATGTTGCGGTCGGAGGGATTCAGCCTGCAGGCCAACGTGAAAACGCTCGAGGGCGCTCAGCATCCCGACCGCGATGCTCAATTCCGGTATCTCAACGAGCAGGCGCGGGCGCATCGTGATGCCGGGTATCCGGTGATCAGTGTGGACACCAAGAAGAAGGAGCTGGTCGGCGAGTTCCGCAATGCGGGGCGGACCTGGCGGCCGAAGCGGCACCCGGTACCGGTCAACGTCTACGACTTCCCCGAATCCGGTGTGGGCAAAGCGATCCCGTACGGGATCTACGATGTCGCCGCTGACGTCGGGTGGGTGAACGTCGGCTGTGACCACGACACCGCCGCGTTCGCGGTGGAGTCGATCCGCCGCTGGTGGAACGACCTCGGCCACGCCACTTATCCGGCCGCGCGGCGGCTGCTGATCACAGCCGACGCCGGGGGTTCCAACGGGTATCGCACCCGCGCATGGAAGACCGAACTGGCCGCATTGGCCGCCGCGAGTGGGCTGACGATCACCGTCTGCCATTTTCCACCGGGGACCTCGAAATGGAACAAGATCGAGCACCGGTTGTTCGCGGCGATCACCGGCAACTGGCGCGGACGGCCGTTGACCAGCCACCAGGTCGTGGTCAACACGGGTAGAACAGATTCTCATGACGCCGAGCAGCCAACGCTGCGTCAACGAACGACGGATATGCGGCAGATTACTGTAGAAACAGCCGATCTGCCCTACTGGACACACTCAGAGAATCTAGGCGCGACGAGTTCGCAATGTCACGAATCACGGAATGGTGCACGACGCTCCCTCGCGATCCAGAGTGGGGTGGCGCTGTCCGGTTGGCATAAGAAAACAAGTCCTGAGCGTGCGCGATGTTCGGCATTACGGGGGCGTTCGGCGGGGGCGCCCAACGCCCGTATCGCATCGCCGATTGCAACATGTTCACTAATCGAGATTGCGCAGTCCGTGGTCGGATGCCTCGCTGCGAGGTCTTCGCCTCAACAGTGACAAAATTTCCGTGCTTTCAGGGTCCAGGCCGCCTTACCGGAATGGGGAATCGTGCGCGCTTTCGCCCCGCTTTCCCGACTGACCCAGCCGGGCTTCGTCCGCTGTGAGAAACAGGCACACCGGAGAGCGCAGTCTGCGAGCTTCCGGCCCGCCGACCCCATGAGCACCGTCAACAAGCCAACGACGAGCACCGCACCGGTGGGACGTGCGTTTCGCCACCGCGCCAGCTCATGCTGGTGTGGCGATGGCCTGAAACTGCACGGCCAGGTTGTGCCAAGGTTCGGGGTCGGTGGTGCTGGTCGCGGGTGATTGCGCGGCGATTTCAGCGAGAATGCGCTGCGTGGGCACCCAGGCCGGGATCTGGTCGATTTCGCGCACGATCTGCATGGGGTGCCCGCTGCGGTGAACTTCCTTCCACGTGGCGATGTTGTCCAGGATCGGGATCAGCAGCCCGGAGTCTCGGTCGAGCCCCGCGCACACTGCCTCGGCAACAGCCTGCGGGCTGCTGGTGTAGGTCATCGTCCAGGCCAGCAATTTGCCTACACGGAACCCGTTAGCAGACCACAGCGCCGAATCTCGCCAATCAGCGTGTTCGAGTGAGTGCTTCAGGTGCTCGACAGCCTTGTCGGAGAGGGCTTGACGTCCGGATTCTGCTGCGGTGGCGGCCAATGAGCGCAGTAGTTCCGCAGCTACGATCAACGGGGTTAGCGCCGCGGCTTGTTCGATCAGGGAGGCGTAGGTTTGCTCGTCGGCGTGTTCTGCCACGTGCGCGGCCAGGGAGGTGGTGGCCACCAGATCGCAGGTCATCGTCGCGGCTATCGGCGGCAGCTCTCTGGCGTAGTCGGCGGCGGCGAGCAATGTGGCATACAGGGTAGCGTCGTAGGGGCGGGCGACCCGCGCCCAGGGGCGTGCGGAGTCCAGAAGTGCGTTGTGGGCACGAAAGTGCGCCTGTTGCTCGGATTCGGCCGGCTTGACCACCGCCGGTGCCGGTGGTGGTGGCTGTGCGGGCTGGCCACGCCATGTCGCGGCCGTGGCCATGCTGGCGCAATGCAGTTCTTCCAGAGCGGCTTCGAGGCGCTCGTCGTCGGGGCTGTGACCGGGAGATGGCCAAGACTGGGCGGCGGCAAGGACTTCGGCGAGGGCGCGCTCAACCCATTCGACCCATGTCTCGAGCTCTGGGCTGGTGGCATGGACGGCGTGCAGTTCACCATGCACCGCGGCGGCCAGCGGTTCTAGATGCTGATCGGCGAGGTCGAGCTGTGCCTGCAGCGCAGCGCGCAGTTGCTGGGTTTCGAGTCCGGATGGCTCGACGGTGAGCAGTTCACCGTTGCTGTCCCACATGGGCATCGACGCGCTCAGTTGCTGGCGGCGGCGCTGCCAGGCTTCCGCGGCTGCGCTGGCGCCTTGGCGGTAGTGGCGGGCGGTGGCGATGAGCGTGCCGATCGCGCGAGCGAGGTCGGCGAGCTTGGTGGCGGCGGCCAGATCGGTGCCAAAGCCCTGTTTGGCGAAGGACGCGTGCCGGATTTGGCTGATCTCGTCGTCGGTGGGTTGCCAGCCGCGGTGCAGCTGTTGGTATTCGGCCAGCTGGGCTGTTTTCCACGTGCGCAGTGTCTCGGCGGGGAAGAACGCCGGGGTGGCATCGATTTCCCAGGCGTGGGCTTCGCAGAGCAGGATCAGATTCTCCGGTGCCCGGTTGTCGGCTTCGCTCATTAGGGGGTCCCAGCGGGGGCCGCCTTCGCTGCGGGCGTGGATGTGGGCGACGCGGCTGTTGAGGATGTAGGCGCCGGTGTCGGGGTTGGTCCGGTAGAGCGGTTTGGTACAGGTGGGTTCTCCGCAGCGGTAGGCGGTGCCGTAGAGCTGTTTGATCGTCGAATCGGTGGGGTAGCGGTGCTCGATGGGTGAGCCTTGCACGCTGGTCAACTTGCGTCCTCTCCGATCACCACAGACGGCTTCGCGATCTCAGAACCTATGGTGCTGCATTATATTTCGCGTGACCGACCGCCGGCAGAGCCGGGCGGCGCCCCAGCCGCCGCGAGGCGCACGGATCGCGGCATGTGCGAGTGTTCGGGAGCGTCGACCGCCTCGTGTGGCTGTTTGCACAACGTGACAGGCGGGGTGATGGGAAGCGACGTGCCGTCAGATGTGGGTTGTTCGGGTTCCGAGGAGGCGGGGTTTGAGGAGGCCGGTCCAGTGGGAGACGGTGATCTCGGCGTCGTCGAAGCTGGTGCCGATGGAGTTGCCGGCGACCAGCCTGCGGTAAAAGGTGTCGTTGAACTCTCGGCATTGGTGGTCGTCGACGCGGCTGGGCCAGGCAATGACGATATTGTCGGCGGCGGCCAGTTGGTGGGCGAGAGCCAGGGACCCACAGAAGTTCAGCACGATTGCAGTGGATTTGTGCTGGGCGCGGCGCAAGGTTTGCAGGAGTAAAGGGTGGGTCACGCCGAAGGGTTTGCCGTGGTGGGTGAGGAAGATTTCGCCGTAGTCGCTGTGCGCGGCGAGATGCAGGATGGTGGGTTGGTGATCGTCGAGGGCTGCACGGAGGTCGGCTAACGCGATCCCGGCGATCTCCTTAACTGTGTAGCGAATTTCGCATTGCTGGCGGATCAAGGCTGTTTCGGTGGTGAAGTCGTTGGTGCAATCGGGTCGCACATTCGGGTGGCCGGTGACGATAAGGACGCTTGGGTAGTCAGGGGGTGCGGCACCTTGAGGGTGGTTGAGCCGAATGTCGGTGTCGGGCTTAAGATTATCGAGGTGGTCTGAGCGCCATTCGCTGAATTCCTCCGGGGTCACGCCGATGGCGGTCGCGATGGCGTCCCATTCGGCGCGGCCGCGGTAGGTTCTGGCAATGTCCACCGTGGCGCGGATCATGATGGTCC
This sequence comes from Nocardia sp. CC213A, assembly GCF_030766805.1. NCBI lineage: Bacteria > Bacillati > Actinomycetota > Actinomycetes > Mycobacteriales > Nocardiaceae > Nocardia > Nocardia sp. CC213A. The sequence goes on from NZ_JASFXA010000021.1 coordinate 157,948, forward strand.
GCTCCCGAGGGGGAGCGGTACGAACCAACTCACCCAGGGTGGCGAGGCGGTGCAGTGCGGTGAGGTCGAGGCCCGGTTCAGATGGCACGGGGTCGTGGCTCACGCAGCGCATCGATAACAATTGTGAGCGACTCGAATTGAGTGTTGATGCTCTCGAGCGCCGCAAGCGCCCGGTGGCGGTCGCGGTCGGTTCCGGCGGCTGCGGCCGCGTACGCGGCTTCGCGGATGTTCGATGCGAACCGATCCGTCTCGGCAACTGTCGCCGCTGATTCGGCAGCGTCGGGTATGTCCCCGGATTGGCGGCGATCGCCGTCGCTGAGCGGATCAGGTTGCTCGTCGAGGGCGATTGTTTCGGCTTCGGTGACCAGAGCAGTAAGGACCGCTGAGAGCAGCGGGGCGGTGAACGGGTCGGCGGAGGGGTGGGGCGACGCCCACCAAAGGGCGCGGATCAGATCGGGTTCGCCGGTGGCGATGACACGAAAAGCAAGGTCCTTGGCGTCGGTGCGGTCCAGGACGGCGTCGATGACCTCGGGTATCGGGTAATGGTCGGTGAGGCTCAGGATGGCCAAATGCTGGCGCGCCGAGGGGGCATCGTTTGCCGCCAGAATACGTCGGACGATGGGGTCGCTGCGGAGGTCGGAGTGGTCGCTGAGGTATCGCTGTGATCCGGTCCAGGTTGGTGTCGCGATCCATTCTCGCACTAGTTCCAGGGCTCGCCCCTCGGCGGTGAGGGTGTCGAGTGTGCGTTGGAGACCATGTTCGAGGCCGTCGGCTATCACGAAAATCAATTGGCGCGGCTTGTCGTATTCGGGGAAGAGCTGAGAAAGTGCGTCGAGGGCGAAGAGACAACTTTCGTTGCTGAGTTCGGACCAATGAGCCGACAGGAACTCTCGCATCGAGGTTGCGCTATCGGTGCTGACCCAGGTATTCATCAGATCACGGGTGCGATCATCGATGGGCAGCCTCACCCAGGCCGGAAAAACACTGTCACGGGCTTCGAACGCACCGGCGACCAGTCGGCGGATTCGTCGGCGAACTTCACCTGTGAGCCGAGGATCGCTGCTGTCTTGATCTGCCACCTGCGCGGCGGCCACCAAATCCGCAGCGATTTCAGGACCGTTGCTCGATTTGCGTCGCCAGCGATAGCGTTCGGTGTACAAGTAGGCGGTGGCGGGCGCCGAGAGACCCTGCCATGTCGATTCCCAAGCCATGAGAGCTGCCCTTTGATCACCGGTCTCGGCT
>NZ_JASFXA010000022.1:0-143705 GCF_030766805.1 Nocardia sp. CC213A
CACTGCTTCGACGATGGAGGTCAGTGCCGCCTCCCGGTCACCGATTTCGGCTTGCTGGTTGGACAGGGTGTTCAACGAACCCGCCAGGTTTGGGAGGAATGCCGCCGGGTTTGTGTCGACCATTCGTCGGTAGTGGCCGACCGCTTCGACGATGGAGGTCAGTGCCGCCTCCCGGTCACCGATCCCGGCCTGCCGGACAGACAGGTTGTTCAGCAGTCGTGCCCGCTCGGCTAGCTGCTCGATATTGGTGGCCGCCGCAGCATTGGTGGCCGTCGCAGCGGATTCGTGGAGGTGAGTGGAGGCGATTAGGGCGAGCTTGCCGAGACTGTGGCGCTCGGGTATGAGATCTGCGAGTTCTGCCAGGGGCAGCGGTGTGTCTGGTTCTGTTGCGAGTGTTTCGAGCGGACCGACGAATGGTCCGCCTCGGGTGAATGCGACAGACAGCGCCGCACGCCACTGGTTGGGGTGCCGGGCCAGCATCCTTTCGGCGAGATGTTCGGCGATCGTCGAGTTGTCGTCGGCGGCGCGGGTCAAGGTTGCCGCGATATTGCTCGCCTGATTCGTCCGCTCGGCGCGGTCGACGACTGTGTCGAAATAAGTTCGGTCGGAGCCGAATACGTTGATGATGAGATGGTCGGCCAAGACATCGGGACGTAACGCCAGTCGCTCGGTGGCTGTGTCGTGAATGAAGGGCCGCAGCACCTCGGCGAGTTCGCCCGGTGGCACGGTCGTGTAGTCATCGAGCCCGAGGACGCGGAGTGCGGCGGTAAGGGTCGCCGGTGCCGGTGTGAGCAGGCTGATTCCCGCGACGATGCGCCGCAGTCCCTCTATCGGTACGGCTTTCCGCTTCTTCGGATCTTGCTCGTGCATACCGAATCGGCTGGCGAGCGCGTTGTTCCAGTTGTCGAATTCTCGATCGAGGATCTCCTCATAGAGGTTCTCGCGCTTGTTGGGTAGCCGAGTCGCGTTATGGGCGGCAATCCAGGCGTGGAAGATGAGGTCCAGGGTGGTCCACCGGTGTGCGCCACCGGGCGGTTCCACGACGAGGTCGCCGGGGCTGTCCACGAGCGCGGCGAAGGCCCGGAAGGCCCGCAGGAACACGGTTTCGGGGTGGGGATGGCGGTCCTTGAGGGTGAGGTCGGGGTGGCGGTCGACGCGGATCCCGGCTTTGTCGAGGCCACGGTCGAGGGCACGCGACCAGTCGCCGGTATCGCGGGCGGTCATCACCACGACAGTGCGGCGCCTGCGGGCGGACAAGTGACGCAGCAGCACGATCAAGGCCGCAGTGGGGATGGCCTCGATATAGTCGACCACGATCAGCAGTGGCTGATTGACGCGCGCGAGCCACTCGATGGCTAGTTGGGCGGACTCGGGGAGGGCGGCATCATCGTCAATCGGTGCGGCTTCATGGTCCGCGAGCAGGTCCTCGCGCAGGAATCCGGTATACCAACCCTCGGTGGCGAGGAGGTGAGCGAGTTCGGCGGCCAGGCGGGTCTTTCCGCATCCTCCGACCCCGCGGATGCCCACGACTCGGGGTTTGTTCGCGGTGTCTCTGGCGTGGCACCACTGGAGGAGTTGGTGCAGTTCTGGACGTTCCTCGAAGCGCACGACGTTGTTGCGGGCCCGGATATTCGCCAGTGGGCCGGTGGCAGTGGGCTTTTCGTGATACGGCGGGTCAAGCGGGGGCAGTCGCGGCCAGTCCGGAACTGGGTGGGGGTCGGGTGCGGGATAGGCCAGTCCGACATCGATCCCGATGCGCCAGCTCCAGCGGTCACCGGTGAGGACTGCGGTCCCCCGCTCAACGATCTCGTCGAGGGTCGGGCTTGCCCCGCCGCGGTGGTCGCGCGTGACGCGGGCGATATCGATGGCGACGAATTCGCCATGCCCACGCCAGGTTTCGCGCAGCCCGGTGCCAGGCCAGCAGGGCCGAGCCGTGAGAAGGGTTTCCTCGAACGGATAGGGCTCGGTGCTGGCGCCTCGATGTTCCAGGCCCGCCCAGTCACCACGCAGCCACACCACAGTCAAGGCGTGGCCCGGTTGCCCCACTCGGGTGGAGTCGACCAGGACGATGATCGGGTGCAAGCCGGCGTCGAGGCAGGCACTGGCGAAGGCCACCGACAGGTCGAGACAGTTCCCGAGGCGCGGGTTGACGAAGACTTCGTCGGGGGTGCGGATATCCTGGTACTCGCTGCAGGCGGTGAAGGTTTCGTCGCTGTAGTCGGGGCCCGCGGCGATGAACGCCTCGACGATCTTCCGCAACCTGATCTGTGCCCCGGCCGCCGAACGACCCGGCAGTGGTGCGTGTTCGGGCATCACCCTGGCCATGACACCGGTTCGCACATACCGCACCAGATCCAACGGTTGCGTGGGATCCCACTGCGGCCAGCCGTTCACGCTCCGCCCGCTTCGATGTCCGGTTCCCACTCCTCGCCAGGGGTCTCGACGACCACTGACGCCTGACCCCAGATCGGCGATCCGTAATCGGCGTCGTGGGCTTCCACGACTACCTCGTGCACACCGGCCGGCAGTTCAGGAAGCACAGCCTCCCAACGATTGTTACGCAGGCTCATCGGCACTGAGATGCCATCGACGGTCAGTGTCGCGCTCGAACCAGGCCCCTCGACCTCACCGAAGACCTCACCGCCGACCACGTACTCGTGTCCGGCCCACATCACATCCTCGGTGTCGAGCCCGAGCCACGGCCGCTCCGCTTCCCCCCGCGATGGCACCGGGCTGCCCATCAACGCGGTCAGCAGATCGCGCACCCCGGTGGTAGCACCCATATCGATGTGTTTGTCCAGCACCGGATGCCACCTTCCGGGCCGATCGCTCAGTTCCGGAGGGATCGTCGACAACACCGGCACAGTGCCGTCACCGAACCATCCGACATTGCCCCGCCACGACGGATCCTCCGTGGTGACCTGCACTCTCCCGTCGATCACACCCGCCCAATTCGGTGTGCGATGCCCGCGAGCGTGGAACGGAACCAGTTCCGGCACCTGTGCGTTCGCCCAATGAGTCGTGATGGCGTCATGCACCTTCGCCGCGCCGCGAGCCATCGCGGCGAACCGCGCCCCGGCACTCGGATCGCCCATCGGCTGCACAACCTCTGGTGGCAGCTCCGTCGGTTCACACACGCCACCACTGACTTGTACCGCCGGATACTGCGGCAACAACTCGTGCGCCCCCTCCCAGCCGCGAATGACCCGCGTCGCGCCCCTGTGCCGTAACCCCGACAACCGCAAACCGTTTGCCAGCACATCCAACGCCTTCGGTGCACCCCGGTGCGGTGTCCCCAATGTGATCACCGCACGACACCGCACCGCAGAGCCGGGGTATTCGGCCACCCAGTCCCGGGCGACCAGCCCGCCCATCGAATGCGCCACAATCACTACACCGCGCTGAGCCGCCTCGGTCGCCAATGCCCGATCCAGTCGTCCCGCCGCAGCGGCGATCGACCGCCGGAAATCGTAGGGCACCCGCAGCACATCGGTATCGGCCGGAATAGGCACTCCCGGCGCATAATCCACGATCCGCAATCCCGGCGAAAACCACTTCCGCAGATTCCTGACCATCCCGTTATAGCCCGAGACGGCGACCAAACCGGGAATCACCGTCATCGTATCGACGAGCCGGATCGGTTCGAGATCCTCCTCCAACGAGAGCACGTCGGGCACACACACCGCGCGTCCGACCTTGGCCGGTGTGAGATCCCAGACTGGTTTCCCGTTACGGCCCAGCACACTGCCGCCGATCCCAGGAAGTATCACGATCAAATGTTTCAAAGCCATACGAAGCCGCCTCAACGAAAGCCCGATGAAGCAGACAGTTCCCGCACCGGCCGCGCCGATACGCCCGAGAATCGGAACCGCTGTAGCCAGCGAATCTACCGGCGCACCCGTGAAACATCAAACGTCACAACAAAATCCGTCCGACCGGTCTGATCTGGACCGTCGCACTTAAACAGCGCGCTGTGCATCGCTTATCCAGTAGATCTCCACCACTGGTATCGGGATGCCAAGTGGCCCTTGCGCGTCACGTAATCGGCATGAGCGTGCAGTCGGACATGCCGACGGCACCAGACACGGTCGCCGATGACATCAGATCTCGCCGAGCCAACGGATCTCAGATCCGGGAGACTGACGCCAGTGTTCGCCGATACCCTCCGTCCGCGTTCACCAGCGTAGCCAGCGCCGCCGTAACGATGCCGATCATGAACATGCATTCAGGTTGTTGGCGCAAGTTGATCGGGGAAACTGCTTGTCACGGGAGTTCGCCTGCGCGATTGTGCCGCTTGGGTGGATTGTTCATCCACACCGCACCGGAAACCCGGCGTGAGAGGGTTGTTCCACTTCGCGGCGCTCGCGCTCGATCCGCGTGATGATGCTCTGCACCGTCCGGGAGTCTTTCGGCCGCGCCGTAGGTACTGGATTCACCGCCGTGTAGGACACCATCGTCCACACCGCGATCGCGCCCAGGCCGATGCCGGACAGGAACATGACAATCGCTATCGCCATTACGCACCTCCTCTACTCGAATAGCCCGGTGAGACCGATGACGGCCGGTCCGGGCTGTGGGTACTGTCTGCGATGGCCAACTCGCCCCAGCGGCCACGTGCCCTCCCGTTGATGAGCTCCCGGCAACGGCAGCTCAGTACCGCGACTCGCGCGGTGATCAACAACCCGCGCTCTTCCGGATGCGGGTCGACCACAGTTCGTGGCCTTCGATTACCACTCGCTGTCGCCGGCGCCGTAGTCCCGCGTGAGCTGTTCACGATCGTCACCTCCCGGGTTCGGCATCAATGGCCTCGCCCCATGCACGGCAGTCGACGGCGGCCGGACGAGACTTCGTCGATGAGGTCCTGGTAGGCGATGGCCAACTCGCCCAAGCGTTCCCAGGGGCCGAGCAGCTCCTCACCACCGGAAGCGCTGGACAATACGGCGTAGGCGGCTGCGGTGAACTGTGCGAGTCGATCAATCACCGCGCCCAGTGCTTCGGTGTGCACGCGTGCACCGCCGGTCGGCACAGGGACCTGTCGGGACACCCACCGATCGATCTCAAGGGTCAAAGTCGCTCTGCGCCCGTCGATCTCACTGTTCCCACGACCCCCTGCGGCCAGTAACTGCTGGTGGATCTGCGACAACTCGCAGGCCCAGTGCAGCAGGAGATGATCTTCACGGATCTCACCCCGGCACGCGGCGAGCAGGCGCTCCTTCGAGGGCAGCGCGTTCATCGGAATGCCTCCGGATCGACCGTTCGTGCCTTGGTCGCCAACCACCGTTTCCGCTCGGCCTTTCGAGGCCCTGCCAGACGCGGCGGCAACAGCGCCTGGCCGATTGCTTCACACGGGGCCAAGCCCAGTTGCTGTGTCATCTCCGACAACTCGTCGACGATCTCGGCGATCTTGAGAGCGACTACAGCCTGGTCCATTGCGACCGTGCGACCCGGCAAGTACGACACGACCCACCGGCCCTGCCCGACCGATCGCGCCGAATGGTTGGTCTGGTCGCTGGTGATCAGCAACTCAGCTGCGTATATCGCCATCACCACGCCTCCCTTCACGGGGGTGTTGAGCGGTGCTGAATGTGAATAGTGATGCAGATCATACGACAGTATTTTAGTAAAATACATAGTCTAATCCGTACTCAAATTCGCGTGCGTGGTTGTAGTAGGGTGACGGAACGTCCACCCACGAGGAAGGGAGTGCTCGTGACCGCGACATCGCCGGTCGTGGCGGATTGGGAGTTGCGCCTTCGCGTTCGGGAGCAGGTCCAGCGACACGGGCTGAAGGGTGGCGCGATCGCCAAATCCCTCGGTATCACGCCGCAGTACTGGTCGAGCGTGACCGTCGGCAAGTTTCTGTTCCCGCGCGAACTCCTCGAGAAGACCCTCGACGTGCTGGAGTTCGACGACGTTGACCGACGCGAGCTGCTAGCGCTGCGGGAAACTGCGAAGGAACGTGCGCCTTTCGCGGCGTACAGCGCGCTGTTCGGCGAGTCTTTGCTGCGGTTGTACGGCCTCGAAGCGGGAGCGCATGCCATCCGAACCTTCGAGACCAGCGTTGTTCCCGGCCTGTTGCAGACCGAGGATTACATGCGGGCGCTCATGCGTTCGACGGCGGCAACCCGGCCCACCGAAGCAGAGCAGCGCGTCCGAGCGCGGATGGAACGCCAACGCCGATTGGACCCACCGGATCCGGTACAGCTGTCGGTGGTCATCGGCCAAGCGGTGTTGATGTACCAGGTCGGTGGTCCACAGGTGCACAAGCAGCAACTGCTACACCTACGTAACCTTGCCGCGGATCGCTCGGACACCATCGACCTGAGGGTGATTCCGTTCGAAGCTGGCGACGCGCTGGCCGGATTGAACTCGGCAACCTTCCATCTCCTGGACTTTCCGAGTGCGCGGCTTCCGACCGTCGGCTGGTTGGAGACGGCCATCTACGGGGAACTCACCGAAGAGGCGCGCAAAGTGGACGCATTGCAGTACCTCTATGAGCAGGCTCGAGCCATCGCCCTGGACAGGGACGATTCCTTGCAGCTCATCGATCGCATCGCACACCAGACGGGGCAATAGTGAGTACCGAGTTCTTCAAATCCAGCTACAGCGGCGCGAACCAGAGCTGCGTCGAAGTCGCGCACCGCGCTGACGCGGTACTCGTTCGCGACAGCAAATACGACGGGCCCGCCGAGACACAGCCGATCGTGCAGATCCCAGCGGAATTCTGGACCCAGTTCCTAGCTCTCGCCCTCGGCGGCCGTTCCGGTCAGCTGGGCGGGCTGCGCGTGATCGTGCGTGATGACGGGAGCGCTTCGCTCGTTGACGCCTGTTGCACGCTGGCCTATACGCCCGGCGAATGGGACGCGTTCGTGAAGGGCATCGTCGACCAGCAGTTCGACAGGCCGGCGTAGACCGTTCTCGTGCGGTGAATCGCGAGAACACCACCCGCCTTTCATCGCTGTCGGCGTTTGGCGTGGAAGCGGTGGTCGCGCTCGACCAGCCGGACGATCGCGGCGCACTCGTCCGAGGGCAACGGTGACGACAAGAACCCCATCGTGTTCACGAGCATGTCGGTGTCGGTACCGACGAAATCGACTGCGGGGTTCGCGACTTCGACCAGTTGAGCATCCTCGTGCATGAGCATGACCGCGGTCCGCACTCGAACCTGATGCCGGTTTCGCGTCAGCCATGCCTCCAAGTCACCAGCTACCTGACCGACCTGGACCGGCCAGCTGCGGCCGCCGCCGTCGACCGCCCACTCGGATTCGTACACATGCCCTCGCGCACTGATCCGTTGGACCCACCACTGGTCACCGACCGCGTGCAACAGGACGCGGCGGCGCTTGACCTCGATCGCCCAGACTCCTCCGGGTCCGATCAGTACACTGTCGGTCTCGCCGCGGCGGTTTCGATAACCGCGCATCATGATCCAATCGTCGGGCAAGGACGAGAGTTTCCAGGCCAGCAGATCCTCGCCGTACGCGCCAGCACCGAGCTGCCCGACCCGGTGAGATGCCTGCTGGGCGCTGTAGTCCGCCCAAGCCGCGTGCCGCGCTGCCTGTTCGACCTGCTGTTGCGCGGCTTCCTCGGCCGGAGTGGGGACTGCTAGTAGCCGTCTCCACAGCGGTTTCGCGCGCTTCGTCGCTTCCCACTCCCTGTGTGCCTGTCGGTACTGCCCTTCCCACGCTGCATGATTCGCCGCGGCTTCTTCGAGTTGATGCTCGGAGTGCCGCAGCTGCTCGCCAGCGTGATCGGACAGAATCTTGACTCGCATCGTGACCGCCCCCTGCGTACCGCTATCACATTCCAGCATGACTGAATGGGCGAAGGCGGGGGTTCGGTTGCCTTGGATTGCAACAACACCGGGCACTGGGCGACTTGCTGCTATCCGCTGTCGGTGAGCAGGCCCACGCGCTGGAGCTGCTCGAGGAACTCGGGTACGTCGGAGATAGGGTGTCCGGTAGTCCATGTAACCAGGTCGGTGATCTGCTCCGGCGTATTCGTGCCATCGCACAGCGCCCAGATGCGGTGGGCGATTTCGTCGACCACTGCGACGGTGCCGCAGTCGTCGTCGGGCACCAGTATCCAGGTGTCTCCGGTACAGCTGGCTTGCGCCGCAACCGTTTTCGGATAGGCAGGAAGTCCACGATCCTCGGCGGCAGTACTGTCGGTTGTCATTGGAGTGTTCCGCCTTTCTGGGTGAGCCAAGTGTTGACGGCGACGGTCGCCCACAGAGCTGGTCCGTGTGCGGGTGCTCGTCCGGCGATGTAGTCGTCGATGGCTGTTCGGAGGTGGTCCGGGTCGACCATGCCTGAATCGACCAGCGGCCCGCCGTCGGCGACCGCGCGGATCGTGTCGGCGGCGCGGTGCAGTCCTTCCCGCATCAGTACTCGGGCGTCGGCCTTGTCGCGGCGTTCGGCCACGGTCGCGGGTAGGTCGGGTAGCGCCTCGCGTAGTACCACCTTCTCGATTCCTCTGTCGCGGAACAGCTCCGGTGGCAGCGCCCAGGTCCAGGCGGCCAGGTCGGGGTCAAGGAAAGGGTAGGCGATCGTGACTCCGGCGCGGCGCGCGGTGTCTTCCCACCAGCCGCCGCAGTGCACGCGTCCGGCCGCGCCCGCCTCGCCGATCAGCGTTCGCGAGTAGTCCTCGGTGAATCGGCCCGGCTCGGCGAGGTGCGGGTAGCCGTCGGCGAGCCGGTCGATCAGGCCGCTCTGATCCCTGTATTGCATGGAGAGCCAAGGTGGGATGTCGAGGATCGCACGCCGAACCCGGGTGCCGCGCATCTCATAGGCCCCGCTCAGCAGACCCTGCACCACGGCACAAGCCTTGGCCGGGTTCGGGAATGTTCGGAGCTCGGCGGAAGCGCCGGTGGCGTCGCCGTGCGCCTGTCTGTCCGCGACGGCGAATACTTGCCCGAGCAGTAATTCGTCGCCGCCTTCTCCCGCGTGAACCGATCTCCTCGGTTCCGGGCTGGCCGCGATGGCCTGGAGCATCGCCCAGTTCCGGGCCGCGTATGTCCATGCCTCGGGCTCGTCACCCAGCGGGTGAGCGGCGCACAGCGGCAGCAGCTCGTCGGCCGGTAGCCGCAACACGTTGATTGCGGTGGCCTTCTCGACCGCGTCGACATAGCGGCGTTCATCGCAGGCTGCGAGCGTCGGCGCACTGTAGGTGAGAGCGAATCCGCAAGGCGGCGCGGGCAAACCGATGATGGCCGCGGTCGCCAGGGACGCGGAGTCGATTCCGCCGGAGAGCAGTACGCCGTCCTGTCCGCTCCCACAGCGCCGTAGCGCTGTCAGCAGGTGCGCGCGGAAACCCGCCACCAGGTCCCTGCGAGTCACACCGTCGAGGTCGGCCGTCTCGACCCGGGCGACCTCGCGAATCGACTGTGCGCCTCCCGCATGTACTACGAGGGCGTATCCAGGCCGGAGACGTCGGACTCCCGCCCATGCCGACCCGGTCGGGTCGCAGAGCGGCGGCACCAGAAACGCGGCCAATCCGACCGGGTCGACAACCGTGTCCGGTTCGGCGGCCCGCAGGCCACGGATCGTCGATGACACCCGCAGCGCACCCCGGCCGCGACTGTAGAACAGCGGCCTAGCGGCCATCGGCGATCGATACGCGAGCAGCCCCCCGTCCGGTATCGCGGCGACACAATGGAGATCGCCTGTCACCTCGCGCAGTGCCGCAATGAGGGTGTCCGGGCTGTGCGTGATAGTCGGGTCGAGGTCGGCGAAGATGCCCGCGACGTGCTCGGCTACCCACGCCGGGGCGGAGACCCCGACAGCGGTGCCATCGGGCAGCGTGTGGAGATTCTCGCGCGCTGTGACCGACGACTCCGCGCCGACAGCCAGGACGGCTGAGAGAACTTCCTTCGATCGCCATTCGCCCGACCGGTCGAGCATCGCCCGCGTCATGGCCGCGATGTCGGACCACGGATCGTCCCCGTCCCGGGCCTGCGCCAGCGCGATCGACGTCATTGCACCTCCAGGGGTTTCTCAGTAGCGGGCGGGTGCGCGTGCTGGTCGTCGGCGCGGACATGCACCACGCCGCCCTGCGCTATCAGGCGTAGGGCCTGCGGGGTGAGCGCGGCGCGCAATTCGGCGACGGCACCCGGGTCGTTGGTGATGGCGCGGCACAGTGCGCACATGGAGGCGTTGAGCAGCTTCGGCGAAATGCGGTCGCGAGCATCGGCGCTCAACATGTCGAACAGCTCGCGAGGGCCGCGCACATACAGCGCGTTGATGATCGGATCGCGGGCCGCGACGGCCAGCGCATCACCGACATCGCCCGGCTGTCGCATCCGCAAGCGGAGCGGCGAGTCCGCAGGCGCGCCGCGCGCGGGACCACAGCAGGTGTAGAGGTCGCCTTCTGGCGTGAGGACCGGTCGTCCGACTACTCCGCACGCCGTCTCGGGGACCTCGTCGATCGTCGCGCCGCGTTTGCGGGCCAGCTGAATGCCGCGCCCGAACGGCAGGACGTCGGCAGGTTCGAACCGTGCCCCGAACCGCTCCGCCGCCTCCCGTGCGACGGTGTAGGCGTCGTGATCCGGTGGCCCGCAGTACTGCACCACCATCTCGAGATCTGTGGCGTTGGCGGCCGACAGCAATCGGGTCAACGTGACCTCACCGATGTACGGCGCGGTCGGCTGGACCAGGTGATACTGGTCGAAACTTACCGCGAGCTTGTCCAGGCCCGCCCCGATCAGTTGCGCGATTGTCTCGCGTGTTCTTTCGTCATCACGTGCCCAATATCCGGATGTCACCATCGATGACCGCAACCCCAGAGCACGGGTGAGCCGGATCGTCGCAAGGGCCAGCTCCGGCAGCAGCATGGGTTCGCCGCCGGTGACGCACACCCCGTCGACGTACGGGGCAGCCGAGCTCACCGCTGCGTCCACCTGATCCCAGTACAGGTCCCCCCGCGCGCGGGGGGACGAGTCGGTAATGCAGTGGGCGCAGGTGAGCGGGCATCGATTCGTGACGTGCACGGCGAGGGTGTTGTACCGCATCCCTGTCCCTTTCCGCGGTCAGCTGGACTGCGAGGCGTGGATGTGCGGAGTGATATCGGGGACGTTCTCCATGAGTTCGGCTTTCGCGAACGTGGCGAGCAGCATCGGCCGTACCGTCTTCGGAACGGGGCCGCGATCGCTGCCATGGGAGGACTGCGGCGAGGTGGTTGTCATTGGTGGTACACCCTTTCTGGTCGTGTCAGCGTGCTCCGAATCTGACCGTGTCCGCTGGAGCACGGTGCTCGCTGTGGGATTCCAGCGTCTGCCGCGACGACATCACGGCGGAAGACCCGTGATGCGGACAGTGAATCTGTCCGCATCCACCCGATATCGGCGATGTGAGATGCTGAGCGATGACGGAGAGGGGCGTATGGACACCGTTTTCCAATCCGAACTGGCGACTCGCGTCGCAGCTGAACAGAGCGCCCATCGTTTGCCCAGCCTGACCGTCGCAGTCGGGGTCGACGGCGCTGTGTTGGCGGAGGCGTCGGCGGGTTTCGCTGATCTGAAGAACCTCGTGCCAGCCAGCGGCGGGAGCTGCTATCGGATCGGCTCGATAACCAAGACCTTCACCGCGGCGTTGACCCTATTGCTGTGTCATCGAGGCGAGCTGGACTTGGACGCGCCGGTCGGTCGATATCTGACCGGCGTACCGTTCGAACATCTCCCGCTGCGGATGCTGCTGTCCCACAGCAGCGGACTGCAACGCGAGGCCCCCGGCGACATGTGGGAAAGCATGCGGGGACCGTCCGCGCGCGAACTACGCGATTCCTTCGAACAGGTCGAACTGGTAGCGGAACCGGGGCAGCGGTGGCACTACTCCAATCTCGGATACGCGGTGATCGGGCAAGTCATCGAGCAGGTCTGCGGCCAATCCTGTGAGAAGGCGATCGAGCAGACGCTGCTCGAGCCACTGGAGCTGAACCGTACAAGTTGGACGCCCCCGACCGACGCTGTCCTCGGATATCGCCTCGACCCCTACGCCGACATCGTCCACCGCGAGCCGGTCATGGATCAGGTCGCCGTCGGCGTCGGCGGCCAAATATGGTCCACGCCAGGTGATCTACTGCGATGGGGGCACGCGCTGTGCGGCGGAGAAGCAACGATTGTGCCACCGGCCGTCGTCGATGCCATGCACACCTTGCAGGTCATGGTCGATACCCGAACCTGGACGCGCGGTTGGGGATTGGGGCTCATCCTCGACCGGCACCACGATCAGGTGCTCGGAGGACATACCGGCGCGATGCCCGGATTCCAGTCGGCCCTGACCCTCGATCGGCAAACCCGCACGGTTGTTGTCGGACTCACCAATTCCACTCGCGGCATCGCGCTCAGCGACCTCACCGCGCAGATAGCGCTCGACGTCATCGCCCGCCGACCTACACCACCGACATCGATGTGGCGGCCAGCGCCCCCATGCCCGGACGACGTGCGGGACCTGCTCGGCATCTGGTGGTCGGAATCCGATGAGATCGTCCTCCGCTGGTGCGACGATGGGCTGCACGCCCACCTGGCCTCGAGCCCTGCCACCACCGACACTCACTTCATCGCCGAGGGGCCGGGCAAGTTTCGAGCTGTCGCCGGCCGCTTGCGCGGCGAGCTGCTCATCGTGACCCGGACGTCATCGGCAGTCGAATTGCATTGGGCGACCTATCCACTCAGCCGGACTCCACAATGAACCTGCGGAGCCGCTCCCTCAGGTCGACGAGGGTGTTGTCGGCGCGAGCCGTCCTTCGCAAGTTTCGTTCTATCGAGCGGAAGACATTGACCACCCGCGGTGTGACGGGTCTTTGTTCCACATAAACGAGTGTTCGATCGACACCGGCTACAGCATCGTCGATCTCGCCGAGTCGAAGGTTGGCGGCGGCGCGCTCGAGCTGCCAGATGATGTTGTTCCTGATGAACCCCTTCGGCCCGGTGCGTTCCTGTTCTTGGAGCGCCACGATGGCTTGGCGCGGTTTCCCGAGTTCGAGCAGGCATGATCCGCGATGTCCCGCCAGCGCCGCCGCGTCGAAAACCGCGAGCCAGTCCGGGTCGAACTCCTCGGCTCGGTGACGCGCCAGATCGGTCTCGGCGGTCGACAGCATCCGCTGGCACAGGTCGGCTTCTCCCATTCTGGCGTGTGCGCGTGCGGCCATGGTCGCGACGAAAGCCGCCAGACGCCGGTTTCCGCTGCGACGGGCCCACGCCCACGCCCCATAGGCTTGCTCCGCGCCGCGGGCGGGTGTTCCGGTCCAGGTGCTCATGAACGCGGCATTCGGGCCGCCGACGAATGCCACCAGGTCCAATGCCTCGGCTCGTTCCGCCGAAGCACGGGCGCTGGCCAACATCCGCTCCGCGTTCGCACAGTGGCCCCGGTCGAACATCATCCACCCCGTCAGCTGCTGCGCCTCGGCCACCGTCCGCAAGAGCGGAGCACGTTGGTTGACCGGTACTTTCGTCGTGAATCTCTCCGCGACCTTGGAATAGCCGACGATCTCCTGCACACGATCCGCGGCCATAATGTGATCCGCGCTGCGGACCTCTCCGATCAGACGCCTCAGCCGCGCTTCAGCGGTATCAGGCGTGAACGACTCCACCTCGGGAAGCGCCACAGCACTATCGATCTCGACGAACGTGGCGGCGAGGCGGAGCAATTCGCCTCGGGCTTCGAGCGCATCGTCGAGTCGCCGGACCAAATCCTCGTGCGGCCGCCGCTGTGCCTTCTCGATCTTTCCGAGCAGATCGCCGCTGACGAGCACCGCCCTACCCAGCTCGGCCAGCGATCGGCGCGCTGCGACCCGGCGGTCCCGCAGCTCGGCACCGAACGCGGCCGCAGCCGACGATCGGGGATCGAGTTCGCGAAGCGCTTGTCCCACAAGGGGGAGTATGCGCGCGGCTCGGCGTCCCTGCCAGCAGATCACGAGCTTGCCCGCTTGCGACCGCTCCTCGAACGGGTGCGTGTCAGCTGACGACGGTAGCTCGACCGAATTTTCAGTTGCTGTGGTTGGTGGTGAAGTATTCGGGTCGGTAGAAGCGTTGAGGGAATGTTCGCGGGTCGGCGGGTTCGGTCAGGAGTCCGGTGTGCTTGTCGATGTCGTATTCGCGAATGATGACGTCGTAGATCTCCGGTATCGGGAGCTGGCCGACGAGAAAGGCGCGGTCCCACGGAGACTGGCTGATCTGCGGCCATTGGAGCATCTCGGCACGCGGTGCTGGCCACACGTCTATCAGGAAGCCACCTTCGACGATATCCTCATCGACCTTGTCGATCGTGAAGTGACCCCCGCGCCACCAGCAAGTGGCGTCTCGGAGGAAGATGCGGTCGAGATCCTTCGGAGGAACTACCTGTTGCCAGTGGCCTTGGTTTGCGACGAATCCCTCGGGTGGGGTGTGGCCGTAATCGTGTAAGACGACCGCGTTCGGCCGCCAGGAGGACCGGTAGTACTCGTGGCCCTGGTACACGGCGAAGCGACCGTCGGGGCGCAGTGTCGGTGTGCTCATGGGTGGCTTTCCGATTCCTCGTTCCTCCAGGACGACTTCGTGGACGCCGTCGGCGATGCGCTGCACCGGTGCGGCAACGCAGCAGTCAGGGTAGGTCTGGCCGCAGCTGAAGCCATTGTTGTATTTCGGCGGGTGGTTCATCCGCGCAGCGCTGAAGGTTGCTCAGCACGGCGAGTTCGTTCTTGGTCCGCCGTAGCTCGCGGATGCGCTCGACCGGGAGGTCGCGCCATCGGCGGGCATCGGCGGTGGTGGTATCGATCTGGCCAACGTGCCGATCGAGAAACCAGCGATAGATCTGCTCGCAGTCCCGGATGGGGTCACCGGCCACAGCCCCGTACCGGTCGATCATCGTAGCGCGCAGCATCATCGCGCTGACGGTCTGACTGTGTCGAAGCGCTTCGTCCCGGGTGGTGGCCGCGATCCGGTTCCGCAGGTCGATGGCTACCGTGGCCCAGGAGAGGGCCGTGTGCGAATCGGCGTGAATTGCCTCTTGGGCAGCGGCTTCGGCCAATCCGAGCCAGTTGAAATCCTCAGGTGCGTTTGGGCTCTGCAGCCACGTCAAGATCTCGGCCGGGTGCAGTGCCAGTATCTGCTCGAGAGGGTTCATCGGCTGATCAGCGTCCCTTCGGCAATGAACGATACTAGCTCTGAATCTAGGATGATCGCCGTCTTCCCCGGGCGGCGTGGAATTCTATCGGCAGATTATTCATCGCGGTTGCACACCTCGACGGCTGACCCGTCATGTACGCCAGGGATGCGGAAAGGCGAAGTGGCTGTGCTGGTGAAATCTGACGGCATATGTCAGCGAACTCTGACGTCGGCCGGTGAGTGAGTGGTGGTCGAAGGACGGTGAAAGATGACGTCATGCCTTCGGCGCGTCAGCCGGTTCGGGCGGTTCGCGCCTTCTAATGTCCGTCAGGATGTGGCCTGTGAAGGCTTGAGCTAGTCACGGAAGTGGGCCAGATCGGCCTGGCCGAAAGGGGAAGGACACATCGATGGCCTGGTTTACCCTCACGCCCGAGGTTCCCGCCGACAACGCGGACAAGACCTGGGATAACACGACCGACCCGCCCACCCTGGTCAGTGTGGTCTTCTCCTTCGTCGCATCGGTCGGAACCGAACTGTTCTCGTCAGGGCTCGGTGGAATTCACGGGGTCACCGAGCCGCTCGCCGAGGCGTTGGCAGAAACCGATTTCACCGGGTATCGACTGGTCCCGGCCACCGGTGAGCGCTCGATCTATTACCAGGACCGCGCAGAGGTCTTCGGCGAAGATGTTGGGCCTGATCCGCTCACCATCCCCACCACTCTGTTTGCCCTCGAGGTCAATGGCCGAGCCGGTGTCGACGACTTCGCCCAGACGCGAAGACTCGTTCTGTCCGAACGCGCCACGGACTTCCTATGTGCGCGCGACCCGGGACTGTCGACCCTTCGCGGGGAAGTCGACGAGACCGGTCGCATGATGGGCTCGATTTCTGACATCTTCAAAGGAACCGGCCCTCAATGATCGGCAGGGCTTTGCTGACCTTCGGACTCGCTTGTCAGCGAGCCACGCATCAGAGGAGAGACTTCGAAACCATGGAGGTCGGGGACACCGAGCCAGCCCGTGCAGTTCACAATTGGCGAATCGAAGCACGCGAGTACGCTCGCCACGAAGATCGCCGCGGGCGCCGATTCGCCTACACCACTCTCGTTCCCGCGACGACCGCACTCGTCGTCATCGATATGGTGCCATTCCACGTCGCTGACAACGCCTACTGCCGCGGGGTCGTCCCGAACATCAATCGCTTGGCCGAGACATTGCGCGCGGCAGGCGGAACAGTCGCCTGGGTTCTTCCCGGAGCGAGCGAACCCGGCCCAGCGGCGATCGAGTTCTTCGGTCGCCGAATCGCCGAAACCTACAGCGATACCGGTGGTGCCGGTGCATCCCACACTCGACTGTGGTCGGAGTTGATCACCGATCCCGGGGATCTGTTTCTGGAGAAGTTCGCGTTCAGCGCTTTCTTTCCTGGCCGGTGCACACTGCCTCAGCAGCTGCAACAGCGCAACATCGACACAGTGCTGATCACCGGGACCGTCACAAACGTGTGCTGTGAGTCCTCGGCCCGCGACGCGGCGACCCTCGGCTTCCGAGTGATCATGGTCGCGGACGGCAACGCCGCTCGCCGCGACCAGGACCACAACGCCACGCTGCACACGATCTACCGCTCGTTCGGCGATGTGCGCCCGACATCGGACGTGCTCGCCATGATCCGCCATGCCGAAGGACGATGACGGCCCGACGTTCGGACGTCAGCCGACCAGGCATGCGCCGCGGTGACGTAAGGGTTCACCTGCGTAGCCATCCGCCCGCTCAGTGTGGTGTCAGCAGCTTTCGGGCATGGTCGGTGCCGAGCGACAGCAGCAATGTCGGCAGGCGAGGCCCCGTGTCACGGGATACGAGCAGCTGGTAGAGGGCTTTGAAGAAGGCGCGTTGTTTCTTCTTCAGCTCGGGTGTCGGGTCGGCATCGGCGGGGAGTCCGGCCATCAGTTTGGGGACCGCGTACACGGTCGCGGTGAGGCCGGGCATCGTCCAGTTGTCGCCCATCTGGTCTACGAGCAGCGCAACACCCTCTTGGGTGGCGGTGTCGAGTTCGTTCCATGCCTCGGTGTTGAATTCGGTTCGGACGATGGTCCGATCACCGTCCGGCAGGGACTCGGTGTAGCGGATGGCGTTGCCCAAGCGGGGCTCCAGCTCACCCAACAGTGTGTCGTCGTCCGCGGGCAATTCCTGCCCGGTGTCCTCCGCAGTCAGCTGTTCACGCAGCAGGCGCGCGATCTGGGCGGTGTTCCCTGCGGTGATGTCGACCAGAGCTGAAAGCAGCCGGAACGACACCGGACGCGTGGACTGTTCGACCTCGCCGACGTGGGTCCGAACGCAGAGGTCATACAGGTGCGCATCCACCGGAGATGCCTGTCCGGCAGCGACTTTCGCGCTGTAACGGTCCCACTCGTCGTAGAGGCGGACGATGGCCGAGGGGGACAGGTCGATGGTGAATCCATTGGACGGGAGGCGGCGAGCGTAGAGCCACCGCACCATCGGCGGCTCGAGGATCTCGAGGATCGTGTCGGGCGTGGCCGCGCCGCCCCTGCTGCTGGACAGCTTCCCGCCGCCTCCGGCGGGCCGGACGAACGAGTACACCGCCGTCGATGGCGCTTCCGCGTCGTAGAGGGCGCGGATGATGACGCGGCCGGAAGCGAACGAGCTGGTCGGAGCGTGATGATCCTCGCCCGCCGGTTCGAACTGGACCCCTTCGAACGCCCAACGCATCGGCCAATCGACCTTCCACACCAGCTTCCCGAACGGGTGGCTGCCGTCTGCGAGGCTGTGGCCGCCGCTGTGCCCGCACCGACAGGTGTAGGTCACGACGGTGCCGTCCCAGCCGGTCACTTCCGTCGAGTCCTTGCCGCACACTTCGCAATACGGCTTGTACGGGTAGTAGGCGGCCCGCCGTTCCTCGACGGGAGTGTCGTGGCGTCCCTCGGTTTGGAAGGTCTCGAGAATGTCGAAGACGTCGCCGCGCCGATCCAGAGCCACCCGGATCTGGGCGTTGTAGGTGCCAGCGGGATACGCGGCGGATTGCCGCACCTCCCGCATCCGAACCCCGAGACGTGCCAAGGCGTCGGTGAACCGCGTCATATGCCGGGTCGCGTACGACTCGAACTCGCCCGCCGGGTCGGGGACGGCGGCGAGCGGCTTGCCGACATGCTCGGACCACTGCTTCGGTACCCCCGCCGGTACCTTCCGGAACCGGTCGTAGTCGTCCCAGGAGTGGTGGTGGATCGCGTCCAGACCGCGGGCGAGGAGTTCTTCGGCCACCAAATGGGCGGTCATCGCTTCCCGCAGATTGCCGAGGTGGATATCGCCGGACGGGCTGATGCCCGAGGCGCATACCAGCTTCGTCGCGCCGACCTGCTTCGCGTGCTCGATCACGGCGTCGGCGGTGCGGGCGATCCACGACGCTTCGCTGGCCGCATCGCGGGTATCTGGGTTAGCGTGGCTGGAGAGCACTGGTACACGCTACCAGCGGTGACCAGCCCATATTCGACGGCGTCCTACCCCTTCGGGCGACAGAACACAGTCCCGGCGCGCCATAACTCCCACACGGGACCAGCGCGGTCCACTGCCCGCTGCGCGTCGAAGACCCCTCCCGTCAGCTTCACCGAGATCGCTCACCGCCGCATGCGGGGGCTTGCCGCGCACAGCCAGGCACCTGGGGTGTGAGTCAACCGCTTCGAACCGTTGGGGCGATTTCCGGTAGGCGTCCGGCCAGTGCATTGATGCACGCATTCCGTACCGATCCGAAGGGCGGACGCTCATGGGCACCATCGCGCTCCCGCGCCAGCATCCACGCAAGTCGCTCCCTGCTGATACGAAGCGTCCCAGCGCCTCGGCCGACGCGTGGGATTCGCGAATGGCCGGCGACGTTCCGGCGGCAACGGTTTGCCGCCCCAGCGATCGCTGGGACCGGGTCCCGTACGCCACCGCGTACGGGGCCCTGTGTGGTGCGTACCCGGTGCGGATTCCGTGTCACGCATTCGACATGCACGCCGTCCGGTGCCAGGTGACGGTCGGCCGAGCGAAGTCGATCCGGTGACGGGCGACTTGAAGATTCCGATCGCAGGGAGGGTTGATCGTCCCGTGTCCGGATTCGACTGGGCCGATCTGACGGGAATGCGGCCGTGAAACGCGTGGCCGACGAGTACGGCACGGGAGACGACCTTCCCGGCAAGCGGTGGCTCACCCGAGAGGAAGCGGGTGAGTATCTCGGTGTTCACCCCCGCACCCTCGCGAACTGGGCTGCCAAGGGGCACGGCCCGCGCTACTCGAAGCCCTCGGGCACCTCGTGCATGTATCGGCTCGGCGATCTGGACGCCTACCTCGAGGCGCACCTGGTGCACACCGAGGAGCAACCGGACACGGCATGAACAACCCCTGCAGGGAGGGCGAGCCGCAATGCCAAGACCAGCAACCGAACTCGGTGGCTACGGCGAGATCGGAGCCAAAGAACAGAAGGACGGGAGGTGGAGGGCGTGGGCCACGTTCCGTGATTACGACGGCAAGGGCCGTCTGGTGGAGTCGTACGGGCCGACGGAGAGCAAGGCCAAGACGGCGTTGCGGAAGAAGCTCACGGCTCGCCAGCAGAGGTACGCCGGTCGCACGCGCGGCAAGATCAGCCGGGATACTCGCCTGACGGTACTGATGGATCTGTGGCTCGACGAGATGCAACGAGACGAAGGCGTCGGCCAGCAGTCCTACGACAGGTACAAGGGAGAGATCGATGCGAGCGCCGACAAGCGAGCCAAGAAGGATGCGGTCAAGCTGCGTCCCGCCCTCGGCAGTCTCCGGGTCTGGGAGGCCGATACCGGTCGGCTCGACGAGCATATTCAGTCTCTCGTCGCGGCCGGATTGAAGTCGAAGGCGCGGCTGCACAAGGTCATCCTGACCGGCGTCATGGGCGTCGCTGTCCGCTATGGCGCGCTCGCGGAGAACCCGGTTCGCGATACCGCTCGTCTGCGCAGGCGCAAGACCACGCCGCGTACTATCGAACGGGACCGTCTGGACGGCTTGCGCGTGCAGCTGCGGGAGTGGTTGGCCGGGAAGGATATTCCTGGAACCCCCGCGTATTCGCATGGGCCGAAGCGGGATCCGCTCGTGCTCGATGTCGCCGATCTGATTCTCGGCTCGGGCGTGCGGCCGGGCGAAGCGCTGGCGGCATCGTGGGATCAGTTCGACCTCGATGCTGTCCCGGCGACGTTCACGATATCGGCGACGGTCGTCAGGCTCGCCGGGAAGGGGCTGTTCCGCCAGGAGTGGGCCAAAACCGATGCCGGGCAGCGGATCGTCGCGCTGCCGGAGTTCACGACGCGCATGTTGAAACGGCTGCGCGACGATCCGGAGTACGGCCGGATGTGTGCGGTGAAGGCGCTGCGCGAAGTGGCTGGCAGCGCCGTCGAGGTGGAAGACAAGGTGCCGCTGGTGTTTCCCGGTCGAGGCGGGGTGCTGCGCGATCCGCACAACTTCAACCGGACATGGCGGGCGGCGCGGGGCACGCTGTACAAGGATGTCACGCAGTACACGTTCCGGAAGACCGTCGCGACCCTGATCGCGGAGGCATCCGATGCGAAGACGGCCGCCAAGCAGTTGGGGCACTCCCGCGAGGGGATCACCGAGCGGCACTACATCGCCTCACCCGAGCAAGCGCCGGACTCGTCGGCTGTGCTGGAGCGGGGTTTCGGCGGAACCGGGTGACGAACGCGGTGGGCGCGCGAATTTTTGGGATATTTTTGGGAACGGTCCGATTCGCCTGAAGAAACGACCACAGCCCCTGACCGGCACTGCCAGGTCAGGGGCTGTTTTCTGTGCGCCATCAGGGACTCGAACCCCGAACCCGCTGATTAAGAGTCAGCTGCTCTGCCAATTGAGCTAATGGCGCGTGCCGTGTGCTCGCCGGCGTTTCGGGAGCTCTTCGGTGCGGAAGAAACCTTAACAGGCTGTGGCTCTGAAAGTGAAATCGCGGGGTCTAGCTGGGGTTTCTGTTGCGGTGGACGGATGTGATCATCCGTGTTAACGGAATGGGGTTGGGAACGGATGAACGGGGCGAGCCCTGCGGAGGGTGGTTGTGGTCGTGTGTCTGTGTCCCTGGGGCCTGGCAGAATGATCGTGTCTCGACCGCTCCCCGCAGGCGTGGTGGGTCGAGCAGGCGTAGTCGGGGTAGGCAGCGGACCCCGCGCACGCACCGAGACGTGAAGTGGGGTTGTGAATATGAGGAATGGTCAGGGCCGACGCCGATCGCGGAAGCTGCTGGGCGCAGTGGCTGTGCTGTCGGCGCTAGTGCTGGCGCTGGGGGCATGTTCATCCGGGTCGGGGACGGATTCGTCCGCGGTCGCCATCGACTCGAATCCGATCAGCGAGCTGATCAAGCCGAAGCTCGTCGCGCCGGTCAAGGACGGGCAGATCGGGGTGTCACCGGGTGATCCGCTGGTGCTGAAGGTCGAGGACGGCAAGATCAACAAGGTGAGCCTGCTCAATCCGGAGGGGCGGGAGGTCAGCGGTGAACTGGCCGCCGACGGGCAGTCGTGGAAGCTGACCGAGCCGCTCGGCTTCGGGCGCACCTATCGGCTGAGCGTGGACGCCATCGGGCTCGGCGGCGCGAACACCACCAGCATGAGCTTCACCACGATCTCGCCGAACAACCGCACCCACCCGTACCTGATCCCGGGGGAGAACGAGGTGGTCGGTATCGGGCAGCCGATCGCGATCCAGTTCGACGAGAACATCCCGGACCGCAAGGCCGCGCAGAACGCGATCAAAATCACCACCACGCCCGCGGTGGAAGGCGCCTTCTACTGGGTGAACAACCGCGAGGTGCGTTGGCGGCCCGAGCACTTCTGGGCTCCGGGCACCAAGGTCGACATCGAGGTCGACGTGTACGGCAAGGATCTGGGCAACGGACTGGTCGGTGACGCGGACATCACGTCCACCTTCACCATCGGCGACGCCGTGATCTTCACCGCCGACGACAACACCAAGCAGGTGACGGTGGAGAAGAACGGCGAGGTGATCCGCACCATGCCGACCTCGATGGGCAAGAACAGCACACCCACCGACAACGGCATCTACATCGTGGCCGACCGGCACGAGAAGATCATCATGGACTCCTCGACCTACGGCGTGGCGGTGGACTCGCCCGACGGCTACAAGACCCCGGTGGACTACGCGACGCGAATCTCCTACTCCGGCATCTTCTTCCACTCGGCCCCGTGGTCGGTGGGCGCGCAGGGTTCGTACAACACCAGCCACGGCTGCCTGAATCTGAGCCCCGCCAACGCGCGCTGGGTGTACGAGAACGCCAAGCGCGGCGACATCACCATCATCAAGAACACCGTGGGCGGCACGCTCTCCGGCGTCGACGGCCTGGGTGACTGGAATATCCCGTGGGAAACCTGGAAGGCCGGAAACGCGGACGACAACCGCTGATTCCAGCGAAAGGGGCTCCAGCTCGACGGCTGGAGCCCCTTTCGCGTGCGCTCTGTCAGAAAGCGGCCGCGCTCAGATGATGGCGGCGGCGGTGGCGATGGTCTGTGGTGGCTTGTTGTCCTTGATGAGGTCGCAGCCCAGCCCCGCCTTGCCCGCCAGCGCGAAGGCGCTGCCGGTCACCGCGCACATGGTGTCGAACGGTCCGAACAGCAGCTTGTCGAGATTCGGCAGGCCGAACGATCCGGTGCCGGTGGAGCCGCTGGTGACCAGCCCGCCGGTGGAACCGCTGCTCTGCACCGAGCCGGAGCCGGTGACCTCGGATTCCATCGGATCGTCGGCCACGTCGGTGGCCGGGACGAACGGTTCCAGGGGAACGGCGGAGGCGGTGGCCGGTGCGGCGGTGAGGATGGCGGCGGTCGCCAGGAATGTGGTTACGGCGCAACGATTCACAAGTGCGGTCTTTCTGATCGAGCTGGTTCGGGGGCCCCGACCTCCCCCGTGTTCGGATGAAGTCTACGAAGATCGAGTGGGCCGCGCCACAAATTCGAAGTGATGTTGTTTCAACCACAGTTTATTCGTCGGGACCCCGTGAACAGCGGGCTAGCCCGATGTGTGCCGCCGCTCGAACCGCTCAGCGCAGCGGATCAGCACATCTGCCGGATCCGCGGGCGGGGACTGCTTGCGCCAGATGGCGCGGAACTTGCGGGTCAGCACCGCGTCGGTGAGCGGGATCTCGACCAGTGCCCCGCTGCGCAGGTCGGCGTCGGCGATGAGGCGGCTCAGCACCGCCGGTGCCATACCGGTGCGGGCGGTGGCGAGGATGGCCGCCGCGGAGCCGAGTTCGGCGGCGGGCTGCGCCGGTTCGGTCTGTGCGCCGAGAATCTCCCAGAGAGTGTCGCGGGTGCCGGAGCCCGGTTCGCGCCACAGCAGGGCGGTGCGCGCCAGCTCCCCGGCCGTCACCGGCGTCCGCCGCCGGGCCCACGGATGCGCACTGCCGACCACCACGACCAGATCGTCGGCCCCCAGCACGTGGCTGCCGAGTTCGGCCGGGGGATGGGGGCCCTCGACGAAGCCGAGATCGGCCTGCCCGTCGCGCACCCACGCCTCCACCTGCCGCGAATTGCCCACCTCCAGGGCCACCGCCACCTCCGGCCGCGCCTCCCGCAGGGCCGTGAGCCAGTGCGACATCCGATGGTCGGCAATGGTTTTCGACGCCGCGATGCGCAACCTCGGCCGGTCGGCGGCGCGCAGGGCGGCGACGCCCTCGGCGAAGGTGTGCGCCGCCGCCAAGATCGGCCGCGCGTAGTCCACCACCGTCCGCCCCGGCTCGGTGAGTGCGGAGCCGGTGGGGCCGCGATCGAGCAGCCGCAGCCGCAGCCGTCGTTCCAGCGCCGAGATGCGCATGCTCGCGGCGGGCTGGGTGATTCCGTGTCGTCGGGCCGCCGCGCCCAGGCTGCCCAGTTCGCCGACCGAGGCAAGCAGGTCCAGCACCTCGAGGTCGGGCATTCCCGGCGGCAGACTCATAAGCATTGATTATGGGGTGCTCCCGATTCGGTGGCTACCGGAATGCACGTGCCGGACGCAGGCTCGAGGGGCGACATTTCCCGGGCCGCCTCAGCACCTATGGAGACACCATGACCTATGTCATCGGCGCGGACTGCGTCGACGTCCTGGACCGCGCCTGCGTCGAAGAATGCCCCGTCAACTGCATCTACGTCGGCGACCGCATGGCCTACATCCAGCCCGACGAATGCGTGGACTGCTCGGCCTGCGAACCCGCCTGCCCGGTGGAGGCCATCTACTACGAGGACGATGTGCCGGCGGGGCAGGAGGAGTTCGTCACCGAGAACGCGCGCTTCTTCAGCGAGACCCTGCCGGGACGCGAAGAACCGCTCGGCGTTCCGGGCGGGCCCCTGAAATTCGGCGAGGCGGTGGGCGTGGATACGCCCTTCGTCGCGCGATTCCAGCGCTGAGACAGTGAAACCCCGGCCCCCCTCATGATCGGGCCGGGGTTTCCGCGATCGGCGGGTGGCTACCGCACCGGTGTGACGACGGGGTCGTCGAGATCGCGCGTGCGTCCCAGCACCGAGTGGTGGCGGCTGTAGCTGAAGTAGATGACGGTGCCCAGCACCATCCAGACCACGAAGCGCAGCCAGGTCTCGATGGACAGGTTGACCATCAGCCACAGGCAGGCCAGCGCCGCCACGATGGGCAGCACCGGGACGAACGGGACGCGGAAGCCGCGCGGCAGGTCCGGTCGGGTGCGGCGCAGGATGGGCACCCCGATGGAGACCATGACGAAGGCGACCAGCGTGCCGATGTTCACCATTTCCTCGAGCGTGCCGAAATCCACGAATCCCGCGAGCAGCGCGCAGACCACGCCGACGATGACGGTGAGCCGGACGGGGGTGCCCTTCGAGCCGGTGTGCGCGAGACCGCGGGGGAGCAGCCCGTCGCGCGCCATGGCGAACAGCACCCGGGTCTGGCCCAGGAACATGACCATGACCACGGTGGACAGGCCCGCCAGCGCGCCGATGGCGATGATGTTCTTCACCCACGTCGCGCCGTGGATGGCGAAAGCCGTTGCCAGGGTGGCGTTCTCGCCCTGGAGCTGGGTGTAGGACACCATACCGGTGAGCACCAGCGAGACGGCCACGTAGAGCACGGTCACAATGGCGAGCGAACCGAACAGGCCGCGCGGCATATCGCGCTGCGGGTTGCGGGTCTCCTCGGCGGTGGTGGCGACCACGTCGAAGCCGACGAAGGCGAAGAACACCAGGCTGGCCGCAGACAGCAGCCCGAACCAGCCGAAACTGGTGCCGCCGGAACCGGTCAGGAAGGCGAACAGCGACTGCCGCAGCCCCTCGGCCTTCTCCGACTCCTGCGCGGGCGGAATGTAGGGCGACAGGTTCGACGCCTTGAAATAGGTCGCGCCGACCACCAGCACCAGCGCGATCACCCCGAGCTTGATGGCCACCGCGATGGCCGACACCCGTGAGGACAGTTTGGTGCCGGTGGCCAGCAGCACGCCGACGGCGGCGATGATGGTGACCGCGCCCCAGTCGAAGTGGATCGAACCGATGGTGAGGATGGGCGCGTCGGTACCGAGCACCGCGCCCAGGTACTGCGACCACCCCTTGGCCACCACCGAGACCGCGAGCGCGAACTCCAGGATCAGATCCCAGCCGATGATCCACGCGATGAGCTCACCGAAGGTGGCGTAGGCGTAGGTGTACGCACTGCCCGCCACCGGCACCGTGGAGGCGAACTCGGCATAGCACAGCGCCGTGAGCCCGCAGGCGATGGCCGCGAAGACGAAGGCCAGCGAAACCGACGGTCCCGCGACGTGTCCCGCGGTGCGGGCGGTGAGGGTGAAGATGCCCGCGCCGATGACCACCGCCACACCGAAGATGGTGAGGTCGCGGGCCGTCAGGTCCTTGCGTAGCTTGGCATCCGGATCATCGGTATCCCGAATCGACTGTTCGACGGATTTGGTGCGGAGTAATCCGCTCGCGATCGCCACTGTTGTCTCCTCTCTGAAACTCCCCGCGGCGCTGTCAGATCGCGCGCGGGATGGCGTCGAGTCGCCGCTCGGCGAATCGGTTGGCGGCGGCGCCGGAACCGATGCCCTCGGTCCGCGCCGCGGCGAGAATGTCGCGGCAGCGGTCGAAGATGCGGGTCACATCGGCTTCGACGGCGGCCGCGTCGGCCCGGCGCAGTTCACCCTCCACCTGGATGAGTCCGCCCGCGTTGGCCACGAAGTCGGGAACCCAGGTGATGCCGCGCTCGCCGAGCGCGTCCTCCACCGCGGGTGTCGCCAGCTGGTTGTTGGCCGCGCCGCAGACCAGCTTGGCCTCGATGTCGGCCACGCTCGCGGCGGTGAGCGTGCCGCCCAGCGCGCAGGGCGCGTACACGTCCACGGGCGCGGTGGCCACCGAACTCAGCAGCCGCACCGCCGGGTGCGCCTGCGAAACCTGCTGTAGCGCTGCCTCGTTCACATCGGTGACGCAGACCTCCGCACCGTCTTCGAGCAGCAGGGCGATGAGTTCGCGGCCGACCTTGCCGACGCCCTCGACCCCCACTGTGCGGCCCGCGAGAGTGGGTTGGCCCCAGACGGATTCGGCACCGGCGCGCATGGAGTGGAAGACGCCCAGGGCGGTGAGCCGGGCACTGTCGCCGGAACCGCCCGCGGCCTTGCTGCGGCCGGTCACGTGGCCGGTGTGCTTGCCGATGATGTCGAGATCGTCGGTGTTGGTGCCGACGTCACCGGCCGTGATGTAGCGGCCGCCGAGGGTTTCCACGAACCGCGCGTAGGCGGCCAGCAGCGCCTCGGTCTTGTGCACAGCCGGATCGCCGATGATGACGGCCTTGCCGCCGCCCAGATTCACGCCCGCTGCCGCCGCCTTGTAGGTCATGCCCCAGGACAGCCGCAGCACATCCTCGAGTGCCGCCGCCTCGCTGGCGTAGGGGTAGTAGCGGGTGCCGCCGAGTGCGGGCCCGAGCGCCGTCGAGTGGATGGCGATGATCGCCTTCAGTCCGGTCCGGTCGTCCTCGCAGAACACGACCTGTTCGTGGCTTCGGGCGCTCACTTCGTGGGAGCGGGCGAAAACCCCTGCGTCGGTGTGCATCGCGGTCACAATGGTTCCTTTCTGGCTGCCGCCGGGGTGCGGCGGCGGTGGTTACCGCCGGGGTGTGGCGGTGTCGGGTGCCGCGGGTTCGCGGCGGGTGCCCGTGCGTCACGAATAACTGTCGGGCACAAGGGATGTGGTCGCAGGCAGGCACGGCGGTATGACGTGCGGGTGTGACGGTGTCAGCGTCGGTTCAGAACTCGATGCCGAGTTCGCGCAGTGCGGAGCGGTAGCGCTCGACGTTGCCGAGCTTGATGTCCTCGTAGCCGCGCACCACATCGGGCAGGGCGGCGGCCTCGGCGGCGGTGTCGTAGGTGTCGGTGCTCAGCTCGACGGCGAGGCGGCGCACCATGGCGGTGTAGTGGGACAGCAGTTCCCGCTCCACCTTGCGCACGTGGGCGTAGCCGAACGGGTCCAGCCTGGTGCCGCGCAGCGCCTTGCCCTTGGCGAGCACCTTCAGCGCCACATGCGATTTCGGGCCGAGACCGATCTTCTTCTTGCGGCCGAGGGCGCGCAGCACCGGCGGATGCAGCTTGTAGGTGAGGTTCGCGCCGCCGGGCACCTGCGCCCGGACGTCGGCGAGGAAGTCCGGATCCACCAGTAGCCGGGCGACCTCGTACTCGTCCTTGTAGGCGGTGAACTTGTGCAGTCCGCGCGCCACGGCCGCGCTGAAGTCGGTGCGCTCGGTGACGGTGCGCTCGGCGTCCCACACGAACTGCACCGTCTCGACGTAGTTCCGGGCCACCTTGGCGTTCTGGTAGCCCACCAGTTCGGCGGCGCGCAGTTCCACCAGTCGGCGCACCTCGCCGTCGAAGGTGGTGTCGGCCAACAGGTTCGCGGGTACGGCGGGTCGCTCGCGGCGCTTCCGGGCGGGCTCGACCGCGGCCTGGAAGGCGGCCGGATCGGCGACCGCGACCCGCCCCCACCGGAAGGCGGCGATATTGGCGGCCACCGCGACACCGTTGATGCCGATGGCCTCCTCGATGGCGGCGGCGGGCAGGCGCAGACCGCCGGTCTGGAAGGCCGCGCCGACCATCAGGAAGTTGGCCGCGGCGGTATTGCCGAACAGCTGCTGTGCCGCCGCCAGGTGGTCGAACTGCCGCAGTGAATTCGACACCGACGCCAGGCGTTCCAGCAGCGAGTCGGTGGCCGGGTAGCCGACCGACTTGTCGTACACCATGTCACCGGTGGGGGTCTGGCTGGTGGAGGCGACCGCCACGGTGGTCGCCGGATCGCCGTACTGGAGGTTCTTGGGGTCGGCGGCGGTGAGCAGGTCGATGGCCACGACGCAGTCCGCGCTGCCCGGAGTGAGTCGGTTGGATGGCTCCAATTCCGTTGCGGAGAACCGCAGATGGGAGATGACCGGTCCGGCCTTCTGGCTCAGCCCGATCTGGTCGAGGCTTTCCACCTCGTATCCGGCGCGCAGCGCGGCGGTGGCCAGCACCTGGTTGACCGTGACGATGCCGGTGCCGCCGATACCGGCGATGAGCACATTCTGGGTGCGCCGTGGCGCGCCCAGCCCCGGATCGGGCGCCGTCGGGGGTTCGAGCTGCTTGTCCCGCTTGCGGTTCTGCTTGTCCTCCGGCGTCAGCTCGACGGTGACGAACGACGGGCAGTCGCCGTCCAGGCAGCTGTAGTCGGTATTGCAGGAGGTCTGGTCGATACGGGTCTTGCGGCCGAATTCGGTCTCCACCGGCTGCACCGACAGGCAGTTCGACTTGACCCCGCAGTCGCCGCAGCCCTCGCACACGGCCTCGTTGATGACCACGCGGGTGTTGCGCACGGGCAGCTTGCCGCGTTTGCGCTGGCGGCGGGCGTCGGCGGCGCAGTGCTGGTCGTAGATCAGCACGGTGACGCCCTTGATCTCGCGCAGCATCCGCTGGGCCTCGTCGAGCCGGTCGCGATGCCACAGCAGGGTGCCCTTGGCGAGGGCTTTCCGGTTGTGCCGCTTGGGTTCGTCGGCGCAGATGATGATCTGCTTGACGCCCTCGACGGCGAGTTTGTGGGTGAGCTGCGCGACGGTGAGCCCGCCCTCGACGTCCTGTGCGCCGGTCATGGCGACGACTTCGTTCCACAGCAGCTTGTAGGTGATGTTCACGCCCGCGGCCACACACGCCTGCACGGCGAGCTGCCCGGAGTGGAAGAAGGTGCCGTCGCCGATGTTCTGGAACAGGTGCGGCACATCGGTGAAGGGGGCCTGCCCGATCCACTGGCTGCCCTCGCCGCCCATCTGGGTCAGCCCGGTCACCGCGCTGTCGTCGCGGCCGGACATGGTCACCAGGGTGTGGCAGCCGATGCCGCCGCCGCCGATGGAGCCCTCGGGCAGGGCGGTGGAGCGATTGTGCGGGCAGCCGGAGCAGAAGTACGGGGTGCGCTTGGCGGACAGCACCTCCAGCGACAGCGGCGGCGGCGCGGCCTTCTTCAACTCCACGTGGTCGCGCAGCACCCGGCGCAGTGGGCCGAGCAGGCGACCCGGGGTGAGTTCGCCGTCGAAGGGCATGAGCAGCGCCCCGCGCTCGTCGTGCTTGCCGAGCACACGCGGGGCATCGGTTGTGTCGTAGAGGATTTCGCGGATCTGGGTTTCGATGAAGGCGGTCTTGTCCTCGACCACGATGAGCTGGTCGAGACCGCGGGCGAACTCGGTGATCCGCGTCGCGCCGAGGGGATAGGGCATGCCGATGCGCAGCAGCCGGATGCCCGCGTGGTGCAGGGCCGCGTCGTCGACGCCGAGATCGAGCAGCGCCTGCCGCACGGCATCGAAAGTGGTTCCGGTGGCGGCGATTCCGACCTTGGCGTCGGTGGGGTTCACCTCGATGACATCGAGGTCGTTGACCGCGCCGAAGGTGCGCACCAGCTCCCAGCGCGGACCGTACAGGTCGGCCTCGGCCAGCACACTGTCGGTCGGCGCCGCCATGGGCCGCTGCCGGTAGACGAAAGGCCGCCCCTCCCAGGTGATCTCGGGCACCGTCAACGGCCGGTCCGCGACCGAGGCATCGACGGTCCACGCGCCGTCCGCCACATCGGCGACGATCTTCATGGCCACCACGCAGCCCGAGGCGCGCGAGAGCGCCACGCCCTGCATGCCCATGGTGATGATCTCCTCCGCGTTGCGCGGGAACAGCACCGGAATCCCCATGGCCGCCAGCGAACGTTCGCTCACCGCGGGCACCGTGGACGATTTCGAGGCCGGATCGTCGCCGACCAGCAGCAGCACCCCGCCGCGCGGATTGACGCCGTACATATTGGCGTGCCGCAGCGCGTCGGTGGCGCGGTCCACACCGGGCCCCTTGCCGTACCAGACGCCGACCACGCCGTCGTGGGTCGGCGTTCCCGCGGGCAGATCGGCCTGGCTGCCCCACACCGAGGTGGCCGCGAGTTCCTCGTTCAGGCCCGGCACGAAGGTGATGTCGTGTTCGGCCAGCACGTTCGGCATGCCGAGCAGCATCTTGTCCACGCCGCCCAGCGGGCTGCCCTGATAGCCGGAGACGAAGGTCGCCACCCGACGGCCCGCGCGGATATCACGCACATGCTGTTCGACCAGCAGCCGGGCGATGGCCTGGACACCGGTGAGCAGGACCGGTCCGGCCCCGGAGCGATACCGGTCGGCGAGGTCGTACGGCGCGGTCGGCTCGGCCTGCGGTAGCGAGGACGGGCAGGCAACGCTGGTCATGAACTCTTCACCACACTTTCCACAACCCAGATCGTGAGCTGCGAACGAAGGGACTAGCGATCGGTGCAGCGAAATCTGCCGTGAAGGTGTGATCTGTGTCAACAGTCGGGCAAAACGTTGATCAGATTGCTCAAAAGTGATCTAGGGCACTCGGGGCCGCGCGTCATTTTGCTCGAGTGCGGGTGTCGCCGGTCACATTACTGTCGACCGGTCAGGTACTCCACGAGCGGCAGGGCCCGGTAGGGGATCGGCGTCGCCAGCGCGAGCATGGTCTCGGTGTGCTTCACGCCGGGAATCGCGTGCACCCGCTGGATGATCTCCAGCAGATCCTGCTGCGTCTCCGCGGCGATGCGCACCAGCAGATCCGACCGGCCGGTGGTCGCGTGCACCTCCAAGACGTGCGGGAACTCCCGCAGCGCCGCCACGATCGCATCCATCTTGTTCTGATCGAGTTCGATGCCCAGCAGTGCGTGTACCGCGAAGCCGATGGCCTGCAGGTCGATACTGGGCGGGTAACCGACCACGACGCCCGCGGCCTCCAGCCGCTTCATCCGCGCCTGCACGGTATTGCGCGCGATGCCCAGCCGCTGCGCCAGTTCGAGAATCGGCGCACGCGGGTCGGACGCCAGCTCCGCCAGCAGCGCGGAGTCCAATGCGTCGATCTTGATGGTCATGCCGCATTGTGGCACAGCGTTTCCGGTGTGCCCCGAACGCCGGAGGTGGTCATTCCCAGCGGTGCCCGATGATCGTCACGTCGTCGAGCCGGACCACCGGATCGCCGAGATTGTCCTTGCCGGTCAGGGTGATGGTGCCGGTGAAGACGTCCCCCTGTCGGACGGCGTCGCCGCCCGTGCCCACCACCTGTGCGCGGGATCCGTTGATGGTGTAGTACTCCTCCGGTGCGCCGGACACGAAGGCCAGCGTCCATACCGCCGCGTCGGAGTACACGAGACCGTAGACGCGCGCCTGCTCGCCGACGCGCCCGCGGTGATCGCGCAGCATGCCCTTGACGTCGACCTCGGCCGGAGACTCCGGTTCCGCCGTGGTGGGAGACGCGGGGGATACCGCGGTCCCGGCGGCGCCGAACAGCGGCGCGACTGCCAGGACGGTGGTGGCAACAGCATTCCTACCGAACATCTTTCGCATCCGTCCTCATGGATTTCCCGTCCCCTGGGGATTCCCACGATCATGGTGGGCGAAAACCCCGATGGCGCACTGCGGCCGGAAACACATTCGGGCCGGATATGCGAGAAGCCCGGTCCGCGATGGACCGGGCTTCCGCTCGGGGTGACCGACGGGACTCGAACCCGCGACAGCCAGGATCACAACCTGGTGCTCTACCAACTGAACTACGGTCACCATCGCCGGTAACTTCCGGCGCGGTAGATCGTAGCGCGAACCGGCGTCGAGTTCCTAATCGGCTGATGAGGGGGTGTTTCCGGGGTGGGATTCGGTGCCGGTCAAGTCGGCGGCCACGGCGGCGATCTCCGCGGTGGAGGGGCCGGGGGCGGGGACGAACGCGGTGCGGCGGTAGTACTCGAGCTCGCGAATGGATTCGCGGATATCGGCCAGGGCGCGGTGGGCGAGGCCCTTCTCCGGCTGGCCGAAGTAGATGCGGGGGTACCAGCGGCGGGCCAGTTCCTTGATGGAGCTGACATCGATCATGCGGTAGTGCAGGTGCGCGTCCAGGGTGGGCATGTCGCGGGCGATGAAGCCGCGGTCGGTGGCGATGGAATTGCCCGCCAGCGGCACGGTGCGCGGGGTGGGCACGTACTGCTTGATGTAGTCGAGGATCTGCTGTTCGGCCTCGGCGACGGTGACGGTGGAGCGGCGGACCTCCTCGGTCAGCCCGGAGCGGGCGTGCATATCGGTCACCACCGGCGGCATGGCGGCCAGCGCGGCATCGTCGGCGTGGATCACGATGTCCACGCCGTCGCCGAGGATATTGAGGTCACTGTCGGTCACGAGCGCGGCCACCTCGATCAGCTTGTCGCTGTCGAGCCGTAGGCCCGTCATCTCGCAGTCGATCCACACCAGGTACTTGTCGCTCACCGGAGACACAGTAGCCGTTCGGTCCTGGTCCGCCGGGCGCACCCGGATGGCGTTGCCCCAGCGTGTTCGGCGTGGCGTCGGATGATGCGGGTCGCCATCGATCCGGCGCGACAGCGTGGGACCGTACCGCGCGGGCGCGCCGGGGTGTGCGGTGGAGTACCGGGCGGGGTGTGTCGGGGGCGCGGTGGAGTGCCGGGCGGGGTGTGTCGGGGGCGCGGTGGAGTGCCGGGCGGGCGCGCTGGAGGCGCGGCGCATGGCCGAGTTGGCGTGTCGGAGGGCCCGGTGCGGCGGCCCCGGCGGCTGGCCGTCGCGGTGGTGCCGGTCTTTCGGCCGCGTCGGGGCGGGTTGGCGGACCGACCGCGCGTTATCGTTGCCAGCAGATCCGCGCGTTATCAGGCGGTCGGTTTGTTGTTCGGCGGTGCGTTCGGCAGAGCAGGCAGTGGCAGATCAACGGAGGACGGCGCGATGACCACCCCGCAGGAAAAGGCAGCGGCGGCCCGTAAGGCCGCGGAGGAAGCGGCGCGCGTCGCGGCGGAGGCGGCCGCCGCGGCCGAGGCCGCCGAGCGGGAAGCGGCCGAACAGGAAGTGGCGGAGAAGGAAACCGCGGAGAGGAAAGCCGCGCGGAAGGAAGCCGCGGCCGTGAATGACGCGGCGGTACCGGACGCGGCGGTACAGGACGCGGCGGGATCGTCCGTCGAGGCGGCTGCGGCGTCTGACGCCGCCGGCGCGGGCGACGGCACATCGGCCGGACCCGGGGCGGGCGGCGATGGGGCCGTCGGCGGCAAGTCCGGCTCCGCCGCGCCGAATTCGGCCGGGTCCGCCGCGCCGGCGGCCGAGGCCATCGCGGCCGGTTACGCCTTCGAGGGGCTCGCCCTCGAGCTGGGCACCGTCATCGTGGACGGCGAGGTGAATCCCTCCGCGCGCGTGCGCATTCCGATGAAGACCATGAACCGCCACGGATTGGTCGCGGGGGCCACCGGGACCGGTAAGACCAAGACCATTCAGGGCATCGCCGAGCAGTTGTCGGCGGCGGGGGTGCCGGTGGTGCTCGCCGATATCAAGGGAGACCTGTCCGGGCTCGCGCAGCCGGGACAGTCCAATGACAAGATTCTGCGGCGGGCCGAGGAGACCGGCGATCCGGACTGGCAGCCGACCGGGTATCCGTGCGAGTTCGTCTCGCTGGGCACCGGTGGCATCGGGGTGCCCATTCGCGCCACCATCACCTCGTTCGGGCCGATTCTGCTGTCGAAGGTGCTGGGACTCAACGAAACCCAGGAATCCACCCTGGGCCTGATCTTCCACTGGTCGGACAAGAACGGCTTCCCGCTGCTGGATCTGAAGGATCTGCGGTCGGTGATCCAGTTCCTCACCAGCCCGGAGGGCAAGGAGGATCTCAAGGGTATCGGCGGTGTCTCCGCTGCCACGGCGGGCGTGATCCTGCGCGCCTTGGTGAACCTGGAGGCCGAGGGCGGCGACACCTTCTTCGGCGAACCCGAACTGGATCCGTCGGATCTGCTGCGCACCGCGGGCGGTCAGGGCGTGATCACGCTGTTCGAACTGGGTTCGCAGGCCGCGCGGCCGCAGCTGTTCTCGACCTTCCTCATGTGGGTGCTGGCCGATCTGTTCCAGACGCTGCCGGAGATCGGCGATATGGACAAGCCGAAGCTGGTGTTCATCTTCGACGAGGCGCATCTGCTGTTCAACGACGCGTCCAAGGCGTTCCTGGACCAGGTGGAGCAGACGGTGAAGCTCATCCGCTCCAAGGGCGTCGGCGTGTTCTTCTGCACCCAGTTGCCCACCGACATCCCGAACTCGGTGCTCTCGCAGCTGGGCGCACGCATCCAGCACGCGCTGCGCGCCTTCACCCCGGAGGACCAGAAGGCGCTGTCCAAGACCGTGCGCACCTACCCGAAGACCGCCACCTACGACCTCGAGAAGGCGCTCACCTCACTGGGTATCGGCGAGGCGGTGGTCACCGTGCTGTCGGAGAAGGGCGCGCCCACCCCGGTGGCCTGGGCCCGCATGCAGCCGCCGCGTTCGCTCATGGACACTATCGGCGACGACGGCATCCGCTCCCGCGCCCAGTCGAGCACCCTGTACGCCAAATACGGCCAGACCATCGACCGTGATTCGGCCTACGAGATCCTCGCCGAGAAGGTCGCCGCCGCGGCGGAGCGGGCCGAGGACGAACCCGCGCCCACCCGCTCCCGCTCCCGCCGGGCCGAGCCGGTGGAGGAGTCCATGGCCGAGAAGATCGTCAACAACGCGGCCTTCAAGAACTTCCTGCGCTCCGCCGCCACCGTGGCCGGACGCGAGATCGGCCGCAGCATCTTCGGCACCAGGAAGCGGTGACCGCACCCTGCCGGCCCACGGATCGCGCCTGACGGCCGCTAGCCCACGTCGCGGCGCAGCAGATCGTCGACCGTCTCGCGGCGCAGCAGTTCGCGGCAGCGGCCGCCGCTGATCGCCACGATGGGCGGGCGGCCGACGCCGTTGTAGGTGGAGGCGAGGCTGTGGTGGTACGCGCCGGTGCACGGCACCGCCAGCACCTCACCCGGCCGCAGGTCGGCGGGCAGACGCACGTCGGCGGCGAGGATGTCGCCCGCTTCGCAGTAGCGGCCCGCGACGGTGGCGGTCATCTCCGGGCCGACGGTGTGCCGGTTGGCGACCACGGCGTCGTAGCGCGCGCCGTACAGCGCCACGCGCGGGTTGTCGCTCATGCCGCCGTCCACCGTCACGTAGGTGTGGCCGTCGTCGATCCGCTTGATGGACAGCACCCGGTACAGCGTGATCCCGGCCCGCGCCACGATGGCGCGGCCGGGTTCGACGGCGATCCCCGGGCGCGGGAAGCCGTAGCGCGCGCAGGCGGCGTCCAGGGCGTCCTCGACGATGTCGGCGAGTTCGGGCAGGTTCATCTCGGCGTCACCGCACCGGTAGGCCACCGCGTGCCCGCCGCCCAGATCCAGTTCGGTGAGCAGGTGGTCGTGGTCGTCGCGCACCCGCGCCATGGCGGAGACCAGGCGGCGGACCGCCTCCCCGAACGGGAAGGTGTCGTGGATCTGCGAGCCGAGATGGCAGTGGAAGCCGACCAGGCGCAGATTCGGTTGCCGCAGCACGCGTTCCACCGCTTCGGCGGCCAGGTCGCTGCCCACCGGGAAGCCGAACTTCTGATCGGCGACGCCGGTGCGCACGGCCGGATGCGAGTCGATGTCGATATCGGGGGAGATGCGCAGCAGCACCCGCTGCGGTGTGGTGGCCAGCGCGGCCAGCAGCGGGATCTCGGTGAGCGAGTCGATCACGATGCGACCGACACCGGCGCGCACCGCCGCCTGCATCTCGTGGAACGGTTTCCCGTTGCCGTGCAGGATGATTCGCTTGGGGTCGACACCGGCCGCCAGGGCTATGGCTAGTTCTCCGGCCGAGCAGACGTCCAGCGAAAGCCCTTCGGAGGTAACCCATTCCGCTACCGCCCGGGTGAGCAGCGCCTTGCCCGCGTAGATGACCTCCGCGTCCGGGAAGTATTTGCGGTAGGCGCGGCAGCGGGCGCGCACCTCGTCCTCGGCGAGCACGTAGGTGGCGGTGCCGTACTGGTCGGCGATATCGGAGAGGGCCACCCCGCCGACGGTGATGCGGCCGTCCGTGTCGTAGTGGGTGTCGGTCGGCCAGACCGACGGGGCCAGTCGCGGCACCATCGTCGATCCCAGGGAGGGGAACATGTCGAGCAGCGTCACGGTGTCTCCAGCTGTCGTCCCCGCCGTTCGGTATGCGGGGCCGATGTCAGGACTACGCCGGTTCCGGGGGACCGGCGCGTACGGTAACGCTGCTTTGACGGCCTCCCGGCCGATCTTGACGGATTCCTGACCCCTCAGCCGGTCAGCTGCCCAGCTTCTTGTACACCGAGCCGGCGACCACCGAGGTGATGGAACGCGGGCCGAACTGCCCCGCCAGGCTCATCCCCTTGCTGAGCACGCCCGGGACGATGCGCATCCGGTTGCGGGCCAGGCCGTCGATGGAGATCTTGGCGGCGTGCGCGGCGGAGACCCAGACGAAGTCCGGGATCTTGTTGCCCACATCCTCCTGATCCGGGTTGTCGGTGCGCACCGGGCCGGGGGCCAGCAGCGTGACGTGGACGCCGGTGTCCTTGAGCTCACCGCGCAGCGATTCGGAGAAGGTGTTGGTGAACGCCTTGCTCGCGGCATAGGTGGCATTGTTCGGGATGGGCATATTGCCCGCCGCCGAACCGGTGATCAGGATGCCGCCGGCGCGCCGCGCCAGCATGCCCGGCAGCACCGCCAGGGACAGATCGTGCACGGCGACGGCATTGAGTTCCATGATGTCGCGCTCGTAGTCCAGATCCAGGTCGGCGAGCGCCCCGAAGGTGGCCACCCCGGCGTTGTTGCACAGGATCGCGATATCGCGGCCGGACAGCTCCTTGGCCAGCGGAGCCCGCTGCTCCCGATCGGACAGGTCCACCGCCCGCACCTCGGCGATCACGCCGTACTTCTCGGTCAGCCGCTGCGCCAGCTGGTTCAGCAGATCCTCGCGTCGGGCGACGAGGATGACGTTGTAGCCGCGCGACGCGAGCTCGGTGGCGAGGGCGGTGCCGATACCGGACGAGGCTCCGGTGATGACGGCACGGTTGTCAGCGGTGGGTGCGGGAAGACTCACGGTTGGCGAGCTTACCCGCCTCCCGAATTCGCAGCGCGCGGTTGACAGCCGT
Organism: Nocardia sp. CC213A; assembly: GCF_030766805.1. Lineage (NCBI taxonomy): Bacteria > Bacillati > Actinomycetota > Actinomycetes > Mycobacteriales > Nocardiaceae > Nocardia > Nocardia sp. CC213A. Next base: position 37,580 of record NZ_JASFXA010000022.1, read on the forward strand.
CGCCAGTCGTGCGCGCGTGCCGGCGGTGAGTGCCGAAACCATGCTGGACGTACCCGACGAGTTGCCCTCGCCTCGCGAGATCAGTTGTCGCGTCTGCGGTCTACTTCTCCATGAAGGCAATGCCCCAGTTGACATGTCCCCGCCAGACGCTGGCGATGCGGCCGCCCTGGACGGCGGGCTTGGGATCGCCGATGGGACCGCCCGCGGCACGCACGGCCGCGACCGTGGCATCCAGGTCGTCGGCCATGAAGGCGACGCCGACCAGGGCTCGGGGCAGGCCGGAGGTGACGACCTCGATGAAGGCTTCGCCGACGCGGTAGAAGGCCATTTCCGGGCCGTCGGGGCCGCGCGGGTGGAAGCGGCGGCGCGGGGGCACGCCGAGGACCGCGTTCAGGTCCTCGACCGCCGTGTCCAGGTCGGGGACCCAGTAGACGATGTGGTCCACGCGGGTCACGCCGTTCGGATGCGGTGCCGCGGGCGGTGCGTCCGTCGTATCCAGCAGGGCCGGGACGTCCAGCAGCGCCGGGTCGGCGTGCACCGCGTCGAAACCCCACGCGGGTTCGCCGAAGGTGCACGTCACCTGGCCGATGCGCACGGCGCCGTCGGTGACGGTGAATCCCAGTGCCGCCCAGGCTCGCTCGTCTCCGGGCAGGCCGAGGCGGGTCAGCAGCGGCATTACAGCGCCGCCGCCAGGCGGGTGCCCTGGTCGATGGCGCGTTTGGCGTCGAGTTCGGCGGCCAGGTCCGCACCGCCGATGAGATGCACCCGCACGCCCGCCGTCCGCAGCGGCTCCTCCAGTTCCCGCACGGATTCCTGTCCGGCGCAGAGGATCACGTTGTCGCATTCGATGACCCGCGGCCGTTCCCGCTTCTCGCCGAAGCTGATGTGCAGGCCGCGGTCGTCGATGCGCTCGTAATTCACGCCGCCGATCTGCTCGACGCCCTTGGCCTTCACCGCCGCCCGGTGCACCCAGCCGCTGGTCTTGCCGAGCCCCTTGCCGAAGGATGAGGTCTTGCGTTGCAGCAGCACCACGTCCCGGGCGGCGGGGGAGGGCTTGGGGGTGGTGACGAATCCGCGCACGTTCTCATCGTCGGTGACGCCCCACTCCTCTTTCCACTCGTCGAGTTTGAGGCTGGGATGCCCTTCCACGGTGAGGAATTCGCTCACGTCGAAGCCGATGCCGCCCGCGCCGATCACGGCCACCTTCTTGCCGACCGGCTTGCCGTCGCGCACCAGCTCGGCGTAGGTGAGCACCTTCGGGTGGTCGATGCCCGGAATCTTCGGGATGCGGGGCCGCACGCCGGTGGCCAGAATGACCTCGTCGTAGTTCCCGTCGATGAGCTGCTGGGCGGTGGCGCGGGTCTCCAGATGCAGGCGCACGCCCGCGACCTCGATCATCCGCGTGTAGTAGCGGATGGTCTCGTTGAACTCCTCCTTGCCCGGAATGCGCCGGGCGATGTCGAACTGGCCGCCGATCTTGTCATCGGATTCGTACAGGTCCACGTGGTGACCGCGTTGGGCCAGGCTGACCGCCGCGGAGAGTCCGGCCGGGCCCGCCCCGACCACGGCGAAACGTCGGGTGCGCCGGGTGGGCAGCAGCTTCAGTTCGGTTTCGTGACCTGCACGCGGGTTCAGCAGGCAGGACACGTGTTTGGCCTGGAAGGCGTGATCGAGGCAGGCCTGGTTGCAGGCGATGCAGGTGTTGATCTCGTCGGTGCGCGCCTCCTGCGCCTTGACCACCCAGTCCGGGTCGGCCAGCAGCGGGCGGGCCAGCGAGATGAGGTCGGCGTCGCCGCGGGTGAGGATCTCCTCGGCGGTCTCGGGCATATTGATGCGGTTCGACGCGCACACCGGAATGCTCACGATGTCTTTGACTTTCGCGGTCCATTCCACGAACGCCGCGCGCGGCACCGAGGTGACGATGGTGGGCACGCGCGCCTCGTGCCAGCCGATGTCGGTATTGATGATGGTGGCCCCGGCGGCCTCCACATCCCGTGCGACAGCGGCAATCTCGTCCCAGGTCTGGCCGTTCTCCACGAAATCGGCCATGGATAGCCGGAATACGATGATGAAATCCGGTCCGGTGGCCGCGCGCACCCGCTCGACGATCTCGGCGGCGATGCGGCGGCGGTTCTCGGAGCTGCCGCCCCACTTGTCCTTGCGTTTGTTGGTGCGCGGCACCAGGAACTGGTTGATGAAATAGCCCTCGCCGCCCATGATCTCGACGCCGTCGTAGCCCGCGAACTTGGCCAGCTGGGCGCAGCGCGCGTAATCGTCGATGGTCTGCTCGACGCCCCTGGATGACAGGGCGCGCGGGCGGAAGGGGTTGATCGGGGCCTTGATCGAAGAGGCCGACACGCTGCCGGGCATATACGAGTAGCGGCCCGCGTGCAGGATCTGCAGGGCGATCTTGCCGCCCTCGGCGTGTACCGCCTTGGTGATGGCGCGATGCCGGTACGCCTCGGTCCTATTGGTCAGTTTCGCCCCGAAGGGCAGCAGCCAGCCGGTGCGGTTGGGGGCGTAGCCGCCGGTGATGATGAGTCCCACACCGCCTTTGGCGCGTTCGGCGAAGTAGGCGGCGAGCTTGTTGGTGTTCCACGCGCGATCCTCCAGACCGGTGTGCATGGAACCCATCACCACCCGGTTGCGCAGGGTGGTGAATCCGAGGTCGAGCGGTTCGACGAGGTGCGGATAGAGACTCATCGCTGAGCACTGCCTTTCTCAAGGCGCGGGCGACGGGGCTGTGTCGCCTCGCGGGTCCGTGTCCCGCCGCAGGGCGGCGAGGATTTCATCGCACCAGTCGACGAACCCCTCCTCGACGCGGATGCCGCCGCGCAGGACGAGGTACTGGTGCAGGGCCGTCCCGGAGAGTCGATCCGGTGCGGAGAAGTCCTTCTTCTCGAAGGCGCGGTACAGCTCGAGTCGTTGGGCGTGCTGATCGCGCAGGCGGGTCACCTCGGTGCAGAGCGTGGGGATGTCGCCGTGTGAGGCGGCGCGCAGCTTCACGCCCAGCTCGTTGCGCATGGGTCCGATGTCGAGGGGTTCGGCGATCCAGCGGGTGAGTTCGGCTCGCCCGGCGTCGCTGACCGTGTACACCTTCTTGTCCGGTCGCCCGTCCTGTGCCACGGCCTCGGCGCTCACCCAGCCATGCTGTTCCATACGCTTGAGGACGCGGTAGATCTGCTGGTGGGTGGCGTTCCAGAAGAAGCCGATGGATTTGTCGAAGCGGCGCGCCAGTTCGTAGCCCGAACTGGCGCGCTCGGTCAGCGATACCAGCAACGCGTGTTCGAGGGCCATGCGCCGAGGATAACTGCGACGACTTGTACTATGCAACTCGGTGCATAGTGAGCCTGGGCACGGCCGCATGGCCGCCGCGTGCACGGTGGCGTGTTTCCCGCCGCCGTTTCCGATTCGTCGCATACCCTGCGCTGATGGCGGAGGTTTCGGGTCAGGCGACGGTCGGGCAGGCCAGTGGTCGCGGGCAGGTGGTCGCGTGGGGGCTGTGGGACTGGGGTTCGGCGGCGTTCAATGCCGTGATCCTCACCTTCGTATTCTCGGTGTACCTCACCGACAAGGTGGGCGAGAATCTGCCCGGTGACATCTCGGCGAGCGCCTGGCTGGGGTGGGCGCTGGGAGCGGCGGGTCTGGTGGTGGCCCTCACCGCGCCCGTGAGCGGCCAGTGGTTCGACGCCACCGCCAAACGCAAACTCTCCCTGGCGATTCTGACCGGGCTGACCGTGCTGAGCATGTCGCTCATGTTCTTCGTGCGCGACGACTACCACTACCTGTGGCTGGGTCTGGTGCTGCTGGCCTTCGGCTCGGCCTTCTTCGAACTCGCGAACGTCCCCTACAACGCCATGCTGCGCCAGGTCTCCACGCCCGCCACGGTGGGCCGCGTCTCCGGATTCGGCTGGGCCATGGGCTATTTCGGCGGCATCCTGCTGCTGCTCATCTGCTATTTCGGTTTCATCAGCGGTGACGGCGATTTCCGCGGCCTGTTCGGCGTCCCCACCGATACCGGCCTGAACATCCGGCTGGTGGCGGTGCTGGCGGCCGTCTGGTTCGCCGCCTTCGCCCTGCCGGTGCTGTTCCTGGTTCCGGAGCTGCCGCGCACCGACGCCGATCCCGGTGCGGCCGTGCGGGTTCGGACCGGCGGCAGGCTGACCGGCTGGTGGCGCGCCCTGCTCACCTCGTACCGGGTGCTGTGGCGAGACCTGCGTGAACTCTGGCGCGTCGACCGCCGCACGGTCGGTTTCCTGCTGGCCAGCGCGGTCTTCCGCGACGGCCTGGCGGGTGTCTTCACCTTCGGCGCGGTCCTGGCCGTGAACGTCTACGGCATCGCCGACGCCGACGTGCTGCTGTTCGGCATCGCCGCGAACGTGGTCGCCGCCCTCGGCGCCGTCGTCGCGGGCCGTTTCGACGACCGCGTCGGCCCCAAATCCGTCATCGTGGTGTCACTGGTGTCCATGATCATCTGCGGCACCGCGCTACTCGCGGTCTCCGGCCCCCTCATGTTCTGGATCTTCGGCCTCCTGCTCACCGTCTTCGTCGGCCCCGCCCAAGCCTCCGCCCGCTCCTTCCTGGCCCGCCTCGCCCCACCCGGCCGCGAAGGCCAGATGTTCGGCCTCTACACCACCACCGGCCGAGCCGTATCCTTCCTCGCCCCCACCCTTTTCGGCCTCTTCGCCTACGCCTTCGACGCCGACCGCGCGGGCATAGTCGGCCTGCTGCTGGTGCTGACGATCGGCCTGCTCGCCCTGCTGCCGGTGCGCGCCCCCGCGCTGCGCGCCGACTGACGGCTCACGGGCGCCAGGCGCTCATGCCGAGGGAGATCAGTCGGACCTGGCGGACGGCGGTGTCGATCAGGTGGGTGTGGTCGTGGGGGGCGGCGGTGATGTAGTCGGCTATGCGGGCGGCGACGGTGGAGACGATGAGGTCGGCGGCCAGTTCGAGGTCGTCGTGGGACCAGGCGTCGAGGGCGCGGATGCGGGAGAGGTCGACCACCAGTTCGCGGACTATGAGCTGTAGTTCGACGGAGATGGCGCCGCGCAGGGCCGCGGAACCGCCGTGGCGTTCGCGGAGCAGGAAGCCGTAGAGATCTTCCTTGCCGTCGACTTGCTCGAAGACGAAGCGGACGGTCTCGGCCAGGCGGGCGTCGGGGGTGCGGCGCAGTTCCCGCAGGGCCAGGCGGAGTTCGCGGACGCCCTGATCCACCAGGGTGGCGCCGAGTTCGTCGAGGGAGGTGAAGTGCCGGTAGAAGGCGGTCGGCACGATGCCCGCGGAGCGGGCGATCTCGCGCAGGCTCAGGGCGGCGAACCCGCGGTCGGCGGCGAGAGCGAGGGTGCCTTCGAGGAGCGCGGCGCGGGTGCGTTCCTTGCGTTCGACTCGGGTAGCTGCCTGCTCGCTCACGTCGATGAGCATACATGCGTTCACATTCAGTTCCTTCACGAGATGTCGCGTGGGTCACACGAACTGCTGGTTGCACTCGAGGCCGGGTACTCGGCAGACTAGTTCAGTGTACAGATGTGCACCGAAAAGCTGGCGAGCTAGTGCTCCCGGTGCACCGCAAGATCGACGGGGCGCGCCGAGGCGAACTCGGCGACGCGACAGGAGGCCCGCATGGTTGGACTGCTCGAACTGGTGCAGACGCTCACCAGCCCGCACCCGCTGGACCGCTACCTCGAGCTGGTGCGCCCGACCTTGACTGTGCGCGATATGCGCGCCGAGATCACCCACGTGCGCCGTCATCCGGGGCCGGGCAGCGCGGAGGGCTCGGTGACCCTGACCCTGCGCCCCACCCGGCAGTGGACCGGACACCTGGCGGGGCAGTACGTGCAGATCGGCGTGGTCATCGACGGCGTGCGCCACACCCGCTGCTACTCGCCGGTGAATACGCAGAGCCGCCGCGACCGGCATATCGAACTCACCGTCAAGGCCCACCCGAACGGCCTCGTCTCCCAGTACCTCAACGCGCACGCCATCCCCGGCATGGTGGTGGACCTGTCCCCGGCGGCGGGAGTGTTCCATCTGCCCGACCCGCGCCCGGACCGCATCGTGCTCATCAGCGGTGGCAGCGGCATCACCCCCGTGCTGTCCATGCTGCGCACCCTGGCGGCCGAGAGCTACGCCGGCCAGGTCGTCTTCCTGCATTACAACCGTGCTCCGGAAATGGTGCCGCACCGCGCCGAACTCGACGCCATCGCCATGCAGCACGGCAATGTGCGCATCGAGCTGCTGTATCCGGAACGCGATCCGGGGCACCGCTTCTCCTACGACCAGCTGGAGGAGTTCGCCCCCTGGTTCGCCGACGCCGAGACCTACCTGTGCGGCCCGCCCGCGCTCATGAACGCGGTGCGCACCGTCTACGAGGCCGAGCAACTGGCCGACCACCTGCACAGCGAGGAGTTCACGCTAACGGTGGCCCCGGCCGATCCGGAGACCGCCGAGGGCGAGGTCACCTTCTCCGGCAGCGGCGTCACCGCCGCCAATTCCGGCGCGACCCTGCTCGAGCAGGCCGAGGCCGCCGGACTCACGCCCGAATACGGCTGCCGCATGGGGATCTGCTTCTCCTGCACGGCGGTCAAGACCAGCGGGTGCACCCGCAATCTGCGCACCGGGGAGCTCGACAGCGACCCGGATCAGCCCATCCAGCTCTGCATCAACGCCCCGGTCGGGGACGTTGACATCGCCATCTGAAAAGGAGGGTTCATCATGGCGATTCTGACCGAAACCACCGCGGGACCCCTGGTCCTGTCCGCCGAGCAGGTCGAGGAGATCGGCCGCGAACTCGACGAGTTGCGCGCCCGTGTCGTCGCCGACCTGGGCGAGCGCGACCGCGAATACATCTACACGATCATCAAAGCGCAGCGCGGCTTCGAGATCGCCGGGCGCGGCCTGATGTACCTGGGCTTCCTGCCGCCGTTCTGGCTGGCGGGCGTGGCCGCCCTGGGCGTGTCCAAGATCCTCGACAATATGGAGATCGGCCACAACGTCATGCACGGCCAGTACGACTGGATGCGTGAACCGGGCCTGAACTCGCGGGTGTTCGAGTGGGATACGGTCTGCCCCGCCGACCAGTGGAAGCACTCGCACAACTACATGCACCACACTTTCACCAATATCCACGACATGGACCGGGATATCGGGTACGGCATCCTTCGTATCGACGAGGGCCAGAAGTGGAACCCCTACTACCTGGGCAACCCCATTTACGCGTTCTGGCTGATGGTGCTGTTCGAGTGGGGCGTCATGCTGCACGACCTCGAGGCCGAGAACATCGTGCAGGGTAAGCGCAAGTGGTCGGATATCAAGCCGCTGCTGATCGGACAGTGGCGCAAGTCCGGGCGGCAGGTGCTCAAGGACTACATCGTGTTCCCGGCGCTGACCGGGCCGCTGTTCCTGTCCACGCTGGCGGGCAACGCGGCCGCCAATCTGATCCGCAACGTCTGGGCCTTCTCGATCATCTTCTGCGGGCACTTCCCCTCCGGCGTACAGACGTTCACCAAGGAGGAGACCGCTGAGGAGACGCGCGGTGAGTGGTACGTCCGGCAGATGCTGGGTTCGGCCAATATCACCGGCGGCAAGCTGTTCCACATCATGTCGGGCAACCTGTCGCACCAGATCGAGCACCACCTGTTCCCGGATCTGCCCGCCAACCGCTACCCGGAGATCGCGCCCCAGGTCCGCGCGCTGTGCGAGAAGTACGGCCTGCCGTACAACGCCGGTCGGCTCGGCAAGCAGATCGGCTCGGTGTGGGCGAAGCTGTTCAAGCTGGCACTGCCGGACTTCCTCGTCAAGAAGTCGCCGCAGCCGGGTGTTATCGTCATGCGGCGGGGGAAGCCGAGCGAAGTGGGCGTTTAGATGATCGGAAAATTCGAGAGCAACAAGGATCTGATCCAGGAATTGACGTCGTCGGGCGCGAAGCACGTCGGCAATATCGCGAACATCATCACCGGCACCGTGGCCGAGGTGACCCGCGAGATCGGCGACTGGATCACCGACGCCATCGAGATGCGTGAGGCCGCCGCGGCCGCCGCCCGGGACGCCGAGGCACAGCGTGCCGCGGAGGGTGATGCGGCGGGCAGCGTCGATGGTCTCGACGATGACGCGGATATTGCTGCGCCGCAAGATGTTTCGCCCAAGCGTTCCCCTTCCGGGGACGTCATCGACGCCGAGGTCGTGGTCGAACCTCGCCAGTACTGACCGTCATTACGCCGGGCAATCGGGGTCCTGTCGGCGCGGGGGTGGCAGCCGGATGCCCCCACGCCGACCGGTGGTGGGCGGGCCGCCGCGGCCGGTTCACCGAGGCCGAGCCGGGGTGCGTCCCGGTGCACCGCCCGGCGACGCGCCGCGTCCCCGGACCCTGCGGCCGATCATCCGCGCAGGTCACCACACGGGCAGCCGACGCCGGTGCTCGGCCACGTCGGTGATCAGATCCCGGTAGCCGTCGGCCAGCTCGGCCAGGCGGTACCAAAGTAGATGTGTTTCCCGGTCGACGCCGCGCCTGCCATTGCGCCGCGCGGCGTCGTCGCCGTTCTTGGCGATGTGTTCCCGGCCGGTGCCAGTGCCTCGTGCGGAATCGTCGGCACCGCCGCGTGGGCCGTCGCCGGTGTGGACCGGTGGCCCGTCACCTCGATGGGGTCCGATGCGTGGGCGGGGGCGGCCGTCGGCCGTGGGGGGCCGGGCGGAACTGCTGGGCATGCCCAAAGCCTGTTGTGCCGCAACCCATTTCGCCGCCATTCGATCGATGACCGCGCCCAGGGTCTCGGTGTGCAGCGAGGCTCCGCTGCGATGCGCGATATTGGCGGCCACCCAGGTGTCGATGCGTTCGACGAGTTCCGAGCGGCGGGCGTCGATGTTCTCCACGACCTGGCTGCAGTGCGCGACGCGGCGCGGGGTGGCCCCGCTGGCGTGCGCGGACTGCTGCGCCTGGTGTCGGCGTTCGTGGCATTGCACCAGCTCATGGGCGGCGTCGAGGACGTCGCGGTCCGGGCGGTCGGTGGCGACCGGTTCGCGGAAGGCCCGCAGGAGGGTGGCCGGTGCGGGTAGTCGCGCCCCGGACATCGGCAGTTCTTCCCCGAAAACCGCTGCGCCGTAGTCGGTTGTCATACTTCCACCCTCGACTGTCTGTGGTGTTGGATGCGCCAGGGCCGAGGGGGTTTCGGGGAGGGGCTCCCCTCGGCTCCGGCGCAGCCCCGTATGCCGGAACGCACAGCCCACCACTCAAACGACACGGTGAAGAAACCGGGAAATCCGCGACGATGCGATGAGAAGACTGTCCGAAATACGGGACATATCCAGGTTGGCGCGACTGTCGGAGACGCGCAACCAGTGGGCGTGCGATTCGCCGAAGCTGCCGGGGAATCGTTATACACCATTACAGGACGGTCACACACGGGGTGCGGTTCGAGGCGATTCGACACCTGAGCGCCCGGCTTGCCGGCGCGGGTGCACCCGCGCGCCGGGACCGTCGGCGCATGCGACCCGGTGATCGTCAGGCGCATCGATGGCAATCCGCAGGGCGTGGCGACCGGGCCGGACGGGTTCGCGGGGATAGCCTCGATATTCGTGCCAGCATACGTGTCCTCACCGGAGCTGACCTTCGGTTTCATGTTCGCACTGGAAGACCCGGAGCGAATCGCGGAAGTGGTGCGCACGCTCATGGTTCGCCGGACCGTGTCGGTGTTCCGGCTCGCGCACCTGTCCACCGACAACGGCCCGCCGGAGCGCTACGTCGTCAACTGGGCCGCCATCCCGCAGATCTCCATCACCACCGCCGCACCCGAACCGGACGAGTTGCGTACCTCGGCGACGATGCTGGTCAACGCCTTCCTGGGGGAGGACGGCGAGGTGAGTCTGTATTCGGCCGGGGCGCAGCCTCCGCGATAGGCGCGCACCGGCTTTCGTTACGGTGACACTACCCACAACGGGACTCAGCGATCTCTCAGCTACCGGCCAGTGCGCTGTAAGTCTGCGTCGGCAGTGTGGTCACGTCCACGACGGGAAATCCTCGCCGGGGGCGCCATACGACAGAGAGGTTGATTCCATGATCCCGGTTATCATCGACACCGGTAGCGCCGCCCTGAACGGTCTGTTCAGCACCGGTTCGGCCGCGCTGCACGGCATTCTGAGCACCCTCTGGACGGGTTCCTTCGGCGGCTGATACCGCCCGCGAAGGGTTTTCGGGCTACCGCCCCGGATGCGAGCGCATCCGGGGCGGTCTTCGTGTGGGCGGTGTTCATCCCGCCAGCGCGGGCGCGCGGCGGCGCAGCAGGACCTGCTCCAGCAGCGCGACCAGCACCGCCTGCACCGATTTCCGGTCGCGCGCATCGCAATCCATGAGATGGATGGCCGGATCGATTTCCAGCGCCTCGCGTACCTCGTCGAGTTCGAACCGCTGCCCGGCGTCGAATCGGTTGACCGCCACCACGAATGGGGTGCGCCGCCGTTCGAAGAAGTCGAGCACCGGATAGCAGTCCTCGATCCGGTCGGTGTCCACCAGCACGACGCCGCCCAGGGCGCCGTCGAGCAGATCGTCCCAGAGGAATTCGAAGCGCTCCTGGCCGGGCGTGCCGAACAGGTACAGCACCAAGGATCGGTCCAGGGTGAGGCGGCCGAAGTCGAGCGCCACCGTGGTGGTGGTCTTGCCGGTGTCGCGGCCGGGAGTGTCCACGCCCACCGAGACCTCGGTCATGGCGGCCTCGGTGGCCAGCGGCTCGATCTCGGAGATGGCCCCGATGAAGGTGGTCTTGCCGACCCCGAAACCGCCGCTCACGACGATCTTCACGGAGGAGGCCAGGGCGGGTGCGGCGGTGACGTGCTCAGAGTGCCCGGACAAGGTCCCGGATCCTTTCGATGGCGGCGGTGGACAGTTCATCGGCCCCGTTGACCGATACGTGGCCCGCGCTCACCAGATCGCTGACCAGCACGCGGGCGACGCCGACCGGAACCCGCAGGGCCGCGCCGATTTCGGCGATGGAGTGGGTGTGCTGACACAGCCGCACCACGCGTTCGAGTTCGAAGCGCAGCGGGGCGGACAGCGCGGCGGGGGTGGCGCGAACCAGGGTCTCCAGGCGCAGACCGTCCATCAGCGGGGTGGTGCGGCCCGAGGTCACCATGAACGGTCGCACCACGAGTTCGTCGGCGGGGTCGGGGCGGAGTTGGCTGTCGCGCGGGGCGGTGGTGGGCCGAGCCCAGCCCGCGGGCTGGTTCAGCGTGATCATGCGGGGGTCCGGGAGCCGTTGCCGATCGTTCATCGCGACAGCGACTCTCTCAGTTCGGTGATGAGCGCCGGGGTGAGCAGCGCTCCGGCGCGGTCGGCCAGCACCGCCATCTGGTAGCCGACCAGTCCGACATCGCAGGTGTTGTCGGCGATGACGCCGACGCTGCTGCCGTCGGCCATGGCGGAGACGAGCAGGAAGCCCCGGCCCATCTCGATCATGATGAGCCGGAGCCCGTCGAAATCGTAACTGCGGGAGGCGCTTCGGCTCAGACTGGTGAGTCCGGAGACAATGGCGGCGAGCCGGTCGGCGCCGGTGCGGTCCAGTCCGGCCGACATGGCCATGAGCAGTCCGTCCGAGGACACCGCGACGGCGTCGCGCACCCCGTCGGTGGTGCGGACGAAGTCGGCGAGCAGCCAGTTGAAGGTGTGCGGATCGGTCTCGGTGTAGTGGGTGGTCACCTGCGGTCCTCCTGGGTGTTCGACGCGCCGCGCTGATGCCCGGCACGAAATCCGGCGAGGATGCCGCGCACCTCGTCGGGGGAGCGTTGTGCGAGCGCGGCGCTGGGCTGCCGAGTCGGCGCGGGGTGCCCGCTCTCCGCCGCACCGGTGTGCCCCCGAGCCTTCCGGTTCCGCTTGACGAGCCCGTTTCGAGTGCGTTGCACCTCCGTGCCGTTCGCTTCGTCCGCAATCCGAGAAGCGTTGCCCGGCAGGGGGTTCGTCACCTCCACTGCCGGGGACGGGCCCGCTGTCCGATCGGTCGGTGCGTGGTCGAGTGGGAACGACTGCCGCTCGCAGGTGGCCGCGCCGTCGGAGTCCCGTGTCACGCTGATCGCTTGGGGCGCAGTGTCTTTCGCCGTCAGTGCGGATTGCTCCGCGCGCTGGTCCACCACCAGGTCCGGTGGCAGCAGCAGTCGCGCCACCACGCCGCTGACCGGCGAGATGGTGAGCTCCACCTGCACACCGAGGCGACGGGCGAGGCGGCCGACCACGTAGTGGCCGAGGAAGCGGGTGGGGGCGACCAAGAAGTCGGCCTCGCCGCGCAGGCGGGCATTGGCGATGGCGAGCTGGTCCGGCGGCATGCCGACGCCGTGGTCGACGATGGCGATCAGGTAGCGCTGGCCGGTCCGCCGCCCGTAGATCTCCACCTCCAGATCCGGTGGGGAGAAGGACAATCCGTTCTCGATGAGTTCGGCGAGCATATGCGCCACCTCGCTGACCGCCGAGCCGACGACGGCGATCTCGTCCACCCGCCGCAGCATCACCCGGCGGTAGTCGTCCACCTCGGACGCCCCGGCCCGGATCACATCGCTGAGCGGAATGGGCTCCGACCAGCGCCGCGGGCTGGCCTCCCCGACCAGTACGAGCAGGCTTTCGGCATTGCGGCGCATGCGCGTGGCCAGATGGTCGAGTTCGAACAGATTGGACAGTGCGGTGGGATCCAGTTCCGCCCGCTCGAATTCACTGATCAGCCCGAGCTGGCGGCGCACCAGATTCTGATTGCGCCGTCCCAGGTTCGCCAGGGATTCGGTCGTATTGCGCCGCAGCAGCGCCTGTTCCGAGGCCAGGTCGAAGGCGGTGGTCTGGACGCGGTCGAGAGCCTGTGCCACCGAGACGATTTCCTCGCCCGCCCCGGCACTGACCCGTACCGGTGGCGGCGGCGCGGGGTCCGCGTCCGCGTCCCGGTGCCAGGCCGCGATGAGTTCCGGCAGCCGGTGACCCGCCACGTCGTCGGCTTCCGACGCCAGTCGCGCCAGCGGCCGCACAATGGAGCGCACGGTCGCCACCACCAGCGCCACCAGTGCCAGCACGGCCAGCAGCGCCGCGAGCACGTACCCGCCGAGCAGCAGCGCGGCCCGGTCCCGCAGCGTGTCGGCGCGAGCGCGGATATCGGCTCCGACCGACTGCTGCACCTCGTGTTCGAGGTCGACGACGGCCGTCATCTGCCGCCACCAGTCGGCGGTGCTCACCGGTTCCAGCAGCGGTCCCGCGGTGGACGCGATAGCGACGGCCTCGGCAGCGCCGGCACCGACCGCGTCCTCGGAACGCATGGCGGCGATGAGCAGGGCGCGCTGCTCGGGAGTGGCGTCGCGGTCGAAGGCGGTGATCGCGGCCTGTTTGGCGGCCCGGATATCGAGGAACCGCACGTATTCGCCCGGTTCGAAGCCGCCCGCGGCGAAGACGCCGTGCAGGAACCCGCGCTCCTGTCCGGTGTATTCCTTGGCGTCGCCGAGTGCGTACAGCGCCTGGAGGCCGTGCCACAAGTCGGTTTCCCCGGCCTTGTCGAGTCCGGGCCGGGCCCGGTTCAGTGCGGTGATGGCACCGGTGTAGAACTGGAAGGAGGCCGAGCGGTCGATGCGGCGGGCGTCGACGTCGGCGCGGTTGGCGCTCAATCCGGCCACGTGCGTGAGTGCCGAACGCACCTGGTCGGTACCGGCGGGCTGCGCGGCCACGGCGCGTTCGAGCGCCAGCAGGGCGTTATCGGTGGCGGCGCGCTGCTGCTCCACCACCGGCCGCAGCGAATCGTCGCCGCCCTGAAGTCCATTGGTGAGGCCGCGCTCGCGCTGCGCCTCGTGGACCAGATCCTGGACCGCCAGGGCGAGGGTGACCGCCCGTACGGTCGACCCGGTGTCGCGGTAGGCCGCGACCTCCCGGGAGATGATGATCGCGAGCAGTCCGAGCACCATCGCCACCGAGACCAGCAGGATGCGCCGCAGCCGGGCGCGGATCGTGCGCGGGCGTACCAATGCCGTTGCCAGCGCGCGCTTCCCGCTACCGTTCGGCAGCAATGCCGTAGGTCGGAATAACACCATTCGACTCCTGCTCGATCGGTTACCGTGTCGAGGACGGCATGTCACATGCGCACACGATCCTGCTCGCGCGGGATGTGGAGTTCGGGTCCGGCGGGAAACAACGAGATGTCCATCGGCTCACCGCCGTGTCGGCGGTACGCGAGAGCCGCGGCGGTCCGGCCGGTCGCCGCGGGCGGTATCGCGGAATTGTTACGAACCGAGCGGTTTCGCGCTGGATTCGTAGATGCGCCGCACCACATCCTCGATATCGGGTTCCTCCAGCGACAGGTCACGCACCTGGGTGCGGGCCGAGATGGCGGCCAGCAGCTCCGCGGCCGTGGTGCGCTCGGAGTCGAACGCGAACCGCTGCCGCAGCCCCGCGCCCTCGCTGTCGAGCAGTTTCGCGCCCGGCAGGTCGGTGAGTTCGGCGCAGGGCTCGATCAGGTCCACGGTCAGCACCCGCTGCGCCCCGACGGTGGCGGCCAGTCCGGTCAGCGAGCCGTCGTAGACGAGACGGCCGCGGTCGACCACCAGGACGCGCTCGCACAGTCGCTCGATATCGCCCATATCGTGGGTGGTGAGCAGCAGCGTGGTGCCGCGCCGGGTGCGTTCGTAGCGCAGGAATTCGCGCAAACGCTGTTTGGACAGCACATCCAGGCCGATGGTCGGCTCGTCGAGAATGACCAGCTCGGGCGAGTGCAGCAGGGCCGCGGCGACTTCCGCGCGCATGCGTTGCCCTAGGGAGAGCTGCCGTACCGGAGTGTCCAGGGTCTCGGCCATCTCCAGCTGCTCCACGAGTTCGTCCAGGCGTCGCCGCGCCGCCGACTCGGGCAGCCGGTGGATGGCCGCGAGAATCGAGAAGGATTCGCGCAGCGGCAGATCCCACCACAGCTGGGAGCGCTGCCCGAACACCACCCCGATCCGGGCGGCCAGTTCCCGCCGCTGCCGGACCGGATCGAGCCCGCAGGTGCGCACCGTCCCGGACGAGGGCACCAGAATGCCGGTGATCATCTTGATGGTGGTCGACTTCCCGGCTCCGTTCGCGCCGATATAGCCGACCGCGGCGCCCGGTTCGACGCGAAAGCTCATGGCGTCCACCGCCGTCAGCTCCTCGCGTCGTCGCCGCCAGCGTCCCTGGCGGCGGTGCAGGACGAAAGTCCTGGTCAGTTCCTCGATATCGATGATCTGTCCGGTCATCCGCCGCCTCCCTGGTAGTGCCTGGTCCCCAGCCGCCACAGTCCCAGCGCCGCCGCCCACACCCAGATCGCCGCCAGCGGCGCGCCCCAGGCCAGCCAGGACGGCAGC
This sequence comes from Nocardia sp. CC213A, assembly GCF_030766805.1. NCBI lineage: Bacteria > Bacillati > Actinomycetota > Actinomycetes > Mycobacteriales > Nocardiaceae > Nocardia > Nocardia sp. CC213A. The sequence continues at coordinate 52,895 of NZ_JASFXA010000022.1, forward strand.
ATGGGCGGGCCGGGGAGCTCCAGCAGTGCGATGGTCGGCAGATAGGAGGTGAAGGCCACGGGCACCAGGAATCCGAAGATGAGTTTCATCGGTGTGGGGAACACCGAGGTCGGTTGCATCGAGGCGTAGGAACCGCCGTAGGTGAAGGAGTTGGTGAGCTCCGCGCCGTCGATCAGATAGAACTGGAGCCCCGCCGCGCAGACGAACAAACCCGCGAAGATCGCGATCCCGGACAGCAGGGTCAGGGCGAACAACGCGAGATGCGATGGGGTCCAGTCGATGTCGTTGTGGGCTATGCCGAGGCCGAGGATCGTCACCGCCACCGCGAGGCGGGCGATGCGGCGCAGCGCGATATCGCTGGTGGCCAATTGCAGCAGCAGCGGCTGCGGGCGCAGATAGAAGGCGTCCAGCTGTCCCATGCGGATGTAGTTCGGCAGCGTGTCGAGATGTCCCACCAGCATGTCCGCCACCGTGAAGGCGGTATTGCTCAGGCCGAACAGCAGCAGCATGGCGGTGAGGTCGAGCCCGCCGAGCCGCGGCACGTTGGCGAAGATCACGTACATCTCCGCGAATTCGACGAGGCCGATGAGGAGCGCGCTGCACAGGTCCAGCCCGAACGACAGCGGGTAGGCGCGTTGCGCGCGCAGCCGGGATGCGAGCACGGCCCGATAGGGGGCCAGCCGCGAGGGCGCCTCACCCACCCTGCACCTCCAGCTTGCGCTGTCCGGCGCGCAGCACCAGCTGCCCGGCGGCCAGCAGCGCGAACAGCCAGCAGAGCTGCGCTCCGACCAGTCCCACCGCGTGCCAGCCGACGGTGCGCCCGGAGAGCACGTCGATGGGCCATTGCAGCATGGACGGGAACGGCGTGCAGTAGGCCAGGATGCGCAGCCACTCCGGGAACAGGTGGACCGGTGCGAAGAGTCCGGCCAGGAAGGTGCCGAGGATCATGTGCAGCGTCCGCAGTCCGCGCGTCTCGACCACCCAGAATCCGGCCAGGCATACGGTGAACAGCGACAGGAAGGATACGGCGATGGCCAGGACCAGGCTGATCGCGCCGAGCAGGTAGGGCCCCGGCGTGGCGGGCACGGCGAGTCCGAAGGTGAGCGCGCCGATGAGCACGCTGGGCAGCCCGCGCGGCAGCAGGGTGTAGACGGCGCGTCCGCAGTATTCCGCCAGGTGCGCCAGCTGGATGTCGATGGGTCGCAGGAAGTCGATGGCCACATCGCCGGACTTGATGCGCTCCACGATATTCGGCACGCCCCAGAATGCGATGGCGCCCAGCAGTCCCTGTGACAGCCAGGTGTAGGCGCCGATGGTGCCCTGGTCGTAGCCGCCGAATTCACTGCCGCTGTTTACGGCGGTCATCAGCACGGCGGCGCGGACGAAGCCGAAGACCACATTGGTGATCAGGCCCGCGACCATGGCCGATCGGTAATAGGACTGTCGGCGGAATCCCGCTCGGACCAGCTGCCAGTAGATCCCTACGTCAGCACGCACAAGATGTCGACAGTATGGTGGCCGCGCCGCTGGCGCAAAGGATTTATTCCGGCCACCCCGCCGGGATTCGGCGAAAACGGTCCGGTCCGCCACCTCGCAGTGATAGAAACAGTCACGTTTCACTTTGCCGCACTGCGAGGACGCCCATGACCACCGCCGAGACGACCGTGTTCGAGACGCTCGAATCAAATGTGCGCGGCTACTGCCGGTGCTGGCCGACGGTCTTCGCGACCGCCCGGGGCGCCTGGCTGACCGATGAGAGCGGCAAGGACTACCTCGACTTCTTCGCCGGGGCGGGCGCGCTCAACTACGGGCACAACAATCCGATCCTGAAGCAGGCGCTCATCGACTACCTGCTCGCGGACGGGATCACGCACAGCCTCGACATGTCCACCGCGGCCAAGCGGGGACTGCTGGAAGCCCTGCGCGAGGTGGTCCTCGACCCGCGCGAGCTGGACTACAAGGTGCAGTTCCCGGGCCCGACCGGAGCCAATGCGGTGGAGGCGGCGCTCAAACTGGCCCGCAAGATCACCGGCCGCGGCACCGTCCTGAACTTCACCAATGCCTTCCACGGCATGACCCTGGGCGCGCTCGCGGTGACCGGCAATGCCGCCAAGCGAGCGGGCGCGGGCGTGCCGCTGGTGCACGCCACCCCCATGCCCTACGACGGCTACCTCGGTGCGGCAGACGATTTCGCCTGGATGCGCCGCGCGCTCGACGACTCGTCCTCGGGCCTGGACCGCCCCGCCGCGGTCATCGTGGAAACCGTGCAGGGCGAGGGCGGGGTGAACGTGGCGCGCCCCGAATGGCTGCGCCAGTTGGCCGACCTGTGCTCCGATCGCGGCATCCTGCTCATCGTCGACGATGTGCAGATGGGTTGCGGGCGTACCGGACCGTTCTTCTCCTTCGAGGTCGCGGGTATCACTCCCGATATCGTGACGCTCTCGAAATCCATTGGCGGATACGGACTTCCCATGGCGCTGGTGCTCATGAAACGAGAGCTCGACCAGTGGACGCCCGGCGAGCACAACGGCACTTTCCGCGGTAACAACGCCGCCTTCGTGACGGGTGCCGCGGCGCTGCGGCACTACTGGTCCGACGGCGCGCTGGAAGCCGCGACCCTGGCCAAGGGGGAGCGGGTGCGCGCCGGGCTCACCGCCCTGGCCGCGCATTTCGACGGCGTGTCCACGCGCGGCCGCGGCCTCGTGCACGGGCTGGTCTTCGCGGAAGCCTCCGAGGCCGCCAAGGTCAGCCAGATCGCCTTCGAGATGGGACTGCTGGTGGAGACTTCCGGATCCGAGGACGAAGTGGTGAAATTGCTCCCACCGCTGACGATTACGGACGAGGAGCTCGACCACGGCCTGGACCTGCTGGGCCGGGCGCTGGACACCGTGCGCCACGCCCACTGACCCCGCGCCATCCGGCGCGTAGACGTCGGCCCACCGCCCACACCGGTGTGTCGACAGGGGGCCGGGCTCCCAGCTGCGGAGGGAGCCCGGCTTCACCCTGTGCCGAGCCGATCGCATGCGCGTCACCGTCGACGCGTGCGCCACCGGGCTCAGCGCCGGAATTCCTCGACCGGCTCGAATTCGGCCGCGCGGTCCCCGACCTCGTTGCGGTACCACTGCTCCCGCCGGTGGCGCTGCACGCGGTCGGCGACGGCATCCAGTCCGGGGATGGTGCGCCGCAGGGTTTCCGCGCCGAAGATGAGCGGGGCCTGGACGATGGGGTGCAGCACCCAGGGGAAGCGGCGCGGCATGGAGTGGCGCGCGTAGGTGGACGGCAGCAGCCAGACGCCCGTGTAGCCGATCTGCATCCGATAGTTGATCTCGTCGCGTAGTCGTTTGCGCCACGGCGTACCGGGTTTCGGTTCGAAGGCGGGCAGATACGACTCCACCAGTTCCGCGCCGTCCACGCCCGCGGTGTGTGCGCGTTTGACGAAGGCCGCGAACATGAGCCGCACCGATTCCCGGAAGTCCCGCGGGTACCACGGCGGCTGCACACCGAGCAGATGTCCCACGTATCGCCAGAAGTGCAGTGTCGCTTCGATTTCGCGCACCGTGGTCTGGTGTCCGATGCTCCACAGCGCCAGACCGGGCACCACGCTGCCGCCCATCAGGGTCAGCGTCGCGTCACCCACGCTGATCGGCACGCCCCAGGCGTCGTAGTCCCATTCCGGTCGGGCCATGAGCTTGCGGCGGATGAATACGTGCATGATCCGGACCCGCATGGCGGTCTGCCGTCCCCGAGCGCCGGGGTCGAGCCCGCCGGGTTCGGATACGTCGATCCAGAATCGCACGGTCTCGAGCTGCCGCTTGTGCGCCCGGTCGCCCGCGTAGCCGCCGGTGTAGGACAGCGGTTTGGCGATGGAGCTCTCCGAATACATCTCCAGTGTGCTGGTGGTGGCGAAGCTGAATACCGAAGTGCCCCACCGTCGGAACACCCGCGCGCCCTGGGCGACCAGTTCCGGGTCCAGCCAGTCCGGCGGCGTCTCGAACTCCTCGAACAGCCGGATGAGGGAGGGCGGTGCGTCGGGCACCGAATCCACGCCGTACTCCAGGGCGCGGTCGAGCATGGCCCGGCCCGCCTTCGGGCCGGGCTCACCCAGGTACACCTCGTCCACGAACGCCTCGGCCACCGGGTCGGCCTGGTAATACGCCTCCCCGAAGGCGCGCACCAGGTCCTCCGCGGGTTGCGGGTCGAATCGGAAGACGGTGCGGAACATGCGGCGCGCCTGCTGCACCCGAGGATCGGCGAGCCGGTCCCAGTAGCGGAATTCGGTGGGGATCTTGCCTGCCGCGGCGGTATCGAGCGTCGCGGGCACCTTCTCGCGGACCATGTCAGCAGCGTAAAATGAGCTGATGCTCAGGTTCTACTCACTTTTCACGCCGAACCGGTTCCATGGCTGAAACCGGCAATCACCGGCGTAAACGTCCGACGCAGGAGCGGGCCCGGGAGTCCCGCGAGCGCATCGTCGCGACCGCGGCTCGACTTTTCGCCGAACGCGGTATCGCCGACACCTCCACCAATCGGATCGCCGCCGGCGCCAATATGAGCATCGGCACGCTCTACCGCTACTTCACCGACAAACACGAGATCGTGGAGGTGCTGCGGGCCCGGCTGCTCGCGGAACTGGAGGAGCGGTTCACCGCGGCCGTACTCGACGGCATGGGTCTGTCCCCACGGGATTCGGTGGCCACCAGCCTGCGCGCCATCGTCGCGGTGCTGGCCGAGCGGGAGCCACTGGTGCGCGCGCTCACCGCCGACGCGACGGTGGACGGCGCGGGCTTCGGCGGCCTGGAACGCCGCCTGCTGCTGCTCACCCGCGCCTACCTGCTCCAGCAGCTGGGGCCGCTGCCCGAGCACGATCTGGACGTCCGCGCCTTCGTCATGGCCAATGCGGGCCTGGCCGCGGCCCTGCGCATCGGCCTGAAACCGCCGCCGGAGCTCGACCGCGACCGGCTCATCGACGAGACCGCGGAGATGATCGGCGGCTGGGTCAGCCGTTCCTGATCCGTTGCACAGGCGCTTCACCCGAATCGGGTGAAGGGGCGAAGGTGCGGCGGGGTGAGAATGGGAGGCCATGAACGGCGAACTCGATCGGTTGTCGACGCGCGTCTCGCGCCGCACCGCCCTCGGGCTGGCCGCCGCGGCCGGTATCACCCTGGCCGCCTGCGGACGTTCCGACGATGGCACGGGTGCGACGTCGACCGACGCCGCCGATCTTCGGGGAATCGCCGCCGACGCCTACGTCTTCGGCTACCCGCTGGTGCTCATGGACGCCACCCGCGCCGCGTTCGAGGCCATCGTCCCGACGAATCGCTTCCTGCACGCCGACAGCCTGCCCACCCCGGCCCGTCGCGATCTGGTGCGCGTCAATATCGACACGCTGTACTCCATCTCCTGGCTGGATCTGGCCGCGGGGCCGATCGTGCTGCGGGTGCCCGCGGTGGAATCGGGCCGGTTCTGGGTGATGCAGTTCCTGGACGCCTGGACCAATACCGTGCACAGTCCGGGCAGCATCCGGCCGCGGGTGGGACCCGACGCGCCCGGACCGCCCTATACGTACGTGGTCACCGGACCGGGGTGGGCGGGAGACCTGCCCGACGACGCCGTACGCCTGGAGATGCCGACGCCCATGGTGTGGCTGATCGGCCGCATCCAGGTCGACGGCGTCGCGGACGTGCCCGCGGTGCGGGCCCGTCAACGCGAGTTGGTGCTGGTGCCACTCGGTGACTGGCTGGCCGGGCGGCCCGCCCCCGAGGGAACGGTCAAACCCGTCGAGACCACGACCCCGCCCGCCTTCCGGGTCGGCAGCATGGATGCGAACAGCTTCTTCACCCGCCTGTGCGCGCTCATGGCCGTGAATCCGCCCGCGCCGGAGGACGCACCCGCCCTGGCGCGTTTCGCGCGGATCGGCATCCGGCCCGGGGGAGCGGTCACCGGGATCTCCGCCGCCGACCTCGCCGCGGGGGTGGCCACCGCCCGGCGGCAGCTCCCGACCTACACCGATCCGGATACCACGGTCGCCAACGGCTGGGAGTACTCCACCGAACTCGGCGACTACGGCACCGACTACCGGTTGCGCGCCCGGGTGGCCCAGCAGGGGCTGGGCGCGAATCTGCCCGAGCATGCGATCTATCCGAATCTGGACGGGCTGGCCGACACCGACGGCACGCCCAACCGCTACCGGCTGCGCTTCCCGCCGGACCAGATCCCGCCCGTGGACGCCTTCTGGTCGATCACCGCCTACGACGGCGACGGCTTCCTGATCCCGCATCCCTCGGGCGTGCACTCGGTCGGCCATCATATTCCGCCGGTGCCGAATCCGGACGGGTCGCTGGAGATCGCGGTTCAGTACGAGCATCCCGGATCCGCTGTCCCGCCGGGCAATTGGCTGCCCATTCCGGACGCGGGGCCGTTCTCGCTGACCATGCGCCTGTACGCGCCGCAACCGAGTGTGCTGCGCGGCGAGTGGCGGCCGCCCGCCCTGGAACCCGCGCCGTGACCGGTCAGTTGGTCTGGATGCCCGTGGCGATCTTCACCACGACCTGATCCGGCGTGACCTCCTGCACGGAGACGTTCATGCCGTCCGCGGGCTGCGTCTCCCCGGCCGGCACCGACACCTCCTGTCCGGCCACCTTCAACGTCACCAGATTGCCGTTCACGGCAACGAGTTCCGCCTCCACCCCCAGCACGCTGGCCTTGGCGTTCACACCCCGGTCGAAGGTGATGGTGCAGCCGCTGACCTGGCACTCGGTCTTGGATCCGGGGCCCTCCGAGGTGCAGGCGGCCACGCCGAGCGGGGTCAACACGACACAGGCGGACAGGGCGATCAGACGTCGAATGCGCACGCGGTCAGTGTAGAGCGAAACCTCGCCTCCCCGGGGCGGGAGCCGCCACCCGGGTGGCCCGGAATCCGCCACCGGGGCGATAGGGTTGCCCGGAGTTGACCGCCCGCCGAGCCGTCGTGGAGGAGTGCGCCGATGCCGAAGGGATCCCGCCGGGCGTACCGCACCGGCCTGTCGCGCGCGGTGATCGTCGATGCCGCACTGGCATTGACGGCCGAGCGCGGGCTGGACGGCTGGAGTATGCGGGAGCTGACCGGCCGGTTGGACACCTCGCTCTCGGTGATCTACCACCATGTCGGCGACCGGGGCAAGGTGTGCGCCGCGGTGGTGGACCGCGTGTACGCGGACATGGGCTTGACCTTCGACGATACCGATTGGCGCGCAGGGCTGTACGCGGAGCTGTCGGCCATGATCGATCAGCTGTCGCGGTATCCGGGGGTGGCCGCCTGGCTGCTGCGCAACGGTCCGCAGACCGAGGGGTTGCTGCCCATGGTCGACGCGGGGCTGACCCGCATGATCGAGGCGGGCTGGGGCGAGGAGGCGGCCCCGGCGTACACCGTCGCCTTCAACACCTGCCTCGGGTTGATCTCCATCGGTGACCAACGCGAGGACGAGGGATTCGGCCTCGCTGGGCTGGAGCGGTTGCTCGCCGCGCATCCGTCGACCGGGGTGGAGCGGATGCGGCGCATGATGGCGGGGTTCGTCACGGCTCCCGAGGGCGTGGCGGCGGCGCGGCGGGAGTACTGCCGCTACGCGCTGGATCGCGTGCTGGACGGGTTGGAAGCGCGCCTGCGACAGATCGTCGAGGCCGGTTAGCCGCGCTGTGCCGGCGATCGCTTGTCATTGTCGGGATGCTCGGTACACTCCAAATTAGAACAGTGATCTAATTTGTGGAGGGGTCATGAGTACCGCGGTGCTGGAACCGGTGACGTCCGAGGAGACCCCGCCACCGCGCGAGCGCGGCGGCCTGGCAGTCGTGCTGGGGCCGGTGCGGCACCGGCTCGCCGGGGCCGCCGCCCTGCAGCTGGTGGGCACCCTCGCCGGACTCGCGCCCTATATCGCCGTGGTCGAGATCGCGCGCGAACTGCTCGCCGGGACGGCGGTGGACCGTGCCGCGGTCTGGGGATGGGTGGCCGTCGCGGTCGCCGGTTTCGTGGTCCGAACCCTCTGTGCGGCAGCGGCTTACACCATCAGCCATATCGCCGACGCCGATGTGGGGCTGGAGATCCGTCGCCGGATGGCCGCGCGGTTGAGCCGAGTTCCGCTGGGCTGGTTCACCGCTCGCAGTTCCGGTCGGGTGAAGCGGGTGCTGTCCGATGATGTGGCGTCGGTGCATCATGTCGTGGCGCACGCGCTCAACGATCTGGTGGCCGGGATCGTGACACCGATCGTGGCGCTGGGCTACCTGTTCGTCCTGGACTGGCGGCTGGCGCTGGTCTGCCTGGTGCCGCTGCTGCTCTGGTTCGGCATCCAGTTGTGGATGATGCGGGACGAGAACGGCGCCATGGACCGCTGGACCGCCGAACTCGACCGGGTCAATGCCGCCGTCGTCGAATTCGTGGACGGCATCGCGGTGGTGAAGGCGTTCGGTCAGGCCGGACGCGCGCAGGACCGCTATCGGCGCGCCGCCGACGAGATGGCGCGCTCGCTCAGCGCCTGGTCCGGCCCGATGAACCGGATGGAAGCGCTGTCCTCCACGCTGATCTCGCCGCCGGTCCTGCTGCTGGCCGCGCTCGGCGGCGGGGTCTGGCTGGACGTCGAACCGGTCGAACTCATTGCCTTCGTCATGCTGGCGGTCGGGCTCGGCGGGCCGGTGCTGGCGCTCGGTTTCGGGGCGCTGGCCCTCCAGGTCGCGAAGGACGCCGCCGGACGCATCGCGGATCTGCTCGCCACCGCGGAACTCGGCAACGTCGAGCATCCGCGGCCGCCGCATGGTGCGCGAGTCGAATTCGACCGGGTGCGTTTCTCCTACGACGGCGGCTCCACCGTGCTCGACGGCGTCGACCTGGTGCTGGAGCCCGGCACGGTCACCGCTCTGGTGGGCGCGTCCGGGTCCGGCAAATCGACGTTGGCGCGCCTGCTGCCGCGGTTCTGGGATGTGGATTCCGGCGCCGTGCGGATCGGCGGCGTCGATGTGCGCGAGATCGCCGAGGACACGCTGTACCGGCAGGTGGGCTTCGTTTTCCAGGAAACCTCGTTGTTGCGCACCAGCATTCGTGACAATATCGCCCTCGGACGACCCGACGCCGACCGCGCCGATATCGAGGCCGCGGCCCGCGCCGCCCAGATCCATGACCGCGTCGCGGCCCTGCCGCGCGGCTACGACAGCGTCATCGGCGTGGACGCGCACCTGTCCGGTGGCGAGGCGCAGCGGATCTCCATCGCCCGCGCACTGCTGGCCGACACCCCGGTGCTGGTGCTCGACGAGGCGACCGCCTTCGCCGACCCGGAATCGGAGGCCGCGGTGCAGGACGCCCTGTCGCGCTTGGTTTCCGGTCGCACGTTGCTGGTGATCGCCCACCGGCTGCACACCATTCGCGGTGCCGATCGCATTGTCGTGCTCTCACACGGCCGCGTGGTCGAAGCGGGCCGCCACCGCGAACTGCTCGCCGCGGGCGGCGCGTACGCCCGCATGTGGCACGCCCAGACTCGTGATCGGGAGGAATCACTGTGATCCGCAAGCTTTTCCGCATCGTCGACCCGGGCGATCGGCCGCGGTTCACGCGGTGGCTCGGCCTGATCGTCACCTTCTCGGTACTTCAGGGACTCTGTGTCCTGCTGGTGGTTCCGGTGCTGCGGGCGATGCTCGACGGCGATCGGAGCGCCGCACTGCCCTGGCTCGCGGCCTTGGGCGTGACCACCGTCGCCACCTGCGTGGTCTTCTACGCGCAGGCCCGGCAGGGGCAGCGGGTCGCCGACGCGCTGCTGTTCGGCATGCACCACCGCATCGGCGACCATCTGGCGCGACTTCCATTGGGCTGGTACGGAACCGACCGTATCGGCCGCCTGACGCACTCGCTCTCCCAGGGCACGACCAATATCGTCAGCGTGCCCGCGCACCTCATGCAGCCGGTGATCGCCGCTGCGGTGACGCCCGCCGTGGTGGCCGTGGGGATGGTGGTGTTCGAGTGGCGGCTCGCGGTCGCGCTGGTCGTCGCGGGCCTGATCCTGCTGTTCACCCACGAGCGGGCGCAGACCGCGATGGCGCGGAGTTTCGGCGATATCGACCACGCGGCCGTCGAATCGGCCGGGCGGGTGGTGGAATTCGCGCAGAACCAGCCGGTGCTGCGGGCCTTCGGGCGCGGGGGAGCGGGCAACCGTCTGCTCGACGACGCGCTCGCGGGGCAGCGGCGGGCCTACGGTGCCCTGAATCGCCGTGCGGTCGGGTCGCTGCTCACCTTCTCGGTCGCGGTGCAGGCCGCGTTCCTCGCGCTCATGAGTATCGGTGTGGCGCTGGCCCTGGGCGGTTCGCTCGATGCCGCCGAACTCGTCGCCCTGCTCGTCCTCGTCACCAGGTTCACCGGGCCGCTCATCGAGATCGTGGATCACGCCGCGGCGCTGCGCATGGCGGCCGAGGACATCGACCGGCTCGACGAGGTGCTGGCCGTGCCGCCGCTGCCGGAAGGAACGGTGCGGCAACCGGTCTCGCCCGGCACGGTGGAGTTCGGCCAGGTCGCCTTCCGCTACGACGACCGCCCGGTGCTGCGGAATGTGAGCTTCACGGCCCGCCCCGGCACCCTGACCGCCATCGTCGGCCCCTCGGGCTCCGGCAAGACCACGCTGCTGCGCCTGGCCGCTCGCTTCTGGGATGTGGACGCGGGTACCGTGCGCATCGGTGGCGTCGATGTGCGTGAGCTGACCACCGAGGCGCTGATGGGTCAGTTGGCCATGGTCTTCCAGGACGTCTACCTGTTCGACGACACCATCGAGGCCAATATCCGCCTCGGCCGCCCCGACGCCACCGTCGAAGAAGTCCATGCGGCCGCCCGCGCCGCCCACGTGGACGAGATCGTGGAACGCCTCCCCGACGGCTGGCGAACCCGGGTCGGCGAGGGCGGCGTCAGCCTCTCCGGCGGTGAGCGCCAACGGGTTTCGATCGCCCGCGCCCTGATCAAGCAATCCCCGATCGTCCTCCTGGACGAGGCCACCGCCGCCCTGGACCCCGACAACGAGGCCGCCGTCGCCGCCGCTCTGCGCACCCTGGCCCGAGACCGCACCGTCCTGGTGGTGGCCCACCGCCTGCACACCATCGCCAGCGCGGACCAGATCCTGGTCCTGGACGAGGGCGGCATCGCCCAGCGGGGCACCCACGCCGACCTGCTCGCCGTCCCCGGCCGCTACCGCGACTTCTGGCGCGAACGGGAACGGGCACAGGGCTGGCGACTGACGCCACGAACGGGCTTGCACTCTCCTGCGGGGAGTGCTAAATAATATCTATGTCAGCAGACACAAGTTATCTAATCCACTTCGAATGAGATTGGAGTGAGTTGGAGTGGCGACCATGCTGATGCGCGCGGATCCGTTCCGCGATCTGGACCGGTGGGCGCAGCAGGTGTTCGGCACCGCGGCGCGTCCGGCGGTGATGCCGATGGACGCCTGGCGTGACGGCGACGAGTTCCTGGTGGAGTTGGATCTGCCCGGCATCGACCCGGACTCCCTGGATCTGGATGTCGAACGCAATGTGGTGACGGTGCGGGCCACCCGCCCGGAACTGGATTCGGACCGTTCGATGATCGCCGCGGAACGCTCCCGCGGCGTGTTCAGCCGACAGTTGTTCCTCGGTGAGAGCCTCGATACCGAGCGGATTCGCGCCGACTACCGAGATGGTGTGCTGCGCTTGGTCATTCCGATCGCCGAACAGGCCAAGCCCCGCAAGATCGAAGTCGCCCGCCCCGAGCGCGAGCGCCAGGCCATCGACGCCTGACCCACACCCGGCGACGGCCCCCGAGCTCGCGTCGTGCAGACGCCGAGATATCAGTCGCGCATGGAAGTGAGGTGGTGCCTGTCCATTCGAATCGCTCGACAGCCGTTTCGCGGCCGGCACGCGTCGTCACGCCTGCCTCCGGCACTCCGCGGACACCTTCGTGATCGGGTGATCCGCTGTGCACGGTCACCGTTGTGGCGCAGCAGGCGACCCGCGTCGGTCGCCGCGACACGGCAGATATCTTCCCTCGCGAACGCTTCGTTCGACTCCTCCGTAACGGGTGGGCCCGGTCATCATGCTTCCGGGCTCACCCGGCCTGTTTCCGCCCTCATGGTGGTGAGGAAGGCACGCTCGGCCGTGTTCTTCGTGCGCTCCAGGGCAGCGGCATATGCGCGTTCGGCGGCGGCGAGGCGTCCGAGCCGGTGCAGCAGCCTCGCGCGGATGGCGTGGTACAGATGGTATTCGGCGAGGTCGAGGGTATCGACGGCGGCGAGGCCCGCCTCCGGGCCGTGCACCTCGGCGACCGCCACCGCACGGTGGAGAGCCACGATCGGGCCGGGGGACAGCGCCGTGAGCTGGTCGTACAGGGCGAGGATTTGCCGCCAGTCGGTCTGTGCGGCCGCGGCGGCGTCCGTGTGCACCGCATTGATGGCGGCCTGAATCTGGTAGGGCCCGGGTTGATTGCGGCGCAGGCACTCTCGGACCAGCGCGTGACCCTCGGTGATCAGGTCGTGGTCCCAGCGGCCGCGATCCTGTTCCGGCAGCGGTACCACGCCCCCGTCGGCGTCGGTGCGCGCGGCGCGACGGGAGTCGGTGAGCAGCATGAGTGCCAGCAGTCCCCGGACTTCCGGCTCGTCGGGCATGAGTTCGGCGAGCAGTCGACCCAGGCGGATGGCCTCGGCGCACAGATCGGCGCGGACCAACCGGTCGCCGGAGGTGGCGTTATGGCCTTCGGTGAAGATGAGGTACAGGGTGGTCAGCACCGAGTCCAGCCGCGCGGGCAGGTCGGCGTCCGTCGGTACCCGATAGGGGATGCGGGCATCGCGGATCTTGCCCTTCGCACGGGAGATGCGCTGTGCCATGGTCGATTCCGATACCAGGAAGGCTCGGGCTATCTCGCCGGTGGTCAGACCGCCCAGCAGCCGCAGAGTGAGTGCGACCCGCGCGGCGGGTGCGAGTGCGGGATGGCAGCAGGTGAAGATGAGCCGGAGTCGATCGTCGCGGACCGCACCGGTCTCGGGTGGTTCGTTGCGGGCGTGCAGGAGGGCGGCCTCCGCGTAGCGGCTGTGTCGAGCCGCCTCGCGCCGCAGTCGATCCACGGCCCGATTGCGCGCGGTGGTGATGATCCAGCCGGGCGGGCTCGGCGGCAACCCCTCGGCAGGCCAGCGATCCACCGCCGTCGTGAAGGCGTCTTGCACCGCGTCTTCGGCGATATCGGCATCGCCGAACACGCGGATCAGACTGGCGACGGCGCGACCGTAGTGTTCGGCGAACACCCGCTCGATGGTCGCGGTATCGACGGTGGCGGAAGGCAAGTCAGCCGTCCTGTAGCGGTCGCACTTCGATCGGTAGCGTGATCACCGTGGCCATCCGCTCGGCCCACTCCAGCGCCTCGTCCAGGTCGGCGGCCCGGATGACGGTGAATCCGCCGATATGCTCCTTGCCCTCGGCATACGGGCCGTCGGTCACGAGTATCTCGGACCCGGACGGCCGCAAGACGGTGGCTGTGCTGGCGGGATGCAGGCCCGCGGCGAACACCCACATGCCTGCGGCCCGCATCTCGTCGTTCAGCGCGGCCAGATCACGCATGATCTCGTCGAGATTCTCCGGCGGTTCGGTGTCGTCGGGTTGATAGATGCTGAGCAGGTATTGCTTCGTCACGACTCCTCCGCCCGCCGGTAGGTGGCGATGATGACGCCGGTGGTGGTGGGCACGCTGTCGATCAGTCGCAGCGCACCGAGATCCACTTCCTCGAACAGCCGCCGCCCGGCCCCGACCACCAGCGGATGGATTTGCAGCAGATACTCGTCGATCATGCCCGACCGCATGAGCGAGCGCAGCAGTTCACCGCTGCCCAGGACGACGAGATCCAATTCCGGCCGTTGTGCGCGCAGTCGTCGCACCGCGTCCACCGCGTCACCCGTGAGCAGGGTGGAGTTCTGCCACGGCAGCGGTTCGGTCAGGGTGCGCGAGGCCACGAACTTCTCGGTCTTGTTCAGTACCTCGGTGAATGGATTGTCCTGTTGCTTCGGCCAGTACCCGTGGAAGTCCTGGTAGGTGCGTCGTCCGAGCAGCAGTGCGCCCCGATGGGCGGCCATGTGCTCACCCATGACCCGGCCCTGGACGGCGTCGTTGAAGCGGTGTGCCCAACCGCCGTGCCGAAATCCGTCGCGGGTGTCCTCGTCCGCGCGACCCGGTGCCTGCATGACCCCGTCCAGGGTGAGGCTGACGACCGCCACGATCTCGCCCATGTTCCGCTCCTCTCGATGTGCCCGGTCCGGTTCCGGGTTCATCACCTATACGAGTGGGGTTCACGGTTTTCGACAGTCGCGGACGATGTGATCGGTGACAATCTTCCTGCGGGTACGCGAATGGCCCGCATCCGGGGTGGATGCGGGCCGTGTCGCCTGCTCAACGTTCGATCAGCTTGCGCCGCATGCCCTCGGTGGCGATGACCAGGGCGGGCACCAGGGTGAGGTGGGTGATCGACAGGGCGATGGTGGAGGCGGTGTCGAAATCGGCGTCGACGGTGAGCGCGATGGTCGCGACCGCCAGGAGTGAACCGATCACGGCCGCGGTTCGCAGCACGCCCACCCACTTGTAGGACAGCAGTGCGGCGGCGGTGAGGCCCACCAGCATCGGAACGACGGTCAGGATGACGATGCCGCCCGGCGCGACGGATTGCGTCACGCCCTCGTTCGTCATGTCGAAGGAACCGCCCGCGGCGGCACCGATCAACCAGACGACCAGGTTGACCGCGACGGCGGCCGTGATCGCGCCGAGAACGGCGACCGGGCGGCTCAGCGCGGGGACGGTGATGGCGTCGCGGGCGGTGGTGGTCGTGGTCGTCATGATGATCTCCCGAGTCGAAGCTGTGCAGTTCGTGTGAGACCATCGTGAAACCTCAACAATTATTCAGGTCAAGCCGCGTCGGAGTGGAGTGTCGCGGATCACAGCACCGCGTGGCCGGTGGACCCGAAACGGCCCACGACTATGCTTCTGCGCCTATGGCCCTGAGTGCGACGATGTACAACTTCTCCGTCAACCTGGCCGACGTCGATCGCGGCGTCTACCAGGAGGTCGAGCTACGCGTCGCTCGCCACCCATCCGAAACACCCGCGTTCATGCTGACCCGGCTGCTGGCCTATTGCCTCGAATACACCGAGGGCATCACGTTCAGCGAAGGCGGCGTCTCCTCGACCGACGAACCCGCGGTCCTGGTCCGCGACCTCACCGGCCGCATCACCGCCTGGATCGAAGTCGGCGCACCCGACGCCGAAAGACTGCACCGCGGCAGCAAACTCGCCGACCGTGCCGCCGTCTACACCCACCATCGCGACCCCGCCAAGGTGCTGGCCCAACTCGTCGGCAAGAAGATCCACCGCGCCGAGGACATCCCGGTCTACAGCCTGGATCGAACCTTCGTCGACGCGGCCGCCGCGACGCTGGACCGTCGCAATGCCATGGGTGTCTCCATTACCGAACGCCTGCTGTACTGCGAGATCAACGGCACCACCCTGACCACGCCCGTCGAGGAACTCCGTCTGGTCTAACGAGACCTCAGGAGGCGGTTTCGGCCCGCGGTGGTACGTCGAAGGCGGCCAAGGGGCGGCGGCAGATGGCGCGGGCTTCGTCGGCCGACAGGCCGAGCATGCGCAGCAGGTCCTCGGTGACCTGGTCGGTAGCCGCCGCGTCATCGCGTTCCGGATGGTCGTGCAGGAGCTGGCCGAGGCAGAGGGCCGCCCCGGCGATGATGGTCATGGTGAGTTCGACGTCGGCGACCTGGAAGCGGCCCGCGCGGGTGGCCGCTTCGATATCGCGGCGGGCGCGGGGAGCCATGCCCTTGTCGGAACCGGTGAGCATGAGCCCATTGCCGAGCAGCACCTTGCTCAGGGTGGGATTGCGGCGGTGCAGGCGGCCGGTGAGGCGAAAGCTCTGCGCGAAAACCTCTGCGGGATCGTCGATATCGCGCGTGAGGAGATCGAGGGCGGCGGCGTGGCGTTCCAGTGCCTCCTCCACCGCTGCTCGATACAGCTCCTCGCGGCTGTCGAAGTGGTTGTAGAACGAACCCATCCCGACGTCGGCGGCCTGGGTGAGTTCGAGGATGGGCGCGTTGAGTCGACCCTCGGCCAGGAAGGTCTGGGCGGCATCCACGAGCGCGGCACGGGTGCGCGCCTTGCGGCGTTCCAGCCGGTTGGGTTCGGAACCATGTCGCGCGGGCATCGCGGGTCACCTCTCGTCGGCGATTCGCCGCCATCGTAACCCCGGCAGTCAATACTGACGAATTCCTCAAAACTTGTTGACTGGGTGAGGCGTCTCGAGTGACGATATCGTCAGTTACTCGGGAAGGGGGTGGCCGATGAGCGGCCATCACGACGTACACACCGGCCTGCACAGCGAATACGGTGGCGCAGCGCACGAACACCCCGGGCGTGCACGTGACCCGGTGATCAAGGTCGCGGACCTGGCGTGGCTGGAGTTCCAGAAACCGGATCTGGAGCGGGCCGAGACCTTCGCGCACGCCTTCGGATTCACGACGGCGGCGCGAACCGCGGACGAACTGCACTTGCGCGGAACGGATCCCGGCTCGCCCTGTGTGCTGATTCGTCGTGGCCCCCGGTCCCGGTTCCTTGGTCCCGCGTTCCGGGCTGCCGAGGCGGCGGACCTGCCGCGGTTGGCGGCGGCCGTCGAGTCGCGCCCCGTACCTCTGCCCGAGTCACTGGGGGGCTTGGCCGTCGAACTCACCGATCCGAGCGGTCTGCGGGTTCACGTGGTCGCCGACACCCACGTCCTGGGTGCGCTGCCCGCCCAGCGGACCCCGGTCTTCAACTTCGGCCGGGAGACGCCGCGCGTCAATGCCACCCAACGGCCCCCGCGGGAACCCGCACGCGTGCGGCGGCTCGGTCACGTGGTGGTGCAGACCACCAACTACCGCCGAACCCTGGACTGGTACCTGCGGCGGCTGGGGCTGATCGTCAGCGACTTCCTGTACTACCCGGGCCAGCGCGAACGCGGACCCGTGATGAGTTTTCTCCGGTGCGATCAGGGGTCGATCCCGACCGACCACCACACGCTGGCGCTGGTCCTCGGCCCGGCCGATCGATACGTGCACTCCGCGTACCAGGTGGCCGATCTCGACGCCCTCGCCGCGGGCGGAGAATATCTGCGCGACCGGGGCTATCGCCGTTCGTGGGGGATCGGTCGGCACATCCAGGGCAGCCAGATCTTCGATTACTGGCGTGATCCGGACGGTTTTCTGGTCGAGCATTTCAGCGACGGCGACCTGTTCGATTGCGCGGTCGCGCCGGGCTGGGCGCCCATGTCGGCATCCGGTCTGGCGCAATGGGGTCCGCCCGCGACCAAGGATTTCCTGGGCATCGCCCCGAGGAGGGACGCACTGCGCGAGGTGCGCACGATCGTCGACGCCCTGCGCGACGACAACGAATTCGATCTTCGCCGCCTGCGCGGCCTGTTGAAAGTGGCAACCTCATGAGCGTTTCCGTTCTCCGTACCGCTGACGCCTGGTGGGTGTCCACCCCATCCGGTGCGGTGCGGGTCGACACCGCCGCGGCGACCACCGCCGCACTGCTGGCCGATCGAGCGGCGATCGACGCCGCCGCGCACGGAGCGGGCGATCCGGTTCCGGTGCGTGAACTCGACCTGCTCTCCCCGGTGACCGCGCCGTGCCGCGTGGTGGCGCAGATGACGAATTTCGCCTCGCACGTGCGTGATTCGGGCGGCGACCCGGAGACGGTGCCGCTCACGTTCTTCCGCAAGTCCTCCGGGTCGATCAGTGGTCCCCACGACGATGTGATCCGGCCCGCCCATGTGGGTCTGTTGGACTACGAGGTGGAGATCGGGTTGGTGTTCGGTCGGGCGATGCCGGTCGGTTCGCGGCTCACCTCGGAGAGCCTGGCCGAGTACGTCGCCGGATTGGTCATCACCAACGACGTGTCCGCGCGCGATGTGCAGCTGCCGAAAACGCAATTCTACGAGGCGAAGTCATATCCCACCTTCACCCCGGTCGGACCTGCGCTGGTGCTGTTGGACACCGGCGAGTTGAAGCGCTTCACCGATCTGCGGCTGCGATTGTGGGTCAACGGCGAAGTGCGACAGGACATGACGGTCGCGGACATGATCTATCATCCGCTGGAGACGCTGCGGGCACTGACCCGATTCCAACGCATGGACGCCGGGGATCTGCTGCTCACCGGCACCCCGGTCGGCACGGCGATCAGCGCACCGCCGCGGCCGGTGACGATGTTGGCCGCGTTGTTGCCGCCGAATATAAAGTGGCGCTTGTTCTTTCGTGGCCAGGCCAAGAATCCGAAGTACCTGGGGGAGGGCGATGTCATGGAGGCCGCGATCGCGACCGACGACGGCGTGCTCGATCTCGGCCGCCAGCGCACGGTGGTGAGGTACGCGCGATGACCGGCTTGGCCCCGGTCGTCCCGGTGGTCGTCGTCGGGGCAGGCCCGACCGGGCTCACGGCCGCGACTCTGCTGGCGCGTGACGGGATCGACGTGGTGGTCCTGGAACGCTGGGACGGTCTCTTCCCGCAGCCGCGCGCGGTCCATCTCGACGGCGAGGTGCGCCGCATCCTCGCCCGGCTCGGGATCGGGACCGCCTTCGACGCCATCACCCGGCCCGCTCTCGGGTTGCGCCTGATCGACCGAGAGCGGCGGGTGCTGGCACAGATCGATCGCGATCCGACGGGCGGACGCAATGGGTATCCCGAGGCGAACCTGTTCGACCAGCCGGAGCTGGAAGCGGCGCTGCGCGCCAATCTCGCGGGCTGTTCGTCGGTCACCCTGCGCGGCAATATCGACGTCATCGGCGTCGCCGAGGAGGAGGACTGTGTGCGCGTCGACTACACCGATCGCGTGACCGGCGCAGTGGGTGTGGTGCGGGCACTGTACCTGCTCGGCTGCGACGGTGCGAACAGCGTGGTCCGCACCGCCATCGGGGCGCGCATGCAGGATCTGCGGTTCGAACAGCGTTGGCTGGTGGTCGATGTGGTCACGGCTGCCGAACTCGGTCAGTGGGGTGGCGTGCATCAGGTGTGCGATCCGGGTCGGGCGGCCACCTACATGCGTATCGGGCAGACGCGCCACCGCTGGGAGTTTCGGCTCGCGCCGGGGGAATCCGCCGCGGACTGGCCGGATATTCCGCATCTGTACCCGATGATCCGGCACTGGACCGCGGACGTTCCCATCACGGACCTGGAACTGGTCCGCGTCGCCGAGTACACCTTCCGCGCCCAGCTCGCCGACCGCTGGCGCTGCGGGCGAATGTTCCTGCTGGGCGACGCCGCCCATCTCACGCCGCCGTTCATCGGTCAGGGTCTGTGCGCCGGGTTGCGGGACGCGGCGAATCTCACGTGGAAGTTGGCCGCAGTCCTGCACGGGCAGTTGCCCGACACCGTGCTCGACACCTATGAGTCCGAGCGAAAACCACACGCCCGAGCCATGATCCGGCTGGCCAAGCTGGTCGGCGTCATCATGACCGAGGGCGGTGAATTCGGCAACCGCCTGCGCCGCCTGATCGCACCCCGGCTGCACCGTGTCCCGGGCGTAGCCGCGCTGATCATCAGTGGCGAGACGCCGCCGCTGCACCGCACCGACCTGGTCGTCACGCCGCTGCTGCGCCGCGGCCTGGCCGGGCGGCTCATACCGAACGCCCGGCTCACCGACCAGCGTCGCGTCGACGATGTCATCGCCGGGCGCTACGCCGTCGTCACCTCCATCGCACCGTCACCGGCCGAGCGGCAGGCGTTCGAACGACACGGTGTACTCCTGCTCTCCGTGCGCCCAGGCGACGATCTGCACCGCTGGCTGCGCCGCGCGCACACCCGAGCGGCGCTCGTCCGCCCCGACGGTACGGTACAGCGCACCGGCAGGGATCTGGCCGCCCTGTGCGCCACCATCGGCGGCCGTGGCGAGCCGCTCAGTGGCCGTGAACGGCGGGCGGTGTGGGGGCGTCCGACCGGCCCTCGACGAGCCAGCCGATCGTCCATGCGGTGCTGAACAGCCAGAGCAGCAGCAGGGCGAAGTGCGCCGCGCGGCGGCGGGTTCCGCGATCGTCCGGGCGCACTGTCGCCTCTCTCTCGTCATCGGCCGAATGTCCGACGGTTCGGTCCGGATGCCAACCCTGGTGGAGGTGGTGGTTCATCCGCAAGTCCGGGCGTGGATATCGTCATCATCGATCTTGATACGGTGCTCGCCATGACATCGACGACGCGCCGGACACGGCTGTTCTCGCTCCTGGGTCTGGTCTGCTGCCTCGTCGCCGGACTGACCGCCTGCGGTGGCGCGGCCGATACGGCGGAGACCGCGGCCAGCGGCGCCCCGCAGGCGCCGGGCCGCACCAGCTATCCGCTGACCATCGAGAACTGCGGTGTGGAGGTGACCTTCGACCAGGCGCCCACCCGGGCGGCCTCGCTGTACCAGGCGTCCACCGAGATCTTGCTGTCGCTGGGGCTCGCCGACCGCATGGTGGGCACGTCGACCTGGTTCGATCCGGTGCTGCCGCAGCTGGCGGCCGACAATGCGAAGGTGCCCCGGCTGGCCGACAACGATCCGTCACTGGAGGCGGTGCTCGCCACCGAACCCGATCTGGTGACCTCGGCGAGCGCGCACACCTTCACTCCCGCCGTGGTGGCGGAGCGGTCGCGGTTCGCGCAGCTCGGCATTCCCACCTATCAGTCGCCGTCGGTGTGCACGGGGGCGACGGTCGAGGGTGAAACCGTCACCCGCACCGAACCGCTCGGCATCGAGACGCTGTTCCAGGAGATCACCGAACTGGCCCGCATCTTCGATGTGCAGGAGCGGGGCGCGCGGCTGGTCGACGAGCTGCGCGGGCGGTTGGCGGCGGCGACGGCGAAGCTGAACGCGACCTCGGAGCCGACGGTCGCCTTCTGGTTCTCCGGAATCAAGACCCCGTACATGGCCGGATGTTGTTCCGCTCCCGGCATGTACGCCCGCGAGGTGGGTGCGCGCAATGTCTTCGCCGACGAGCGCGAGGACTGGCCCGAGATCAGCTGGGAGGCGGTCGTCGCCAGCGATCCCGATGTGCTGGTGCTCGCCGATCTCAGCCGACAGCGCATCGACGGCGACGCGCTGACCACGAAAATCGAGTTCCTGGAATCGAACCCGGCGACCAACCGGATGCGGGCGGTACAGGATAAGCGCTATGTCGTCATGACCGGCTCGGAGCTGGATCCGGGAATCCGTGAGATCGACGCCATCGAGAAGTTGGCGAACGGTCTCGCGACAGCGCGTTGACCCGCACCCGCCGCGCGGCGTCGATCTGCCTGGCTTGCGCTGTCCTGCTGTGCTTTTCGATAGCCGTCACGGTATCCATCGGCCCCGCCGACATATCCGTGCGTGATGTGTATTCCATCATCGGACAGCATCTCGGCCTGGGGACGTCGTCGGCCGGTCGACTGGCCGACGGCATCGTCTGGCAGTTGCGTTTGCCGCGTGCGGTGCTGGCGGCGATCTGCGGGGCGGGGCTGGCGCTGTGCGGGGCGATTCTACAATCGCTGCTGCGCAATACGCTCGCCGATCCGTTCGTCCTCGGCGTCTCCTCGGGGGCGTCCACCGGCGCTGTGCTGGTCGCGGTGGTCGGCGTCGGGGCGGGGGCGCTGACGCTGTCGGGTGGGGCGTTCCTGGGCGCGGTGCTGTCGTTCACGCTCATGCTGGCCCTGGCCTACGCCGCGGGCGGCACTCCGGACCGGGTGGTTCTCGCGGGTGTGGCGTGTACGCAACTGTTCTCGGCGCTGACCTCGCTGACCGTGCTGTGGTCGGCCAATGCCGATCAGACGCGCGGCGTGCTGTTCTGGCTGCTCGGTTCGCTGGCCGGGGCGACCTGGTCGGATGTGGTCGTCTGCGCCACCGTCGTCGCGGTCGGCTGCGTGCTCTGCCTGTGGTACGCGCCGACGCTGGACGCCTTCGCCTTCGGCTCCGATGCCGCTGCCGCTCTGGGCGTCGCGGTGGGCCGGACCCGGCTGTTGCTGTTGCTGATCACGGCCGTGGTGACGGCGGCGCTGGTGAGCGCGGCCGGTGCGATCGGCTTCGTCGGCCTGGTGCTGCCCCACGCCGCCCGCTTCCTGGTCGGCCCCGGTCACGCCCGGCTGCTGCCGGTCACGGTGCTGCTCGGCGCGGTCTTCATGGTCTGGGCGGACACCCTCGCCCGCAGCGCGTTCGGCGCCCGCGAGGTACCGGTCGGAGTGGTCACCGCCCTGCTCGGCGTACCCGCCTTCGCCATCCTGCTCGCACGGCGTCGCAGGCAGCTCACCTGACGCCCGCCGCATCGCCTCGGTCGGCCAGCGCACACCGCCCTTACCGCACACCGCCGCGATAGGTGGCGGGCGGGCGGCCGACCACCGTCTTGAAGTCGCGGGCGAAGTGCGCCTGATCGGCGTAACCGAGTTCGGCGGCGAGGGCGGCCAGATCCCGGTAGCCCTCGTGCAGGCGCTGGGCGGCCTCGTGCAGGCGGTAGCGCTGGATGACCCACTTCGGGGAGACCCCAACATGGTCACGAAACAGCTTCTGCAAGTGGCGTTTTCCGAGACCGAAGCGCTGTGTGAGGTCGTCGACGCGCATAATCGTGCGATCGGTGAGGATCGCGTCCACGATCTCGTTGAGCAGTGCGGTACAGCCGGATTCGCTGTCACACCGTTGGCGAACGAAGTCTTCCGCGAATCCGCCCCGCACGCGGGTATCGGATTCCGCGCTGATGCGCGCGGCGAGTCGATCGGCATCCGACCCGAACAGGTCGGAACCGGGCACCACCCGATCGGAGAGATCGGCGACGGGTCGGTCGATCAAGGTGCGAAATCCCGCCGGGCGGAAGGTGATTCCGAAGATATCGCCCCGGTCGGACAGCTTCTGCGCGTACTTGCCGCGCAGCAC
The DNA here is from genome assembly GCF_030766805.1 of Nocardia sp. CC213A. Classification (NCBI taxonomy): domain Bacteria; kingdom Bacillati; phylum Actinomycetota; class Actinomycetes; order Mycobacteriales; family Nocardiaceae; genus Nocardia; species Nocardia sp. CC213A. Next base: position 75,802 of record NZ_JASFXA010000022.1, read on the forward strand.
GCCGTGCACCCGGCACCGCGCGTCCTCGACGACCAGCACCACCGCCGGACTCGGGAGCACCTCCACTTCGAACGGCTCGCGCCCGCGCAGATCCCAGCGGACCGACCAGTGATGCGCCACGATGTGGGCCAAGTCCTCGGATACCGGAACGAAGCCCTCGCGATACACACCGGCCCCCGCCCGCGGGTCGAGGAGGCCGCGCGGTGGGCTGTCGGCGGTCGAATCCATGGCGCCCCGCGTTCGCGTTTGTTCAAGACCGGGATACCCCCTCGACCTTAGCGTCGAGTTATGAACGACACGACCGCCACCGGCACCATCGAATCGAAGTCCTGGGAGCAGACCGAGTTCGCGTCCGCCGACGGAGCCCCGGCCCTGGGCGTCGCCACCGGCCACGACCGCTACAGCGGCGACATCGTCGGCGACGCGGAATGGCGGGGCATCATCTACAGCAACGCCGACGGCAGCGGCGGCTTCGACAGCCTGCAACGCATGCACTGCACCCTGGCGGGCCGCGCCGGCACTTTCGTCCTCCGCATGACCGGCACGTTCGACGCCGCCGGCGATTCCCGGGCCGACTGGTCCGTCCTACCCGGTTCCGGCACCGGAGACCTCACCGGCCTCACCGGTACCGGCGGCTACGACTCCACCGATGGTGCCAACACCTACCGTCTCACCTACCGTTTCACCTAGCCGACACCACCCGCGGCGTCTCCGTCGGCACCGGACACCGATGGCGGCAGGCAGGACAAGGCGGTCGCAACGGCCGCCGTCGGCGTGCGCACCTCGATCCCCGCGTCGAGCGGTCGCCCGTCGGCATCGTGCACCCGCCATCCCCCGATACCGACCACGGGCACGCCACCCCGCCTGCGGGCGAGGGCCACCTCCGACAGCGTCCCCCACGATCCGCCGACCACGATCACCGCATCGGCCGACCACACGATCACCGCGTTCCGTGCCTCGCCCATATTCGTGTACAGCACCGCCGAGAGGCCGTCACAGACTTGCTCCCGATCGTTATCGGGACGCACGCCGATCACCAATCCGCCAGCGCGGGAAGCACCTTCGGCGACCGCGGCCATGACGCCGGTGCCGCCACCGCACAACACCGTCGCCCCGGCTTCCGCCAGCAGGCGGCCGATCTCGCGGGCATTGTCGACGTCGGTCGGTGTGCAGTCCCGAGGACCGCACACCGCAACCTGAATCGAGGGCATGTTCATCCGTCCTTCGCGTCGGTGATTCCGGTATTCCGTAATGGAAGAAAGGGGGCAAATCGGATCTGAAGATATGCAGTTCAGACAGCTTATTTCATTCTGCCGCAACGTATTTGGCGGTAGAATGGCTGCATGAATTCGGAGGGGGAGATCCAGCAGCGTGATCCCGCGCTCGCCATGTTGGTGACCGCGATCGACACGCTGTTGGCCGAGGACCTGACCGGATTCACCGACACCGGATTCACCGACACCGGATTCACCGACACCGCATTCGCTGCCCGCGTGCAAGGACTGGAAGCGTGTCGCCGCCGGTTGGAGGCGGTGGGGCATCGGCACGTGGTCGAGATCAACGACCGACAGTTGTGGACCACCACCGGATCGGTCGGGCTCTACCGGTACCTGGTGGAAACCCTGCGCCTGGCCAAACCCGACGCCGTCGCGCGGGTGAAGACCGCCGCGCAGCTGGGGATCATGACCAGTGCCTACGGCGAGCAGTGCGAACCCCGTTTGCCGTGTACAGCCGCCGCGCAGGCCGCGGGGGTGATCTCGGGGGATCACGCGCGGGCGGTGATGCGGGTGATGGACCGCATCCCCGACGCGGTCGATACCGAACACCGCGCCATCGCCGAGGAACACCTCGCCGACGCCGCGCGGGCCGGGACCCCGGAGATGGTGGGCAAGGTCGGTGACCGCATCCTGGGCTACCTCGACCCCGACGGGACGCTGACCACCGACAAGGACCGCGCCTGGGTGCGGGCAGCGACGTTCGGGGAACAACTTGGACGGGATGAGCCCGTTGCAGGGCTGTTTCGATCCCGAACTGCGGGCGATGCTTGATACCGTGTTCGCGAAGTGGGCACGCCCGGGCATGTGCATGCCCGACGACCCCGACAGCCCCCAACTCGGGGTGCATGATCCTGACGGGTTCGACCCGAACCGGCTGGAGGCCGCCGTCGGGCGTGATGTGCGGTCTCCGGCGCAGCGGCGCCACGACGCGTTGACAGCGTTCCTGTCCGCCAGCGGCCCGGACAACCTGGGTGCCCATCGCGGGTTGCCGGTCTCGATCGTGCTCACGATGTCGGTCGCCGACCTGCTCGAGGGTGCGGGGGTCGCGCGGGCGGCGTCGGGGACGACAATCCCGGTGCGGGAAGCGTGGCGGATGGCGCAGGGCTCGATCCCGCTGTTGCTGCTCTTCGACGACACCGCTGGCAAGCCGCTGTATTTGGGAGAAGGTGCGAGGATCGCGTCGTCGTGGCAGCGGTTGGCCGCGATCGCTCGTGACCGTGGCTGCACCCACCCGGACTGTTCGGCTCCGGCGACGATGTGCGCGATGCATCACCTGATTCCGTGGGCCGCGCAGGGTCCGACCGATATCGACAACCTCACTTTGGTGTGCGATGCCCATCATGCGCAGATCGCCGCCGACCCGGATGATCCGAGTGGGTGGGCCACCCACCGTGTCCCGGCTGGTGGCGTGGATGCGGGGCGGACGGCGTTCTGTCCGCCGGTCTCGGTGGATCCGCGACGGCGACCACGAGTGAATCGGTTCCATCACCCCGAACAAGTACTCGCCGAGAGTGTGAACCGTCGCCGCGCCCGGCTGCTGGCCGACCGCGCGGCCGTATCCGGGCATGGCGTCGGCCGCGCGGGTGAATCCCGCCGTGGCCGGGAGCCGCACTCCGCCGCAGAGGTGCCTCCTGGTGGCGTAAGCATCTCACCGCGTCTGCGATGACTCGCCGCTCTCATCGCGTCCGCGACACCCCACCGCTCCCTCGGGGCGCACTCGAGTGCTTCACCGTGTTCCTCGCGAGGGAGCCATCCCACCGCCGCACCCGCCGCATCCAGCACCATCCGCCGTATCTCGAAACCGGACCACAGCCAGTCCGACGGCCCGAACCGAGCCCATGACCCCCAACCTGGCGTCAGCGACAGTCAGGTAAGGCACACGAGGCAACCACACTTCCAATCTTTTGATCTCTGCCGCAACCGCTCCCGTCACGGTCACCGCACCAGACGAATGGTGACCACCGCAGCCTGGAACGCCACCCCGGATATATGAAACATCCATAGTTCTAATTGGGTCAATTTCTGGACGGGAGACCAGTTAACTGTGTTAACTTGGCCGCCGGGTGACCACCGTCGCCCCGGGGACGTCCGCAGGGTCCTGTTGCTATTGCCTTGTCCCGGAGCATCTTTCGGGGCACAACAAGGAGAACTATGTTCCGAACCACGAGGATGACCGCACTCACGGCGTCCACCGCGCTCGTCTTTGCGGGACTGAGCGCCGCCACCGGCATCGCCACGGCGGACGGGGGTTGCGAGGTGCGCAGCTATCAGACCAAGAAGGACGTCAGCACTGTAGGGATCACCCACACCTACGAGAAGATCGCCAGCGCCGAGAGCATCGGCATCGGCACCACGGTGACCTACGACGTGAAGATCGGCACCACCGGCATCGGCAACCCGTACGTCAACACCATCACCGACTTCCCGCCCACGGGCTTCGGCGCGCCGGTCAAGGTCGCGGTCACCGCGTACCACGCGGGCAGGGGACAACAGACCGAGGATGTGACCGCCACCCCGAACGCGGGCGGGTGGAAGGTCACCAGCACCGGCTGGTTCGTCAATTCCGGCAACCCGGTGACCCTGCACATCACCTACCCGGTGCCGGACAGCCTGCGCGCGGGCCAGCAGATCACCAGTGGCGGTGTGGGTGTCGCGGGCACGGTCGGCGTGAGCAACGAGATGCCCAATCTGACCTCGTGTTTCACCGCGCGCGGCGCCAATCCCGGTGAGTCCGTGCTGGGCAGCCTCGACGACAACGGGCTCGGCTCCGATGACGGACAGCTCAGCTCCACCGGCTCGTTCAGCGACGTGCTGGCCGAGACGCTGCGCAAGTTCCTGGGCAGCTGACGGTCCACACTCCCGAGCATCCCGCTCGCCCCGGCCGATGGGGCGAGCGGCGGTGCGCGATACGAGCGATGAGGGGTGAGCGGATGCTCGCGAGAAGAATGTCGATGCTGACTGCGATCGGCTGCCTCGTGGTCGCGGCGGGACTGTCCGGCGCGTCCGGTACGGCCGCGGCCGATCCCGCCACAACCGAACCGGGCACGGCGGATACCGCCCCCGCCGAACTGGTGCTCATCGACCGGGCGGGGCAACGGCAGCAGATCATGCACGTCTACTCGCCGTCCATGGGCCGGGTCATCACCCTGCACGTGATCACCCCGTTCGACACCAGCGCGCCACACCCGACGCTGTACCTGCTCAATGGCGCAGGCGGCGGTGAGGACCGCGCGAACTGGCATCGGCAAACCGATATCGTGCAGTTTCTCGCCGACAAGAACGTCAATGTGGTGACCCCGATCGGCGGCGCGTTCTCCTACTACACCGACTGGTACGCGGACGATCCCGAGATCGGCCGACACCGGTGGACGACCTTCCTCACTCGCGAACTGCCGCCCGTCATCGACGCGGCCCTGGGCGCTACCGGCGTCAATGCCATTGCGGGCGTATCCATGTCGGCCACGTCGGCGCTCAATCTCGCGATCGCCGCCCCCGACCTGTACCGAGCGGTGGCGTCCTACAGCGGTTGCGCCTCCACCAGTGACGCCATCAGCCGCACCTACATCGAACTCGTCCTCGCCCGCGCCGACGCCGACGTCCGCAATATGTGGGGCGAGCCCGGCGACCCCGCCTGGCTGCGCCACGACGCGGTGCTCAATGCCGACAAGCTGCGCGGTAAAACCATCTACATCTCCAGCGCGACCGGACTGCCCGGCCGCGAGGACACGCTCGCCAATCCGCTGGTGGGCGGCGAACCGACCACCCTGGCGAATCAGATCGTGCTCGGGGGCATGATCGAAGCCGCGACAAACCTGTGCACCCACCGGCTGGCGGGCCGCCTGGCCGAGCTGGGCATCCCCGCCACGGTCGAATTCCAACCCGCCGGAACGCATTCCTGGATGTACTGGCAGGACGCCTTCCACCGCTCCTGGCCGATTCTGGAGGCCGCGTTGCGGTGACCGTCCGCGTCATCCACCGCCGACGCTGACCCGCCCGGCCACCACCGGATGCGCGTAATCGGGTGCGAGGGCGAGTGATCTGGCGGGCTGCCAGAGTCGGCGCAGGGTGCGTTCGTCGGGTACGTCGGCCCAGTACGCGGTCGGCTCGCCCGGCGGTTCCCCACCGTGGTCAGCGAGGTAGCGGGCCGCCAGGACCAGTTCGGCGACCAGCCGCATATCCTCCTGGTCGGCTTCGGCGACGACGGTGTCGATCAGCTCGTCGACGGCATCGGGAAGCGGCCGGACATAGCGGGCGACGATTTCCGCCGCGTCGTGGATCTCCATGCGGCGGCGGTGCAATCGTTCGCGGGGGGAAATGTGCCAGCTGTCGGCCCACTTCAGCCGGAATACCACCTGCGGCGCGGCGGCCGTCAGATCCCGCCAGATCGGGGACAGGCGGCGGACGGTGCGCGACTCCTGGTCCAGCCGCAACAGCCGCAGCACGGCCTGCGCCGAGGTGGGGATGAAGACGACGACCACGGCGGCGTACACGAACAGCCCGGCTTCGCCCGAGGCCAGTTCACCGGCGACCCGGGTGTAGGTGAGGTGGAAGGCATCGTGGACGCCCGCGACGTCCAGGACGCCGGCGGCGGCGATCGTGCCCAGCGGGAGCAAGGTGGCCAGGCCCAGACCGACCATGGCCGCCACCGTGATTCGCTCCCACCAGGTGGTCGTCCGCCACAGCGCGCCCTTGTACAGCAGGACGAAGTAGTAGGTCGTGATCACGGCGGGCAGTCCCGTGTACAGCCCGAAGTAGACCGCGAATTGCCAGCCGCCATGGTTCGCGATGGAGGACATACCCTGTGCGCGCGCCGGATGGCTGAGGGCCAGGAAGGCCAGGCCCACGAGCACCGACAGCCCGATCACGATGCGGAATCGGAACCGGTAGCGGGTCGGCCCGTATTCGTGCAGCAGCGCCATCCCCAGCCCGCACGCCCAGGACAGCAGGGTCAGCCAGTGCCAGGCGTCGAAAACGGTGGGCAGGCCGCCGGGCACGACCCCGGCCAGATTGCGGGCGACGACCGGCTCCCGCAGCACCGCCGCCGAGGCGTTGAGCGCGATCACTGTATTGGTGAGATGGCCGAAACTGCTCGCGTGCCTGGTCAGGGCGACTCGGATGATGGTGATGAGGACGATGAACGCCGTCGCCGACGCGGTAGCCCAGAGGGGCATGTGGTCGTGCGGCCACATGCGCTACATCTCTTTCAGCATCGGGTCCCGGCGCGGCCCGTCGGTGCGGGCGTGGGAGCCGATCAGGGTGGCGAACAATTCCGCTTCGTACTCCTCGTTGGAGGCGTAGCTGGAGATGCCGCGAGCGGCCCGGACGGTGGCGGGGTCGATATCGCCGACGGTCTCCTTCAGCGTCTTCCACTCCGTCGCGGAGATCGGCCGGTCCTGCCCGTGGCCGAGCAGCATATGGCCGATCTCGTGCAGCACCACGTGCGTCTCCACGGTGGAGTCGGGGGAGCGCCGCAGGAAGATGGCGTCGTACTCCTTGCACGCCAGCCACAGTCCGCACAGTCCCACCGGCGCGGTGGGCGGCAGCGGCAGCCGCGCGATGCGGCGTCCGCGCATGCGCTCGACCGCGGCGATGAACTCCTCGATCGTCCAATCCGGGGGCAGATCGAGGTCGTCGACCATGGCCCGCAGCCGGGCCCGGGTGGAGATCTTGCCCCGGTCGGGCCGCCACGGCCACGGGAATGGCTTGCGCCAGAACAGGTTCAGTATGCCGCTCAATTGGAGTTCCTGTCCCGAGCCTTCGGACATCTGATCTTGCTCACCGCGCACGGCGGCGCGGACAATCACAGTCGACCACAACCCGGCGTTCCGCGCAATCGATCGGAAGTCGTTACGGTGGCTAGGTTTTCGACGTGTCGTCCGGGGTCGACTCGTCGGGGGCTCGGGTGGGTTTGGCGACATCTTGCAGTGCCTGTAGTAGCTGGTCGATCGCTGTCTTGGGGAAGATCAGCTGGTACCCGTCGGTGTGGCTGCGTGCCCGCTTCAATTCGATGCCCAGCCGGTCGAGTTCGGTCACGAGGTCCACGACGGAGCGGTGCTTGCGTGCCAGATTCTGCAGGGCGTTCACGCCGCTCTCGACATCGTCCGCGTCATCGGTCATGGGTGCGGCGGGTGGCTCGTCGACGGGCATTCCGAGCGTGCCGCCGTGGTGCAGGGCCGCCGTCGCGCTGCCGGGCGGCAGTCCCAGGGCCTCGAGCGCTCGATTGTATTTGGCCTCCGATGTGGCGCTGATGGTGTCGACCTGCCCGCTCTCGATCCGAGATTGCACATTCCGGGTAGGACCTCCCAGTTCATGGATGTGCTGATGCGTGATCAGCTCATCGGGAAGATTGCGTTGCCGAAACGCCTTCAGCTGCCGTCCGAACCGCTGTCCAGCGGACTCGACGACTTTCTCGCGCTGCGCGCTCTCGCCGACGCCCAATTCGTCGCCCATGAGCAGGCATTGTAGCACTCACATGGGCAGAGCTGGGCATGACGTCCCATCGCTGAGAAGCGTACCTAGTCGATCGAGGGTCGGCAACGGGATTTGACCTTGAATCTGTCCACGCTTTCGGGTTCCTGACGGCGGGATGCGCTGTTAACGAATCTGCCATGTGCACGATGCACACCGATGTGTTGACATGAGTATTCATGGTCGCTAAATTGCACTCGAAGGGGCGGGTTCGGGCGCCAATGCGAGGTGGGCAGCGATCATGTGGAAGTTCGGCACGATCGGAGAGACTCCCGACGGAATCACCTTCGGCGGAGTCGGGTTGCGCGAATCCGGCGCGGCGCGACCTCGGACACTCCTGGTTGCCTCCGATTCGCCGTTCGCGCGAACGGATTTCGAGGATGCGGTCGCGGCCAGCGAAGGCTTCGTCCTGGCGGGAACCTGTTCCTGGCGTGAGGTCGCCGACCGGGCCGGGCACTGGCGGCCCGACGTGGTCGCCGTGGACGCCTCGGTCGCCTACGTGGCGGGTCTGGCCGAGACGGTGGCCCAGCTGCGCGGCCTGGCGCATACGCCCATGATCACGCTCCTGGTCGAGCACGGCGCGGCCAAGGCCGATATCGACCAGGTCGACGCGGTGGTGGCCACCGATCGCGGCGCGGCCGCGGTCTTGGAGGTGCTGGAGGTGCTGATCTCCGGGGCGGTGCTGGCACTGATGCCGCAACCGGACCGGGTGCATGCCGACGCGGCCGCGGACTACGAGGTGCAGCGCCGCCTCGCCGCCATGACCAAGCGGGAACGGGAGATCCTGGAGTTGGTCGTCGACGGCCTGTCCAATCGAGAGATCGGCTCCCGGCTCTACATCAGCCCGGAGACGGTCAAGGAGTACGTCAGCCGCATTCTCACCAAGCTCGAGGTGACCAGCCGGATCGAGGCGGCGGTGGCCGCCGTGCGGGCCGAACAACTCGCCTGCGGCGAACGATAGCTGACCACAACGGAATCCGATCCGCATGTTCGCGACTATCGGCATGCCCAGGGCTGTCGGCATGCCCGGGGCTATCGGTCGCCCCCGGGTAGCCAGACGTCCTCGGCCGCCAGGTCCCCGATCCGGTACTTGCCGAGGGCGCTGATCAGCAGCCGCAATTCCAGCTCCAGCGCACCGAGCAGATTGCGCAGTCCGTGATCGAGATCCTCGTCGGCGGCGATCAGCGCCGCCCGGCCGAGGCCGGTGGCCGCCGCGCCGAGCGCGAGGCATTTCACCACCCGGGTGCCCTCCCAGCAGCGACCGGACACCAGTAGCGCGTCACTGCGGTCGAGATCGGCGATCCGGCGCAGGCATTCGTCCAGCGGCAGCCCCACATGATCCAGGAATCCGCTCGGCGCCCAGCCGGTTCCGGCCTCGGCGCCGTCGACGGTCACCGCGTCCGCGCCCGCCGTCCACGCCACCTCGGCCGCGGCGGCCACATCCCGTGACGGCGGCAGCTTCACCCATACCCGGCATCGCGGATAGTTGTTGCGCATCAAGCGAATCTGATGGCGCAGAATCTCCGGGGTGAAGGTGCCCGGGGTGGCGCAGCGCAGGACGGGCCCGGTGCCGCTCTCGTTATCCGTGCCGATATCCACCATGTCGTACCACGCCGCCAGCTCCGCGGCGCGATGCCGGGGCACCAGGGTCATGCCGCCGAGACCGGGTTTGGCGCCCTGGCCCACCTTCAGTTCGAAGGCCAATCGGCCGGTGGCCAGCAGCGGTTCGGCCGCCGGGTCGCTGTACACCTGGTTCCACACCTCGGCGTCGGCGTCCTCGGTGCTCTGCTGGACGATCACACCGCCGGTGTCACCGGCGGCGGTCTTGGCATACTCGTTGAGCCTGCGCAGCAGTGACCCCCGCGACTCCCGCTCTCCCGGCGCCTCCGGGCGCAGCCGGCCGTACCCGGATACCGGCACGATGTTCTCGCCGATCACCATCGGCACGCCGGACAGTGCGGCCTGCCGTGCCAGCGCGACGCCGAGTTCGCCCTCCGCCACGGCGGTCGACCCGAATGCCGAGACGTACACCGGAAGTTCGGCGCGCAGGCCGCCGATGGTCGTGGTCAGGTCGACATCACCGGCGAGTGGTTCCCGCCCGAGTTCGAACAACCGCTCCTCGCGTTTGGGCACGAATACCGGTGGCACCAAACGGAACCGATCGATCGTATCGGGCGGTTGCGGAGCCGGGTGCTCGCCCTGTCCGAACAGGGTCGAACCGTACCGGGCGCGGTCGGGGAATACCGCGGCCGCCGCGGCGCGTGCGCGGGCGCGTACCTCCCGCTCCGGGAATCCCGGGGCTGTCAGGGCGGTCACGGTCGCGGATCCCCCGGCAGCTTCGGATAGGCGGTGGCCTGCCAGACGGCGTCGGAGCCGCAGAGGAAGCGGGTGAAGCGTTCCACCCCGAGGCCGAATCCCGCACTGGGCGGCAGACCTTCGCGCGCCAGGCTCAGATACCACTCGTACTTGGCCGGATTCTCGCCGGTTTCGCGAATCCGGGTCAGCAGGGTGCGGTAATCCGACTCGCGCTCACTGCCGCTCATCATCTCCCCGAAGCCGCCGGGGAAGATCAGGTCGAAATTGCGGAGCACGCCGGGCGAGTCCGGGTCCTCCCGGTCGTAGAAGCCCCGCGACCCCTTCGGGTAGTCGGTGACGAAGAACGGGCGCGTCGCGGCCGCTGAGACGAGTTCCTCACCGGCCCACTCGATCTCGGTGTGGTCCGGCTGGTCGTAGCCGAGGTCGCGTAGTTCGCGCACCGCGTCGGTATGGCGCTTGCGGCCGTAGGGACCCGCGAGGACCTGGTTCAGCTGTTCGACGTCGCGACCGAGTTCTCGCAGCTCGTGTTTGGCATTGCTGAGCACGTACTCCACCACGTGGGTCGTCATGCGTTCGGCGACATCCATCGCGTCGTCCCGGGAGCCGCCGGCGATCTCCACGTCGAGTTGATGGAATTCGACCAGATGGCGATGTGTCACCGCGGTGTCGAGCGGCTCCAGTCGCACATTGGGGGCCACGTGGAAGATCTTGTCGAAGGCGAGCAGGGATGCCTGTTTGTAGAGAATTCCGCTGGTCATCAGCTTGTATCGATGACCGTAGTAGTCGATGTCGACCTGCTTCGCGCCGCGGGACCCGGGATCGGTCACCGGGCCGATGATCGGCGGCAGCAGTTCGGTGAAACCCTCGGCGGTCAGGAATTCCCGCGCGGCCGCCTGGAATGCCGACTGGACGGTCAACGTCGCAATGGTCCGCGGCGAGGTGAGATGCGCACGTGTCGACGGGAGTGCGGATACCGTCGATTCGGTCGATTCAGTGGGCAAGTCCGGTCCGTTCAATAGTGGTGAAGGTTGATCGGATAATTGGATCGATACCGAAATGAATTGTGTGGACGAAGCCCATTATCGAGTGTCGGAAGAAGTCTGTCCATCACCCGTTCGGGGGGATTTCGACCATCGGGAGAAGTGTGAAACAGCTGGTTGACACCGGTCGTAACACGCGATTAATCTCGGTCGGGAAGCTGTATTGATCAATTCCGAGACCGAAATGAATCTCGATAAATGAATTCTGATCGTATGGAGTTCGCCCCGATTTCCGCGGCGCGAAACCATGATTCCGGAGAATTGCGATTCCACTGGTGTGCCCCGGCGGACAGTGGACAGCAGTCGGCCACCGAGAAGTATCGGGTCGGCGAACTCGACTTCGACGGGATGGTGGCGTTCGCGCAGGAAGCCGACCGGCTCGGCGTCGACTCCCTGCTCATGGGCATCGCCCACTACATGCCCGATCCACTGCCGCTGATCGGCGCGCTGGTCCGGGAGACGCGCGATGTCACCTTCATTCTCGCCTACCGGCCCGGACTGCTGTCGCCGACGCTGTTCACGCAGGTGGTCAACACCATCTCGTGGATGTCGGACGGCCGCATCTCGTTGAATCTGGTGGCCGGGATCTCGCCCGTGGAGCAGGCCTACTACGGCGACTTCGTGGCCCACGACGGACGCTACGCCCGTACCCAGGAGTTCCTGGAGGTCTGCCACCGGTTCTGGAACGGGGAGTCGCCGTTGACCCACGAGGGCGAGCACTACGTCATCAAGGACGCCGATCTCGGCCTGGGCTACAAAGGCAAGGGTCGGCCGGAGATCTACCTCAGCGGCGCATCGGAGATCGCCAAGGAGACCGCGACCATGTACGCGGACTGCTGGCTGCGCTACGGCGACACCCCCGAGGGCATCGAGGCCGCGGCCCGGCCGGTGCTGGACAAGGGCACCCGGGTCGGCATCCGCATGCACGTCTTGGCCCGTGCCACCCGCGAACAGGCGCTCGCCGATCTCGCGGCCATGCGGGAGAATCCGGATCAAGCGCATCGGGCATGGGTCGAGAAGTTCGTCGCCGCTTCGGATTCCGAGGCCGTCAAGACCTCCTTCCGGCTCGCCGCGCAGGCCGACGACGACTGGCTGTCCCCGATGATCTACTCCGGCTTCGTGCCGTATCGGGGCGGTCCCGCGCTCTGCGTGGTGGGCAGCTACCGGGAGGTCGCCGACTACCTCTACTCCTACCGCGCGGCCGGTGTCGGCGAGTTCATCTTCTCCGGCTGGCCGACCCGCGACGAGATGCGGATCTTCTACACCCATGTGCTGCCGCTCATCCGGGAACGGGAACGCGGCGGAGGGTCGGCGTGAGCCCAGGGACGAATGTCCGGCATCGCGCGCTGTTCGCCTCCGGTGTCCTGTTGGGCCTGGTGGCGGAACAGGTGATCCTGTTCGCGGTGCCGCTGCTGATCTTCCAGGACACCGGTGAGGTCTCCACCCTCGGTTTCGCGTTCGCGCTGGAGTGGCTGCCGGGCCTGCTCGCGTATCCGTTCGCGGGCCTGCTCGCCGACCGTGACGGCGGAGCGCGATTGTTCACCCGGGTCTCGTTGCTGCGCGCGGTCATCCTGCTCACGGTGCTGCTGGTGTGCCTGGCCCAGCCCGGCTGGACGACGGTCGCCCTGATGGCGGGTGGTGCGTGCCTGTCGGTCTGCATGGCGCCCATCCGGATGTCGGTCGAGAAGATGGTGCCGCAGTTGGCGCCGCCGTCACAGGTCGCGGCGGTGCAGTCGCTGGTTCAGAATATGGAGCTGCTGGCCATGGCGCTCGGCCCCGCGCTGGCGACCGTGGCCGCACTGTGGCTGGGCAAACTGTGGCTGCTGCTGGTCGCGGCCGCCGCCTTCGCGATCGCCGCGGCGACCTGGCTGCCGCTGCCCCGCCCGCGCCGCGAACCCGCGGTGCGCCAGGCGGCGCGGGAGGTGCTCGCCGAATTGGCGATCGGCTGGCGGCTGCTGGTGAGCATCCGTCCGGTGCTGCTGCTCGGCGTATTGAACTTCGCCATCAATCTGGTGGTGGGTGTGCTGCTGGCGGCGAACGCGGCACTGATCACCGATGTGTTCCGGGCCCCCGATTCGGCGTACGGTCTGCTCAACACCGCGGTCGGGATCATGGGGTTGCTCAACCTGCTGCTTATTCCGATCTTGTTGCGGCACTTCGGTATCGGTCTCGTGGGCGTGACGGGCTTCACGCTGATCTGTACCGCTCTGCTGGTCGCCGCGTTCGCGCCGTCCTATCTCGTCTACGCCCCCGCCTTCGTCGCCGTGATCGTCGGGGCGGCGCTCTACAACGTCTACAACCGCACCCAGCGCCTCAAGGTGATCCCCGGCGAGCACCTCGGCAAGGTGATGGGCCCGTTCTATCTGCTCAACCTGGTGTCCTATCCGATCGCGGGACTCATGATCGGCGGGGTGGGCGCCAGCGTCGGCCCCCAGCGGCTCGTGCTGTGGCTCAGCGCTCTGCTGTGCCTGTGCGGCGCGGTCCTGCTGCCGCTGACCATGGCCGCCTTCCGCAAGGCGCTGCAACACCGCGAGATCGCTACCGTGGAGGTCGAGGCATGAACAGTCGCTTCCGGTGTGTGCTGTGCACCGTCGAATCCGATTCCCATCTCTGGAATCTGGTCTACCTGCACAAGCTGCTCGAGGAGTACGGAGCGTGGGTGCGCAATCTGGGCACCTGCACGCCGACCGACGAGGTCACCCGCGCGCTGCGCGAGGATCGGCCGGATCTGCTGGTGGTGTCGAGCGTCAACGGGCACGGATTCCACGGTGCGCGGGTGCTGCTGTCGGCCGTCCACGCCGACGGGTCGGCCGTGCCGTGCGTCATCGGCGGCAAGCTGACGACCGCGGTCTCCGACGACGACCGGGTGCGCCGCGAGCTGCTCGATGCCGGCTACCTGGATGTCTTCACCGGAGACGACGCCATAGACCGGTTTCGCGTACTGCTGGATTTCGGTATCGCGCAGGGTTTCTCGTCCTGGCGCGCCGAGCCCGCCGTCCCCACTCCCTGGGACAGCGGGCAGATCACGACACCGGAGGTGCGTTGATGCACATCGTCATCGTCAACAAGTGGCCGCGGTTCAGCGACGGGGTGCGCTGGGACAACGAGCTCACCCGCTACGAGGAGTTCATCGACCACGACGCCCACCGGGTGAGCTACATCGTGGACGGTCCCGGCGCCGACGGCGTGCTGGCCGCTCCCGAGCGAATCGCTTGCCGGGTAACGGTTTCCGATGTGAACGACGTGTCCGAGCTGGGGGCGGCCGTCGGCGAGGTCACCGAGCGGGTGGGCCCGGTGGACCTGCTGATCGCGCTCTCGGAGTTCACGCTGGAGACCGCGGCGCGGGTGCGCGAGCGGTTCGCGATTCCCGGGCCGACGGTCGACGAGGTCGCCGTCTACCGGGACAAGGTGCGGATGAAGCAGGTACTGGCCGCGGCGGGCCTGCGCGTACCCCGCTTCGCCCGCTGCGATCGAGCCTGGTCCTTCGCGGCCGAATGCGAGTATCCGCTGATCCTCAAACCGGTCGACTCCGCCGCCAGTATCGGCGTGCTGCGGGTGGACGACGCGGCCGAACTGGAAGCCGCGCTGGCGACCGTCGATTCGTCCCGCTACGAGATCGAGGAGTTCATCGCGGGCGATATCTACCACGTCGACGGTTTCGCCGACGACGACTCCCGGATCACCTTCCAGGCAACCGCACGCTACATCAACGACTGCCTGTCGTTCACCGGCGGCACGCCGCTCGGCTCGGTGCTGCTCGGTCCGTCGCCGCGGCGCACCCTGCTGGAGGGCTTCGCCCGGCAGGTCGTCGCCGCGTTGCGCCTGCGCCGGTTGCCTTTCCATCTCGAGATCTTCCTGCCTCCGGACGGCGCTCCGGTATTCCTGGAGATCGGCGGCCGGGTGGGCGGCGCGGAGGTGCCGCATCTGATCAACAAGGCGTTCGGCGTCAACCTCTACGAACTGTGGCTGCGCACGCTCGTGGGCGACCCGGTCGCCGCACCGTCCGCACCCGCCGACACCTCCGGGGGCTGGCTGGTCGTGCCGAAATCGGACGAGCACGCCGAACGGGTGGTGCGGGCCGGATCCATGCGGGAGCAGGTGCCGACCGTCTGGCGCGAACTGCTGCCCGAGCCCGGACAGGTGCTCTCGCCCGGCGGCTCCTATGACGCGCTGCACCGCGGGCGGTTCATTCTGCTGCACGACGACGAGCATGTCGTCGAGGCGGGCATCCACAAGATCATCGAGAACTTCGACTTCGAGGCGGAACCGCTGTGAACGAGCAACAGGCCCAAGACGATCGAGCACGGTACGAGCGGCTGATCACCTTTCTCACCCCGGCCGAGCGGGACGGCGTGGCGGCGGTGGGTGACTCGCTCATCGATGCCGCGGGCGGCCTCGACCGGATCGCCGACTACAAGGTCATGGTGGCCTACGGCGGTGGCAAGGACAGCACCTATGTGGTCGCGTTCGTGCGGGCCGTCCAGCTGCGGCTGCTGTTGGCGCACGGCACGACGTTCGCTGTCCGCGTGGCGAATATGCGTCACGCCGGGGTTCCGCGCGCGGTGATGGAGAACATCGAGCGGGTGTACGCGGCGCTGGGGCTGCTCGACGACGAACGAGCCGAGCTGCTCACCGTCGACCACACCGAGGTCCGCCGCTTCGACGTCGACCTCCCGCTGCCCGAGCACCTGGTGGCGGTCAACCGGCTCGACGTGCTGATGAACGGGCACCGGTCGGCCGGTGACGGTCGCCCCACCTTCTGCAACAGCTGCAATCTCGCGGTGGCCGACTTCTACGGTCGGGCGATCTGGTGGGGCGGCGGCGTGGACGCCGTCATGACCGGTGATTCGCGGCGCGAGCAGATGCTCTACGCGGCGTGGATCAGGCGTCTGGCCGCGGGCATCGGCATCGATGTGCGCCGCCACGGCATGACCTTCCAGGATCTGCTGATCGCCCTGCGCGGCATCGGTGACGCCTACTTCCGGGAACTGTTCGGCGACGGGTCACCGGAGGTGGCGGCCCGCGAGGTCGCGGTGGGCGATCGCGCGGTGCAGCCCGCCTTCGTCTCCATCTACGACCTCGTCAGCTACCGGGTGCACGACCACTGGGATCTGATCGTCGACTTCCTCGGCTTCCGCTTCGACGACCTCGCCTTCAGCTTCACCGAATCCGATTGCGCCAACCCGACTCTCATGGCTCACCTACGCGGCCTGCGCGCCGAGTACGTCGAGGGCCGGACCTATGCGGCGGGCATCGGGGAGTACCTGGAATTCGCGGACACGGTGATGCGCAAGAAGGAGATGCCCGATCGGCTCATCCGGCTGGCGCTGGAGCGCTACGACTCGCCGCGGAAGATCGCCGAGCGGCGGGCGATGGCCGACGACTACGCCGAGCGGGCCTTCGGACTCCGGCCGGACATGCTCGTCACCATGGTCTTCTCGCCGTTCACCGACGCGGGGGCGCGGCTGGCGGACTTCGTGGAGCGCTGCCATCCGACGTGGCGCGACGAGGTGCCCGCGCTGCTCGCCACGCTGCGCGGCGATGCCGCGGATGCACGGTGCGTCGCCTGGCTGCAACAGGTCTCGGGATTGTCCCTCGCTCACCTGCGCACGCTCTACCGCAGTTCCCTGGTGGACTTCGCGACCGGCGACACGGTGATGGCGCGGGTGCGCGCGGGCGATCCGCACAAGGCGCGGGTACGCACGGTGGATCCGGACTCGGGCCGCCCGACGCTCCAACTGATTTCGGGCCGGTGACGTGAGCGGATTTCTGGACCGGTTCGTGGCGGATCGGGCCGGTGCGGGACCGGTGGTCCAGCCGCGCATGGGATTCGGCACGGTATCGACCATGCGGTCGGGGCTGGCCCGGATCGCCGCCCTGGACTACCCGGTCGTCGGCACGCTGACGCTGGACAGCTACACCCGCGTCGGCGACTACACGACCCCGCTGCAACGCCTGGCCGCCGGGGAAGAGTTGAACGGGTACCCGATCGTCTCCCATCCGGTCGAGCGGACCGCCGCCCTGCTCGCCGGTCTGTACGGTCCCGCCTTCCCGGTCCAGGTGCGGCACGGCACCGCGCTGCCGCTCGGCGTCTTCCGGCGACTGGTCGAGCTCGGGCTGGACGCGACCGAGGGCGGTCCGGTCTCCTACTGCCTGCCCTACAGCAGAGTGCCGCTGCGCCAGGCGGTTCGGGCGTGGGCGGTCAGCTGCCGGTTCCTCGCCGACCACACCGAACGCGGCCATATCGAGAGTTTCGGAGGCTGCCTGCTCGGCCAACTCTGCCCGCCGTCGCTCTTGGTGGCCATGGGCGTGCTGGAGGGGTGCTTCTTCCGGCAGCACGGGCTGCGCCACATGTCCTTCAGCTACGCGCAGGGGACCTCGGCCGCGCAGGATCGCGGAGCCCTGCGTGCGCTGCGCACTCTCGCCGCGACCTATCTGGGCGATGTGACCTGGCATGTGGTGCTCTACACCTACATGGGGCTGTTCCCGCGCACACCGGACGGCGCGGAACTGCTGATCCGCGACAGCGCGCGCCTGGCCCGCGACGCCGGGTGCGAGCGGCTGATCGTGAAGACGGTGTCGGAGGCGTGGCAGATCCCGTCCATCGCCGAGAATGTGGCGGCGCTGCGCCTGGCCGCCGCGGAGATCGGGCGACCGTCTCTCGCCGAGGACACGGGCACCGGCCGTGACTGTTCCGGCCGTGACTACCCTGGCGATGACTACCCCGGTGATGGCAGTTCCGGCGGTGGCTACCCTGGCGACAACTGTTCCGACGACGACTATTTCGAGGAGATCCTCGACGAGGCGCGGACTCTCGTCGACGCCGTGCTCGACCTCGCCCCGGATATCGGGGACGCGCTGGTCGCGGCCTTCGCCTCCGGCCTGCTGGATGTGCCCTACTGCCTGCACGCCGACAATGCGGGCGCGGCCACCTGTGTCATCGACGATCGGGGCGCG
This sequence comes from Nocardia sp. CC213A, assembly GCF_030766805.1. NCBI lineage: Bacteria > Bacillati > Actinomycetota > Actinomycetes > Mycobacteriales > Nocardiaceae > Nocardia > Nocardia sp. CC213A. Next base: position 93,860 of record NZ_JASFXA010000022.1, read on the forward strand.
CTGCGGTGGGGTGCGCTGGGTCGGCTGCCGCTGTCTCGCGCCACCGCCGCCGACGCCTCCGCCCGACTCGGCTCCGACCGGCTCTACGCCATGCTCGAGCATGTCGCGAACCGCTACGACAGCCGCCTGATCCCCCCGAGGGGTAACCCATGACCGACCGACGCGAACCCGCCGCCGTGGTGCTGGTGGACGCATTGTCCACCGGGGCGCTGCTGGTGCCCCGGGTGCGGAACCGGTACCGGCTGATCCACATTCGGTCGCGGGCCAGCCTGCCCGCCGTCTTCGCGGCGAGCCTGCCCGTCACGCAGTTCGACGCGGACCTCTGCTACGCCGGGCGGGCCGACGAGGTCTTGGGCGTACTCGCCGAGGAGAATCCGATCGCGGTCATCGCGGCCAGCGAATTCGGGATCGAGGTGGCTGACGAGATCGCCGCGAAACTGGGGCTGCGCGGCAACGACCCGCACCGGTCCCGGGTCCGGCGCGACAAGTTCCACATGCTCGAGGCGGTGGCCGCCGCCGGGTTGCGCACCGCCGCGCAGACCCGCGCCACCACGGCGGCGGAACTGCTGGCCTGGCGGCGCGCCACCGGCCTGCGGCGCACGGTGATCAAACCGCTGGACAGCGCCGGATCCGAGGACGTTTTCGTCGCCGACTGCGACGCGCAGGTGAGCGCCGCGGTGGACACGATTCTGGGCAAGACGAATCTGATGCTGCGGACCAATGAGGCGGTGCTGGCACAGGAGTATCTCGTCGGCCGGGAGTACGTCGTCAACTCGGTCAGCCGCGACGGCGTGCACCGGATCACCGACGCATGGGCCAGTCACAAGGCGACCGTGGGCGACGAGCGCCGGATCTACGACCATGAGGATCTGCTGACGTCAGCGGATCCGCATGCGGCGGAGATCTTCGCCTACGTCCGCGGCGTGCTCGACGCGCTCGGTGTCGCCAACGGCCCCGCGCACACGGAGCTGATCCGCACCGCCGAGGGGCCGGTGCTGTTGGAGACCGGGGCTCGACTGTCCGGTTTGGCCGAACCGGACGCGCTCGACCGCTGCACCGGTGTGAACCAGGTCGATCTGACCGTGGACTGCTATCTGGACGACGGGCGGCTGCTGGCCGCGCAGCCGCCGGTGTACGCCCGACGTGAGCGGGCGCGCTGTGTGAACCTCATCGCCCGCCGGGCGACGCCGCTGCCCGCGGACGGCCTGCGCGCCGCGCTCGAATCGCTCCCGGCCTGTCAGAGCGTGCGGTTCCGGATCCGCGACCGGGCGATGACCAGGCCGACGGTCGACCTGAATTCGTCACCGGGCGTGGTGTTCCTGGTGCACTCCGAGGCCGCCGAGATCGAACGGTCGTATCACGAGCTCCGGCGAATCGAACGCGAGTTCTTGTCGTGACGTCGGCCCGGCGCTCGCCCCACCCGATCGGGGGGATGTGTCCCCCGGTGCAGCGGTCTTACGATTCTCGAAAGCATGGGCAGGTGAGAAAATGACACTGCAATACTGGTTGCGCTGGTTGTCACTCCAGGGGGTGCCGCGGCTGGTGCTGCGCGTGCAGACGATGCGCGGTGATACCTTCGCCAAAATGATGGGGCCGCAGGGGATTGCGGACCCGCACCCGTTCATCGAGCACATCCGGGCGCAGGGCAAGTTGGTGAAGACCCCGCTGCCCTGGGCGACCTGTGACTATGAGCTGTCGCGAATGATTCTGCGGGACAGCCGGTTCGGTGTTCGCAGCTCGGCCCGCATCAAGATTCCCGCGGTCTTGCAGAAGTTCGCGAATCGCGTTCCGCCACCGGCTAATCCGGCCGATCCGCCGGCCATGCTGCGGTTGAACCCGCCCGAGCACACCAAGATGCGCAAGCCGGTGGTCTCGGCGTTCACCCCGCGCGCCGTCGGCAGGCTGCGCGACCGGGTGGAGACCGTCACCGAGGAACTGCTCGACGCCCTGCCCTCGGGTGGTTCGGTCGATCTGGTCGAGACCTTCGCCTCGCGCGTGCCCCTCGCGATCATCTTCGAAATCCTCGGCATGCCCGACGAGGACCAGGACAAATTCCTGTTCTGGGGCGAGGAGATGACACCGATGCTGGATGTCGGCATCTCCTGGCCCCGGTACCACCGGGCCATGCGCGCGGCCCAGCAGTTGAACGACTACCTGGACCAGCACATCGACCGACTGCGGCGGGAACCGGGCGAGGACATCCTCAGCACCATGATCGCCAGCGGCGAATTGGATCAGTACGCGCTCAAGGCCAACGCCAGCATCATCATCGGCGCCGGTTTCGAGACCACGGCCAATTTGATCGCCAGTGCCATCACCCTGCTGTTGCGGCATCCCGAGCAGTTGGACCGATTGCGGGCCGAACCGGAATTGTGGCCCAATGCGGTCGAGGAGGTATTGCGCTGCGAGCCGCCGGTATTCATCACGGCCCGCCAGGCGTTGACCGATGTCGAATTGGAGGGCGTGCAACTGCATGCGGGCGATATGATCATGCTGTCGTTGGCCGGGGCCAATCGCGACCCCGAGGTATTCGCCGATCCGCAGCGTTTCGATATCACCCGCCCGAATGCCAAGGAGCATCTGGCGTTCAGCAGTGGCGTGCATTCCTGCTTCGGCGCCAATCTGGCCCGCATGGAGGCCGCGCACGCCCTGCGTGCGCTGTTCGAGCGCTTTCCGGATATGCGAGCCGCCGCACCGCCGCGGCTCCGCCCGCAGCTCACCTTCCGCGGCTACGGCAACGTGCCCGTCCGGCTCGGTCGGCGCGCGAGTTCCACCCGATCCGTCGCTGGCTGAATATACTTCTCACGGCCGCTGAATTGCATTCCACCCGGCCGGGGGGATGTGGACGAAAATCAATTCACATACGATTTCATTGGAAGCAGATCGTGAAATTGGATCCGATCCGCAGGTGAAATCTGCCGATAGGCATGCTGTTACAAAGGCGAGGCTTTTCGATGAATTCTGTTCACATCTCCCCGACCGATGCCATGCCGACCGAGAACGAGGGCATCGCCATCGTGGGGATCGGTTGCCGATTCCCGGGACACGTTCGCAATGTCGACGATTTCTGGCGACTCCTGCTCGAGGAACGCGACGGCGTGCGCGAGGTCCCCGACGACCGGTGGACGGCGGCGGCCTTCTACGACCGCGACGCGGGACGGCCCGGACATATGCGGACCCGAACGGGCGGCTACGTCGACGACGTCACCGCCTTCGACGCGCACTTCTTCGGCATCACACCGACCGAGGCCGCCCGCATCGACCCGCAGCAGCGGCTGTTCCTGGAGACGACCTGGGAGGCGTTGCAGGACGCGGGCATCGTCCCGGAGCGGCTCGCCGGGACGAAGACCGCCGTGTACGCCGGGGTGTCCGGCCACGACTACGGCATCATCCAGCTCAACCCCGAGAACCGCTACCTCATCGGCGGCCACACCATGACCGGCGTCACGAATTGCATTGTGGCCAACCGGGTCTCCTACCTGCTCGACCTGCGCGGCCCCAGTATGACCGTGGACACCGCGTGTTCATCATCGCTGGTCGCGATTCACCTGGCGTGCCGCAGCATTCGCTCCGGCGAGGCATCGATGGCCATCGTCGGCGGCGTCAGCACCCTGCTGCTGCCCGAGGCGACCATCGGCTTCAGTCAGGGCACGTTCCTGTCGCCCGAGGGCCGGTGCAAATCCTTCAGTGAATCCGGTGACGGCTACATCCGTAGTGAGGGTTCGGGCACCGTCGTGCTCAAGCCGGTCTCCGCCGCCGTCGCCGACGGCGACCACATCTACGCGGTGATCCGCGGCAGCGCGACGAATCAGGACGGTCGCACCAACGGCATGTCCGTGCCCAGCGAGGACGCGCAGGCACAGATGATCATCGATGCCTGCCGGGACGCGGGCGTCGCGCCGACCGATATCGGTTACATCGAGGCGCACGGGACGGGTACGCCCGTGGGCGACCCCATCGAGGCGCGGGCACTGGGAAAGGTGCTGGGAGCCGGGCGAAATGGCCAGGGTCCCTGCATTGTCGGCGCGGTGAAGTCGAATGTCGGGCACCTGGAGTCGGCGGCCGGGATGGTCGGCCTCGTCAAGGCCTGCCTGGTCGTCGAGAACGGTGAGATCCCCGCGAATCTGCATGCGGAGCATCCGAATCCGACCATCCCCTTCGAGGAGCTGGGGCTGCGGCTGGCGACGGCCCGGCAGCCGTGGCCGAATCCCGGGCCGCGCCTGGCGGGGGTGAACTCGTTCGGCTTCGGCGGCTCCAATGCCCACGTGATCCTGGAGGGGCTGCCCGTCGACGGGGAACGCACCGATCCGGTCCCGGACGGCGCGGACGCCCCCGTGCTGTTCACGCTCAGCGCGAAGACCCCGGACGCGCTGCGGGCCTACGCCGACAGTTACGCCGAATTCCTGGAGCGGCCCGCCGCCGATCTGACCGCCATCGCCTCCGCACAGGCACGGACCCGCTCCCACCACGACCATCGGCTCGCCATGGTCTGTACCTCCACCGAGGAGCTGCGCGACGCCCTGCGCGATATGGCCCGCGGCTCCGCGCCCGAGGCGCTGCACAGCGGGGCTCGGTCTACCAAGACCTCCGGCGTGGCCTTCGTCTTCTCCGGCCAGGGACCGCAGTGGTGGGGCATGGCGCGCGAATTGCTGGGCCAGAGCCCGGTATTCCGGCAGACCGTCGAGCGCGTCGACGCCGAACTGCGCAAACACGGCGACTGGAGCGTACTCGAGGAGCTGGGCCGCGATGAGGCCGACAGCCGCATCGGTGAGACCTATATCGCGCAGCCCGCGGTCTTCGCGGTGCAGCTCGGCCTGGCACGGCTGTGGCAGAGCTGGGGCATCGTGCCGGCGGCCGTGGTCGGGCACAGCATCGGCGAGGTGGCCGCCGCCTGCGTGTCGGGGGCCTTGACCTTCGAGGACGCGGTGCGGGTCATCTTCCACCGCAGCCGGGTTCAGCAGCGGGCCTCGGGCAAGGGGAAGATGCTGGCCGTCGGCCTGCCCTACCACGAGGCGGAGCGGCGCATCACCGGCTATCGGGGGCGGGTGGAAGTCGCCGCGCTCAACGGTCCGGAATCGACCGCCCTGGCCGGGGATCCCGACGCGCTCGAGGAGATTCGGGTCGAACTGGAACGCGACCGGATCTTCTGCCGCATGCTCCAGGTCAGCGTGGCCTTCCACAGCCATCACATGGATCCGCTGCGTGATGAGCTGCTGTCGTCGCTGTCCGGACTCACCTCGGGTGCGGCCGAGATTCCGATGTATTCGACCGTGAGCGCGGATGTGGTGCCGACCGGCGGGCTCGACGCCGAGTACTGGTGGCGCAATGTGCGCGAGCCGGTGCGCTTCGCGCCCACCATCGATCGGCTCATCGCCGACCAGCACCTGACCTTCGTCGAGCTGGGCCCGCACCCGATTCATTCCACCGCCATCGGCGAGCTGCTGGCCGGGCGGCAGGCCGAGGGCGTGGCGGTGGCGTCGCTGCACCGCAAGCAGAGCGATCGCGTCACCCTGCTGTCCTCGCTGGCGACGCTGTACACGAACGGATTCGATCCGGACTGGGATGCCGTGTACGACGGTGTCTCCGAACGTGTTCCGGTGCCGTTCTATCCGTGGCAGCGCGAAACCTATTGGCTGGAAACCCCGGTCTCGCGCGAGCAGCGCTTCCCGGCATTGGGCCATCCGCTGGTGGGGACCCGCAATCTCGCCGCCGACGACCCGGACAAGCACGTGTGGGAATTCGTCATGGACACCGCCGTGTACCCGTGGCTGGAGGATCATCGCGTCCAGGGACCGATCGTCTTCCCGGGCGCGGGGCACCTCGACCTGATCGTCGGCTGTGCGCAGGACGCGTTCGGTCCGGGCCGATACTCCATCGAGAACGTCGAATTCCGCAGGCCGCTTTTCGTTTTCGACGACCGCCCGGCCCCGCTGGTCCAAGTGGTGCTGACCCCGTCGTCGCACTTCACCGTGTACAGCCTCCAGGACGGTGACAAGGACTGGGTCGCGCATTCGGTCGGGACGGTGCGCCGCGGCGCACCGGATACCGAACTGCCGGTGCCGTTCTCGGAGTTCGGGGCGGACTGCCCGGTCGAGTTCGAGCCGGAGAAGGTGTTCGCGAAGTTCCGCAACAACGGCCTGCAACTCGGACCCAGCTTCCGGGCGATCACCAAACTCCAGTACGGCGAGCTGCGTTCGCTCGGGCGCATCGACACCCCGGCCGCGCTGGCCGACGAGGCGCCGCGCCACACCATTCACCCGGCGCTGCTCGACGCGTGCTTCCAGTCGCTGTCCATCGCCATGGGCAATGATCCGAATACCGAGGACAAGCACCTCTACATCCCGTTCGAGGTCAAGCGGTTCAGCTTCCACGCCAAGGCGGGCAGCCGGGTCTACTGCTACGGGCGCGCGCACGTCCTGGACGATCTCGCCTACTGCGAGGGCGATCTCTGGCTGGTCAACGAGGACGGCACGCTGGTGGCCGAATTCGAGGGCTTCAAGGGCAAGTCGATCACCCAGAGCACCGAGGACCGCGACGCGCTGTCGCAGTGGCTCTACGAGTACCGGTGGCGTCCGGACCCGGTGCGCACGAAGACCCTGCTGCCCGCCGATTTCGTGCCCTCGGACGCGGCGCTGCACGCGGCGGCCGAACCGGTGCTCGACGAGGTGCGGAACTGGTCGGTCAACCGCGACTACCACGCGGTGATCGAGGCGGAGATGAACCGGCTGTGCCTGGCCTATGTGACCGAAGGATTCCACCAGCTGGGCATGGACTTCACACCGGGGCGGCGCTTCACCCTCGACGAGGCCGCCCGGGAGATGGGCGTGCGCGACAAGCACCGCGACTATCTCGCTCGCCTGCTGGAATTGTGCACCCGGCACGGGATCACCGGCGCGGACGGGGACGGCTGGCGGATCGAGCGGGTGCCCGCCCGGGTCGACACGGCCGCGGAGCTGGCCGCGCTGCGCGATCGGCATCCCGAATGCGAGGCCGAGTATCTGGTGCTGGAGCGGTGTGGTCCGAGGCAGGCGGCCGTCCTGCGCGACGAGGTGAATCCGATCGAACTCATCTTCCCCGAGAGCGAGTTCCAATCGGTGGTCGAGCTCTACGAGTCGTCGTTCTCCTTCGAGCGCTGCAACCGCACGGTCGCCGCACTCGTCGCGGAATGCGTCCGCGGGCTGCCGGACGACCGGCCGGTGCGGGTGCTGGAGATCGGCGCGGGCACCGCGGGCACGACCGGATGGATTCTGTCCGAACTGCCCGCCGACCGCGCGGAGTACGTGTTCACCGACATCACCCAGCTGTTCCTGGGCAAGGCGCGGCAGCGTTTCGCCGACCACGACTTCGTGGACTACCGGATTCTCGACATCGAAACCGATATCGTGGAACAGGGTTTCGATCCGCACTACTTCGACATCGTGGTGGCGGCGAATGTCCTGCACGCCACCGAGAAGCTGCGGACCACGCTGGACAATGTCACCCGGCTGCTCACCTCGCGCGGCCTGATGGTGATCGTCGAGGAGACGAATCCGCCGCACTGGGTCGATCTGACCTTCGGCATGACCGACGGGTGGTGGCGTTTCGCCGACCACGACCTGCGCCCGGACTACCCGTTGATGTCGGAGGCCACCTGGCGGGAGTTCCTGCCCACCGCGGGCTTCGAACACGTGCAGATCTTCTCCGATATGACCGATCCGGAGCAGACCGGCTGCTCGGTCATCGTGGCGCGGACACCCGAGGTGGATCTCGAGCCGCATCAGCCGCGCGTCGAACCGGGGGCGTGGGTGGTGCTGGCGGACGCCGAAGGCGTTGCCGAACAGTATCTCTCGTTGCTCGGCTCGGCTGCCGCCGACAGTGTGGTGGTCACTCGCGGCGACGCCTACGAACAGGTCGACACCCACGCCTTCCGGGTCGACCCGACCAGCGCCGCGGACCTCGAGCGGGTCCTCGGGCAGATCCGCGACCGCGCCGGGACCGTGGCCGGGGTGCTGCATCTGTGGAACCTGGACTTCGCCGCGACGGACCTCACCACCGAGCTGCTGGCCCAGGTGGAGAGCCACGCCGCCTACAGCGTCATCGCGCTGGCACAGGCCGTCGAGAAGCTGGAACAGCCGGTGGCGCCACGCTTCTGGGTGGCCACGTCCGGCGGGCCGCTGGTGGAGCGGGGCGACAGCGTCGCGGTGTCGCAGCTGCCGAGCTGGGGCATCCTCCGGGTGCTGCTGAGCGAGCACAGCAGTCTGCGCGCGAAGATCATCGACTTCGATCCGGCCGCCCCCGCCGACCGGCGGGCCGCGCAGCTCTTCGATGAACTCCTGCACGTGCGGACCGCGGAGGAGGAGGTCGCCTATCGCGGCGACAGCCGCTACACCGACCGCTTCGAGCACCTCTCGCTCGCCGAATTCGAGGCATCGGTCGCGACGCCCGCCCGGGTGTCGGACGACACCGCCTTCGCACTGTCCGTCCCGGCCGAGCCCGGTATCGAGGAACTGCGCTACGAGCGGCAGGTGCGGCCGGACCTCGGTGCCACCGAGGTCGCCATCCGGCCGGAGGCGACCGGACTGAACTTCCGCGACATCATGCTGACCCTCGGCGCGCTGTCGGAGGGGGCGACCTTCGGCGGGTTCTACGAGAAGAACCTCGGCGTGGAGTGCGCGGGCGTGGTCACCGCGGTCGGGACGGAGGTCGAGGGCCTCGCCGTCGGCGATCGCGTGATCGCTTTCGCCCGAGGCTGTTTCGGCTCGTCGGTGGTCACCGATGCCCGCCGTGTCTACCCCGCACCGGAGAACCTGTCCGCCGTCGAGGCCGCCACCCTGCCGATGGCCTATCTGACCGCGTGGTACGCGCTGATGGAAGTGGGCCGGCTGCGGGCGGGGGAGCGGGTGCTCGTGCACGCCGCCGCCGGTGGTGTCGGTCTGGCCGCCGTCCACATCGCCCATTCCGTCGGGGCGACCGTGCTGGCCACCGCGGGCAGCCCGGAGAAGCGGGACCATCTGCGCGGCCTCGGCGTGGCGGAGGTGTTCGACTCCCGATCCCTGGCCTTCGCCGACGAGATCCGGCAGCGCTGCGACGGCGTCGACCTGGTGCTGAATTCCCTTCAGGGCGAGACCATTCCGAAGAGCCTCGAACTGCTGCGGCCCCGGGGTCGGTTCATCGAGATCGGCAAGAAGGACATCTACGACAACTACCAGCTGGGCTTGCGGCCCTTCGGCAACAACCTCAGCTACTCGGCCGTCGACATCGACCGAATGCTGTTGGAGGATCCGGAGCTGTGCCGCGAGTCCATGACCGCGGTGCTCGACCGGGTGATCGCCGGAACGCTCCCGGCCTTGCCGCACACCGATTTCGGTGCCGCGGAGGTGGCCTCGGCATTCCGCTACATGGCCACCGCCAAGCAGATCGGCAAGGTCGTCGTCGCATACGAGCCCGACAGTGAGGTCCTGGTCTATCCGACCGCGACCGACGCCGTCGCGGTCGACGCGGACGGCACGTACCTGATCACCGGCGGCTACACGGGCTTCGGCCTGCGCACCGCCCAGTGGCTGGTGGACAACGGTGCGCGCACCGTGGTGCTGGTGGGCCGCCGGGCGCAGGTCGACGCCGAGAACGAGCAGCCCATCGCGGCCATGCGGGCCGCGGGCGCCACCGTGGTGCTCGAGCGCGCCGACGTCTCGGTCGAGGCGGAGGTCGAGGGTCTGCTGGAACGCATCGCATCGCTGCCGCCGCTGCGCGGGATCTACCACGCCGCCATGGTCATCGCGGACGGGCCGCTGGCCACCATGACCGAGGCGGACTTCCTGCGCGCGGTGCGGCCCAAGGTCGACGGCGCCTGGCATCTGCACCACCACACCCGGTCGCTGGAGCTGGACGCCTTCGTCATGTTCTCCTCCATGAGCTGGAACGTGGGCACCCCGGGGCAGGCGAACTACGCCGCGGCCAACGGATTCCTGGAAGCGCTGGCGCTGCACCGCCGGGAACTCGGACTGCCCGCGCTGACGGTCAACTGGGGCGCCATCGCGGAGGTCGGATTCGTCGCCCGCAACAAGCTCGACACGCTCTCCTGGCTGGGTTGGACCCCCATCTCGCCCGACCACGCCCTGGACTTCATCGGCCGGTGCCAGGCGCAGGGTGTCAGCCGCGCCAGCGTATTCGGCGTGAACTGGGCGAAGATGAACCAGGTCATGCCGATCGTGCGCAGCTCGCCGCGACTGGCCCATCTCACCGCACAGTCCACCGCCGGTGCCGCGGCCGCGTTCGGCACCGAGGGGTTGCGGGCCGAACTGTTCGAGCTCCCCGAGCCCGAGCGCGCGCCACGGCTGGTCACCGCACTGTCGCAACAGATCTCACGGATCTTCGACATGCCGGTCGAGCGCCTCGCCCAGGATGTCGGCCTGACCGATCTCGGCATGGACTCGCTGATGGCGGGCCAGATCCGCAATATGCTGGCCAAACACCTCGAGATCGACTTCCCGACCATGGGCCTGATGCGCGGTCCGAGCATCGTCGAGCTCGCGGACGAGGTGCTCGCCCAGCTGCTGGGCGAAACATCCGGGGTCGCGACGGCTCCGGCCGTCCCGGCCACCGGACCGGAGCGCTGGATCCGCACCGTGGTCGGCCGCTCCAATACCGCGTCGGTGCGCCTGTTCGCCCTGCCCTTCGTCGGCGGCGCGGCCTCGGTGTTCACCCCGTGGCCCAACCACCTGCCGGACACGGTGGAGGTGGTGGGAATCCAGTTCCCGGGCCGCGAGGACCGGATCGAGGACGTCCCGATCGACGCCATGCCGGAGTTCGTGGCGGAGCTGGCCGAGGCCATGCTGCCCTACCTGGACCGCACCTTCGTCGTCTACGGGCACAGCATGGGCGGACTGCTCGCCTACGAGCTCACCCGGTACCTCGAACAGCAGTACAACGAGGTGCCGATGAAGCTCATCATCGGCGGCTGGCCCTCGCCGGTGCTGGTCGAGGACTACGTGCGCAACCTGAATCACATTCGCGACGGCTTCGACTTGGCGAGCGAATCCGACAGCCGGGTGCTGGCGGTGCTGCGGGACAACAAACTGCTCGACATTCCCGTCGAGGAGGAGGCGGCGATCATGCACTGGCTGCCCGCCATCCGCGCGGATCTGAAGATGCTGGGCGACTACCGCTTCCACAACGGGTACACGCTGCGCGCCCCGATCTCGGTGCTGCGCGGCGCGGACGATCCGGTGTTCGAGGAGTCACAGCTGGAGGGCTGGGGCAAGCTGACCAGCGGCGGGTTCTCGCTCACCACGGTGCCCGGCGGCCATCTGTTCATCCAGAACCCGGACCCGCGGGTCATGGGGACCATCGCCGCGGAACTGTCCGCCGAGGACGCGTTCCCGAGCTTCACGAGCCTGGTGGAAGGGCGCTGACATGACGAATCACGCGACGACGAATCCGGCCGAACGATACGACGTGGTGGTCTGCGGCGGCGGCCTGGCGGGACTGACGCTGTCGAGACAGCTCAAGCGCGCCATGCCCGAGCTGTCGGTGCTGGTGGTGGAGCGCACCGCGGGCGACGTCATCCCCGACGGCGCGTACAAGGTGGGGGAGGCCACCGTCGAGGGCGGCGCGCACTACTTCACCGAACAGCTCGGCCTCGCCGGGCATTTCAACACCAGGCACCTGCACAAGCTCGGGCTGCGCATGTTCTTCGGCGATGCGCACGGTCCGTTCGAGGCACGGCCGGAGTTGGGTGCCCGGCGGTTCCCGCGAGTCCCGTCGTATCAGATCGACCGCGGCATCTTCGAGCGCGAATTGCGGCGCGGGGTGCGGGAACTCGGCGTCGACCTGATCGAGCAGGCGAAGGTGGCCGATGTCGACCTGGCGACCGGCGAGGACGACCATGTCGTGCACATCGAGATGCCCGGCGCGGGCGCGGATCGGGCGGTGCGGGCGCGGTTCGTCGCGGACGCGACCGGTCGGCGGCGGCTGTTGCAGCGCAAGCTGGAGTTGGGCACCCCGAGCCCGCACAAGATCAACGCGGTGTGGTGGCGATTCCGCGGCGAGTACGACGTCGAGCGGATGACCGACACCACCAGCCTGACCTGGCGACCGAAAACCCAGGAGCGCCGGTGGTTCTCGACCAATCACCTGATGGGCGCCGGGTACTGGGTGTGGATGATCCCGCTGTCGTCGGGGAACACCAGCATCGGCATCGTGACCGACGAGCGCATCCACCCGTTCAGCGGCTATGCCACGGAAGCCAAAGCGCGGCAATGGCTCGGCGAGTACGAGCCGACGCTGGGGAACTTCATCCGGGACGCCGAGCCGATCGACTTCCTGCGCATGCGCAACGCGAGTTACGGTTCGCGGCAGATCTTCTCGCATCACCGGTGGGCCTGTCTCGGTGAGGCGGCGGTCTTCCTGGATGCCTTCTACAGTCCCGGATCGGATTTCATCGCCTACACCAACCACATCACGACGCGGCTCGTCGAACTCGATCGCGCGGGCCGGCTCACCGCGGAGGTCGCCGCGACCTACAACCGGCTCATGCTCGAGGATCTGTGGCCGAACTACCTGGCGATGTACCACGAGAACTATCCCAGCTTCGGCAGTGCGCCCGCCATGTTCACCAAGGTGATGTGGGATACCTCGTTCTACTGGGCGCTGCCGTCCTCGCTGCTGTTCCACGGGCTGATCGCGAACGAGGACGCGGCGGCGGAGTTCCATCCCATCGCGACGAGATTCCAGGGGATCCAGCACCGTATGCAGGCGAATCTGCGGGCCTTCGCCGCGCAGGCCCCGCAACCGGACAAGTACCTGTTCGTCGAGTACAGCAAGATTCCCATCTGCGCTCAGCTGCACCTGGACCTGCTCACCGACAAGACCGCCACCCAGACATTCCGCGATATGCGCCGCAATGTCGACCGGTTGGAGGCGTGGGCGGAGTCGTTCGAGCAGGAAGTCGGCAAACAGTACGACCTCCCCCAACGGGAGCCCGCGGTGGCGGTCGCCGAATGACCGCGGTGACGAGCGAGAGGAGTGGAATGTGACCCAGTTCCAGGATCGGGTGGCGATCATCACCGGTGGCAGCCGGGGTATCGGCAAGGCGCTGGCGCTGGCCCTGGCCGAGCGGGGCACCAATGTCGTGATCGGTGCGAAGACCATGGAGGCCGGTGGGCGGCTGCCGGGCACCGTGCCCGAGACGGTCCGCGAGGTAGAGCAGCGCGGCGCGCAGGCCCTGGGCGTGCGCTGCGACGTGCGCTCCGAGGCGGACCTGAAGAATCTCGTCGACCGGACCGTGGAGCGCTTCGGCCGGGTCGACATCCTGGTCAACAATGCCGGGGCGATGTGGTTGCAGACGGTCGAGGGCACCCCGCACAAACGGTACGACCTGGTGATGGCCATCAACGCCCGCGCGCCGTTCCTGTTGGCGCACCACTGCATTCCGCATATGCGCGCGGGCGGCTGGGGGCACATCGTCAATCTGAGCCCGCCGCTGGATCCTGAGGGCATCCAGCACATGGGCGGCAAGGTGGCGTACATGTCGTCCAAGCTCAACGCCACCCTGCTGACACTGGGGTTGGGCAAGGAGGTCGCGGCGGACGGCATCGCCTGCAATACGATCTGGACGCGCACGCTGATCGGGACGCTGGCGACGCAGAATCTCGGCATCGGCAGCCCCGAGGACTGGCGCACCGAGGACATCGTGGTCGACGCCATACTGGCCGTGCTGGAACAGGATCCGGCGACGTTCACCGGCAACTCGCTGCTCGACGATGAGATCCTGGCGCGGTTCAAGGGCATCGAGGACCTGACCCGGTACCGGTTCGTGCCCGACAAGGAACCGACGCCGATGACCTGGGAGCGTTGGGATCTCGTCGCCGAGGTCGCCCGGCAGCTGTACTTCCAGGCCATGGTGTCGGCCGACAAGGCGAAAGCGGCGGCGCTGTCGGAGGGCGCCTGACGTGCCGACCCATCGCATCGGGTCGTACGCGGTCCTCGCCCGGGGATTGCTCGAGGGCGCGGGCTCCAACCGGACGCTCGCGCTCGAGCTGGAACGGCGGGCCCGCACCCGGGCGGCGCACCCGTTCCTGCTCTACGCCGACCGGCGCTTCGACTACGCGCACGCCAATCGCATCGTCAACACCGTCGCGCACGCGTATCGGGCCGCCGGGCTGCGCAAGGGCGATGTGCTCGCCCTGATCATGGAGAACCGGCCCGAGTTCCTCTGGCACTACCTGGCCGCGGGCAAGCTCGGTGTCATTGTGGCGCTGGTCAATACGCAGTCCCGCGGGGACGGCCTGGTACACGCCCTGACGGTGTGCGGGGCCCGGCGGGTGATCGTCGGTTCGGAGTGCCTGCCCGCCTTCCTTGCGATCCGGGACCGGCTGCCGGATGAGCTGGCAGACGGCTGCTCGGTGGACCTGGATCCCGACGGAACAGACTGCGACACAGCGGATCTGGAGTCGTTCACGCCGAGCGAGACGGTGACCGATCCGATCGACACCGCCGGGCACGCCCTCGGCGACACCGGCGCGTATGTCTTCACCAGCGGCACGACCGGGCTGCCCAAGGCCGCCGTGATGAGCTACCAGCGGCTGACCAGCGTCGGGCGGGTGCTCGGCGCGCTGGCGTGGCGACTGGAACCGGGGGATGTGGTGTACAACTGCCTGCCGCTGTTCCACACCCACGCCCTGGTGATCCCCCTCGCGAGCGTCCTCACCCACGGCTCGACCCTGGCACTGGGCCGCCGGTTCTCCGCGGGCGGGTTCTGGCACGACATCCACCGTTTCGGGGCAACGGGTTTCAACTACATCGGGGAGATGTGCCGGTATCTGGTCAATACTCCGCCCGGCCCGTACGACGACCGGCAGCGGGTGCGGGTGATCGTGGGTCAGGGGTTGCAGGCCGATATCTGGGCCACCCTCCGGGAGCGGTTCGCCATCGACCGGATCGTCGAGATGTACGCGTCCACCGAGGGGAACATCGCCACGCTCAACCTGTCCGGCACCGTCGGCTCGGTCGGGAAGCTGCGCCTCGGCGGCACCCTCGCGCAATGGGATTTCGAGCGGGACGATTTCGTGCGTGCCAATGGGCGGCTGGTGCGCTGCGGGCCGGGCGACGTCGGGATGCTGCTCGGCCCGATTCGCGAGCGCACCCCGTTCGCCGGATATCGGGATCCCGAGGCCACCCGCGCCAAGATTGTCACCGACGCCTTTCGCGACGGCGACGCGCTGTTCGTCACGGGTGATCTGTTCCGCGTGGACGATCGGGGGAATCTGTTCTTCGTGGACCGGCTGGGTGACACCTTCCGGTACAAGGGCGAGAACGTCTCGACCACGGAGGTGCAGGAGCAGCTGGTGCGATGTCCCGACATCGCGGAGGCCATGGTGTACGGCGTGCCGGTGCCCGGCCGGGAGGGGCGGGCCGGGATGGCGGCGGTCGTGCTCGCCGATGGGGCCCGCTTCGACGGCGCGGCGATCGCCGCGCGGTTGGACGAGGCCCTGCCATCCTATGCGCGGCCGGTCTTCATTCGGGTATGCTCCTCACTGAAAACTACAGCGACACTTAAGGTTTCGAAACTGTCGCGACAGCGCGAGGGCTTCGCCCCGCATGCGGGGGAGCCGGTCTACGTGCGCGACGGCAGCGACCGTGTGTACACCGAACTCACGCCGGAACGCTATGCCGCCATCATTCGCGATCACCACCATGCGCGATCAACACCTGAAGGAGCCGTCCATGAGCGATGACACCACCATTACGGGCCACGACGAGATTATGAAGCACGCCCTCGCGCTGTTCGACCACCTTCCGGTCCCGCCGGGCGTCGAACTGAAGCTGCCGCCGCCGTCCACGACGACACTGGAGATGCGCTTCGAGGAATTCGTCCCCGGCACATCGTTGTCGGCCACGGTGACGGTGGCCGCGAAGTACGGAAACGTCATGGGGCTGCTGCAAGGCGGCTTCCTCGCCGCCATGTTCGACGATCTCATGGCCCCGCTCGGCTACCTGACCGCGCGGAATCCGACGACGAGCATGGAGCTGACGACGCATTTCCTGCGCCCGGTATTCGTCGGTGAGCACCTGACGCTGACCGCCACCGTGCGCAAACGCGGCCAGTCGGTCATGTACATCGCCGCCGAGGCGGTCAACGCGAACGGCAAACTGGTGGCGACGGCCATGTCCGCGATTCAGGTCATGCCCCTGTCGAAGTAGACGGCCCGCGAAGTAGACGACCGCGGAGCGGACAACCGCACCGCCATATTGTCGATCAGCCGGGTCGCGCCCACGCGCGCCGCCACCAGCAGGCGCGCGTCACCGCGGGCGGGTGCGGGGCCCAGCGCGGGATCCCGCAGTTCCAGATACTCCACCGCCACCGCGGGATCGGCCGACAGCAGCGCGTCGGCGGCGGCGAGCACCGCCTCGCCGCCGTCGGCCCCGGCCCGCGCACCGGCCGTGAGCGCGGCGGGCAGCACTACCGCCACCGCTCGCTCCCGCGCGCTCAGGTACCGGTTGCGCGACGACATCGCCAGGCCGTCGGCCTCCCGCACGGTCGGCACCCCGACGATCTCGACACCCATATCGAGGTCGGCGACCATTTCCCGGATGAGCACGAGTTGCTGGTAGTCCTTCTCGCCGAAGAAGGCGGCGTCGGGCCGGGTGATCAGCAGCAGCTTCGCCACCACGGTCAGCATGCCGCCGAACAGTTGCGGCCGCGTCGCACCGCACAGCCGATTCCCCGTCGGTCCGGACCGCACCGTGGTGCGCCGACCGTTCGGATACATCTCGCCCGCGGTCGGCGCGAAGACGACGCGTGTTCCGGTGCCGCGCAGCAGATGCAGATCGACCGCGAGCGTCCGGGGGTAGCGGTCGAAATCCTCACTCGGCCCGAACTGCAACGGATTCACGAAAATGGAGACGACGACCTCGTATCCGCGCGCGGTCGCGGCCGCGACCAGGGCCAAGTGGCCGTCGTGCAGCGCGCCCATGGTCGGCACGAGCGCGACGGGCCGACCGGCGGCCGACAGTGCCCGGCAGGCCGCCGTCATCTCGTCGACACCATGAATGACACGCACGGCTACCTCCGTCGGCTCGTCAGACACTCGCGGATATGCCCGAGTACGGTCTCGCGCTCGGCGAGCACGAAGAAGTGATCGCCGGGCACGACCCGGATGTCGACGCCCGCCTCGCCGCAGTCGGACCAGCGGTCGAGTTCGTCCACGGGGACCTGCGGATCGGCGCTGCCGCCGAACACGGTGATCGGGATGGGCAGCGGCGGTCGCGGACGGTGCCGATAGCTCTCGTCCACGCCCAGATCGGCACGCATGAGCCGGAACAGCGCCGGGCGCAGCGCCGGATCGTCGAGCACCGCCGACGGCGTACCGCCGAGTCCGCGCAGGAACGTCAGCAGCTCCGCGTCGGAGGCGTCGTGCGCGAAGGGATCCCAGGCGGATCGGTGCGGCGCGCGGCGCGCGGACAGGATCAGGCGCTCCGGCCGGGGCCGACCCGGCTCCAGCAGGCGATGCGCCAGTTCGAAGGCGACGAGCGCGCCCATGCTGTGGCCGAACAGTGCGAACGGCGGCCGCCAGCGCTCGCCCATGGCGGTGAGCAGCTCGTCCACCAGCGGGTCGACATGGACATGCGGGCGTTCGTGGGCGCGGGTCTCGCGGCCGGGCGGTTGCAGCGGTACCACCTCGAGGTCGGGGCGCAGCCGCTCCCGCCAGGGCAGATAGGTCGAGGCTCCGGAACCGGCGTGCGGCAGGCAGTACAGCGTCATGGGTGCGTCGCCGACGGGCGGGTACGGCATCCAGCTGTCGGCGTCGAGGGCGATGGTCACAGGCTCCTCCGGGTGGTGGTGTGCCGGGTGTGCGGCGGCCCGACCGAACGGATCGCCCGGGTGACGGCGGCCAACGCCATGAGCCGCACGACATCGACATCCGCCGGGACCGCACCCGTCGCGGCACAAATGAACCCATCGCCGTCGAAGCGTCCGTGCGGCGGCGTGAGCGCGCGGGACAGCCCGTCGTGCGCGCCCTGCGCGACCACCTGACAGCCCAGCTTGTCCAGCCGGGCGTTGGTGACCACCACGCCGATGGTCGTGTGCATGCGCGCGCCCAGATCGATGTCGTGGAGCTGGGTTACCGCGTCCAATTCGATGTCCGCGGCACCGTGGTCGATATCGCCGTAGGCGTTCACCACGCACAGCGCGCCCACGACCAGGTCGTCCCAGCGGCGTTCGGCATAGGTGAGGCCGCCGGGGCGGCGTCCGCCGGGGCCGCGCCAGTGCGCGGTGTACGCGCCCGCGCCCGCCCCGACCCGGCCGGAGACGACCTGGAGTCCGGCGGCGGCGCGCGCCGCCTCGTAGCCGTTCGCCGCGGTGGGCCGGGCCGCGGGATTCCCCACGGCCAGATCGAACAGCGCCAGGGTCGGCACGATGGGAACCGGCCCGGCGGGAGTGGGCACCCCGCGACCGCTCTCCTCGAGAAAGCGCATGACGCCGTCGGCGGCGGCGAGACCGAAGGCGGACCCGCCGGTCAGCACGGCGGCGTCCGCGCAGGGCACCATCTTGTCCGGTGCCAGCACATCCAGTTCGCGGCTGGCGGGCGCGCCGCCGCGCACCTCGCACGACGCTGTCGTGCCCTCGGGAAACAGGACGACACTGCATCCCGTCTCACCGATCGCATCGGTCCAATGTCCGACACGCACCCCGGGAATACCGATTGTCACGCTGTCCTCACCTCGGTGCCGGGCGCGCGAGCGAGACGAAGAAGTCGTCCGGCGTGGCCGGGAATCCCATTCGCGTCACCTCGGTCGGCACGGGTTGGTCGGGGAACAGCTGGCGTTCGTTGTAGGCGAACAGTTCCGCGCCGTCGAGCGCTGCGGCGTACAGGGACACGCTGGCGGTCCAGGCCACGTCATACGGATTCGCCGGAGCGAAAAGTGATGCGTTCCTGTGTAAATCGTCACCCGTCGTGACGAAGGGCGGCTGTACGGCGGAGTGCGAGTACGCGGCCCAGGCCTGGCTGCCGTAGTCGGGACCCGGGTCGTCCGCGCCGGTATAGACCGAAAGCCATGCTCCCCAGGAATCGGGTCTCCCGGTGGGGGCGGGCAATCGCGTGAGGCGGTCGACGAGCCGCTTGCCGAGCGCGCTGCCGTCCGGCGGGTCGGCGGTGGTCAGCAGGTGTGGGACCCCCGGGGCGAGTGCCGTGGTCGTCGCCTCGGCGGGGCCGTCGACGGCGACCACCCGGGCATCGTGGGCGTCGGCGATCAGCAACCGGTACGTGATCGCGGCGGCCTCGGTGTCGGCGGCCGCCAGTTCCTCGACGAGATGTACGGCGTGCCGGGCGGATGCGGCGCTGGCGCACAGGATCGGCAGGGTCGCGACGGCCGTGGCTGCCTCGGTGGTGAGCAGTCGGCAGTAGACCCCGCTGCGGCGATTGAACGCGAGCCAGGTGCCGCCGTCGGCGTCGAGGCCGCCGACCACGTCGGACAGGGCGTCACGGTCGGGGATGTGGCCCGTCGGGACGCGCTGGCGGAGTTCGGGATTGTCGTGCCAATGTGGACCGTACGAATAGCGCGCGTGCAGGCCGAGTGCTCGGGCCGCTTCGAAACCGTGTGGCCGATAAACGGATTGATCATGCGACTCGATGGCGAGGAAACGTGCGGCCTTGTCATCGAGAAGAAATACGCAGGTACACATCGGCCATCCACCTCGTCATGCGGTCCGCCCCACTCCCATCGGATGCGAGGGTACCCCGGTCGCGGTCTCGTTCGATTCCCCCGTTCAGGGGGATGTTCTTGTGCCACAAGGAGATTAGGATTTCGCGCATCTATTGCGGCACAGAACTGGATGCTCATGATGACCACAGCGGTGCAAGACCACGGCGGATCGGTCGCGGGGGAGCCGGACGACCCGAGTCCGACCGAGATCGAGTTCCGGCAATGGCGGGCATTGAGTTCCGATGCGGGCGCCGAATTCTATGCGCGGGTCACGGCCGCGGACGCGGTGTTCGCGGTGCCCTCACCGCACGCCACGCTGACGCGGCGCACCGTGCTGGACGCGGTGGCCGCGGCTCCACGGATAGAGACCTATCAGATTCTCGAATTCCATGAGCGCGCGCTGGGACCCGACGCGTTTCTGGTGTTCTACGAGATGTACCAGAAGCGGGTCGGGCTGGACGGCATCTACGCGGCGATCTCGACCGTCTACGTGCGGCGGAACTCCCGCTGGCTGATGCAGTACCACCAGCAGACGCCGCTACAGCGGGGATCCACCGGGAGCGTGCGGCGATGAACGGCGAATTCGATGTCCTCATCCTCGGTTCCGGACTGTCCGGCAGCACGCTGGCGCTGTGCCTGCGCGCGGCCGGACTGCGCACCTGCATGGTCGACGCCAAGACACATCCCCGATTCGCGATCGGCGAATCCACCATCCCGAACACCTCCAAGCTCTACAGCCTGATGAGCGTCAAATACGGTGTGCCGGAACTGGCGGCGCTGTCGTCGTTCGACGATCTGATCGAACGCGTCGGCACCTGCGGCATGAAGGACAATTTCGGCTTCGTCTACCACGACAAGCGCGCCGATTCCGCCAAGGTGCACCAGTTCCCGCTGTCGGAGATCGTGTCGACCGAATCCCACCTGTACCGCGCGGATGTCGACCACTGGCTGGCCTGCCGGGCCCGCGACCGCGGCGTGACGCTGCTGGAGGGTGTCGCGACGCGCACCATCGAGGTGACCGAGCGCGGCGTCCGTTTCGAAGGCGTCGACGGGACGCGGATCTCGGCCGACTACGTGGTCGATGCGACCGGCCGTGGTTCGTACCTGGCCGATGCTTTCGGCCTGCGCACCACCGAGGGGCTGCGCACCAAGTCGAAATCCATCTTCACGCATATGACCGGCGTCATCCCCTTCGACGAGGTGACATCCATCCGCGCCCCACGGCGGTGGCACACCGGGACGCTGCACCATGTCTTCGACGGCGGCTGGATGTGGGTCATTCCCTTCGACAACAGCGACCGGTCCGCGAATCCGCGGTGCAGCGTGGGCATCTGCTGGCGGATCGACAACGGCGACGAATCCCCGGCTCCCGACCCGGCGCGAGCCTTCGCCACCTTTCTCGCCGACCATCCCGATATCGCGCGGCAATTCGAACACGCGCGCCCCGAACGGGAGTGGACGAGCACCGGCAGACTCCAGTACACGGCGACCCGGACGGTCGGCGAGCGCTGGTGCCTGACCTCGAATGCCGCGGGCTTCATCGATCCGCTGTTCTCGCGCGGCATGCAGAACACGGCCGTGGTCGTGGACCGGTTGGCGGAGCGGCTGATCAACCGCTTCGCGGCGGGCTTCGTACCGGAGGTCTTCACCGACATCGACGCGTTGCAGGCCAGCCTGATCGAGGAGAACGACTTCCTGGTGTCGGGCGCGTTCCGCTCGTTCGCCGCCTTCGACCTCTGGAACGCCTGGTTCCGGGTATGGCAGGTCAACCAGGTGACCGGAACCATGCGCACCGAACAGCAGCTGCGCACGGTATCCCATCTGGTCGCGGCGAACGGGGACGGATCATCGGTGCCGCGGCCGGGCTCGGCTCCGGGTTCTCGGGTCGACGGTTTCATCGACGCCTTCTACAGTCGAGCTGACCGGATCATCGAGTCGTATTGGAACTGGGAGATCAGTATGGAGACCGCCGCGCGCGAATTCCGCACCCTGTTCGCCGATGTCGACTTCGTGCCACCGTCTTTCGGGCTGACCGATATGTCGCAGCCCTTCTTCGATATCGATGCCGAGAAGGTGGCGCGGGCCGTCGCCTGGGCGCGCGACGCCCGCCCCGGCATCCGTGAGCTGTATCTCGGTGGGCTACCGGCCGCGGCCGATACGGAACGTTCGGGTGCGGTCGCGCCCTGATGTCCGGCGACAGGTCGCCGCTCGGTGATGGCGCGTCGGGGGTCGTAGCGGGTTTCGTCAACGGGCTCTTGCGGTTCGACCGATCCATGGTGTGGTCCCTGGACGCGGTGGACGGCGAGGCGGCGGGTGCACCCGTGGTCGTCGTGCTCCGCGCCTACCAGTATCTGCTGGGCGGCGTGCGCCCGCCGGACGATGTCCGCGCGGCGCTCGACCGGATCGATCCCGCCGCCACCCGCCCGTGGGAGACGGCGCATCTCGAGGTCGTGCGGCTGTTGCTGAACCGTGCCTACCGAGCGGCCAGCGATCGACTGTTCGCCGTATCGGCCGAATTCCCGGCCGACGAACTGGCGCTCGCCGCCGGGCATCAGGTCGACTTCCTGACCGGGGAGACGCGAACCATGCTGTCCCGCTTGACATCCAGCCCGCTGCTGGTCGAGGGCGCGACCCCCGCCTACCCTTACCTGCTGGCCATGCTCGCCTTCGCCTACGGCGAGAACGACGCCTGTGCCGACGCGGCCGCGGCCGGTGAGCGTGCGCTGGAACTGGCCCCGGTCGACAATCCCTGGGCCGTACACGCTTGCGCGCACGTCTATTTCGAGCGCCGCGACTACGGTGCTGTCGACGCGCTGCTCGGCGCGACGAACAGCCGGTGGAGCGCACAGCGCTGCCTGTTGCGGACTCATCTGACCTGGCATCGCGCCCTCGCCTCGATGGCGGTCGCCGACCGTGACGGGCTGACCGAACTGGTGGCCGAGATCCTCGGCACAGTCGCCGGTCCGTCCTCGGCGATGCAGTTCTGCGACGCCGTATCGCTGCTGTGGCGACTGCGATTGGCGGGCATCGCCGGGCCGGACGATTTCGACGCGCTGGCCGACCGGGCGGTGGAGATACGGGCCGGTTCCAATTCGGCGTTCGTCGATCTGCACGTCCTGCTCGCGATCGTGGGGGCCGACCGCCACGAGTTGGCCCGCCGGATCGCGGCGGAGTTGGGGCAGGACCGCGCCGGGAGCGGGGACGACATGGTGCGACCACGCCGTACGGCGATACGGGTGGCGCAGAGTTTCGTGGAGTACTGCGGGGCGAACCCGGAATCGGCTGTGCGAGGGCTGATATCGGTCCTGCCGGAGGTCGTCGCGCTGGGCGGCAGTATGATTCAGCGCGACCTGGTGCTGGAGCTGCTGGTCAACTGTGCCCACGGCGGTGGCGCTGACCTGCTGATACCGTCCGGGGTCCGGGTCGGGACGCGCCCGCTGGTCACCTGCCGTATCGCCTGAGTTCGTCCGGCTTCCACCCCCCTGTTCGGGGGTATGTCGGTCTATGGTGGGTCGCTTAGACTTCCTCGGTAGCGGGTCGTGATCTTCGATAAGAACAATTCCGACCGCCTGTTGAACGCATCTCCGCGGATAGAGATTCAACAGAAGTTCGTGCCATGACGACGCTGTCGAGGCTTATCCGATCACGCTCGGGGGGGCTCGGAACGAGGGCGTACGCACATGGGAGGACACAGTTTTGGAGCATCCGACGCCGATCGTCCCGGCACCTTTCATCCGCACCGAGCTCGGAGGCTGATATGCAGCTTACTCGTGGATCAGGGCTGGAAACCCGGATATGCCCCAATATCAGCGTCGTCACCGGAGCGCGGTTGTCGTCGCAGACCCGGCGCACCCTGGTCGTCGCATCCGAATTCCCGTTCGTACATGACGATTTCGAGCGCGCGGCGGCCTCGGTCGTCAATCTGACGCTCGCTGGGAGATCGACCTGCGGCGAAGTCGTGGAGCGGGCGGTGCGCTGTCGCCCCGATATCGTCCTGCTCGATGCGTCGGTGGAGGTGCCACGCGACCTGCCCGCCCTCGTCCGTCGACTGCGCGCACTGGATCACCCGCCGCTCATCGCGCTACTGGTGGCACGCGGCGTCCCCCGCTCCGCGACCGAGCATCCGGATGTCCTGCTGGCGGCCGACTTCGGCCCACCCGCGGTACTGCACGCGCTGAAGCTGGTGGCCACCGGCGTCATGGTCGCCGCCGCCCCACCGCACCGCACCCCACTCACCCCCGCCATAGCGGATCCCGATGCGCGTCGACGTCTGGCGACCCTGACCGAACGCGAGCGTGAGATCCTGCTGCTGATTGTCGACGGTCTGTCCAATCGCGAGGTCGGCGCTCGCCTGTTCATCAGCCCGGATACGGTGAAGGACCACGTCAGCCGCATCCTCACCAAACTCGGGGTGGCCAGCCGGATCGAGGCCGCGGTGGTGGCCGTCCGCGCGAATCTGTGCCGTGCGACCGGCCTGGACGCCACCGGGACGCGCGGCCGCGGCCGCGGCGGGCGGGCGGTGCGCGCCCTGCCCAGCCGAGCGTGAGGAACGGCCGTGCCCAGTCTGCTGCAGATAGCCACCCACTTCTTCCTGCAGGTGGCCGTGATCCTGGTGACCTATCGCCTGCTCTGGCACGTGTTCCGGCGGCTCGGACAGGTGCAGGTGGTCGCGATCATGGTCGCCGGATTCGTGCTCGGGCCGTCCGTGCTGGGCTGGCTCTGGCCGTCGGCGCAGCACTGGCTGTTTCCGGCCACCCTGGACGGTAGTTCGATCACCCACCCGAACCTGGTCGCCATCTACGTGGTCGGCCAGCTCGGGCTGGTGCTCTACATGTTCCTGGTGGGAGCGTCGTTCAAACTCGACATCCTCGGCGCACATCTGCGTCAGGCCGGGGCGACATCGGCCGCGGGCGTGGCGGTGCCGCTGCTGCTGGGCGGGCTGGTCGGCTGGTGGCTCGTCGGTCAGGGCGGCTACTTCACCGAGCGGGCCGCCGGGTGGCAGGGTGCGCTGTTCGTGGCCTCCGCCGTCGCGATCACGGCGTTTCCCATGCTGGCGTGGATCGTGCACGACTCCGGACTGCTGCACACCCGGCTGGGCACCATGTCGCTGTCGTGCGCGGCCGTCGACGACGCGTGCGCGTGGGTGCTGCTGGCGACGGTGGTCGCCACCACCAAGGACGAGATGAGCGGCGCGCTGATCACCGCGATCGGGGCGCTGGGCTATCTGCTGTTCATGGTGTACGTGGCGCGGCGCTGGCTGGCGAGACTGAACGCCTGGACCCCACGTGACAGCGCTCCACAGGTGGGCGGACTGCCGATCGCGCAGCTGTCGGTCATCCTGATCGTGGTGCTGCTGGCGGCCTGGTTCACCGACTGGGTCGGCATCTACTCGGTGTTCGGCGCGTTCGTCGCCGGGGCGGTGATGCCGCGCGGCGAACTGCTGGACCGCGTGCGTGAACGGCTGGAACCGCTGGTGTCCTACCTGCTGCTGCCCGGCTTCTTCATCTACTCCGGGCTGAACACCGAACTCGGCCTGATCTTCGCCCCCGAGGTGCTGCTGATGGCCGCCCTGGTCCTGGTGGTGTCGTTCGCCGGGAAGTTCGGGGCCGTCGGGCTGGCCGCGCGGTGGCAGGGCATGGGGTGGCGGGAAGCGGCGGCCATGGGCGCGCTGGCCAACGCGCGCGGGCTGATGGAACTGATCCTGCTCAATATCGGCCTGAGCGCGGGCCTCATCACCGGCGAGCTGTACACGATCCTCGCCCTGATGGCGATCGTCACCACCTTCCTGTCCACCCCGGTCCTGCGCCTGATCGAACGCAATATCCGAAGGGATGGAAGGACTTTCGGCCCGTACGGCGAGGAACCGTTGCCGCCGGCGCTACCAGACGGCCGCGCCGCGGTCGCTCCCACCTGATCCGCCGGTCAGGAACAGCCGTGCCGCGACCGCATAGGTCAGCGCATACCGCTTCAGGTCGCGGACGGCCACCCACTCGTCGGCCATATGCGCGATCCACTTGCCCCCCGGCCCGTACACCACACTCGGAACCCCGCCGTGCGCGGTGAGAATGGTGCCATCGGTGGTGCCCGGTACGCCGCCGAGGCGGGGCCGGACGCCGTTGACGATCTCGTGTCCGGCGATCAGGGCGGTGACCAGCGGGCCGTCCGGATCGGTTGCGACCCAGGGGCGATCGTCGATCACGGTGACGGCCGATCCGATCCCACACCCCCGCGCCGCCGTGTCGACGCATCGGTCGACGCGTTTCAACAGCACCTCGTGATCGACGCCGGGCACCGTGCGGATATCGAGGAACAGCGAACTGGCGCCGGGAATCGTGTTGATCTGGTCGGCGGTCCCCGCCCGCGCCACCGTGGGCGTGATGGACGGAGCGCCCAGCGGCGGCCGGCTGCCCACCTCCCGCACCAGGCGGCATTCGAGATCCTGTAGCCCGAGCACCGCGCGGGCCAGCGCGGGCAGGGTATTCCGTCCCTGCCACGGCATCGCCCCGTGGCTCATCACCCCGGTGAAATCCACCCTGAGCCGCATCGCGCCCTTCGACACCGGACACACCTCGTCCCCCTCGGGCTCACCGCAGATCACTCCGTCGACGTCGCGAACGAAACCCTGCGCCACAGCGGCTTTCGCGCCCGTCATCATCCCCTCCTCGTCGGCGAGCAGCAGCAGGCGCACCCGGCCGGGAAAGGGCCCGGACAGTTGCAGCGCCCGCACCGCGTACAGCATCGCCGCGACACCGGATTTCATATCCGCGGCACCCCGCCCGTACAGCCTCCCGTCCCGGATCTCGCCGCCGAAGGGATCGACGCTCCACTGCCCGACATCCCCCTCCGCCACCACATCCATATGTCCTTCGAAGGCCAGCATCGGCCCCGCCCCACCGCCCCCGTCCACCGTCGCCACGATATTCGGACGCCCCTCCGCTTCGAAAAGCGCGGCACTCCAGTCCCATTCCCGCATCCTGGCGAGCAGCAGATCAGCCACCGCCCGTTCCCCCCGGCCTTCCTCGAACGGTGTGTGCGTCCGTACCAGACGTCGTGTGAACTCGATGAGTTCCCGCTCGTCGATGGCGGCTGCCAGCGCGTCGATCTCCACGATTTCCCCCTCGCAGGGTCGGCGTCCGTTCGCGCCGGACGGTCCGGGCCGTGCCGCGCGCCGAACAGGACTGTGGGGCAGGGTTTTACGAATCCTCGCCGATGCCCCGGGGTGCCCGGCATCCCCCGATCGGGTGGGCCGCGGCCGATCGGCGTGCGGCTCTCAGCACCAGTAGGTCGGCAGGACCAGCCCGGGTGCCTGGAGGCCCGCGGCGAGCGCCCGAATATCACTGGCGCGGCGGGCGTCGTCGTCCGATACTCCGGTGGTCGGCTGCCCGGTGGTCGGATCGACCGCGGGCGCGGCGGCGGCCCGCGATCGACGACCGACCAGGCGTTTCAGGCGCATCGGGTCGAATCCCGCCGATCGCCGTGCCCGCGGCCCGGCCGCCGATAGTCGCTCCACGCCCACACCAGGGTGCGGCGGGCCATGACGGACAAGGCGTGGCGGCGGTAACGTGCGCTGCCGCGCACATCGTCGATGGGTGCCGCTGCCGCCGCGACCAATTCGCCGAACCTGGCGACCGTCGCGGGCTCGAGTTCGGCTCGGGATTCCCAGTGGCCGCCGGCGTGCAGTTCGGTCTCGAGGAACCGCTCGGCCGCGGTCGCCGACCGGGGAGTCGGTGCGGCCGAGCCGAATCCGGTGCCGATCCGCCCGCGCTCGGGATGCAGGGCCAAGGCGAAGGCCGTCACCGCGATGACCATGGCATTGCGGGTGCCGATCTTGGAGAACTGCTGTGGTCCGGCGGCGGGGGAAACTCGGACGGCGGCGATGAGTTCATCGGGGGCCAGGGCATTGCGCTTGACGCCCGTGTAGAAGTCGGCGATCGGGATGTCGCGGCTGCCTCTGACCGACTGCGCCACCACCACGGCGTCATTGGCGAGCAGCGGCGGATGGGCGTCCCCGGCGGGGGAGGCCGCGCCCAGATTGCCGCCCACCGTCCCTCGATTGCGGATCTGCGGAGATCCGACGGTGCGGGCGGCCATGGCCAGACCGGGCAGCTTATCGGCCAGTTCGGCGATGATCCTGCTGTAGGTCACCCCCGCGCCGAGGTGTATCCGGTCGTCCGTCGCCGACCAGTCGGTCAGCTCGGGGATCCGGGTCAGATCCAGCAGGACGGTGGGCCGGGCGAGGTCGAAGTTGAGCTCGACCATCACATCGGTACCGCCGCTGATCGGTACGGCGTCGGGGTGGGCGGCCTTCGCGGCCAGTGCGTCGGCCCAACTGGCCGGGCGCAAGAACTCCATATCGGGAAACTCCTGGTGGTGGATGGAGACTCGTCGCTACCGGACGAGGCAGGACCGCACGCCGCGGGTGAGCTCGGCCCGGTCCAGATCGCGGCCGATGAAGACGACCTTGCCCCTGCGGTCCTCGCCCCGCCACGGCGTCGACGGCCGGATGTCGAAGAGGCGATGCACGCCCTGGAGGACGAACCGGCGCGGATCGTCGCCCACCGCGAACAGGCCCTTCATCCGGTACACGTCATCGCCGCGCTCCACGAGGTGGGCGCGCAGCCAGCTGTCGAATTCCCGGTGGTCGAGATGGCCGTCGATCTCGACCCCCACCGAGGTGAGATGCGGATCGTGCTGGTGGTCGCTCTCGTCGAGCCAGTGCGGATCTCCGGATACGGTGCGCGCCACATCGAATGCGCCGATGCCCAGCACATCGGCGACATCCACCGCGGCGTACTGGGAGGTAATGATCTCGGCCGTCGCATTGATCCCGCGCACGGTCTCCCGCACCTCCCGGACCACCTCGGGTGCGACCAGATCGACCTTGTTGATCACGATGCGGTCGGCGAAGGCGATCTGGTCGACCACATGGGAGCCAACACCCGCGGAGCCGCCCTCGGCGAGATGGGCGCGTACATGTTTGGCGTCCACCAGGGTGAGGATGGCGTCGAGGGTGAAGTGCTGCTCGATCTCGTCGTCGACGAAGAAGGTCTGCGCCACGGGATTCGGGTCGGCCAGTCCGCTGGTTTCGATCAGGATTCGGTCGAACCGGTCACTGCGGGCCAGCAGGGAGCGCAGGATGTCGATCAGGTCGGTGCGGGCGGTGCAGCACAGGCAGCAGCCGTTGCTCATCTCGATGATCTTCTCGTCGGCGTTCAGGACGAGGTCGTTGTCGATGGGGATCTCGCCGAATTCGTTCTCGATGACCGCGATTCGGTAGCCGTGCTGGGCCGTCAGAATGTGGTTGACCAGCGTGGTCTTTCCGGATCCGAGAAATCCGGTCAGTACCGTCACCGGGATCTTGCCGCCGTCATGCATGTCGTCCTCCTGTTGTCGCGTTGGGGGTGAGGATCTTTCGTGCCCTGGTGCGGGCCGTCTCGGAGATCTCGATCCGGGTGCCCTCGAAGCCCGGCCCGCGGGTCGCGTCGAGACCCATCCGGGAGGTGGTGCCGTCGTCGGTCGAGGACGGATCCAGCGGTGAGCCGGGCAGTCCGGCGACGGTCAGCAGATCGCGATGCGGCTGGAAGTGGGTGGCCAGCGCCCACAGCACCGCGGCGTCGTCGGTGATATCGATATCGCTGTCGATCGCGATCACCGTCTTGACGTAGGGGTCCCAGCCGAGCAGTCCCAGCATGACCTGGCGCGCCTGTCCGGGCCTGCGCTGTCGCAGCGCCACATAGCAGTGGAAGTGCGTTCCGGAGGTCGGATAGTGCACGGCGGTCACGTCGGGGAAGCGGGCCTTCAGCTTCTCCACCATTTCCGACTCACGCGGTATCCGAGCCAGATTGAGGTGTTCGGCGGTATTACCGCCCTCGACGTCGAAGAGGATCGGTTCGCGCCGTCGCATGATCGCGGTCACGGTCATCAGATTGTTGGTGGACCGATTCGAGGAGTAGCCGGAGAATTCGCCGAAGGGGCCTTCCTCCGCGTACGCCGACGGGTCGATCGTGCCCTCCAGCACATAGTCCGACCAGGCCGGGACCCCGATGCCGTACTCGGGTGTCGGCACCACCTCGAGCGGTTCGCCGAACAATCCACCCGCGATCGCCCGCTCGTCCACGTCGTAGCCGACCCGGGCGGAGGCGGCGAGCATGAACAGCGGATGGCCGCCGATCACCATGGCGACGGGCATCGGCCGTCCGAGTTCGGCGTACGTGCGCAGCATGCGCCAGAGGTCGCCGCGCGAATGCAGACTGGTCGCCAATGCGGTGGGGGAGTGCACCATCGAGCGGTGGTAGCTGAGGTTTCCGACACCGGTGCGCGGATCCTCGGCCACGATGATGCCGCTGGTGATGTAGGGACCCCGGTCCGAAGCGAAGTGCCGCAGCATCGGCACGGTCGCCAGATCGACATCGCTACGGGTCCGCACCGACTCGAGGATCGGTCCGGAGTCCACCTCGCGCGGGGGCAGCTGGCGGGCCGCCCCGGCGGCGAAGGCTTCGTGCAGCCGCTGCGGTTCGGTGCCAAGGATGCGAGCGATCCGGCGGCGGGAGGCGAACATATTGCTCACCACCGGCACCGCGAGGCCGTCGACCTTGCGGCACAACACCATATCCGCGCGGCCGCGGGCGGCGAGTTCGTAGATCAACCCGGTCACGCCCTGATCCGCCGGGACGACGTCGTCGACCGTCAACACATCCTCGGGGTGCGCCGCGCGGTACCGCTCGAGGAAGGCGTGCGGATCCTGTCGGTGCTCGGCGTTCATCGGACCGCGCCTGCCGCGTGGCGGGCGGCCGCCGCACCCGACCATCGGGGAAACAGCTCGTGCCGAATGCCGAATTGGTCGAGTACTTTTCCGCTCAGATGTGCGAGCACGTCCTGAACCGACGTCGGCCGCTGATAGAACGCCGGAACGGGCGGCAGCACGGTGGCACCGGCCTCGGTCACCGCGGCCATATTGCGCAGATGCACCAGGCTCAGCGGAGTCTCCCGGGTGACCAGCACCAGGCGGCGGCGTTCCTTGAGACAGACATCGGCGGCCCGGGTGAGCAGATCGTCGGAGTAGCCGTGCGCGACCGCGGCCAGGGTCTTCATCGAGCACGGCACCACCACCATGCCCAGGGTGAGAAACGACCCCGAGGCGATGGTCGCCGCGATATCGCCGCGCTGGTGATGCACATCCGCGAGCGCGGCGACATCCTCGGGACGCAGCCCGGACTCCAGCTCGATGGTGCGATGCGCCGCCCGTGAGACCACCAGGTGGGTTTCCACGGTATCGAGGCGGCGCAGCGCGGTGAGCAGATGGATGGCGAGATGCGGGGCACTGGCACCGGTGATGCCGACGATCAGTCGCGGCTTCGCCACCGCGCCGTTGTGGTATTCGGAGGTGGTCACGATTCCTCCACTCGGGTGACACGATCGGGCTCGGCGTCGCCCGATGCGCGGGCCGGGGCGGGTTGTTCGCGCCGCACGCCGTTGAGCAGGAGATTCAGCAGGAAGGCCGCGATGCCGCCCGCGGCGATGCCGCTCGACAGCACGGTCTGCAGCGGACCGGGCAGCTGGGTGTAGAAGTCGGGAGCGCCCACGGGCATGAGTCCGAAGCCGAAGGCGATGGCGACGATCATGTGGTTGCGCGGCTGGCTGAAATCCGCCTCCAGCATGAACTTGATGCCGATAGCGCCCAGCGTGCCGAACATGACCACGCCGATGCCGCCCAGCACCGGTCCCGGCAGTGAGGCGACGACCGCGCCGATCTTGGGAATGAGGCCGATGATCACCAGAATCGCGCCCGCCGTGGCCACCACGTAGCGGCTCTTCACCCGGGTGATGCTGACCAGGCCGACATTGCCGCCGAAGGTGACGAAGGTGAAGGAGCTGAAGACGCCCGCGAGCGCCGTTCCGACACCGTCGGCACGCAGTGCGCGGGCGATATCGCGCGGGCCGAGCGTGCGGTCGACGATCTGGCCGGTGGCCAGGGTGTCACCGGTCGACTCCACCATATTGACGATCTGCACCACCAGCATGGGCAGGATGGCCGCGAGCACGAAGGTGGGTGCGCCGAAGGCGAACGGCTCGACCATGCCGAACAGTGGTGCGTCGCGGGTGGCGGAGAAGTCGGTGAGGCCGAGCGGCCAGGCCGCCAGGGTTCCGACGATCAGCGCGATCAGAATGGCGAACCGGCCGACAGCCGGGCGCATGACACGTTCGAGGACGACCACCAGCGCGATGGTGCCGAGCGCGAGCAGCAGGCGTTTCGGCGCACCGTGGTCGGCCGCGGACTCCGGGCCGCTGATCAGCGTCGCCGTTTTCGGCAGCAGCGAGAAACCGATGATCGCGATGGTCGTGCCGGTCACGATGGGCGGGAAGTAGCGGGACAGCTGCGCGAACCATGGCGCGATCACCCAGGTCAGCAGGCCGACCAGGATGGTCGCGCCGAAGACCGCCGGTAGGCCGGAATCGCTGCCCACGATGATGGCCGGGGTGATGCCGGTGAAGGTGGAGCCCATCACGATCGGCAGGCGCACACCGATATTGAAGATGCCGAGGGTCTGGATCAGGGTCGCGACACCGCTGATGAGGACGTTCGCGGTGACCAGGGTGGTGACCTGTGCCGGGGACAGGCCGACGCCCAATCCGATGACCAGCGGCACGGTGACCATGCCGGAGTAGGCGACGATGACGTGCTGCAGGCCGAGCGGAATCATCAGCCGCAGCGGGGGAACGGTGTCGACGGGGTGGCGGGGTTTCGATAACCGGGTTCGGTTTCGGGTGAAGATATTCATGGCAACTTCCTCGGCGTGCACAGGGCAGCCATTCCGGCGCGGGCGACGAGCTGTTCGGCCCGCGATTGAGCCGCTGTGACAGCGGCGTCCTCATCGATCAGCAGGCACCGTCCGTGCTGGTAGACGATTCGCCCGTCGACGATGGTGGTTTCGACGTCCGAACCGCGGGCGGAGTAGACCAGGGCGCTCACGGCGCGGTGCAGCGGTCGCAGATGCGGTCGGTCGACGTTCACGACGATGATGTCGGCGAGGCGTCCGGGCTCGAGTACTCCCGCGTCGATGCCCGCGAATTCGGCGCCCTGCCGGGTGGCCAGCGCGAGCGCTTCCTCGGCGCTCCAGACCGTCGGGTCCAGGGTCGACAGCCGTTGTGCGAAGACCGAGAGTTTCATCGCTTCGAACAGGTCCTGTCGATGCCCGCAACTCGGTCCGTCACTGCCGACCGCTACGGTGACGCCGCTGTCCCGCAGCTCGCGCAAACGGACGGTGCCCGAGGCGAGGTAGGCGTTGGACGACGGGTTGTGGGCGATCTTCGCACCCGCCTGGGCGATCTGGTCCAGCTCGTCGTCGTCGAGCCAGATGGCATGGGCGAGGGTGGCGCGTTCGTCCAACAGCCCGGCCTTGGCCAGCCACTGCACCGGCCGCACACCGTAGGCGTCGACGTAGCCGAGCGGATCCTTGCTGCTCTCACAACAGTGGGTATGCCAGCGGGTGTCGAATTCCCTTGCCAGCTCTACACATCCGCGTACCAGGTCCTGGTCGACGTAGGTGAGATTGAGGGGTGCGGGCCAGATCTCGACCTTCGATCCGCGCGGGCGGTGCCGCATCGCCTCCCGCATGATCGACAGCTCGTCGGCGGCGCTGTATCGGAACAGTTCGGCCGGCTGGCCGCGCCGCGCCGCGACGGCCGTGCGCTCGCCGATCACCCCGCGGGCGACCGCGCCCCGGAGCCCGGACTCCTCGATCACCTCCGCGACCGCCAGCGTGGTTTCGAGATCGCTTGGGGCGTAATGGTTGTCGATGACGGTGGTGGTGCCGGCGCGGAGCGCTTCGACGGCTCCGAGCCGGGCGGCGGCGACGGCGTCGGCCGGGGTCATCGCGATGGAGTAGGGCCACATGAACTCGCACAGCCACGGCACGATCGACATGCCTTCACCGAGTCCGCGGGCCAGCGCCTGGTAGAGGTGATTGTGGCCGTCGATCAGGCCGGGGAGTACCACCTTGCTGCGGCAATCGAGCACCGTGTCCGAATGCCATTGGGCCAGTTCGGCTTCCGGTCCCACCGCGACGATGCGTGAGCCGATGACGGCCACGCTCCCCGGGTCGTACACGGTGCCGACGTCGTCGACCGTGACGACGATCCCGCCGGTGAGTAGTAGGTCGCAATGCGCAGGGGCTGTCGGTGTCATTGCCGCCCGAGCCTTTCCCAGGCGGCCGAGCCGCCTCGATCCGTAGGCGATGGGGAGATCAACTCCCCAGCCAGGACGCCAGTCCTGGAGTTCGCCGAACGGTTTAACCCAAGTCGGGAGGTCACCGGCGTCGCGGCCGATTCCAGCGGAACCTGGCAGCTCATACATGTAAACCGCAGCGGAATGCGTTTGTCAATGCCCGAAATTTGGCGCTCTGGATGGAATATCTGCTCCCACAGTGGCTTTGAACTGCGGAGATGTATCCAACACAGCTGAAAGAATTACATGCAATCCGTTGACACGCCTGCCGTGCGTGTGTTGAACTCGGTGCCATCGAGCCGGCGGTCGGGCCGGCCCGCCACCGGGTGACTCGGTGGCCCGTAGGTGCGGTGATTCGCGGCCGGGGAAGTCATCCCGACCTGATCGAGGAGAATCACAGTGATCATCGATACGCATGTGCATCCCACCAACCTGGTCGACGAAGCCTGGCGGCACACCGGCGAACCGTTCACCGGGGAGCGCGTTCTGACAATGATGGACGGTCCGTTCTGGATCAACGGCAAACCCCGCCGGGTCGACGTCAGCTGCATCATGCCGCCGCCGGGAAATACCGCCTGGCGCGAGGGAAATCGCAGTGGCCGCGAGGGAATTCGCGACTATCAGGCGTACGTCACCTCACTGGTCCAGAAATACCCGGACCGCTTCGTCGGAAATTTCATCTACAACCCCCGCTTCGGGCCCGAGAACGGTGCCGCCGAACTCGCGTTCCACGTCAAGGAATACGGGTACAAGATGATGAAGCTGCACGCCAACATGCACTCCTACCGCCCGGACCGGGCGCTGGACTGGCTGCGCCCCGCCCTGCGCGTGTGTGACGAGCTCGGCGTGACCGTGCTGATCCACACCGGTGACGGCCCGTATTCCATTCCCACGCAGTTCTATCCGATCATCCGGGAATTCCCGGGCGTCAACTTCATTCTCGGCCACTTCGGCATTCAGACCGGCGGTGTCTACTGTTTCGAGGCGTTCTGGATGATCCAGGACTCCACGAATGTCATCGGCGAATCCGGCTGGCTGCTGCAATCGCGCATCGTGGAATTCGCGAAGGAGATGAAGAAGAGCAAGATGGTGTTCGGCACCGACTCGCCGCCGAACGAGCCCGGCATGTGGGCCCGTGAACTGGAGGTCCTGTGCCATGAGCCGCCGCAGGGGCTGAACCTCTCGGAAGACGATCTCGAAGGCTATCTGGGCAACAATATGGCGAAACTGCTCGGACTGGCACCGACCCCGCCGCCGAAGGACCGGGCCGAAGCGGAGGCGTACCTGCGCGGCGACGTGGTGCAGGCATCGGCGACGAATTCGCATGCCGACCACTACAGCGACTACACGCCTTCCGCCTGGGCGGAGGAAGCCGCGCTGGACGCGGGTCGCTAGCGGGCCGTCCCGAGGGCGCGAGCGCGACGTGGCTTGCGCCCCCGAGGATTCGCTGTCGCATCGGATCCGACGACGAGGGAGAGCTTGCGGCGCTCGCCACCCGCGGGCTCGTCCCGTGCGGTGGCCTGCGAGAGCCGCACGCGCAGGCGGGAAATATGTTGCCGGGCAGCCTGTTCGGCCAGGTCCGGATCGCCGGTCGCCATCGCCTCGACGATGCCGATGTGCTCGTCGAGCGCGAACCGCGGTGCCTGCGCACCGCGCCACAGCGAATGCAGCGCGAGGTGCGAGCGTCCCGCGATGGGCTCCAGGGTGGCCGTGAGATGCGGATTTCCGGCGATCTCACGAATGGTCCGGTGGAAGCGGACATCCAGTTCGATATGCGCCGCCTGATCCGCGCCCGCGCTCAGCACACCCTCGTGGTCGGCGATGATCTCGCGCAGCGCGGACAGCCCCGCCGCGTCCAGGCGCTCGGTCGCCAACCGCGCGGCGAGTCCCTCCAGCAGTTCGCGCACCACGTACAGCTGTCGGAGGTCTGCGATGTCGACCTTGCTCACCTGCGCGCCGCGATGCGAGATGTGGGTGGCCAGCCCCTCGTAGATCAGGCGCTGCACCGCCTCGCGGACCGGCGTGCGGCTGACTTCGAGCTGGCGCGCCAGTTCGGGCACGCTCAGCGCCGTGCCGGGGGTGAGCTGATTGCGGAAGATCGCCAGCTTCAGCGCCTCGTAGGTGCGGTCGGTGAGTAGCTCGGCGGCGGAGGAGTTCTCCGGTGCGGGCGACTCGGGCATGACGATCGGTCCTCCTGGTGGGCGATGCAGGCCATGTTACATGCAATGTTCCGGGTGCCCGCCGCCGTGTCCGGTCATGCGGCCTGTGGAACGAAACACGTTGACAGACAACCTAATGCACGCGCCAATCAGGAGGAGACACCCCATGAACACATCCTTGGACCCCCGATCCGGCCGGAGTCCGCGATGACCGCCCTGGTGCGCGGCGCGCGCACGCGGGAGGGATACGGCGTCGGCGACCGCGCGCCGCGGCCCGACGGCGCGCTGAAGGTCACCGGGGAGTTCGCCTACTCCTCGGACCTCTGGATGGAGGGCATGGTGTGGGCGACCACCGTGCGCAGCCCCCATGCCGCGGCGCGCATTCGAGGCATCGACGTGAGTGCCGCCGTGGCGCTCGCGGGCGTTCACGCCGTTCTCACCCACGAGGCCGTCCCCGGGGCGAAGACCTACGGCATGAAGATCGCCGATCAGCCGGTGCTGGCGATCGATCAGGTTCGGTATCAGGGCGAGCCGGTCGCGCTGGTGGCGGCGGACGATCCGGAGACCGCGCGGCGGGCGGCCGAACTCGTGGTGGTCGACTACGAGGTGATGGATCCGGTCACCGATCCCGAAATCGCACTCGACGCGGATACCCGAGCCGTGCACGGGGATTCGAATCTGGTGCGGCACGTCAAGATTCGGCACGGCGATATGGAGCGGGCGCGTGCCGAGGCCGACGTCGTGGTCACCGGCGACTACGAGGTGGGCATGCAGGACCAAGCCTTCCTCGGGCCCGAATCCGGCCTGGCCGTCCCCGCGCCCGACGGCGGCGTCGAGCTGTACGTCTCGACGCAGTGGCTGCACAAGGATCTCGAGCAGCTCGCGCCCTGCCTGGCGCTGCCGCCGGACAAGGTGCGGTCGACCATGGCCGGGATCGGCGGTGCGTTCGGCGGCAAGGAAGACCTCTCGGTGCACGTGCACGCCTGCATGCTGGCGCTGCGCCTCGGCAAACCCGTGAAGATGGTGTACAACCGCTACGAATCCTTCTTCGGGCATGTGCATCGTCATCCGGCCACCATGCGGTTCGAACACGGGGCGACCCGGGACGGGAAACTCGTCTACGTCAAGGCGCGGCTGCTGCTGGACGGCGGTGCCTACGCCTCCACCTCACCGGTCGTGATCGCCAATGCGGCGTATTTCGTGGCGGGCGCGTACGAGGTCGCGCACGCGGAGATCGACGGGTTCGTCGTCTACAGCAATAATCCGCCGTGCGGGGCGATGCGCGGATTCGGAGCCGTGCAGTCGGCCTACGGATGCGAGTCCAATATGGACAAGCTGGCTCGCGAGCTGGGCATCGACCCGGTCGAGCTGCGGCTGAAGAACGCCATGACCACCGGCACGGTGCTGCCCACCGGCCAGCCGGTGGACGGACCGGCCCCGGTCGGCGCACTGTTGTCCGCCTTGCGGTCGCGACCGATGCCGCCGTCCGAGAGCAGCCGGGATCTGCGGCTGCTGCCCGGAGGGGTGGGGAACACGACGCACGGCGAGGGGATACGCCGGGGTGTCGGGTACGCGGTGGGCGTCAAGGCCACCGGCTACTCGGGCGGGGTAGACGACATCTCCACGGCGCGGGTGACGCTGTCGATCGCGGCGGGCGAGCCCGTCGTCTCGGTGCACACCGCGGCGGCGGAATGCGGGCAGGGGATCACCACGGTGCAGTCGCAGATCGCCACCACCGAACTGGGTGTCACCCAGGTGGTGGTGCTGCCCGCGGACACCCGGATCGGCGATGCGGGCTCGGCGTCGGCGTCGCGGATGACCTGGATGTCCAGCGGTGCCGTCCAGGGTGCCTGTCGGCAGGTGGCGGGGGAGATCCTGCGCCGTGCCGCAGCGGCACTGGGACGCGATGCCGCTGGTCTCGCGCTGCGTGATGACGCGGTCGTCGACGCCGGAAGCGGTGATCCGGTGGCGTCGATCGCGGAGCTGGTCGGAACCGACACCGTGGAACGGGTTTTCGTCTATCGGCATCGGCCGACCCAGACCATCGATCCCGAACGCGGCCAGGGCAATGCGCATGTGGCGTTCTCGTTCTGCGCGCATCGCGCGGTGGTCGACGTCGATGTGGAACTCGGGCTGGTGCGGGTGGTGGAGCTCGCCGTCGCCCAGGATGTCGGCAAGGCCATGAACCCGCTCGCGGTTGAAAGCCAGATCGAGGGCGGCAGCGCGCAGGGCCTGGGGTTGGCGCTGATGGAGGAGATTCTCGTGGACGACCATGGGCGGGTGCGCAATCCGTCGTTCACCGACTACCTGATTCCCACCATCCTCGATGTGCCGGATATGCCGATCACGCTGTTCGAGTTCCCGCACCCGGACTCGCCGTACGGTCTCAATGGCGTGGGGGAGCCGCCCACCCTGTCGTCCACACCGGCCATCATGAACGCGCTGCGCGACGCCACCGGCCTGGACCTGCCGCGGGTTCCGGTGCGGCCCGACGAGATCGCCTTGCGCACCGGGTAACTCGGCTCGTTCTCGCCCTCGCGCCTCACCACAGTGCGAGGGCGAGAAAGAAGTCGACGCGATCCTCGAGGCGGGACAGGTCCCGCCCGGTGAGTTCCTCGACGCGCTCGATCCGGTAGCGCACCGTATTGACGTGCACATGCAGCCGGTCGGCGCAGGCGTTCCAGCCGCCGGACGCGCGCAGGAAGGTCTCCAGGGTCAGCACCAGGTCGGTGCGGTGCTGCCGGTCGTAGGTGTGCAACGGGGCCAGCAGACGTCCCCGGAAGATGCGCCGCACCTCGTCGGGGACGCTGGACAGCAGCAGCATGTGGGTCGCGAGCTGGTCATGGCTGACGACGCTCGCGGGCTCGGCGCCGGCCGCGGCGGAGCGGCGGGCGTAGCGGGCCTCCTCGACCGCGCCGCGCAGTCCCGCGCGGTCCACGACGCGACTGATGCCGAAGGAGAGGCGCACGCCGTCCAGGCCCGCCGCCAGCACCTCGGCGGCACAGCGGATCTCGTCGACGGCCGCGCTGTCGGCGGGGACCAGCGCGATACCCTCGTCCCCGATCATGCCGACCGCCGGGCTTCGGCCGTACAGGACCTCGCGCAAGACGATTCGGATCATCTCGTCGTGCCGACCCGGCGATGCCGCGGCCGCCACGGCGATGTAGCGCTGCCCGGACCGGTGGCCGGTGAAGTCGAGACGCGAAACCACCTCCGCCGGTTCGGCTTCACCGACGATCATGTCGACCAGCTCCTGCGCGATCCGCTCGGCCGTGGTCTCCCGGTCGGCTCGGGCGCGCTCCAGGGCGACCACGGCGGTCAGTTCGCGCACGACCGCGCGCCGCTCCTCCGGCCATTCGCTCCGATCGCCCTCGCACACCAGA
Source organism: Nocardia sp. CC213A (assembly GCF_030766805.1). Classification (NCBI taxonomy): domain Bacteria; kingdom Bacillati; phylum Actinomycetota; class Actinomycetes; order Mycobacteriales; family Nocardiaceae; genus Nocardia; species Nocardia sp. CC213A. The sequence continues at coordinate 133,309 of NZ_JASFXA010000022.1, forward strand.
TACCAGTCGGCCACCCGTGCGGTGCCGTGCTCGCTGATCGCGAAAACCGTGTACGGACTCGCGGTGTCGCGGAGGACCAGGGGCAGGCGGCGGGTGCCCAGCGTGGTGCCGAGCCGTTCGATCGGCGGTGTCGGCGCTCCCGCCACCACACGCCCGGTGAAGGTCAGCACCCAGCAGCGCATCCCGAGGTCACGTTCGATCAGGCCGAGCACCGATTCCAGCCCGCGCCCCGAGACGACCTGGCGGTGCCGGTCCAGCACCGCACTGAGGTGCGCGGACCGGCCGGTGGCGACACCGCGATTGACCTGCTCGGTCACCCGCGCGAAGGTGACGGACTCCGGAACTCGCAGCAGCGGAATGCGATGCTCACGGCACGCCTCGATGACGTCCCGCGGGATCCCGCCGTAGCGGGCCGGTCCGGCGACCATCCCGGCGGCCCCGGACCGGGCCAGCGCGCGCACGAAAGCCGCGCTGTCGGAGGCGTGCTGCCGCCAGTGCAGGCCGGTGATCACCAGTTCGTCCCCGGACAGATAGCGGCTGGGATCCAGCAGATCGGTGGTGACCGCCCAGCGCACAGTGCGGTCGAGGTCTTCTTCGCCGCTGATGAGTTCGAGACCCAGATCCGCCATGGCGAGCACGGAGCGCAGTCGCACGGTCGACACGCTAACAGCTGTGCCCCTTGGACATACCCACAAAGACGTTCGGGTGAGCTGGGCCACATTCTGGGCTTTCCGCGTCTGGCCGTCGGTCGCCGTTTCGGGTCTACTGGCCTGTGTCGCGCGGATTTCATCGGCCGAATACCGGTCCGAGCGCGTCCACTCGGCTGCCGGGCGGTTTTTCTGTCCATTGCGCCGAATGATGTCGCCGTTGCCGTCCGGCGGGCGTTTCTACCGTGGAAAGGAAGCTGCCCGATGCGTGTGACGTGCACCGTGAATGGCTCACCGGAGACCGTCGACGGAGCGTGGGAGGGCGAGAGCCTGCTCACCATGCTCCGCGAGCGAATGGGCCTCCCCGGCTCCAAGAACGCCTGCGAGCAAGGCGAATGCGGTTCCTGCACCGTGTATGTGGACGATACGGCCGTCTGTTCCTGCCTGGTGGCGGCGGGCCAGGTCGAAGGCCGTGCGGTGCGGACCGTGGAGGGGCTGGCCGACGGATCGGAATTGGATCCGGTGCAGCGGGCGTTCATTCACGCGGGCGCGGTCCAATGTGGTTTCTGCACACCCGGGTTGATCGTCCAGGCACACGACCTCATCGACCGCAATCCGAATCCCTCCGACGCGGAAATACGGGAGGCGCTGGCCGGAAACCTCTGCCGCTGCACCGGATACGCCAAGATCCTCGACGCGGTCCGGCTGGCCGCCCAGCGGAAGGCGACCACCGAATGAACGCGTCGCGGGGCGAATTGCCCGTCGGTGCCGAATAGGGGTTGTCCGATGCTGGATCTACTGGACCGACTGCACGACTGGCATACCGGCGGGATGCGCGCCGCCCTGGCCACGGTGGTCGACACCTCCCTCAGCGCACCCCGCGCACCCGGTGCGGCCATGGCGGTCTCCGAATCCTTCGAGGTTGTCGGCAGTATCTCCGGCGGTTGCGTGGAGGCCGCCACGGTCGCGCTCGCCGAAACCGTCCTGGCCTCCGGCATTCCCATTCGCGAGCACTTCGGCGTCACCGACGATGACGCCCTCAGTGTCGGCCTGACCTGCGGCGGCACCATCGACGTCTACGTGGAACCGGTCACGGACGCGCTGCTCGAGCACCTGCGCGGGATTCGACGGGCGCTGCGCGAACGCCGCTCGGTGACCGTGGCCACCGTCATGCCCGACGGTGGTCTGCCGGCCCGCTTCCGGTGCGAGGACGGCACCATCATCGGTCCGAAAACCGCACTGCCGCACTGGCTGCCACCGCTGCTGTCCGCCGAGCGCGACGAGCTGATCCGCGTCGACTCGGGCACCGTGTTCATCCAGATCTTCACTCCCGTGCCACGTCTGATCATCTTCGGCGCGGTCGACTTCGCCAGCGCCCTGGCCCGGCTGGCGAAACCGCTCGGCTATCACGTCACCATCTGCGACGCCCGCCCACTGTTCACCACTCCCGAACGCTTCCCCGAAGCCGATGAGGTCGTGGTGGATTGGCCGCACCGCTACCTCGACACCATCGAACCGGATCACCACACCGCCCTCTGCGTCATGACCCACGACCCCAAATTCGACCTCCCCCTCCTGGAACGAGCCCTGCAACGCCCCGCCGCCTACATCGGAGCGATGGGCTCGCGCCGAGCGAGCGCCGACCGCATGAACGCCCTCCGCGCCCGCGGCATCACGCCCACCCAACTCCGCCGCCTACACGCGCCCATCGGCCTCGATATCGGAGCCGCGACCCCCGCCGAAACCGCCGTGTCGATCCTCGCCGAGATCCTCGCCGCCCGGGCGCAACGCTCGGGACGACCGCTGACCACCGGGACCGGCGCGATCCACGCGCGGCATCACCGCCATGAGGCCATCCCGCCCCACACCGTCGATGCCGCCCCTGGCGGCCACCCCGCACCACAGGGATCGTGAGGTGACCTCCTCCGGCAAGGGGGAGTCGAAAGGAATCGTTTCGCCCCGGATGACTGTCGCGGTAGAAACCCCAGCACGACCAGACGATAACGCCGCCACACAGCACCAGAATCGCCAGCAGAGCCCATGCGTCCCACGGCATTACAGCCTCCATTCGGATCAGGTACCGAGCGGTTGGTAATGGTTTGGATGGATTCGTTCGTGGCTCGGTGCTGTCAACCTTTCTCGAATTGGCAGTTCCACGAAGCTGATTCCAGCTACGCTGATGGAACTCCATTGCGGACTAATCCAGTACGGCGATTCCTAAATAGTGAGGCTAATCAAAATGATTGGATCTTCGCTTCCTCGCAGGGCGCTCGGTCGCCTCCTTCGGCAGTACCGGATCAATGCTGGAAAGGGGCAGCTAGCAGCGGGTTTGCACATTGAAATCTCCCCGCAGAGCATCGGCCGCATGGAAGATGGGCGAAAGATCAAAATCGTCACGTCTCAGATCAAGGACCTGCTCGATCTCTACGGCATCGCGAATCCCAGCGACGCGCGTGACGAAGTCCTGGGCCTCTGGCAGGAAGTCAGGCAGCAAGACCATGCTGCGAAATTGCAGGGCGACACCAAAGGCTGGTGGCGGTCGTACCGAGATCAGTTCGCCGCGCATTTCGACCACTACCTGAGCCTGGAATCCTCCGCCCATCGGCTGACCTCACACCAGCTCGCACTGGTGCCCGGTCTGCTCCAGACGCCCGACTACCGCCGAGCCATGATTCGCGCGGACGACCCGAGCCTCTCCGCCGTCGATGTCGAGCGCCGTCTCGAATTGGCTGCCCGCCGACGAGTCAGGCTCGATGACAGCGGCTTCCGCCTCGATGCCATCCTCTCGGAGGCGGTGCTCCGCCATCAGCCTGGCGGTTGCGCGGTGATGGACGGCCAACTTCGGCAACTCACCGCTGACGGCGACCGGGAGAATGTCGCGATTCGAATTGTGCCCTTCAGTGTGGGTGCCCACGGCGGCCTGGTGGTCCAATCGTTCACCCTGCTCGAATTCCCGCCGTTGGCAAGCAGATTGGTCGAACCACCGGTGGTGTATGTGGAGGGTTACGAAGGCGCGCTGTTCTTGGAGCAAGCCGATGTAATCGACCGTCATCGCCGGGCGATCGCCAATCTCGGCGAGGTAGCGTTGAGTGAGGACGACTCCAGGGAGCTGGTGTGGAGAATCGCGAAGGAGTACCAGGCGTGACGGTCGATCTATCCGAAGCCCGGTGGTTCAAATCCAGTAAGTCCCCCAACGCTTCCGAATGTGTGGAGGTCGCGTTCATCGGTGCGGTTGCCGAACATGTCGGGGTCCGAGACTCGAAGGACCCGACCGGCCCGGCGCTCGTCTTCGATTCCGCCGGCTGGGATGCCTTCGTGGGCGCGCTGCGATCCGGGCGGCTCGATCACGCCTGAGCCAAACCTCGCGGTTCGTGTGCGCTGTCCGGGGTCGGTCGGTGACCTGCGGTGTCATCTCGAATCGTGGATGTGTCCGGCTTCTCTCGAACTCAGTCTTGCATGGTTAATATTAACCATGCAAGACTCGAGTTATGAACACGCCCTCCTACCTCGCGCAGTCCGCCTTCCCGCTGATCTGGCCGCTGACAGCGGTCGTCGGAGCATTCATCCGGACCCGGCGCAGCCCCTCCCGTCGAGCCGCACTGGACACCTGGCAGCGCTGGTGGGCGGTCACCGCCCTCGGCTTCGGCAGCCTGTGGATGACATTCATGTTCCTCGCGGCCCCCGACGCGATGGCCACCGCGATCGGCTTCGCCCGAACCCCCTTCGAATTCGAAATCGCCTGTGCCAACCTCGGTCTCGCGGTCATGGCCTTCCGGGCCGCCGCGCCCTCGGCCACCGACCGTGAACGCGTCACCATCGGCCTCGGCGCGGGCATGTTCCTATGGGGCGCACTGATCGGCCACCTCTACCAGTGGTTCGCCAACGGTGACCACGCCCCCGGCAACACCGGCGGAGTCCTGGTCTGCGACCTGCTCTTCCCCGCGGTCATGATCGCCCTCGCCAGCTACTCGCAACGGCTGTCCGCCTCGGAGCGCGCCGCCGGCCGCGTGGGCTGATGGTCAATCTTAACCGGGCAAGACTCCGCTATGCTCGACATGTGGACGATGGACTCGCGGACCTACTGCACCGAGTGGTGTTCCTGCTCGGCGAAGCGACCCGGCGGCGCGCCGACAACTCCGACGGCCTGACCTACAGCCAAATGCGCCTACTTGGCACCCTGGAAGAAATCCAGCCCGTCACCCAACACCAACTCGCACAAGCACTCTCGGTCTCCGACCCCGCGATCAGCCGAGCCCTGCGCCCCCTCGAAGACGCCGGCCTCGTCCGAATCACCCCCGACCCCGACCACGCCCGCCGCCGCCTGGTCACCCCCACCGAAGCCGGCCGCACCGCCTTCCACGCCACCGGCAAACCCCTCTACGACGAACTACGCAAGGCACTCCTGGCCGCCGACTTCCCCTACGACCGCTACCTCCGCGACACCGCCCGCCTGGCCGAACTCCTCGAATCACCCCGATAGTCCGTACTCGCTCCCGGTTCGGTGTGCCTCGAAACGAAGTCGTTCCGTCGGTTGGCCGGTGACCCTGCTGAGCCACCGCCGGAGCAACTCGACAATGGTCACATCACAAACCTCCTCTAGGCTGACAGTGAATGGAACCCGTCAACCGGACCCAGGCGGTGGATCCCTGTTGAACGAGGTGACCGTTCTCGTGAATCTGCTGCGCTCCCTGGCTGGCCGACTCCCGGACGACGACCTGGCCACCCTGCGCTCCCTGCTGGCCGCCCGCGAACTGGACGACCTGGAGCGCTCGCTGGAAGTCAAGATCCACTACTACGGCATCGATCTGAGCACCGAGCCGCACGGTAGCGAACTGCGGTTCGTCCCGGCCGACCCAGATGGCTCGCAGGTCGAGCACGACCTGTTCGCGCGCGCGACGCGCCACCCCGCTCTGCGCCGGATTGTGAAGGCGCGCAGGCTCCAGCCACCCGAAGCGGTGGTGTACGTCGTCGAGTACGCCGCGGGTGCGGATGTGTCCAGGCTTCAGAACGCCTTGGAGCTGGACACGGCGCTGGTCGAGGTGGTCGCCGAGGACGAGGAGTTACCGCCGTACCAGGCCGCCGCCCTCGCCGCCGGCCGCCGAATCTGGCCGACTGGGAGACTGGATGAGTAGCACGGCCGGTGTGGGTGGCGGAGTTGCCGGTTGCCGCTGCGCTATTTCGCGGCCTGCTCACTGCAGAACACCACATCGAGGAGCCGTTCCAGTATCTTCGGGTACTCCACGGCCGGATTGATCGCGGCGTCACCGGTGGTGATCGAGGCAGTCAGCGTCTTGCTGCCGTCGGGCGTGCTGTACATCAGCGCGCCGTAGCCGCCCGGAGGGCTGCCGTTGTGCCGCAGCACGGTGCCTCCGCAGTTCGGGCCCAAGTCCTCCACGAAAACCCCGAGCCCGTAGCCGAGCTGCCCGTGTGGTGTGCGCATCTCGGACAGCAGCGACGCCGGCAGGAGTTCGCCGCTGTTCAGCGCTGAGAAGAACGTATGCAGATCCTGGGTGGTGGAGATGATGTCACCGGCGGCGGGCAGCAGGGAAAGGTTCTGGCGGGCGACGTCGGTCACCTTCCACTCTCCACCGTCCTGGTAGCGGTAGTAGCCGTGCGCGTGCGGGCCCGGGAGTTCGTCGTTCTCCGGGCTCGGGATCACGGTGCCCCGCAGGTCGAGCGGCCCGAGAATTCGCCGCTGCATTTCCTCGGCATACGGCCGGGCGGTGACCTTCTCTATCAGCAGCCCTGCCAGCGTGTAGTTGGTGTTGGAGTAGCTCTGGTCCGTACCCGGCGTGAACCGCAGTGGCTTCGACAACGCCAGTCGCACCAGTTCCTCTGGTCGGTAGGAGTGGAATCGGTTGTCGACCCATTCCTTGTCCTTGGCGGGAATCCCCGGCACGATCGACCCGTCGGCGAAGTATTCGCCGGTGTAGTTGAAGATTCCGCTGGTGTGTTGCAGCAGCATTCGTACCGTGATCCGAGGATCAACGCCGAGTTCGGGCAGAAAACCGGCCACCGGGTCGTCCAGCCCCACTCTGCCTTCTGCAACCAGCTGCAGCACCAGGGTGGCGGTGAACGTCTTGGCGTTGCTGCCTGCCCAGAACCGCCCGTCCGTCGGCGGCTTCGCGGACTCGCCCAGCTTGCTGACCCCGGCGCTACCGACCCACTCGCCCCGCTGATCGTGCACGCGCATCTGCACCCCGGCGTAGCCGGCGTCGACGACGGCCTGAATTGCCTTCTGCAACTCCGGGCGATCCGGCTCGGCGGCGGCTTCCGGGCCGTTCGCGCAGCCTGCCGTCCCTGCTAGCAGCACGGCCGCCAGCACCGTCGCGCCGGCACGCCACCGGGCCCCCGTCGTCCAGGATTTGTTGTTGGTACCCATATTTTTTCGCGGTGGTGAGACCGCGGTCGATGAACTGGTCATGACCGGAACACTCGCCTGTCGCCCTGACATCAGCCTGATACCGAACCCCTCTCGACGGTGAACCCGTATCAGCGCCACATCAGGTCCGTGTCCGCAGGCCGGACGAACCTCCCCGGCATGGAAAACACACAGCGACCCGCTGCTGCCACCGAACGTATGAAATCGAACCGCTGGGTGAATCGGCTCTTAGCCGACCAGCACCCCCTGCCACTGTCAGTCGCGCTGCACCTGGTCCCCGGAGTCCTGATCGTCGCCACCTACTTGCTCTGCACCGCACCGTTGGTCGAATCCATCGACGGCCCGCCTTTCCTGGGCTGGATGCTGGCCATGTGCCTGGCGCTCGCGCCCGTCGAGCTCGGCCTGCTGTTGTGGCTGGGGCGTCGGCGCAATGGCCGGTACTCGCTGGACGGTGTGGTGGGCTACCTGGGAAAACCCCTTCCGCGTATGCGGCTCACCCTCATCGTCGCCGCGCTGATCACATGGTTTGTCGTGCTGGGATTCGCACTCATGCCCGTGAGCGACTTTTTCCAGGAATGGTTGTTCCGGTGGGTTCCGTTCGAGAGCGCGGGCGGCGGCGTCACCAAACTGCTCGACGGCTACCCGCACACCGTCGTCCTCATCACCCTGGCGTCGAGCATTCCGCTGACCGGACTGTCCTTCCCGATTATCGAGGAGCTGTACTTCCGAGGTTTCCTACTCCCTCGGATCTCCCGTATGGGCCGGTGGGCGCCGCTGGTCAACACGACCCTGTTCTCGCTGTATCACTTCTGGTCGCCCTGGGCGCTGCTGACCAGAGTGGTATTCATCCTTCCGGGAGTATGGCTCGTGTGGCGAAAGCACGATCTGCGCCTGTCGATCGGAATGCACGCCGGCACTACGCTATTGGTCGCGACGTTCGCCACCCTGGCGATGCTGCTGAACTTCGGCTGAAGCTCAGGGCTGGCTCGAACCGGAACGGCTGCTAGTCCGTCGACTCAATCCGAATCCGGGACTTTGCGGCTCCACCGCGATCGTGGTGGGCGTCCGTCGTACACGAACAGAGAACTGAGCTGTCACCGTCGGCGTTCCGACCCTTTCGCCGGCCCGGTCCGGCGGATGCGGTTGATGGTCGAATCAATCATCGAGTGCGCCGCCGGAGCTTCCGCATACTGCGGGACCGAAAGGCCCCGTCATCCCGGCGCGCTTTTGGCCGGGATCCACATGGCGGTCGAGCCGATCGCGGTGGATTCCGGCCGAAAACATGCCGGAATGACGGGGGACGCCTTACCTGTCGAACCTCGATGAAGCGCGGCGTCAGGCGGCGGGGCAGTTGGTGGTCTTCGGCAGTTCGAGGTCGAGGAGATACCGGTCGGCTGCGTTGGTCGTGCACGCGGTGCGGTCGTAGACGCCGTGACCCCAGCCGTCGTAGGTGAGCAGCGTGGTGCGCGGGGTCTGGGCGGCGACCTGGACTGCCCACTCGTGCGGGGTGGACGGGTCGTGGCGGGAGTTGAGGATCAACAGCCGCGGGCCATCGGTGATCTGCGGGTGATGCGGCGGGTTCGGGGGTGGGGTCGGCCAGCCGGAACACATACTCGCTGCGCCCCATGCGAAATGCAGGCCCAGGGTAGGAGCATTGGTGCGCTGCTGTCGCCAGAGGCGTTGCCAGGTTGTCTGGTCCGGGATATCGAAGCGCCAGTCGGAGCAGAAGATGAGCTGTGGTGCGGGGGTGGGGGTTCCGGTCGACCGCGGACGCATGGGGAGCTGCGGATCGACGGGTGGACGGGCCGCGAGGGTGTGCAGGTCCTTCGCGAGGGCGGGCCACTCGGGGCGGTAGAGGCGCTGGGTCACTTGGGCACTCAGATCCAACGGGGTCAGCCGCCGGTCCGGAGTATTGGGGTTGGGCAGCTGTCCGCGCGCGGCGACGGTGTAGAGATCGCCGTATAGCGCGTGCACATCGGTGCCGTGCAGAGCGCACTCCGTTGCCCGCGCACACCAGTCCGCGAACTCCGCGAAGGCGTCCTGACCCGCCCTGGCTTCGGTGGCGAGGAATCCGGTCCCGTCCAGGCTGTGGTCATCCACGCTGTTCATGAGCGAGGCGCGCAGGCGCTGTGGGAACAGTTCCGCGTACGCCTGGGCGGGCATCGTGCCGTAGGAACGGCTGTACAGGTTGATCCGGTTCTCGCCGAGGGCGATTCGCAGCGCCTCCACATCGCGGGCGACGCTCACCGCATCGACATGGTCGATCAGCGGCCCGGTGTGCGCCCGGCAACTGTCCGCGAGTTCCTTCGTGTAGGAGTGCACTTCGTCGATCCGCCCGCCATTGTCCGGGTCCAGATTCGGCCGTCCGGCGACGAGTCCGGCATCGCACTGCACCTGGTGGCTGCGGCTCACCCCGCGCGGATCCAGGCTGACGATATCGAAGCGAGCGCGCAGCTCCTCGGAAAAGCCTGCCCCGCGAAGGATTTGATCGACACCCGAGGTACCGGGCCCGCCCGGCAGCGACACCAGCGTGCCGACCTTGCGCTCGGCATCGTCGGCCCGATCACGGATCAGAGCGATATCGATGGTGTCGCCCCCTGGCTCCGACCAGTCGATCGGCACCGCCAGCGAAGCACAGTCATACCCGGCATTTTCCACACAGGGCTGCCAGTCCAACGAAGGGTCCGGTACCGCGGTCGTGGTGGCGGCACACCCACCGACCCCCACCGCCGCGGCCACCAGCACGAGAGCAATCCGAGTTGCGAACATGCCCACGATCATCGAGCCGCCCTCCCACACCGCACATCCCACCGGAGAGCCAGCACGGGTAACCCTCCGGTACTGCACCACACCGTCACCGCACACCCGTCCGACACAGCCGCCGCCCCACGCGGTTCGGACGTGGTTGATGGTCGGATCACGATCCTCGGCTAGGCTGACGGGCGGCTGAAAGTGAATGAAAAGTCGTCTACCTGGCTGAGAACATGCTGGTCAGGAAGTGTGCTCCCCGCACGCGCGGGGATGAGCCTGGGACGTGCAGGGCGAAGCCGGGATCGTGTGGGTGCTCCCCGCACGCGCGGGGATGAGCCCTCATTCCCGCCCTGCCCCGAATTCCATGGGCACTGCTCCCCGCACGCGTGGGGATGAGCCCTGCCGGTAGATCTCCAACGGGCCTTGGTCGCGGTGCTCCCCGCACGCGCGGGGATGAGCCATCATGTCGTGATCGCCTGGGTCTGGCTCGAGTGACCGCCGATGTCCTCGGTCACGCGGACCCGTCGATGACCCAGCGCGGCCATATGGCCCGCGGGCGTGTGCATCCGGCAGCTGCCGCCGCTTGCAACAAGCGGTCAGTGTGAATCGCCCCGTGT
>NZ_JASFXA010000023.1:0-137643 GCF_030766805.1 Nocardia sp. CC213A
GGTGCGCGGCGAGCGGCGGGTGGGCGCGGCGACGCGCATCGAGGTGGTCACCTCCGGGCTGCTGGTACGCCGGTTGCAGGGGGATCCCGAGCTGTCCGGGGTGGACGCGGTGGTTCTCGACGAATGCCACGAACGCCATCTCGACGCCGATCTGCTGCTGGCGCTGCTGCTCGACGCGCGGGCCGGACTGCGCCCGGACCTGCGGGTGCTGGCCACCTCCGCCACGGTGGCCGCGGACCGGCTGGCCGCGCTGCTAGGCGAGGACGAGACCGCGGCCCCGGTGCTGGAGGTGCGCGGGCGGACCTATCCGGTGGATGTCGCTTATGTCCCGCCGCTGCCCCGCGAGCGCACCGAGGCGCAGGTCGCCCGGGTCACCCGGACGGCGCTGGCCGCCGCCGACGGCGATGTGCTGGTCTTCCTGCCGGGCGCGGCGGAGATTCGCCGCACCGCCGACCTGCTGTCCGGTGTGGACGCCGATATCGTCCCGCTGCACGGCCGTCTCGCCGCCGCCGCACAGGACACGGCCCTGCGCCCCGGCACCCGGCGGCGGATCGTCCTGTCCACCGCGGTGGCCGAATCCAGTCTCACCGTGCCCGGGGTGCGCGCGGTCGTCGATTCCGGGCTGGCGCGCGTCCCCCGCGTCGACCACCGGCGCGGACTGTCCGGCCTGGCCACCGTCCGGGTCTCGGCGGCGGTGGCCGATCAGCGCGCGGGCCGCGCCGGCCGCGAAGCACCCGGGTGGGCCTGGCGCTGCTGGCCGGAATTCGAGCACACCACCCTGCCCGCCTTTCCGGAGCCGGAGATCCGCACCGCCGATCTGACCCGGCTCGCCCTGGAACTGGCGTCCTGGGGGATTCCGGACGGCCACGGCCTGGCCTGGTGGGACGCCCCGCCGCCGGGCGGCCTGTCCGCCGGACGGGAGGTGCTGCGCGCTCTCGGCGCGGTGGACGCCGACGGTGCCATCACCGCGCGCGGCCGCCGCATGGCCACCGTGGGCCTGCACCCCCGCCTGGCCCGCGCCCTCCTCGACGGCGCCGCCCTCGTCGGCCCCCGCCACGCCGCCGAGGTGGTGGCCCTGCTCGACGACGACACCCTCGCCACCGCCACCGATCTCGCCGCCGCCCTGCGCACCCTGCGCCGCGACCGCCCCACCCGCTGGCAGCGCGAAGTGCACCGCCTCACCCGCCTGCTCGACCACCCCGGCACCCCGACCGACGAGCCCACCTCCCATTCGTCCACCATCGGGACCTCCACCGAACCACCCTCTCCCACAGCGATATCCGACCACGCGAAGGAAGAAACATCGCCCTCGACCGCGCACGAGCCCGCGGCGGACCCGCAAGCACACATGACCCCCGACCTCGCGAGGACAACGGACCAGCGAGAGGACCGGGCGGGCGACCGCGCGAAGACGGTGGCCGATCGCGCGAAGACCGGTGACACACGAGCGTCAAGGCCGCACGGCCACGTGACAACAGCAGATACGCAAGCGCATACGGCAGGCGGTCCCACGAAATCAGCCGACCGGCAGGCTCGAACGGTGGCCGATCGCACGAAAACGGCTGACACACATGCTCGCACGGCGGGCGATCGCGCCAGAGCAGCGGACAGACACGCCGATACGGCGAGCGATCCCGCGAAAGCAGCGGACAGACACGCCGATACGGCGGGAGATCCCGCGAAGACGCCGGATACGCGAGCGCGTGCGGTGGACGATCCGGCGGTGGTGGTGGCGCTCGCGCATCCGGAGCGGCTGGCGCGGCGGCGGAGTGCCGGGTCGGCGACCTATCTGACCGCGGGCGGCACCGCCATGGTGCTGCCGCCAGGGTCGGGGCTGGGGGACGGCGAGTGGCTGGCCGTGGCGGTGGCGACGCGCGATCCGGGCCGGGCGGAGGGGCGAATTCGGTTGGCCGCCACGGCCGATGCCGAACTCGCGGGGCAGGCCGCGCCCGCGCTGCTGGCTACCGCGGACGAGGTGGACTGGGTCGACGGGGAGGTGGTGGCGCGGCGGGTCGAGCGGCTCGGCGCGATCACGCTGTCGGCGCGACCGCTGCGCGATCCCGATCCGGCGCTGCTGGCGGCGGCGCTGCGGCGCGGGTTGCGGGAGCACGGGGTGGGGCTGCTGCGCTGGGATGCGGACGCGCGCACTCTGCGGGCGCGGCTGGATTTCCTGCACCGCACCCTCGGCGCGCCGTGGCCCGCCGTCGACGACGACAGCCTGCTCGACGATATGGATCGCTGGCTGGGTCCCGAACTCGACACCGCGCGCCGCCGCGCCGATCTGGAACGCGTCGACGCCGGGCAGGCACTGCGCCGGCTACTGCCCTGGCCGGAGGCGGGCCGCTTCGACGAGTTGGCCCCCGAACGGCTGGAGGTGCCGTCCGGCAGCGCGATTCGCCTCGACTATTCCGCCGATCCCCCGGTACTGGCGGTGAAGGTCCAGGAGATCTTCGGCTGGACCGAACCACCCCGGCTGGCCGACGGCCGGGTGCCGATCCTGCTGCACCTGCTCTCCCCCGCTCAGCGCCCGGTCGCCGTCACCGCCGACCTGCCGTCCTTCTGGCGCACCGGCTGGCCCCAGGTCCGCGCCGACCTGCGCGGCCGCTACCCCAAACACGCCTGGCCGGAGGACCCCACCACGATGCCCGCGCACCGCGGCACCGCCCGCCGCGCGGCCCGGAGCTGATCACCCCGCGCCGATCCCGAGCAAACGCCACAGTCCGACCGACACCCGGCGACGATGCACGGCAGGGCGGCCGCACTGTACGGCCGGCATCCGGCGGCGGGCCAACGGCGTCCCTCGGCACATCCGCCGAGCACCAGCCCCGGCGACCACCACAGGTCGGCAGCCGCCTGCGGTGGCGCGATCCCGTTCTGCCGCACCGGTGTTCGCGGCCGCACCGGAACCGGGCTGGACCGGCTCGTCCGGAGAGCGCGGCACGCTCAGACCCCGTAGCCGCCGTCCACGTCCAGCTTCTGGCCGCTGATGAAATCGGCGCGGTCGGAGGCGAGGAAGCAGACGGCCTCGGCGATGTCCTCGGCGTCGCCGAAGGTGCGCAGCGGGATGTTGTTCCGGGCCGCGTCCAGGGCGCGGGCATCCAGGTCGCCGCTGTTGATGAGCCGGTCGGCCATGCCGTCGGTGGTCATGCCCGGGCCGACGCAGTTGGCGCGGATGCCGTAGCGCCCCTCTTCGGCGGCGATGGCGCGGATCGCGGCCTCGACCGCGGCCTTGGGTACCGAGGAGAGGGCGTCGCGGATGGGGAAGCGGGCCGTGGCGGCGGTGGTGATGGCGACGATGGTGCCGCGGCTGCTGCGCAGGGCGGGCAGGGCGGCGTGCACCGCGTTGAAGAATCCGGCGACGTCGGCGTCCACCTGGTGTCGAAGGTCCGCGGGCGCGATACCGCTGAGGTGACGCATGGGCACGTGCGGCCCGGCCGCGTAGACGAGGGTGTGCAGACCACCGCATTCCCGCACCACCTCGCCGACCACCGCGGCCACCCGGTCCGCGTCACCGAGGTCGAGTTGCCATGCCCGGGCTGTCCGGCCGCGCTCGGCCGCCTCCCGCAGCACGGGGTCGAGCCGCTCCGGCGATCGGTGGTAGGTCAGCGCGACCGCGCTGCCGCGCTCGAGCAGCATGCGCGCCGTGGCCCGCCCCAATCCGCCGCTGGCGCCCAGTACCAGCGCCACACCATCGCGGTGGCCGAAATCGTCCATGGGTCATTGATAGCCCACCGAACCCAACCAAGCAACTGCTTGGTTCACGAGCGGGCCGCCCGCTGCCGTCGATACGGTTCACGCCCGGGCGGCACCGCGGGCCGCGGCACCCGCGCACCCTTCGGAATCGGAAAGCTGCGCGGCTCGTCGGCCAGCTGGAATCCGGTGCCGTGATGCGTCAACCGCAGCGGGTCCCCCGCCAGCAGGGTGTAGGTGGCGACATGGTCGTGGATCTCCACCGACAGCCGCCGCCCACGCCACACCAGCCGGAACGCGATGCGCTGGAGTTCGTCGGGAAGCGCCGGGGCGAAGGAGATCTCGCCGTCGTGGTCGCGCAGCCCGCCGAAGCCGCCCACGCAGCCCAGCCAGGTGCCCGCCAGCGAGGCGATGTGCAGCCCGCTGCCCACATTGCCGTGCAGATCGTGCAGATCGGTCAGCGCCGCCTCCACGCAGTAGTCGTAGGCCAGCGACAGGTGCCCCACCTCGGCCGCGAGCACCGCCTGCGCGGCGGCCGACAGGGACGAATCCCGGACGGTGAGCGCCTCGTAGTAGTCGAAGTTGCGCCGCTTCTGCTCGGCGGTGAACTCGTCCGGGCACAGATACATGGCGAGCGTCAGATCCGCCTGCTTGATCACCTGTTTGCGGTACAGCGCGAAGTACGGGTAGTTCAGCAGCAGCGGATAGTGCTCCGGCGGCGTGGCGGCGAAATCCCACCGGGCGTAGTGGGTGAAGCCCGCCGACTGCTCGTGCACGCCCAGTTCGTCGTTGTGCGGCACCAGCATTCGCGCGGCGCGGTCGCGCCAGCGCGCGGTCTCGTCGGCGTCGACGCCGAGCGCGCGGGCGATACCGGGGTGACGTGCGCAGGCCGCCGCGGCCGCGTCCAGGTTTCGCCGCGCCATCAGGTTGGTGTACAGGTTGTCGTCGGCCAGGGCGGAGTACTCGTCGGGGCCGGTCACTCCGGCGATGCGGAATCGGCCCGCGCCGTCCTCGTGACCGAGTCCGTCCCACAGACGCGCGGTTTCGACCAGCAGTTCGACACCGAGGTCCCGTTCGAACCGCTCATCGCCGGTGGCCGCGACATAGCGCACCACCGCATGTGCGATATCGGCGTTCACGTGCACGGCGGCGGTTCCCGTCGGCCAGTAGCCCGACCCCTCGGCCCCGTCGATGGTGCGCCACGGGAACATGGCTCCAGGCTGCCCGAGCCGCCGCGCGTGCTCGCGAGCGTGTTCCAGGGTGGAGTGCCGCCAGCGCAGCGCATCGCGAGCCACCACGGGCATGGTGTAGGTGAACACCGGCAGCACGAAGGTCTCGGTGTCCCAGAACGCGTGGCCGTCGTAGCCGGTGCCGGTGAGCCCCTTGGCGGGGATGGCCCGGCTCTCGCCGCGCGCGCCCGCCTGGAGTACGTGGAACAGCGCGAAGCGCACCGCCTGCTGCAATTCCGGATCGCCGTCGATCTCGATGTCGGCGTCGGCCCAGAAGGCGTCGAGGAAGTCGCGCTGGCGCTCGCGCAGCGTCTCCCATCCGGTTTCCATTCCGGCGGCCAGCGCAGCCTCCACCTGGGCGCGCAGGGCCGGGGTGGAGCGGCGGCTGGACCAGCCGTAGGCGAGGTACTTGGTGAGGCGCACCCGGTCACCCCGGGCGAGGTCCACCGCGATGGTCAGCCGCGCCAGATCGTCCTCGGCGTAGATCTCGCAGCGCGGTGTGACCCCCACGGCCAGTTCGTGATTCATGGCGGCCGCCATGCGCAGCCCGGAGCGCCGGGTGTGATGGCAGAGCGTGGCCGAGTAGTCCCGGGCGGTGGCGAAGTCCGCGGCCAGGGGCCGGTCCAGGGCCGCCGCCAGCCGCGGATCGTCGCGCGGGACGCTGATCGGCTCGTTGACCAGCAGGTCCGACTGCACCACCAGTTCGAGGTCCGCGTCCAGCGGTTCGACCTCGTAGTGGACGACCGCCAGGGCCCGCTCGGTGAAGGAGACGAGCCGTTCGGAGTGGATGCGCACCCGCCGCCCGGTGGGCGACTCCCAGTCGGTGGCACGGCGCAGCGTCCCCGAGCGGAAGTCCAGGATCCGTTCGTGCGCAATGGTCTTGCCGTAGCGCAGATCCATGGGCTCATCGTCGACGAGCAGCCGGACGATCTTCCCGTCGGTCACGTTGACCACCGTCTGCCCCTCCTCCGGATAGCCGTATCCGGCCTCGGCGTAGGGCAGGGTGCGTTTCTCGTGGAAGCCGTTGAGGTAGGTGCCCGGGGTGCCCACCGGTTCCCCCTCCTCCAGCGTGCCGCGCAGGCCGATGTGGCCGTTGGAGAGCGCGAAGATGGATTCGGTGCGGTGCAACGCGTCCAGATCGAGTCCTTGCCAGCGCAGGTGCCAGGGCGCGATCTCGAATCCGGGCTGCGGTGCCGTCATACCCCGTCCCCGAGCCGGTCCAGATCCGGCACCACCACATCCGCGCCCGCGTCGCGCAGCGCCTGTTCGTGGCGGCCGTCGCGCATCCGGTCCACGCCGACCACGTACCCGAAGCCGCCGGCACGCCCGGCACGCACGCCCGAGACGGCGTCCTCGAAGACGGCCGCGTGCTCGGGCGCGACGCCCAACGCCGCGGCGGCGGCGAGGAAGGAGTCGGGCGCGGGTTTCCCGCGCAGCGCACGCTGCTTGATGACGGTGCCGTCGACGCGGGCCTGGAACGCCTCGCCCAATCCGGCGGCGGCCAGCACGACCCCGGCATTGGCGGAGGAGGTCACCACCGCCACCGCGAGTCCGGCGGCCCGCACCGCCGCGAGATAGTCGACCGACCCCGGGTACACCCGCACCCCTTCCCGCTCCAGCAGATCCAGCAGCAGGCGGTTCTTGGCCTCCCCGAGCGCCGTGACCGTCCACGCCTCGGGCGGGTCGTCGGGCGCGCCGTCGGGCAGTTCGATATCCCGGGATCGCAGGAACTCACGCACCCCGTCCAGCCGGGGCCGACCGTCGACGTAATCCAGATAGTCGGTGTCGCTGAAGGGCCGAAACCCTTCCCCCACATACTGTTCGAGGAATCCGTCGAAGGTCTGCCGCCAGGCCCGGCGGTGTACCGCGGCGGTATCGGTGAGCACCCCGTCGAGATCGAACAATCCGGCGGCGATGGATTCCGGCAGCCCTTGCACCTCTCGCGTCACCCGCCAGCGATACCCAACGGTCTGTCAGCCAAACGCGAACGTTCTAGCCATTTCCTAACCAAGTGTTAGCCGTACTCGAAATCCGTCCCCGTACCGTCACTCGGGTGTTCGCCCAAGTATCGTGCCCACTGCTCTCCACCGCCCCTCGCGCCGAGCGATAGCTGCGCGTTCGCGGGTTTAGTCTGAGGGCTGTGGTGAGCAATCGCGTGCTGGTGGTCGACGACGACGCCCGGGTGTTGGCGTCGGTGACGCGCGGGCTCCGGCTCTCCGGATTCACCGTCGATACCGCCACCGACGGTGCGGCCGCGCTGCGGCGGATCGCCGCCGTGGCCCCCGACGCGGTGGTGCTGGATCTGAACATGCCCACGCTGGACGGCGTCGGTGTGGTCACCGCGCTGCGCTCACTCGGCAACGAGGTGCCGATCTGCGTACTCAGCGCACGCTCGGCCATCACCGACCGCATCGGCGCGCTGGAGGCCGGGGCCGACGACTACCTCACCAAACCGTTCGACCTGGGCGAGTTGGTGGCCCGGCTGCGCGCGCTGCTGCGCCGGGTCCCCGCCCCGGCCACCCGGACCGCGGACCCGTCACCCATCGTGGTCGGCCCGCTGGTGATCCACCCGGGCAGTCGCCGCGTCTACGCCCACGACATTCCGCTCGACCTGACCAAGCGCGAATTCGACCTGCTCGCCGCCCTGGCCACCGCGCCCGGGCAGGTGTTCAGCCGCGCGCAGCTGCTGCGGCTGGTGTGGCAGTACGACTTCGAGACCCAGACCAAGGTGGTGGACGTCTTCATCTCGTATCTGCGCCGCAAGATCGAGGCCACCGGTTGCCCACGCGTGATACACACCGTGCGCGGGGTCGGATTCAGCCTGCGGGAGGAGCCGTGAGGCGGCCCGTCTCCCTGCGCACGCGCGTCGCACTCGCCAGCGCGCTGTCCGCCGCCCTGGCCATTGTCGCCATGAGCGTGGTGTTCCTGCTCATCGTGCAGACCCGAACCGATGACGAACTCGATGCCGCGCTGCGCTCACTCGAGGTCGTGCGGGTGGACGGGACGGCGTCGGCCGCGGCCTGTGACGGCCGGGTGGTCCGCCTCGAACCGAACGGCGACGGCTGCTGGGAGCTGCCCGCCGACCTGCGCGAGGGCGACCGGGTGGATCTGGGACTCGCGGTACCGCGGGACGTGGTGGCGACGGCGGTGGAGCGCAGGCGATTCCACATCGTCGCCATCGCGCTCTCGGCCATCGCGCTGGCCGCCGCGCTCGGCTGGTTCTTCGCTCACCGCAGTGTGCTGCCGCTGCGCCGGCTCACCGCGGCCACCAAGGATGTGGGCACCCGGCTGTCCCTGGACTTCCCGCGCCGCACGGCCACCACCGAGACCGCCGAGCTGGCCACCGCCATGGACCAGATGCTCGGCCGCATCGAGGAGCAGCGCCGCCACACCGCCGACGCGCTGGCCACCGCCCGCGATTTCGCGGCCACCGCCGCCCATGAGCTGCGTACCCCGCTGACCTCCATGCGCACCGATCTTCAGGTGCTGTCCGGCATGGAGCTGCCCGCGGCGACACGCGCCGAGATCCTCGCCGACGTGCTGGCCGCCCAGGGCTCCCTGGAATCGACCCTGTCCGCCCTGGAACGGCTCGCCCTCGGGGAGCTCACCACCGACGCCGACCGGGAGGAGGTGGATCTCGACGAACTCGTCGACGAGGTGGTCGACGACGCGCGCCGCCGTCACCCCGACGTCACCCTGATATCCACTGTCCCGCAGCCGATCCGGCTGGCGGGCCTGGCCGCGGGCCTGCGCTCGGTGGTGGACAACGCCATCACCAACGCCATCCGCCACGGCGGCGCGGCCCGCGTCGAGGTGGCGGCCCACCGCGATCCGACCGGAACGGTCATCCTCACCGTCGACGACGACGGCACCGGCGTCCCGGCCGCGGAACGCGACCGGATCTTCGACCGCTTCTATCGCGGCGTGGACACCGAAACCCCCGGCAGCGGACTCGGACTCGCCCTCGTCGCCCAGCAGGCGCGACTGCACGGCGGCACCGCGGCGCTGACCGACAGCCCGCTCGGCGGTGCGCGCCTGCGGGTGACGCTGGCCACCGGCGCGCACCGCGATCTTCCCGATTCCTCACCGAACTCCGGCCGCCGCTGAACTTCCGACGCATAACGTGAAAGTCGCCGGTGCGGCCGACAATCACGACAACCGGGCCGCGTCACCCGGGCCGCGACAACCGTTGTGGCGACGGTCACGGCCGCGAAGACCACTGGCCGACCACCTCTCCGGCCAGTGCGCCCGGTCCGCGGCTGCGGACACACGCGGACCGGGCCGACCGCGGTTCGGATCAGCGCACGGTACGCAACGCCTCCGGGGTCAGATCCTTCAGCGTCGGATAGCCGTCCACCGCCATGATCAGATCCGCCTCCGCGAGCAGGGTGCGCAGCACGTGCGCGATGCCGTCGGCCCCGCCCAGCGCCAGACCGTAGGCGTAGGGGCGGCCGATGCCGACGGCCGACGCCCCCAGCGCGAGCGCCTTGACGATATCGGCCCCGGAGCGGACCCCGGAGTCGAACAGCACCGGCACCCCGTCCGCCGCCGCGACCACCTCGGGCAGCACGTCCAGCGCGGGCAATCCCCCATTCGCCTGCCGCCCACCGTGATTGGAGCAGTAGATGCCGTCGACCCCGCCGTCCACCGCGCGGCGGGCGTCGTCAGGGTGGCAGATGCCTTTGACGATGAGCGGCAGCTCGGTGAGCGACCGCAGCCACGGCAGATCGTCCCAGGTGAGCGGATTGCCGAAGAGCTGGATCCAGCGCAGGATGGCGGCCTGCGGGTCCTCCTCGGGGGTGCGGTCCAGTCCGGCGCGGAACACCGGATCGGTGAAGTAGTTGGCTAGGCAGTGCCCGCGCAGTTGCGGGAAGTTGCCGGTGGACAGATCACGCGGCCGCCAGCCGGTGACCCAGGTGTCCAGGGTGACCACGATGCCCCGGAAGCCCGCCTGCTCGGCCCGGCGCACCAGGCTGGCGGCCAGTTCGCGGTCGGTGGGCGTGTACAGCTGGAAGAAGCCGGGCGTGGCGCCGAATTCGGCGGCGACCTGCTCCATCGGGTCGACGGTCAGGGTGGAGGCCACCATCGGAACGCCGGTGCGGGCCGCCGCGCGGGCGGTGGCCAGATCGCCGTGCCCGTCCTGCGCGCACAGTCCGATCACGCCGATCGGAGCCAGGAAAACCGGTGCGGGCCAGGTGGATCCGAACAGCTCGACGGACAGGTCGCGCTCCTTGGCCCCCACGAACATGCGCGGCACGAGCCCCCAGTGATCGAAGGCGGAGACATTGGCGTCCTGGGTGCGCTCATCGCCCGCGCCGCCCGCCACATACGACCACACCGAAGGCGGCATGGCCGCGCGCGCCCGATCCCGCAGCTCCGCGAAACTCACCGGCAGCGGCGGCACCACACCGCGCAACCCGTTGAAGTAGATCTCGTTCTGGTAGTCCCCGAACGCCATGGCCGACTGCCCGCCTTTCCGATGCGAACTCTCTCTGTGCTCGACGAGAGTGCAATACTGGGCTCCCACAGCGGTCCACGTGCAGGAAATCCACGCGAGAACGGTAGTGAATGCAGGATCATTGCGAACCGATCGGTGAGGATGAGCTCGCGCTCATCCACGCCCTGCAATTGCGCCCCCGCGCCTCCTGGACCGAGCTCGGCGCGGTCCTGGGCGTCGACCCGGTCACCGCCGCCCGCCGCTGGAGTCGGCTGCGGGCGCGCGGGGCGGCCTGGGTGACGGTGTCCCCCGGACCGCGCCTGCTGGACCGGATCACCGTTGCCTATGTCGAGATCGATTGCGCCGCAGGCGAAGCCGCCACGGTGGCGGCGCGGTTGGCGACGCATCCGCATATGGTGACCATCGAGCGCACGGCCAGCGCCCAGCGGCTGTTCACCACCGTGGCCGCCGCCGATCTGGCCGCCATGTCGCGCTACACGCTGGACATCCTGCCGACGCTGCCCCACATCAGTGCGGTGCACGCCAGCCTGGTCACCCACATGTTCGCCGAGGGCGGCGACTGGCGCATCGACGCCCTGGATCCCGCGCAGCGCACCCGGCTCACCGCACCGCCCGCCCGGTCACCGGCCGATCGCGACCGCTCCCGGCTCACCGAGGTCGATCGCGCCCTGCTGGGCCTGCTGGCCCGCGACGGCCGCACGCCCTACGCCGAACTGGCCGCCGCCCTCGCGGTCAGCACGTCCACGGTCAAACGCCGGGTCGACGACCTCACCGGACTCGGCCTGTTCCGCTTCCGCTGCGATTTCGCCCGCCCGCTCGGCGGCTGGCCGGTCGCGGTCACCTTCCGCGCCACCGTTCCCGCCGCGGACCTCCCCCGTATCGGTCACGCCGTGGTGGCACTCCCCCAAACCCGCAACTGCGCCGCCACCACCGGCACCCACAACCTGCTCGTCCAGGCGGGCCTGCACACCATGAGCGATGTGCTGCGCTTCGAGAACACGCTCACCGCACTGCATCCCGCCATGACCATCGCCGAACGCGTCATCACCCTGCGCCACGACAAACTCCTGGGCCACCTGCTGGACCGCCACGGCCGCACCGAATCCGTGGTGGCGGCCGACATCTGGTCCGAACCCGGTGCCTGAATCGACGGTCAGCGCGGACGCCGGGCGACGACGGCGAAGTTCAATGGAACGCGCGGCGCGCCCGCGGGCAGCGTCCAGCCTTCCGGGCAGGCGACGAGTTCCGGGAAGGCGTGCCAGTCCATGTACGGCAGTTCGCGCAGCGACTCCAGCACGAGCCCGGCGTCCAGCAGGGCCGTGACGATCTCCTGGAGGTCGTGCCGCCACTCGTGGTTGGTCGCGTGCGCGATCCGCCCCGCCGAACCCGGTGTGTAGCTGCCCGAATCGGTGTAGGTCTGTACGCCGCCGCCGGACAGATAGTCCTCGCTGATCTCCCAGGGTTCGAAGCCGAGCGCCCCGAGCAGCGGATGGTCGTCGCGGATGAGGAACACCCCGCCCGGTTCCAGCAGATCGTGGACGGATTGCGCCCACGCGTCGAGCTCCGGCAGCCACACGATGGTTCCGGCGCTGGTCACGATGGTGCTGAAGCGCCGGTCGAGCAGTGCGGAGGCGAATCGCGCGTCGCCCTCCACCCAGGTGATCTCGCGCCCGTCCGCCGCCGCGATGCGGGCGGCGTGGCGCAGCGAGTTCGGCGACAGATCCAGACCGTGGACGTCGACCGCCCCGAGCCGCGCCCAGGAGACGGTATCTGTGCCGATATGGCATTGCAGGTGCAGCAGCGACCGATCCCGGATGCCGGTCTCCGGGAGGTGCGGGGCCAGGACGGACAGATCGTTGCGCACCACCGTCGAGATGCGGGTCGGATCGTTCAGGAAGCCGTCCACGTCGTACATGCCCGAGCGCGCGTGCACGTCGGCGCGGTCGTCCCAGTTCGCCCGATTGTCGGCTATCGCGGTGTCATCGGCTATGGCGGTGTCATCGGCTGCCGCGGCGGCATCATGCATGCCGTCCGGTCTACTACCGCGGGTGGCCGTCGCACCACTGAATTTCGGCGACCTGGGCGCGCACCTCGTCGACGTGTTCGCCGCAGCCGGCCCACGTCGTCTTGCCACACGTCTCGCACGGCACCGGGTAGCACATGGATTCATCTCCTCACGTCGGCCGAGTCGAGCATACCGGCGGCATACCGGCGGTTCGCCGGCCGCACCTCCGGCTACGAGCGCGGATGCCCGGTTCGCGCACTCTGCTACATTCGCCGGGCCGTGGTGTTCGGGAAACCGGTGTGGAACCGGTGCGGCCCTCGCCACTGTGATCGGGAGCGACGAATCGTTCCGGGCGACACGGTCGTCCGGAGCCACTGGGGCCCGGCCCTGGGAAGGTGGATTCGCCGCGCGACACCCGTCAGCCAGGAGACCGGCCACGGCGCTGCAGTACCCGTTCCACGAGGACCTGGAAGGCGGTCGTCTTGACCACGTTTGTTTCCGCGCGCCTGCGGATCGGCGCGTTGCTCGCCGGTGCCGTCGCGCTCGCCGGGTGTGCGCCCGCGGCCGACACCGCTGTCGGCGACGCCGCTGTCACGCGCGTCAACTGCGGTATCGATATCGGCGTCGATGCGCCGCCGCAGCGCATCTATGCCGCCTATCAGCCGTCCATCGAGATCGCGCACGCCCTCGGGGTCACCGACCGCCTGGTCGGGACGGCCTTCCTGGACGCGGCGGTGCTGCCCGAATACCGGGACGCGCAGGCGAGCGTCCCGTACGTCGAGAAGCTGCCGAGCCGGGACGAATTGCTGTCCCAGCAGCCCGATTTCGTGCTCTCCGGCTACAACGGGGTGTTCGCGAAATCCGCCCAGGCCAGCGTCGGCACCCGCGCCAGCCTGCACGAACTCGGGGTGCGCACCTGGGTGCTGAGTCCGCTGTGTCCGAGCGCCGACGGACTGGCGGACGAGGCCATCGACCCCGCGACGGTGCGATTCGACAACGTGTACGCGGATCTGCGCGATCTCGGCGCGCTGTGGGGTGTGCCCGAACGCGCCGAGCGGGTGGCGACCGATCTGCGCGACCGGATCGAGGCGGTGCGCGCGACGGTCGCGGGAGCCGAACGCCCCCGGGTCGCGGTGGTGACGCCCAAGGACGACGGTTCCTATACCGTCGCGGGCGGCATCGACTTCGTCACCCGGATCATCGAGGCCGCAGGCGGGGTGAACGCCTTCGCCGACCTGACCGCCCGCCGCAATGTGCCGATCGGCGCGGAGGAGATCATCGCCCGCGATCCCGACATCATTCTGACCAGTCTGTGCTGCCGGGCCGACTACACGCGCGCCGACGGGCAGGCGCAGGCCGACACCCTCACCGGCAATCCGGCCTTCGCCAATCTGACCGCGGTGCGCGCGGGTGCGGTGCACCCCTTCCTGTTCGCCGATCGGGCGGCGGGGGTGCGGATCGCCCACGCGACCGAACTGGTCGCCGAGTTGATCCACCCCGATCTGTTCGGGCGGTGAGTCGCGGTCTGCGCGGCGTCGGCATGCCGGTGGCCCTCGCCGCGCTCGCCCTGGTCTGCCTCGCCTCGCTGCGGGTCGGGACGCATCCGCTCACCGTCGATCAGGTGGCGGCGGCGTTCACCGACTTCCGGGGCACCGACGCGGATCGGGTGGTGCGCTACATCCGATTGCCCCGCACGGTGGCCGGACTGCTGGCGGGTATCGCGCTCGCCCTGGCCGGGGCCGTCATGCAGGGGCTGACCCGCAATCCGCTCGCCGGACCCGGACTGCTGGGCATCAATTCGGGTGCGTCGCTGGCCATCGTGATCGCCATGGGCGTGCTCGGTCTGAGCGCGCCGGGCGGGGTCGTGTGGTTCGCCTTCCTCGGTGCGGCCGTCGCGGCGGTATTCGTCTATACGCTCGGGTCGCTCGGCTTCGGCGGTGCCACCCCGGTGAAGCTGGCCCTGGCCGGTGCCGCGTGCGCCGCGCTGTGCGGTTCCATCACCACCGCCGTCACGCTGCTGGACCGCACCACCTTCGACAACTTCCGGTTCTGGGTGGTGGGTTCGCTGACCCGCGCGGATCTCGAATCCGTCTGGGCCATAACGCCGTTCATCGCTGTCGGGACCGTGCTCGCGGTGGCGGTGGCGCGCTCGCTCAACGCGCTCGCCATGGGCGAGGATATGGCGCGCACGCTCGGCACGCGGCTGGTCACGGTGCGCGCCGTCGGCGCGGCGGCCGTGGTGCTGCTGGCGGGTGCCGCGGTGGCCATCGCCGGACCCGTCGCGTTCATCGGCCTGGTGATCCCGCACATCGCGCGGGCCCTGGCCGGACAGGACTACCGCTGGATCCTGGCCTGGTGCGCGGTGCTCGGCCCGACGCTGCTGCTGGCGGCGGATGTGCTCGGGCGCGTGGTCGCGCGCCCGCAGGAGATCCAGGTCGGCATCATCACCGCCTTCGCGGGATCGCCGTTCTTCCTCTATCTCGTCCGCAATCGGAAGGTCGCGACACTGTGACGCCCATCCGATCCGCGACACCGACCCGACCCGCGACACCGACTCGATCCGCGGTGCTGCCGCCGGGCACCGTGCTACTGCGCGCCCCCGGCGGACGAGTAGCCCTGCGCGTACATCGCCGTTCGGCCCTGCTCACCGCGCTGTGCACGGCGGCCGCGCTGGCCGTGGCGGCGTGGTCGCTCACCGTCGGCCACTTTCCGCTCACGGTCGGCGATGTGCTGCGGGTGCTCGGCGGCGGCGGCACCCTCACCGAATACGACGTGGTGGTGCGGGATCGGCTGCCCCGCGTGCTCACCGGGCTCTGTGTCGGGGCCGCCTTCGCGGTCTCCGGCGCGATCCTGCAACGCATCGCGACCAACCCGCTGGTCAGCCCGGAGATCATCGGCATCAACACGGGTGCGTCGCTGGGCGCGCTGGTGGTGAGCGTGGTGCTGGGCGGCTCGGGCGCGGTGCTGGTCGGCGGCGCGCTGGCGGGATCGCTGCTCGCCATGGCGCTCATCGTGGCGGTGGCGACCACCAACGGGCTCGACGGCTATCGGCTCGTCCTGGTCGGCATCGGCGTGACGGCCATGCTGTCGGCCGCCATCTCCTTCGTGCTCACCCGGGCGAACATCTACGAGGCGCACACCGCGGCCCGCTGGCTCACGGGCAGCCTCGCCAATCGCGACTGGAGTCATGTCGTGCTCGGGGTCGCCGCGCTGGCGGTGGTGACACCGCCGCTGCTGGTGCTGGCCCGCAGCCTGCGGCTGCTCGAACTCGGCGACGAGTTGGCGGCCACCCTGTCCGGGCGTCGCGGACCGCATCGCACCACCCTGATCGTCCTCGCCGCGGTGGCGGCGGCGCTGGCCACGGCGGCGGCCGGACCCGTCGCCTTCGTCGCGCTGGTCGCTCCGCAGATCGTGCGGCGGCTGCTCGCCGAGCGCGATGCCGGGCTGGTCCCGGCCGCCGCGGCGGGCGCGCTGCTGGTGGTCGCCGCCGATCTGGCCGCCCGGCGGCTGTTTCCCGCCGAACTCCCGGTCGGGGTGGTGACCGCCGTGCTCGGCGCGCCCGTACTCGTCTATCTCCTGGCCCGCGCAACCCGAATCGGACACGCTGGATGACCGCTCATCTCACCACCTCGGCGCTCACCCTCGCCTACGGCGATACACCGGCCGTCACCGACGCCACCGTGGACTTCCCCGCCGGGGCGCTGACCGTCATCGTCGGCCGCAACGGCTGCGGCAAATCGACCCTGCTGCGCGGATTGGCCCGCCTGATCCCGCCCGCGGCGGGTGCGGTGCTGCTGGACGGCGGCGATATCGGGCGGCTGCCCGCCCGCACCCTGGCCCGGCGTCTGGGGATGCTGCCGCAGCAGCCGACCGCCCCGGACGGCATCACGGTCGCCGACCTGGTGGGCCGCGGCCGCCATCCCCACCAGCGCTGGTTCCGCCAGTGGTCCGAGGCCGACGAGGCCGCGGTGCACCGGGCGATGGCGGCCACCGACACCCTCGAACTCGCCGACCGCAGCCTCGACGAACTCTCCGGCGGGCAGCGCCAGCGGGTGTGGGTCGCCCTGGCGGTGGCGCAGGATCCGGAGGTGCTGCTGCTCGACGAGCCGACCACCTTCCTGGATCTGACCCATCAGCTCGACGTGCTCGATCTGCTGCGAAATCTGTTGCCGCGCACCATCGTCGTGGTGCTGCACGACCTCAATCTGGCCGCCCGCTACGCCGATCACCTGGTCGCGATGCAGGACGGCCGCGTCGTGGCGCAGGGCGCACCGTCCGAGATCGTGCGCCCCGACCTGGTGGCCGAGGTGTTCGACCTCGACTGCACCGTGATCGACGACCCGGCCACCGGCACGCCGCTGGTGGTTCCCGCCGCGCGAAAGGTCCGCACCGCATGAGCCGCCGCCACATCCTGGTCGCCCGCCCCACCCCCGCCGGTGTCGATCTGCCCGCCGTCGCCGCCCTGGCCCGTGCCTGCGGTATGGGCTACGCCCTGCTGGACCAGGGCGAGCCGACCATCCACGAGGTGCTGGACGCGGCCGCCGCCGACGACGTGCCGGTCACCCTCATCCCGCTGGCCGTTCCGCGCGACCGCTATCTGGAGACCTGGATCGCCCGCGCGGTGGCCAACTGGAAGGAGACCCGCGACCTCGACCTCGATCTCCGCATGACCGAGAGTATCGACGGCACAGCGGATTTCGCGGCCCTGATCCGTGCCCGCGCACAGGACGCGGGCACACCGGTGACGGCGAGCCCGCGCGCCTTCCGCAGTCCCGCCTGGTCGGAGATCCCCGAGCACAGCACCCATATCCTGGTCTGCCGCGGCCCCCGCTGCACCGTCTACGGCGCGGCGGAACTCCACCGCATCCTGCGCGACACCCACCCGGATGCCCTCATCACCCCGACCGGCTGTCTGCATCCGTGCAATCTGGGTCCGCTGTACATCACCTACCCCGACGGGCGGTGGCATTCGGGGGCGGCGGTCGAGACCGCCGAGGCGGATCGGGTCGGCTAGCCGATCGTCAGCGGCACCGGCTGCGCTACGGGAAATCCAGCGCGGCTCGGCGGGCAGGCCCGATCAGGACGGCGGCAGCCCAATCAGCACGGCGGGCAGCCCAATCAGCACAGCGGGCAGCCCAATCAGCACAGCGGGCAGCCCAATCAGCACAGCCGCTATCCGAATTCCAGTGCGTCCCAGACCGGTCCGGCGAGCAGGCCGATCAGCACGGACAGCACGGCCGCCGCGTAGGCGGTGACGGCGGCCGCGGCCGGCGGGGACGGTTCGATATCGCCGCCGCCGCGCACGACCGGAACCACCCAGCGCAGGTAGTAGAAGACGCTGGCGACCGTATTGACCAGCGCCAGCACGGCCAACCAGCCCAGCCCGGCGTCGAAGGCCGCGCTGAAGACGGTCAGCTTGCCGACGAACACAGCGGTGGGCGGGGTGCCGATCAGGCCGAACAGGCACACCAGCAACGCCGTTGCGAGCCCGGGTCGACGCCGCAGCAGCCCGGTGTAGTCACCGAGGGCGCGCCGGTCGGGCAGCGCGCACACCACCGCGAAGGCACCGAGATTGGTGACCGCGTAGGCGGCCAGATACAGCAGGATCGCGGGCACGGCCAACTCCGACCCGCGCACGGCGGCGACGCCGACCAGCAGGTATCCGGCCTGGCTGACGGTGGAGTAGGCGAGCAGGCGGCGCACATCGGTCTGGAAGAAGGCGGCGAGGTTGCCCAGGGTCATGGTGGCGGCGGCGATGACCGCGATCAGCACCCCCCAGCGCAGCTCCCCGTCCGCCGACACCACCGTGCCGAATCGTGAGATCGCCACGATGGCACCGAGTTTCGGCACGGTGGTGACCACGGCGGCCACGGCGGGATGGGTGCCCTGGGTGACGTCGGGCACCCAGAAGTGCGCCGGTACCGCCCCGGCCTTGAACAGCAGCGCGCCCAGCAGTGCGACCGCGCCCACCGCCAGGGCGGCGCGCGGGGCCGTCGGCGCGGCCTCGGCCAGCGCAGTATAGGTGGTCGCTCCGCCCGCGCCGAGCACCAGGGCCGCGCCCAGCAGCATGGTGGTGCCGAACAACGCGCCGAGCAGGTAGTACTTGAGGGCGGCCTCCACCCCCGCGGAGTCCTTCTCGAAGGCCGTGAGCGCGTACAGCGGAATACTCGCCAGCAGGTACGCGGTGATCAGCACCAGCAGATCGGCGGCTCCGGCCAGCAACACCGCGCCGAGTCCGGCCAGGGTCAGCAGCACCACGAATTCGGATTCGCGGGCGGCGGCCCGGGTGCCGGGCCACGACAGGGCCAGGATCAGCAGTAGGGAAACGGCCACCGTCAGACGCACGGCGTTGGTGGCGGTGTCGATGTCGTAGGTGGCCTCGAAGATGGTGGCGGGCGGGTTGTTCCAGACCGCGACCGTCGTCACCAGTGTCGTGATCGCGGCGACAGCGGCGAGCAGCCGAACCGGCCACTGCCGGGTGCGCGGCAGGAACGAGCCGAGCAGCAGACCCAGCACCGCGGCGAGGGCCAGCGCCGCCTCCGGGGCGAGCGCCGCCAGATCCGCGCCCATGCCACCGCTCGCGGCGAGCACCGCGACACCTCCGTGGGCCGCGCTGTCGGTCCCCACGTCAGCCCTCCACCAGCAGCCCGAGCACCCGTGCCGACGGTTCGATCACATCCAGCAGGAAGCGTGGAGCCAGCCCGATGACGAGGGATCCGGCGAGCAGCGGGATGATCGACCAGGCCTCGGGCGCGGTGACATCGGTGAACTCGCCGATGCGCTTCGGCCCCAGGAAGATGCTCTGATACGCCCGCAGCAGCAGCGCCGCGGTGATCAGGATGCCGGTGAGCGCGATGGCGGTGAGTACCGGCGCGGGTGCGAAAGAGCCCAGGAATACCTGGAATTCGGCGATGAACCCGGAGAAGCCGGGCAGGCCGAGCGAGGCCATGGACGCGACCGCCGTGGCCGCCGCCAACACCGGGGCCGCGGCGGCGAGACCGCCGAAGGCGTCCAGGTCGTAGGTCTCGCGCCGGGCGTACAGCACGCCCGCGATGAGGAACAGCGCGCCGGTGATGAGCCCGTGGCTGACCATCTGCGTGACCGCGCCCGTAATCGCCAGTGCGCGAGCCTGTTCCGAGTTGCCCGCCAGCAGCCCGGCCGCGCCCAGGGCGAGCAGGATGTAGCCCATGTGATTGACCGAGGTGTAGGCGATCATGCGCTTGAAGTTCCGCTGCGCCAGCGCGACCAGCGCGCCGTAGAGCACGCTCACCACGCCCACGATCACCACGGCCAGGGCGTAGCGCCGCCACGCCTCCGGCAGCAGCGGCATGGCGATGCGCACGAAACCGTAGGTGCCCAGTTTCAGCAGGACACCGGCGAGCACCGCCGAACCGGCGGCCGGTGCCTCGGTGTGCGCGGGCGGCAACCAGGTGTGGAAGGGCACGGTCGGCGTTTTGACCGCCAGTCCGAGCACGATGGCCGCCAGCGCGATCGAGCCGCGCACCGCGTTGTCCGCCAGGGGGTTGGCGGCGGTCAGCTCGACGATGTCGAAGGTGTGCGGGTCGGCGGACAGGTACAGGACGATGAAGCCGAGCAGCAGCGCCAGCGATCCGATGAAGGTGTAGAGGAAGAACTGCAATGCCGCCCGGCGCGCCTGCCCGTGCCCCCACCCGTTGATCACGAAGTACATGCCCACGATCGACAGGTCGAAGAAGACGAAGAACAGCACCAGATCCAGGGAGACGAACACCCCCAGGCAGACGGTCTCCAGGAACAGGAACAGCGCCGCGAACCAGCGCACCCGGCGCGTCTCGCGCAGCGAGTAGACCGCGCAGGCCAGGAACAGCACCGTGGTCATGGCGACCAGCGGCAGGCCGAATCCGTCCAGCCCGACGTGATAGCTGGCGCGCAGGCTCGGAATCCAGGCGATCCGCTCCTCGAAGGCGAACTGGCCGGATGCGGGCGGGGTGCGCCGATACGACCACCACAGCACCGCCACCAGCACGACCTCGGCCGCGCTCACCGCCACCCACACCCAGCGGACGACACGATCGCCCAGCCGGGGTACCGCGGCCAGGATCAGCGCCGCCGCCAGCGGTAGGAACACCAGCACACTGATCATCTCGCACCTCCTCTCGTCTCGGTCACCCGTGCCCGCGTGGGGAACTCATCGCCACGACCGACCCCCGCCCGCCACGCCGCGTCGTCCGTTGTCCCCGCCTGTGGCTCTCGTCCTCACCACTCGTGCCGCCCGAACCCACGCCCCCACACACCGTCCCGAACCCACGCCGCGCCGACCGAACCCGTAAGCCCGGCCCACATCCGCTCATCTCCGCGTTCCGTCGTGCCCGCCTCCCGAACACTGCGATCCGCTGGTCGCACAGCCCGCGCCCCGTTCGCACGGAAGCCGCCGTCCCCCACCGCACAGGCGGCCGGGCACCACAGGCGCCCAACGCTCCCCCTCACGCCAACACCAGCAGCACGGCTGCCAACAGCACCATGAGCACTGTCGCCTGGGCGTAGTACTGATGCACCGCACCGGTTTCCGGACTTCGCGCCCACCTGCCCAACGCGCGTGCGGCCGCAGCGGCGGCCCCGACACCACGATCGATGGCTCGTTCCGGGCCGTGAGCGGTCGCACGGGCCGCCGCCAGCACCGCGGTGGCGACCGCGCGCACCGCTCCCGCCAGCACCCGGTCGTCGAAACCGCCGAGCCTCCTGGCGAATTCGACGGTACCTCGCGCGGCCGAACTGGTCCCGGCGGCGAGCACCCGATCGTCGAATCGGGCCAGTGCGTGGGCCGTGACCAGCACCGGGACCACCACACATCGCCGCACCGCCGATTCCAGGCCCAGCCATCCGGCGAGCGCGCCGGGGGCGGGCAGGTCGCCGCGCCACCGGATCACGGCGGCCACCCCGGCGACCGCGGCGGCCGCCACCGCACCCGACAGCAGCAGTTGCGGGCCGGTGATCGACGGTGCCGAGGTCCCCAACAGGTCGGCGAAACCGGCTCGGACCGCGGGCAGGGCCGCCGCACCGCCCAGCACGGTGGCGGCGGCCAGGAGCGGCAGCGGCAGCGCCTGCGCGGCGTTCACCCGGCGGGATCCGGATTCCTCCCCGTCCCAGTGCTTCTCGGTAGCGGCGACCGGCCGCGACCACACCAGCGTCAGTGCGCGCCCGGCGTACAGCGCACCGAGTACGGCGGCGGCGTACCCGGCGACGAACAACGGTGTCGATATCTCGTGCGCGGCCGCCAGCACTCCCTCCTTGGTCGGCCACAGCGCCAACGGCGGCGCTCCGGCCAGGCTGAGTGCACCGATCGTGAATGTCACGCCGACAACGGGATACGTGCGTGCGGCACCGCGCAGCCCGGTCAGGTTCCTCGTGCCGAGGGCAGTCAGCCACGCGCCCGCGCCGAGGAACAGCAAACTCTTGGTGGCCGCGTGCGCCACCAGATGACCGGCCCCCGCGACCACGCCGCCCATGCCCGCGGCCGCCACCATCAACCCCACCTGGGCGCAGGTCGACGCGGCGAGCAGCTGCTTGAGGTCACTCTGGCACACCGCCACCGCACCCAGCGCCACGGCCGTGGCCAGACCACCCCAGGCGGCGACCGATCCCGCCCAGGACGTGGCAGCCAGGAGTGGTTCCAGGCGCAGCAGCAGGTACGCGCCCGCCGCCACCATGGTGGCCGAATGCAGCAGCGCCGACACCGGGCTTGGGCCCGCCATGGCGCGCGACAGCCAGAAGCTGAACGGCAGCTGCGCCGATTTCCCGAACGCGGCTACCAGGATTCCGGCGGCCGCCGCGTCCCGCCAGCCGCCGCCGATGTCGGGGAGGGTGTCCAGCGCGAGTGTGGACGCGCCCCCGGCCAGCACCGCGCCCGCGGCGAGATACAACCCCAGATCTCCGGCGCGGGTGGTGAGGAAGGCGACCAGACCGGAGGCGGTCCGGTACGGATCGTGTCGGCGAAATCCGATGAGCGCGTACGATGCCGCACCCATGATCTCCCAGGCCAGCAGCAACGTGACCAGGTTCCGCGCGGTCACCGTGACCAGCATGGCGGCGGCGAACAGCAGCATGAGGCCGTGGAAGCGGGCCAGCGCCTCCCCGGGGCCGAGGTCTCCGGCGGCGAAGACCAGCACGGCGGTTACGATGGCCGCCACCGTCACCACCATGACGGCGGAGAGCCCGTCCACGCCCAGCGACAATGGGATACCGGCCAGCAGTGGTACCGAAACCTCGCCCCGCCCAACAGCATTCAACACCGCGAGCACCGTGGTGAGCGCTGCGGCGGCCAGCGCGGCGGCGGGGGCGAGACGGTCGGCGCGGCGGCCGCACAGCAGCAGCGCGGCCCCGGTCAGGGCGGGCAGCGCGATCAGCGACCACAGCACGGCCTCACCCCCTCAGATCCGTCGCATCGTCCACCGTGTCGATATCGCGCGCCCGGAAAACGACGGTGACCACCGCGAATCCGGCCGCCATCTCCACCGCCATGGCCGTCACCGCGACTACCACCAGCACCTGCGCGTCGGCGGTCGGCCAGGCGAAGTACCAGAACGCGGCGGCGGCGACGAGCACCGCGTTGATCATGAGTTCGAGCCCCATCATGATCATCACGATGGATTGCTGGGACAGCACGCCGTAGAGCCCGACGCTGAACAGCGCGGCGGCCAACACCAGGAATTCGGGCAGGTTCACGGCCGCACCCCGCCCTCGACCGGATCGTCGGGAATCCGGCGGTCGAGCCGATCCCCGTAACGGTCGTAGCGCCCCCGGTGCGTGGCCAGTACCACCGTGGCGACCATGGTGGTGAAGAGCACCAGCCCGACGATGATCATCACCAGCATCTTCGAGCCCATCAGCGCCTCGCCCAGCGCACGGGTGGGGTCGGCGGGCGGTGCGTGCTCACGGCGCGGCCAGTCGACGAGCAGTGCGACGGCGCTCAATGCGACGAACACCGTGGCGGAGCTGACGAGCGCACCGATTTTGTTGTGCACCATGCTCATCGGCATGAGTCCGGCCGGATTCATCATGTACATGACCATGAACAGCACCATGATCACCATTTCCATGATCATCATGAGCACCACCAGGACTCCGAGGTAGGCCAGTTCGACCAGGAATACGGTGCCCGCCGCGAACAGGAACGACAGCAGCAGCGCGAAGGTGGCCCGCGCCATCGAATCCACCCGGAACACCGCCACCCCGGCGGCCACGGCTCCCACCGCGCACACCCAGAACAGGATGTGGGACAGCATCTTCCGACCTCCCGTCGCTCAGCGCAGCACCAGGAACGAGACCACCAGGGCCTGCACCAGGGTGAGCGGCAACAACACCAGCCACGCCACCTCCATATAGCGCGACATGCGAATCGTGGGCCAGCGTCGAGCCAGCCAGACCAGCACCGCCAGCACCGCAATGGTTTTCACCAGCGTCCACAGCCAGCCCGGCAGCCACGGCCCCGCACCGCCGCCGAGGAACAGCGGCACCGCCATGGCCGCCGCGGCCACGAACAGCACCCGACGTGCCACCCGCAACAGCAGCCGGTCCGGCCCCGACACCTCAGCGAATACGCCCCCGGCGAGATCGGTGCCCGCCGGGGCATCGAACGGCCGGGTGAACGCCATGGCGGGTACCGACAGCAGATAGACCGCGAAGGCCACCGGCATGATCAATACGAACCACCGGTCCTGTTGTGCCGCGACGATATCCGCGATCCGCAACGAGCCCGCCCCGACAGCGGCGCAGGTCAGCGCGAACATGTGCGGCAGCTCGTAGGCCACCCCCTGCGCCACGAACCGATATCCGCCCACCAGCGCGAACACCCAGTTCGACCCCCACCCCGCCGACCACACCGCCACCCAGGCCACCACCTCGAGCGCATTGAACCAGACCAGACTCACCCCGCCGTCCAACACGACGGCCCCGCCGACCGGCACCAGGGCGGCGGCCAGTATCCCGGCCGTCAGCAGGACGAATCCGGCTGTACGCAACAGGAGTACATCCGCGCCCACGATCCGGCGACGCTGCTGAACCAGCCCCAACACCACCGCTCGCCAGGGTGCACCCACCGCCGCCGCGACGGGCGCGCCCGCCGCACGGGCGCGGAGTACGGCGTCGGCCGTGGCGGTGCCCCAGGCCATGGCCAGCACGCCGGCGGGCAGCAGCACGGTCAGCCACCACGGTGCGAGCTCAACCATGGACGACCTCCCGCGGTGCGTGACACAGTACGTCCGGATCCGGATCGAGACCGGCCACGATCAACCGCGCCTCCGCGAGCGTGACACCGGCGAGAAGCTCCGGCAGCGCCGCCAGGGTCCAGGTCGTGCGGGTGGTTTCCGTCGCGGGGAAATCCGCTGTGCGCCGGGCGATCGCCGCATTCCACTCGACGCTCGCGCGATTCGACAACAGCTGGCCGATCTCCGTGAGCCAGGCGTCGAGGCGATCCGCGGTGTCACCGGCCAGACCCGGCGGCATTCCGGGGCCGTCCGCGATCGTCCCCACCCCGCGCAGTGACCACCGCAGCGTCCGGGACCGCCGGACCCGGCGAATCCACCTGTGCCCCAACGCTTCCTCAGCACCCCCTGGACCGCCGGTCAGGACCCGGTCTCGCAGCAGACGCCCCGCCGCCGCGGCATCCTCCCACCCCGCGACGGACAGCAGGGTGGCCGCCGAATCCACCCGCCGCGCCGCATACCACCGCCGCGCACCGCCGCCCTGCACCGCACCGCCGCCCCCCATCCACGGCCCCAGCCAATACGCCTCGACTCCCTCCGGCCGCGCCAGCGTGGAAACCGTCGCACTGGAGACGATCCCGCCCTGCACACGCGCGGTGACCACCAACCCCGCGGGCCACGACGCCAGCACCGGCCCCAGCACCACGGTCACCTCGTCCAACGCCAACCCGTCTCGATCCGCCCCCCGCTCGGCCATCGCCAATCCCCCCGGCAGCTCCATCCTCCCGTGCTCGTGCCCACCGTGACCCGCATGCCCGCCATGGCCAGCATGCTCGCCGTCACCCACGCGCTCGTCGTCACCCACACGCCCACCAGCACCCGCATGCTCACCGTGGCCCGAATGCTCGCCGTGGCCACCGAGTTCGTGTGGCTCACCCGCCGGGCCCGGCTCGGCAGTACGACCGGGTGCTGCCGGTTCGTCGTCGTCAAGCGACGCGCCCTCCGCGCCGGGAGCGGACTGGTCGCCGCCGGTGGGATCGTCGGTGGGAGGGGCGAGATCACCCTGTGCTGCGGGGTCGGTGCCGGGAGCGATCGCGCGGTGGGCACGTTCGGGTTCCGGCGGGATCGCGCCCTCGGGGTCGGCGCTTGCCTGATCTCCCGGTCCGGAGGTGAGCTGCTCGCTCGCGGCGGCGAGTTCGGCAGCGGCTCGGTCGGGATCGGTGATGTCCACGCGAATCCTGGGTCGTGGCATGGCCGCGTAGACCCGCGCGACGCGGTCCTCGAACTCTCGGTCGCCGTATCCCGCCACGATCAGCAGGTCGGCGGCGGCGGGGCTGTCGGCGAAGCGCCATCCGTTCTCCCGCGCCGTACGTTCGACGGCGATCCGCACGCCCGTCCCGCCCGGCGCGACCGCCAGCAGCGGCACGATCGCCATCCGGCCACGTAGCCATCCGCTCAGGTCCAACGCAGCGCCCCCTCACGCCAGGCGTACAGGACGGCGACCATGAGCACGGCCAGGAATCCGAACATCTCGATCACCGCGCTCAATCCGAGGTCGGCGACCACCACGGCCCACGGATACATGTAGGCCATTTCCATATCGAAGGCCAGGAACAGCATGGTGACCGCATACCACCGCACGTGATACCGCGACACCGCGTGCTCGCGCGGGGCCGCCCCCGACAGGAACGGCATCTGCTCCGCCTGCGGCGCGGGCCGTACGGCGCGGGCTGCCGCGTACAGCACCACCGTGGACACCAGCACGATCCCCACCAGTACGAGCAGATGCGGCACCACCGGCGATCACCTCCCGTCCGTGTACGAGCCGCCGCGTGATCCCGCGACCGCGTACCACCAGCACCCCGGCCAGAGGGCATCTCCGGTGACGGTACCCCGCTGGCACCCGGCCAAACGGCGACCGCCACGCCGCAATATCACGCCAGCGCCCTGCGCACCGCCCGCCCCCGCGACCGATCCGGATTAGCTCCCCCGATGCCGGGTACCCGAGGCACACGACGCACAGCTATGCGTATCCCGACAGCCCCGCATCCGGGGACCGCAGTCGACCACGAGGAGTTGTCAGCAGTCGTGTCCATGGATCCCGCCCCCGAGCGCACCCCCGACCTCGAACCCGGCGGCGGAGTCGCCCCCGGCTCCACCCCGCCCGACACCCCGCAAACCTCCGGCCTCTCCGCCCCGGAGCCCCGCACGCGCCACCACTTCCCACCCACCGGAGTCCTCGCGATCGCCGCGATCCTCCTGATCGTGGCGGTATTCGTGGTGGTCGCCATCGCCATCGCCGTCAACTGAGCGCGGCCGCCGCCGCGACGTCGGGCGGCGCGGTGCCCACCGGGTCGGTACGGCCCGCCGCGACGGACCGGCCACCGTCGTGCGGTGGGCCGACCGCGCTCGCCGTCGGCCCGCGGCCCGACATCGGGATGACCCGGTCAGACGTTGCTGCGCACCTGGTCGTCGGCCGGGGCTACCGCGTCGCGGAACAGCGCGCCCGCCGCGTCCGCGGCCGCGTCGATCAGCCGGGGGTCGTCGTAGAAGTCGATCTGGCCGACCGAGTCCAGCCACAGTTCGGACTTCGGTGATGTCACCGCCGCGTAGCAGGCGCGCGCCCACGGCGGGACCAGCGCGTGCTCGGAGTGCACGAGCAGGAACGGTACGGCCAGTCGGGCGGCGGCTTCCTGTGCGTCGAAAACGGCTGAGTGTTCGAAGGATTCGACGGCGAAGGCATTCGTGTAGTTGGGCACGGCTCCGCGTTCGGTGCCGTAGTACTCGAATGCCTCGCGCAGCGGCATCGCGACATCACCGTTGTCGGCCGCGACCGCCGGAATGCTCTCGACCTCTCCGGTGGCCAGCCGCCGCTCCCGGGCCAGCCGTCCGCGCTCGACCACAGCGGGATCGGGCGGCGCGGCCGCGGTATCCGGGTACACCCCCGCCACCCCGGCGAAGGCGCGGATGCGCGGATCGTCGGCAACCGCCCGCGCCATATACCCGCCCCCGGCGCACACACCCAGCGCGACAATCGGCTTCCCCGCGCACCGCTCGTCCTGCTCCAGAGCCGATACCGCCGCTCCGATATCGGCGGCCTTGCCCAGCGGATCCTCCAATTGCCGCGGCGTCCCCTCGCTCTCCCCGAAGGTGCGGTGATCGAACGCCAGCGCCGCGAACCCCCGCCGCGCCAGCGCCGCCGCGTACACCCCCGCCGCCTGTTCCTTCACCGACGTCAACGGCCCGGTGGTGACCACCACCGCCGTCGGCTCCCCCTCCGGCAGATACAACGTGCCCACCAGCCGATCGCCATCGCGGGTGAACGTGAACGGAACTGTCGTGACTGTCATGTCGGCTCTCCCGATCCGTGTCGAAAACCTCTGTCTTCTCGTCGGATTCGACACTAGGCCCGCACCTGAGACATCGGTAGAAGGCACTTGTGGGTGCCCTTGGAACGCATCCGCGACTCCACCGGAGGCCGGCCTCGGCGGGTATTGCGATGGCCGCGGCTATTGCGATGGCATTGCGTGATTGGCACCATGGCAGCGGTATGTCATTGATTACCGATGCCGCTCGGGACAGTCTCGACGGCTTATCCGTAGGTGATGCGCTGGGCGCGCAATTCTTCGTTCCGGGGCGTTCGGTACCCGAGCTACTCGCCGGTCGTCCACCGGCCGGTCCGTGGCCGTGGACCGACGACACCGAAATGGCCTGCTCGATCTACGCGCAGCTCCGCTCCCGGGACCATATCGACCGCGACGCGTTGGCGGCGGCCTTCGCCGACCGCTGCGAGCCCTACCGCGGCTACAGCGGCGGCACCGTCGTCGTGCTGCACCAGATTCGCGACGGCCGCCCCTGGTCCGACGCCGCCGGCGCGCTGTTCGACGGACGCGGCTCCTGGGGGAACGGAGCGGCGATGCGGGTCGCTCCGCTGGGCGCGCGTTTCGCCGGGGATCCGGACCGTGCGGCGGCCCAGAGCGCACGCTCGGCCGAGGTTACCCACCGGCACCCGGAAGCGATCCTGGCCGCCATGCTCGTCGCCGTCGCGGCGAGCCACGCGGCGGCTACCCGCGGAAAACACTGTCCACCAAGCGAACTGCTGGAAGCGATGGAGCCGTACCTGATCGACGGCCGCACCTCGGACGGCCTTCGCCGCGCCCGACGTCTGCTCGGCCGATCGGTCGCCGAAGCGGCCTATGAGCTCGGCAACGGCGCTCAGGTCAGCGCGCAGGACACGGTGCCGTTCACGCTGTGGGCGGCGGCCACCTTCCTCGACGACTATCCGGCCGCCGTCACCGCGTGCGTCGAGGCCGGGGGCGATGTGGACACCACGGCCGCCATCGTCGGCGGCATCGTGGCGGCCCACACCGGAGTCGGAACCGGGGACGGCGTCCGCGGAGTGCCACCGTCCTGGCTGTCGGCGCGCGAGCCGCTGCCGACCTGGGCGACCGGCGCGGAGCGCTCACAACCCGCGCCCACGTGAAGGCGGGTGCGCCCGATCGAGCAAGATGGTCGGCGAGAATCCCGAGTACAAGGAGACAGCGACAGTGCAACGCATCGGAGTCATCGGTGGCGGAACCATGGGTGCCGGTATCGCGGAGGTGGCGGCACGCGCCGGCGGATCGGTCCTGGTTCTGGAGCGCGACACCGAGGCGGCCGACGCCGCTGTGGCCCGCATCGAGAAGTCCCTGGCGCGGGCGGTCAAGTCGGGCCGGCTCGAGCAGGCCGCCGCCGACGAGGCCCGCGCCCGCATCACCCTCACCACGGCCATCGACGATTTCGCCGACCGCGAGCTGGTCATCGAGGCGGCCCCGGAGATCGAGTCGCTGAAGACGGACTTCTTCACCAAGCTGG
This sequence comes from Nocardia sp. CC213A, assembly GCF_030766805.1. Taxonomy (NCBI): domain Bacteria; kingdom Bacillati; phylum Actinomycetota; class Actinomycetes; order Mycobacteriales; family Nocardiaceae; genus Nocardia; species Nocardia sp. CC213A. Next base: position 29,416 of record NZ_JASFXA010000023.1, read on the forward strand.
ACGGCATCGTCTCCCCCGAGACCATCCTGGCCACCAACACCTCCTCGATCCCGGTGATCCGGCTGGCCAACGCCACTGCCAATCCGGACCGCGTGGTGGGCGTGCACTTCTTCAACCCGGTCCCGGTGCTGCCGCTGGTCGAGGTCGTGGTGACGCTCAAGACCGACCGCGAGGTCGCCGACAAGGTGACCGCCTACGCCCGCGACGTCCTGGGCAAGCGCACCATCGAATCCAAGGATCAGGCCGGGTTCATCGTCAACGCCCTGCTGATCCCCTACCTGTGCAGCGCGATCCGCATGTACGAGACCGGTTTCGCCAGCGCCGAGGATATCGACGAGGGCATGGTCAGCGGCTGCGCCCACCCCATGGGGCCGCTGCGCCTGACCGACACCGTCGGCCTCGACGTCACCCTCGCCGTCGCGGAATCCCTGTACGCGGAATTCGGCGAACCGCAGTACGCGCCGCCGGTGCTGCTGCGCCGCATGGTCGACGCTGGTTATCTCGGCCGCAAGACCGGCCGCGGGTTCTACACCTACTGATGGCCGACCGGGGCGGCGGCTCCGAGTTCGCCGCCCCCGCCCAACCGCCCACGGACTCGGCACGTGCCCGGCGGTACCCCGAGTGCTCAGCCTGTGCACCCTCGAGCGCGAGCGTGTCGAGCCGGTTGAGCCGTCCGGTCCGTCGATGTCGGTCGGTATGGGTAGCGTCAGCAGCTGTGGAGACTGGGGAACGCATACAAGAGCTCGCGGACCGCATCATGGTGCTGCGTGATGCCTACTATCAGGGCTCGCCGCTGGTCGCGGACGCCGAGTACGACGCGATCGAGGACGAACTCCGCGATCTGGTCGCGGCGCATCCGGAGCTGACGCCCGATCCGAATCCGCTGGAGCAGGTCGGCGCGCCCACTGTGCTGCACGCCCCGATCCGGCACGCGCGTCCCATGCTGTCGTTGGAGAAGGCGACCACGCCCGAGCAGGTGGAGGCGTTCTTCAACCGCTTCCCCGGCCAGCCGGTGGTGGTGATGCCGAAACTCGACGGCCTGTCGCTGTCGCTGGTGTACGAGGACGGACGGCTGACCCGAGCCGTGACCCGGGGCGACGGCACCACCGGCGACGATGTGACCGTGCTGGTCCGCGCTCTGGTCGACGGCGTGCCCGAGCGGATCGACGTGCCGGGTCGGGTGGAGGTGCGCGGCGAGGCGGTGATGCTGCGCTCGACCTTCGCCGCCTACAACACCGCGCATCCGGACAAACCGCTGATCAACCCGCGCAATGCCGCCGCCGGCACGCTGCGCGCCAAGGATCCGGCCACCGTGGCCGAACGGCGGCTGCGGTTCTTCGGGTTCGACCTGGACACCTCCGAGGGTGGGGCCGCGCTCGACCTGGAGGAGGGCCTGACGGCGCTGGGTATCGCGGGCGCGCGGATGAGCCACTGCACCGATGCCGAGCAGGCGCAGGCCGCCATCGCCGCCATCGAGCAGGGCCGCAACGCATTGGACTACGACCTGGACGGCGCGGTGCTGCGGCTGGCCGACCGCGACGCCTACGCCGCGGCCGGAACCCGTTCGAACTCCCCGCGCGGCGCGCTGGCGTTCAAGTTCGCCGCCGAGGAGAAGACGACGCTACTGGCCGACGTGGTCTGGGATGTGGGCAAGACCGGCAAGATCGTCCCGGTCGCCTGGCTGGAGCCGGTGTTCGTGGGCGGCACCACGGTCACCAAGGCCACCCTGGCCAATCAGGAGGTGATCCGAGCCCGCGATATCAAGATCGGTGACACGGTGCTGGTGCGTCGCGCGGGCGATGTGATCCCGTTCGTGGCGGGCGTGCTCGACGCCGCGAAACGCACGGGCTCCGAACGCGAGATCGTGCCGCCCACCGCCTGCCCCTCCTGCGAGCAGCCGGTGACCGAACAGGGCAACAGCCGAGAACTGTTCTGCACCAACGTGTCCTGTTCGGCGCAGACGGTGCGCAGGCTCATCCACTGGGCCTCGCGGGCGGCCGCCGACATCGACGCCATCGGACCGGTGTGGATCGAGCGGCTGGCCGAGGCGGGCATGCTGACCAACCCCTCGGACTTCTACACGCTCACCAAGGAGCGCCTGCTCGAATTCGACCGCATCGGCGAGGTCTCCGCGCAGCGCATGATCGATTCGATCGACGCCAGCCGCGCGGTCGGCCTGCGCCGCGCCCTGATCGGACTGGCGATCCCGATGGCCTCCGACGGCACCGCCGCCCGCCTGGCTCGCTCCGGATTCGGCTCCCTGGAGGAGGTGGCCGACGCGGGCGAGGAGCGCCTGGTGGCGGTGGAGGACATCGGCGCGAAGGTCGCCGCCTCCCTCGTCACCCACCTCACCCGGCTGCGCCCGGAACTGGAACGGCTGCGCGCGACGGGCGTCTCCCTCGACGTCCGCGAGGAGGACCTGCCTCCGGTCGTGGCGGCGGGCGCTCCCCTGGCGGGCAAGACCGTGGTCATCACCGGCGCGATCAGCGACCCCCGCTCCGGCGAGAAGGTCGCCCGCCCGACCTTCCAGCGCCTGTGCGAGAAGGCCGGGGCCACCGCCGCCTCCTCGGTCTCGGCGAACACCGACCTGCTCATCACCGGAGCGGGCGTCGGCGACGCCAAGCTGACCAAGGCGGAGAAGCTCGGCGTCGAGGTCGTCGACCAGGGCACGATCTGGACCATGCTGATCGAGGCGAACATCGTCTGATCGCCCTGGACCGGGCGGAGATCCGGTACTCCACTCGATCCGTGGCGGCGCGCGGCGCACAGTCACTGTCGTGTCGTACCGGCCTCCGGGCGGGTGAGTGACGTGTCGTCCCCCACCCGCCGGAGGGTGCCCAGCAAGGCGGCCGCGACAACCACCAGGCAGACCGCCCAGGCCGCCACACCGTGCGGAGCGACGCCGTGCCGCCACAGCAGGAAGATCCCGGCGGCGGCCGTCGCCGCACCGACCACGACCGGTACGGGCGCGGTGCGAGCGGCATAGCGTGCGCAGAACGACTCCCAGCGCATGGCCGCGCGAGCCACGCAGAACAGCACGGCCGCACCGGCGATGATCCACAGCGGACGCAACGCCCACCAGGTGCCGGGATCGCTCGGCAACAGGGCCGGGAGCGCGAGCGCCGGGGCGGTCAGCACCGCGATGACCGGGATGTGCCACAGGTAGAGCGGCATCAGCATTTCCGTGACAGCGCGGACTCCCCGACCGACCGGCCCCGCCGGTGTCCGCCCGCGCACGCGCCGGTCCACCAGTGCCAGCACGGCGAGCTGCACCGCCGCCAGCACCGCCATCGCCGCGGTGGGCGGCGACAGATTGGACACCGGCGCGTCCGCCATGCCGAGCGTGGTCGGCGGGTACGGCCCGAGCAACACCATGACCGCGAGCACGGCGGCACCGGCGACGGCGGTGAGAACGAGTCCTCCGCTCGCGATGCGCCGCAATGTCCCTCGGGCGTAGATGATTCCGAGCTGGTGGCAGAACAGCCAGACGAGCAGCAGGTTCCAGTCGGCCCAGCGCCCGTCACCGCCGAACCGTGCCGCGTCGACGGCCAGCGCGCCCAGCAGCAGCGTCACCGGCAGCACCCAGGCCGCCATGTCGTGCACCCAGACGGCGATCGGCGCCACCATCACCGCGACCAGGTAGATCGCGAGAAACCACAGGGGACTGGCCACGATGTCGGCCAGTACGGCGGCGGCCCGTTCGGACACCGAGCCGACTGCCGCACCGAGCGGAACGACGATCGCGAACAGCGCCAGCAACGGCGTCACCAACCGCCGCGCCCGCGCCCCGAGATACGCGCCGTAGCTCTGATGGCGATCCACGATGCGCGCATTGGCGAACCCGCCCGCGAGAAAGAACAGCGGCATCACCTGGATGAACCAACTCAGCACCCAGACCGGCCGCCCGGACAGCGCGGACTCCCCACGCACCGTCCCGTCCACCACGGTGACCCGGATCGAGATCCAGTGCACGACCACCACGACGCCGATCGCGAAGGCCCGCGCGAATTCGATGGTCCAATCCCGCTCGAGCCCGCGTGACATCGCCGCCCCGCGCACCACCCCGCGTCCTTCGACCATGCTTGTGGACTACCCGCACCGCCTGAACACGAGGCGACAACGCGTCGGGCAATGGATGTCGAATACATGATCCGCCCGCCCGCGCCGATCATCGGGGACCTGTCCATCACATCGACCGAGGCGCGATGGATTCAGGAGTCCTACGCGAGCCCACCTCGACAACCATCGCGCCGGAGCCGTGACAACGGACTCCGCCCCGGCGGTCGAGGTGGGCCGCCGCGGATCAGCGCCCGGCACGCACGAGAACGCATGTTCACCTGCCGCATGTCGGCGGGTGATCCGCTTCCGCTGTGGCGCAGCAATATTCGTGACGTCCAGTCCTTTTCGGGCAGAGCCTGGCGGCGTCTGGTAGAACGAGGTGATCGGCCGACCGACCTCGGCCGGGACAGGGAGAGGACGCGGGTGGGACCGATCGACGGTGCCGAAGTGCGCAGCCTGGCCCGTCACTGGCGAAAAGCGCTGTCGGACACCAGCTTCGTACCCAGGTCGGCCGACGAGGTGGAAGACACGCTATCGGAGTGGGTGCGGCAGCTCGCGGCGGCGCTCGACCGGGAGGGCTTCGCTCCCGACACCGGATCCAAGGTCGGAATCGGCCTGGTGGAGATGGGCTACAGCGCACCCGTCGTCGTCACCCGCTCCGCCGCCGTGCTGAACCGACTACCCACCCTGCTGCACCGGTTGCCGGAGTACACCTATCGCGCCCGCCTGACCGAACTCATCGGCGGCCTGGGCACCGGATACGCCGACGCCCTGCGCGAGCGCACCCTCGCCGAGCAGGAGGCGATCATGCGCGGCATCGCCGAGGCCCGGCATGCCACCGCGGAAGCCTTGCAGGCCAGCGAGAAACGCTTCCGCGTCATCTTCGACAACGCTCCCGCCGCCATCGCCGTCGGTGACGTCTTCGGCCGGATCATCGACGCCAACGCCGCACTGTGCGCCATGCTGCGACTGCCGGTGCAACGCCTGCTCGGCACGGCCGTCCTGGACTATCTGCACCCCGACGACCTGCCCGACGTACAGGAGATGATCTACCGGGACCTGGTCACCTCCGGTGCCGGAACCGTCCGCTTCGAGAAGCGATTCCGCACCGCCGACGGCGAATGGCTGTGGGGCGCACTGGCGGTGACCTTCGTGACCGGTATCGGCGACGGCCAGGACTATCTGCTCGCCATCGGCGAGGATGTCACCGAGCGGCGACGCGTGCAGTCGGCGCTGCATCACCAGGCGCGGCACGATCCGCTCACGGGGCTGCCCAACCGGCTGCTGCTGGCCGAGGAGTTCGCCGCCGTCCGAGAACGCACCGCGACCGAACTGGTCGGCCTGTGCCTGCTGGATCTGGACGGCTTCAAACAGGTCAACGACCGCAACGGGCACGGCGTCGGCGACCGGCTGCTGATCGCGGTGGCCGAGCGGCTGCGCGAGCGGGCGGGCTGCCCCGGCCGGTTGCTGGTCCGGCTCGGCGGTGACGAGTTCGTCGTCTTGATCACCCCGCCGACGACCACCCCGGATGTGATCGCCACCGCGCACGCGCTGATCACCGCGCTGGCCGAACCGATCCCGCTCGACGACGAGGCGATCGCTGTCTCCGGCAGCGTGGGAGTCACTGTGCGCCGTACCGACTCCGGTGACCTCGACACCTTGATCGCCGCCGCCGACCGCGGCCTCTACCGCGCCAAATCCCGCCGGCGCGGCACCTGGACCCTCGACACCGATCCGATCACGACGACCGAAAGACGCGTATCCCCATGACCACGCTTCCCGACTGGGCCCCGCCCACCGTCGACCCCACCGTCCCGTGCGCGGCGCGCATCTACGACTACTGCGTCGGCGGCATGCACAATTTCGAGGTCGACCGCGAATTCGTGCGCCGTGGCTCGGTGCTGTGGCCGGAGCTGCCCTCGATCATGCGCGCCAACCGCGCCTTCCTGCGCCGCGCGACCCTGGAGCTGAGCCGTGCCGGGGTGCGGCAGTTCCTCGACATCGGTTCCGGCATCCCCACTTCCGGCAATGTGCACGAGGTCGTCCAGGCGCTCGACCCGGCCGCACGGGTCGCCTATGTGGACATCGACCCGGTCGCGGTGTCGATGAGCCGGTCGCTGCTGACCGACGTGCCGAATACCGTTGCGGTGCACGGCGATTTCCGCAGTATCGACGATATTCTCGCCGACCCGGATATCCGTGGACTGATCGACTTCGACCAGCCCGTGGCCGTACTGCTGGTGGCCATCCTGCATTTCATCCCCGACTCCGCCGACCCCGCCGGTTTGATCGCCCGCATCCGCGACGCCCTGCCGAAGGGCAGCTACCTGGCCCTGTCGCACTTCAGCAGCGACGGACCACCCGAGGCGGTGCGGGGCGTCATCGATATGACCCGCGCCACGCCCACCCCACTCCAGCTGCGCCCCTACGATCGGGTGCGCGCGCTGTTCGACGGATTCGAACTCCTCGAACCCGGTCTGGTGACTCTCGAGCGCTGGCGACCCGACACCGAGGAGCCCGCCGAACCGGCCACCAACCGCTTCCACGACTACGCGGGCGTCGGCATGACCCGGTGACCACGCCGACGTCGATGCCCGCGCACCGAATCGGTCACTCGTAGGCGACCTTCCAGCTCTTGATCGCGTTCAGCCAGCCCGAACGCAGCCGCACGGGTGGGGAGATCTCCCGCAGGTCGGGCATCACGTCGGCAATGGTGTCGAACATCAGGTCGATCTCCAGGCGGGCCAGATTGGCACCGGCGCAGTGATGATTGCCGGAGCCGCCGAAGGCGACGTGCGGATTGCGCTCACGCAGGATGTCGAACCGGAACGGGTCGTCGAACGCGGACTCGTCGAAATTGGCCGAGGCGTAGAACAATCCGATCCGGTCCCCCTTCGCGATGGGCTGGCCGCCGATCTCGGTGTCGCGCAGGGCGGTGCGCTGGATCGCCACCACGGGGGTCGCCCAGCGCACGATCTCGTCGGGCGCGGTGCGTGGACGCCGCGACCGGTAGATCTCCCACTGCTCCGGATGGTCGACGAACGCCTTCATGCCGTGGGTGATGGCATTGCGGGTGGTTTCGTTGCCGCCGACGATGAGCAGCACCACGAACCACGCGAACTCCTCCGAGGTCAGGCCAGCGCCGTCGACATCGGCCCGCAGCAGTGCGGTGGCGATATCGTCGGCCGGGCAGCCGCGCTTGCGCTCGGCGAGGTTCCACGCGTACCCCATGACCCCGGCGGTGGCCATCCGGTGATCACCCTCGTAGTCCGGATCGTCGTATCCCATCATCTGATTGGTCCACTCGAACAGCTGCGCGCGATCGTCCTGCGGTACGCCCAACAGCTCCGCGATAGCCTGCACCGGCAGCTCACTGGCGACCTGCTCGACGAAGTCGCCGCCCCCGGATGCCCTGGCCTCCCGCACGATTCGCTCGGCACGTGCTCGCAGCGCACCCCGCAGCGACTCCACCGCGCGCGGGGTGAATCCCCTGGCGATGATGCGCCGGTACCGAGTGTGCTTGGGCGGGTCCATATTCAGCAGCATCGCGCGCTGGATCTCGATCTCCGCGCGGGTCGCATCGCTGGGCTGCCGGATGACCGCGGTGTTCTCCTCGGCGGAGAACACCTCCGGGTTCCGCGAAATCTCCTTGATGTCCTCGAGTCTGGTGACGACCCAGTAGCCGCCGGTGTCGAATCCGCTGCTGGCGTCGGACTGCGGATTCCAGTACACCGGTGCGGTGCGGCGCAATTCGGCGAACTCCTCGACGGGCAGCCGCTGGGCGAGCAGGTCCGGATCGGTGAAATCGAAACCGGGGGGCAGAGACGGCACGGAACCTCCTGTGACACATGATCATCAGAAGTGAACCACGTCCAGTCCATACTGGCGCGTCGTGGTGTTCCCCGCGCCCAGCCCATGCCCGACGGGCGCGAGGTGGGCGCGGCGCTCCGGAACGTCACACAGATTCGGTACTTCGTCTGTTCAGTACTTCGTGATGGGATCGCCGGTCCCGGTGGTGATCAACTGGGGCAGGCTCTTGGTGATGTAGAAGTTCCAGCCGCCGTAGCAGGCTTCGTAGCACTCCGACGCGGCGTCGAGCCCCACATGGGTGAAGTGGAGGGTGGTGCCCTCCGGGGTGGCGGTGAGGTCGAAGACGACGTCGGTGCCGGTCCATTCGTCCTGGTCGGCGATGAAGGTGAGCACCGAGTCCACGACGTGCCACACCATGCGCTCGCCGGGCACGGCCTCGGTGATGCGGAATCGGCAGTAGCGGATGCCGGTCTTGTCGCGGACGGTCTCACCCGCGTACGCACTGTCGTCGGTGAAGATGAATTCGTCGTGCGGTGCGGCGGTGTCGCCGATGATGTTCTCGTTCCACCAGCCGCGCACGTCGGTGATGGCCGCGTAGACCTCGGCGGGGGTCCGGTCGACGGACATGGTGGCGGTCAGGTGCTGATTGTTCGACATTGTCGTTCCTCTCCATCGGGTGGTTTCGCCCCACCGACGAAGCGCGATGCACGGAATCGACATCGCCGCGAGAATTTTCTCGAGAATCTTGTCGAGACGCCGACGCGCTGGTCAGAGCCCACGCAGGCGGTCGGTGAGGTAGCGGCGCTCGGCATCCGTCGGTGCCAATGTCAACGCTTCCTCGTACGCCGCGGCCGCCGCATCGGCCCGGCCGTGCCGGCGCAGCAGATCGGCTCGGGTCGCGGGCAGCAGGTAGTAGCCCGCCAGACGACCGGACGCGGCGAGGTCGTCGACCAGGGCGAGACCAGCCGGAATGCCCTCGGACATGGCCACCGCCACCGCGCGGTTGAGGTCGACCACGGGCGAGGGAGCCAGACGCGCCAACTCGCCGTAGAGCAGCGCGATCTGCGCCCAGTCCGTGGCCGCGGCATCGGGTGCGGTGGCATGGCAGGCGGCGATCGCGGCCTGCACCTGATACGGCCCCGGACGCCGCAGGGTCAGCGCCTCGTCCAGAATCGCCACGCCTTCCGCGATCAGCCCGCGGTCCCACTGGGACCGATCTTGATCCTCCAACGTGACCAGCATGCCCTCGGCGGTGCGCTGTTCCCGGCGTGCCTCGTGCAGCAGCATCAGCGCCAGCAGGCCGCGCGTCTCGGGCTCGGTGGGCAGCAGTCGAGCCAGCATCCGGGCGAGATGGATACCCTCGGCCGTGAGCCCGCGCCGTCCGTCCTCGTCGCCGTAGCCCTGGTTGAAGATCAGATAGAGCACCGCCAGCACCGCGGGCAGCCGGTGCGGCAGCAGCTCCGCGGGTGGCACCCGATACGGGATACCGGCCTCGACGATCTTGCGTTTGGCGCGCACCAGACGCTGCGCCATGGTGGTCTCGGCGGTCAGCAACGCCCGCGCGATCTCGGCCGTGCTCAGACCCGCCAGCGTCCGCAGGGTGAGTGCGACCCGGGCCGGAAACGGCAGCGCCGGATGACAACACGTGAAGATCAGCCGCAGCCGTTCGTCCGGAATGGCCGCCGTGGACGGCTCGACCGGGTCCCGGATCAGCACGGCGAGCTGGCGCAGCTTCCTGTTCGCGGCCGTATCGCGGCGCAGCCGGTCGGTCGCACGGTTGCGCGCCGTCGTGGTGAGCCAGGCACCCGGGCGCTGCGGCACGCCGTCCCGCTCCCACGCCACCAGCGCCGCCGCGAAAGCGTCCTGCGCGCAGTCCTCGGCCAGCTCCCAATCCCCCGTCGCCCCGATCAGGGTCGCGACCACCTGCCCCCACTCGTCCCGATACGCCGCCGACACGGCGTCCCGAATCTCCTGCGGCGCAGTCATTCCCACACTGGCCGGACTTCGACGCACCCCCGGCTCGCGTACGGGTGCCGCGCCGCGATCTCGATCGCCTCGTCCAGGTCCGCACACTCGATGATGTCGATACCGCCGATGAAGTCCTTGGTCTCCGCGAACGGCCCATCGGACACCAGCGTCTCCCCGCCTCGCACGCGCACCGTCGTAGCATCGGCCACCGGCCGCAACCGCGCACCGCCCAGATTGCCACCGCGCCGCTCGACCTCCGCCGAGTACTCCGCGAACGCCGGATCCGCCGCGATCTCCGCCATGCTCGGCACGATCGTCTCGTCGTCACAGATCAGCAGGACGTACTTCATGGTCCCCACTATGCCGGGTCGGCCGTTCGCGATCCACCGCCCGGCTGTCGGACATCCGCCGCGTTTCCGGGCCGGATGGCCGATCTCGCGCAGCCGGTAGCGGTTCCGTCAGTGCGTGGGCGATCCGACGCCCGATGTCCGTCAGCAGGGTGGCCGTCAGGTCGGGATCCGCGGCGGTATCAGCGGTCGTGTGCTCGGCGAGGGTGTGTACCGCCGCGAAACCGGCTGCGTCCCAGGCGGTTCGAGCCAGTGTGCTGCGCCCGGCCACGGCGACGACGGGAATCGGGCGTGCCCGACGCGCGATCACGGTCGGGAGCTTGCCGTGCGCGGATTGCCCGTCGAGGCTGCCCTCGCCGGTGATCACCAGGTCGCTGTCGGGTAACCGACGGTCGAAGCCGAGCAGGTCGAGAAAGAAGTCGGCGCCCGAGATCAGCTCCGCACCGAGGAGCGCAGCCGCGAATCCGATCCCACCGGCGCTGCCCGCACCGGGCGCGACGGCCGCGGATCGAACCGGCCCGGGCGAGCTGGCGGCGGCCAGCGCTTCGACCATATTTCGCAGTCCCGCGTCGAGGCGACCGATCTCGGTCGCAGTGGCCCCCTTTTGCGGTCCGTAGACCGCCGCCGCTCCGTTCGGACCGGTCAGTGGGTTGGTGACGTCGCAGGCAGCAAGCAATTCGACGCCACCGAGTTCGACCGCGCCACCGACCTCGGCGCGGGCGATGTCGCCCAGCGTGCGCCCGCACGGTCGCAGTGGATGCCCGGCGCGGTCGTACCAGCGCACGCCGAGCGCGGTGAGCAGTCCCATGCCACCGTCGATGCCCGCGCTGCCGCCGAGCGCGAGCACGATACGGCGAGGCCGGTGCCGCAGGGCCTGCCGCAGCGCCTGTCCGAAGCCGAGACTCGAGCTGTCCAGCGGGGCGAGGCGACGGCACGGGAGCGTCGCCAGCCCGCAGGTGCCCGCCACCTCGATGAGCGCCGTGTCACCGCGCAGCGCGATCCGCCCGCGCGTGGGTAACCCGGTGGCCCCGGCCACGGTGATCGGACGCGATCCGAAGCCGGCGGCGAGTGCGGCGTCGACGCTGCCGTCACCACCGTCGGCGAGCGGCAACTCGGTCGCCCGCAGGCCCGCGGCGCGCACCCCGGCCGCCAGGCATCGGCTCACCTCGGCAGCGGACAGGCTGCCCTTGAACTTGTCGGGCGCGACGAGAATATGCACGGCATCCTTTCCAGGGTCAGTGGATGACGCGGATCAGCCAGGCCGCCGAGATCACCGTGGACACCCCGCCGATGCGCGTGGAGATCTGCGCGAACGGCATCAGGTTCATGCGCTGCGAGGCGGACAGAATCGCCACGTCGCCGGTGCCGCCGAGTCCGCTGTGACACACGGTGACCAGTGACGCGTCGATCGGGTACATCGCGATCACGCGCCCGACCAGGAATCCGGTCGCGGCCATGGCCAGCACGACGGCCGCGCACGCGAGCACATAGCCCGGTGACAGCACACCCATGACACTGGCCAGCGGCAGGTACAGCATGCCGAGACCGACCATGGTCGGGTAGATGAAGTAGCGCGAGATGATGCCGTAGACGGCCCGCGCGTCGGTCTCCGCCACCGCGGGGAAGACACCGAACAGCTTGCACAGCACCGACAGGATGATCACCAGCACCGGCGCGGGCAGACGCACCACATGTTCCAGCAGTGTGGCGAAGACGAACAGGCCCGTGATGGTGAGTACGCCGAACGCGTAGTTCGGTTCGCGGTCGCTCACCTCCGGCGGTCGCGTCACCAATGCCGCGTCCGGAGACTTCACCAGCTGCCCACCGCCGTCCAGGGCCGGTCGGCGATCGCCGAGCCGCCGCAGCGCTCCCGCCGTGATGATGGCGACGATATTCCCGATGATCGCGGCCGGAACGAGTTCGGCCACATAGCTTCCCGGTTCACCGCCGAGCGCGGAGGCGTAGGCCGACGACAGCGGGATGACCCCTTCACCGATCCCGCCGCCGATGATCGGCACCACGATGTAGAACAGTGCGCGATGGAAGTCGTAGCCGAACGCCATCGCCGTCCCGAGCCCGGCCGCGACCGCGACCGCGGTACCGGCGATCAGCGGCGGGAAGATGCGCACCAGCCCACCGACCATCAGCTGTCGGCTCATTCCCAGGATGCTGCCGACCACCAGGGTGCTGATCACGAAGTACAGCCAGTTCGCCTGCTTCATCAGCACCGTCACCGCGTCGAGGGTGTTCTGTTCGAAAGCGCCCAGGTACACCAGGATCGACGGCCCCATCAGGCAGACGAGTGCTCCCCCGCCGATTCTGGAGATGATGGGCAGGCGATTGCCGAGCGGCCCGAGCAGGGTGCCGAGGCCCACGATCACCGCCAGTCCGCCGATCATGTTCTCCGGCACCGCGTCGAATACGCCCGCGACGAGTACGAGGGCGGTCAACGCCACCGGAACGAGCAGCGGCACTCCGTCCAGGCGCGGCAGACCGCGCCGCAAGGTCCGGCCGGTCCTTTCCGTCAGGCTCATGTCAACCCGCCGCGTGTTCGAGCTGTGCGCAGATCGCCTTGCCCAGCGATTCGGTGGTTCCGGTGCCACCCATATCCGGCGTCAGTGCGGTATGTCCCTGTGCCAGGACGGATTCCACCGCGGCCAGAACCGCGGCCGCGGCGGCGTGTTCGCCGAAGTGGTCGAGCATCATCGCGCCGCTCCAGATCTGGCCGACCGGGTTGGCGATGCCCAGCCCGGCGATATCGGGCGCGGAACCGTGCACCGGTTCGAACAGGCTGGGAAAACGGTTCTCCGGATTGATATTTCCACTCGGAGCGATACCGATGGTGCCCGTACAGGCCGGAGCCAGATCGGAGAGGATGTCACCGAACAGGTTGCTCGCCACCACCACGTCGAACCAGTCCGGATGCAGCACGAAGTTCGCGGTGAGGATATCGATGTGGAACTTGTCGACCGCGACCTCCGGGAATTCGGCGGCGACAGCGGTGACGCGTTCGTCCCAGTACGGCATCGAGATGGAGATGCCATTGCTCTTGGTCGCCGAGGTCAGGTGCCTTCCCGGTCTGCGCTGGGCGAGTTCGAAGGCATAGCGCAGGATGCGGTCGACTCCGACGCGAGTCATCACGGTCTCCTGGACGACGGTCTCACGATCGGTGCCCTCGAAGATCCGGCCGCCGATGCTGGAGTACTCGCCCTCGGTGTTCTCGCGCACCACGTAGAAGTCGATCTCTCCCGGCACGCGCCCGGCCAGCGGGCTGGTGACGCCCGGCAGCAGGCGCACCGGGCGCAGACTCACGTACTGGTCGAAGTGGCGGCGGAATTGCAGCAGACTGCCCCACAGCGAAATGTGGTCGGGTACCACGTCCGGCCATCCGACCGCACCGAAGAAGATGGCGTCGAACCGCCGAAGTTCGTCGAACCAGCCGTCGGGCAACATTTTCCCGGTGGCCGTGTAATAGTCCGCATTCGCATAGTCGAAGTGCTCGAACTCGAGTCGGAAATCGAACTGGTGCGCCGCGGCACGTAGTACCCGAATTCCCTCCGGAACGACTTCCTTTCCGATGCCGTCACCGGGAATCGCCGCGATACGATAAATGTCACCCATCGTGGTGAATCTCCTTCACGCTGCCCACTTCCTACTATCTGTGGGGTGGATCACAACGGTAGGCTTCGATCTCTCGGCAACGAAAGCGCTGAACGCGCAAAAGACTCTTTCCGAATCGGAAACAAGGGAGGCCCGGTGCGCGGCGGACTCAGTGACGACATCCTGTTCTTCGACATCCTCGCCCGCTGTCGCAGCCTCACCGAGGCCGCGCGCGAGTTCGGCGTCTCGGTGTCCGCGGTGAGCAAACGCCTGGCCCAGATCGAGGCTCGGCTCGGCGTCGCCCTCATCCAACGATCCACCCGCCGACTGACTCTCACCCCCGAGGGCCGCCGCTACGCCGCCGGGGCCGCGGCGATCGCGGCACAGTTGGAAGAACTCGAGGATTCACTCTCCGAACAGCACGACGAATTACACGGACGCGTGCACCTCCGCTCCACCATCGGGCTCGGCCGGGCGCACATCGCCGCGCTGGTCGCCGAATTCGTCGCCGCCCATCCCGGGGTCCAGATCGATCTGGAGCTTTCCTCGGTGCCACTGAATATCGCTGGCACCGGATTCGATATCGATATCCATGTGGGCGCACTACATGATTCCCGGCTCACCGCGACCCGCCTGTGCCGCAATCGCCGCATCGTGTGCGCCGCACCCGACTACATACATCGATACGGCGCACCTGCCGAACTGTCCGAACTCGAGCGCCACAATTGCATAGTCCTGAAGGAGAACGACAGCGACTATGCGCTCTGGCGATTCGAGCCGGACGGGAAGGAGACCGGGATCCGCGTCGCGGGCAATCTCGTCAGCAATGACGGCGATGTCATCACCCGCTGGTGCCTCGAGGGGCGCGGCCTGATCATGCGTTCGCTGTGGCATGTGGCCCCGCTGCTGCGCCAAGGCGTGCTGACCCAGGTCCTGGCCGATATCCCGACACCCAGTGCCGATATCTACGCCGTCTTCGCCGCACCGCCCGCCCTCCCCCGACGCACCCGAGCCGTTATCGACCATCTGAAAAGCGGTCTGCGAGAACGCATCACGCTTCCGTAGCCCGCGGTCGAGGAGCAGGGATCGCCCCACCGGTGCGCGCCGCGAACCGGCAGTCGTCCGGGTCGCAATCACGGTGCAGCGCAACCACCGTCGACTCCTCGTACGGCCGCACGGTCGACGGGTCCAGCCCGCAATCGGCCAGTTCGAGGTTGCGCGGTGCCTCGTAGGTGAAACCCATAGCGGCTCACCTGCGCTCATGCTTGCCGGTAACGCGATGCCTGCCGTGCTCGACCGGCATCAGCACCCGATTGCGCCGCAACCGCCCGCAGCGAACCAGGATGGCCCGCGCCGCCGCCTTCGCCGCGCAGACGGTCACCGGATGCTCCCGGTGCAACGCCCACACCAGCCCGGCCTCCCGTTCGGTCCACCGGTCTTTCCCCGGTGCGGCACAGTCCTCGAACGATCTGTCCTCGACAACCAACATGATCAGCCTTCGCGTCTGGATGGAGGTGGGACCCCCGATGACCGGTACTGCCCGAACCCGAATCCTCTTCCGAGAGGGGCACACTCAGCACGATCCGAGCCGTGTTCGAGGGTTCGGAAGCTGGTCGGCGGGGTTCCCGGCCACCGGGGGTGGCTCCTTCCTACGCCCTCCGAGCGGCGTTTGGAAGATTTCATACTGCCAGTCGCAAGAATTTGTTCCACGATTCCAAAGCGACGCGCAGACTTGTTCCAAACTGCGACCACTTGCATAGTGAGGCTCAGGAAATGACTGGATCAACGGTGCCGCGCAGGATGCTCGGCCGCCAACTGAAGCGGCTGCGAGAGCAGTCCGGCGTATCCCCTTCAGCAGCAGCGAAAGCGATCGAGGTGTCCACACAGACGCTATGGCGCATGGAATCCGGTCAGCCGGGGCCGAAGCTCAAGGAGTTGTACATCGGGGTCCTCTGCCGAATGTACGGAGCGAGCAGCGAAGAGACACAAGCCCTGACCGGGCTGGTAGCCGAGGCGAAGAAGCCCGGGTGGTGGCACTCGTACAGTGACGCCATTCCAGCGCACTTCGACCTGTTCATCGGCATGGAGGAAGCAGCCAAGCGGCTGACAACTTTTCAGCTCACACTCGTGCCCGGGCTGATCCAGACTCCCGCATACCGACGTGCTGTGGCATGGATCGAACTCCCGAATCATCCGACGCCCGAGGTCGACCGACTCGTGGAGGTTCACGAGCGACGGCAGGCGAGGCTCCGGGACGATCGCGACCGGTTCAGCCTGGATGTCCTGCTCGCCGAATCCGCCTTGCACCACGAGGTGGGTGGTGCCGCGGTGATGGCCGGACAGCTTCGGCACCTCGCGGAGATCGGCAAGCTGACCAACGTTTCGGTGCGCGTGATACCCCAATCGGTCGGGAGCCACATCGGACTGATCACCGGATCGTTTGTGTTGCTGGAGTTTCCGCCGCATCCGACATCCCGGCTGACCGAGCCGCCCGTTGCCTACGTCCAGGGTTACACCGGTGCGCTGTACCTGGATCAACAGGCCGAGGTCGGTAAGTATCGTGACGCCGTTGCGCGGCTGGGGCAGGTAGCGTTGGATCGAGACAAGTCCAGGAGCCTGTTACTGGAGATGGCAAGGGAGTACGAGCAGCGTGAACGTTGATCTGTCCGGCGCAGCGTGGTTCAAGAGCACACGATCCGCAACCCAGGACACCTGCGTCGAGGCTGCACACCTGAGCGCTGGGCATGTAGGCGTCCGCGACAGCAAGAATCCCACCGGTCCGGCGCTGATCTTCTCCCCCGACGCATGGGACGTCTTCGTATCCGGTGTGAGGAACGGGGAATTCGATCGGCCCTGAACGGCCGAGACAAGCATCGACTCGACCTACGACGCCCGCCCGAGCGGGTGTGGGACCACCCGCACCACGCCCGAGGGTCTCGGCCGCTGGTTCGGTTCCGAGCCGAGGTCGCGGAGCTGCACCCCGTCGGCCTCCGCCACATCGTCCGGCTCCCGGACGCCTGATCCACTCCACGGTGGCCGACAGTGACCCAATCCCCGGCCGGTAGGCGAGGGCCGCGGCCCACCCGTCCCGGTCACGGGGATCAGCAGCGCCACCATCCCGCCGCAAGCAGGCGGAGGTGGACCGTGCTGGGGTGAACGCCGCGGTATCCGACCGCTCGCCAGCCGAATGGTCGACACCCGCGGTGTAATGCGGGGCCATTGGCGAATCGGCCGCTATCGTCAGCTGCGGCGCCGGGCAGGGGCGCGGGGCAGCTGAGAAGTCGCGCACTCGCCCGGTCACGGTGGACGGCCTGGCCGGTGCCGACGCTCCCGCACAGGATGGAGGCCCGGTTGCCGATATCGACCCGAATTATGGCCGAACGCTCGGCAATGACGACGACGCTGCACCAGCGCCCGACGGTTCCGGCCGAGTGCGAACGGCCACGGCACGACATCCCCACCGCCCTGCTGGCGCTCGCACTCCTCGCGGCGGCGGCGGTGCTGGTGTGGCACGTCTACGCCATTCCGATCGGCAATCCGTACTACGGCCTGTTCAGCAATGACGTCGACCGGTACGTCTACACCGCCGGTGGTGAGGCCATCCGTTACGGCGTGAGTCTCTACGACACGCCGGTTTTCTTCGATATGGAGTTCACCTATACGCCCTTCGCCGCGCTGTTGTTCGTGGTGTTCACACTGACCGCCCCGGCGGTGGCACAGGTGTTGTGGTGGGCAGCCATCATGGTCGCGCTGATCGCACTCGTCGCGGTCTGCCTGCGCGCGCTCGGCTACCGCGACACCGTGCGCACCTGGATTCTCGCGCTCGCGCTGGCGGTGGTGTGCACCGCGTTCGAACCGGTGCGTTCCACCATCTGGCTCGGGCAGATCAATATCTTCCTGGTGCTGCTGATCGTCTGGGATCTGACCCGCCCCGGCGGTGCCCGGCTGCGCGGTGCGGCCGTCGGCGTCGCGGCGGGCATCAAGCTCACCCCCGCGTTCTTCCTGGTATATCTCGCCTGCACCCGGCAGTGGCGCACCTTCTGGACCGCGACGGCCGCCTTCGCCGCGACGATAGCCATCGGGTTCCTGGTCCGGCCCACCGATTCCACCACCTACTGGGGCAGGCAGTTCAACGCACCCGCCCGCGTCGGCCCGGTCGATTCACCGGCCAATCAGTCGGTCAACGGATTCCTCGCGCAACTGCTGCGCTTCTACGATGTCGATCGCTATGCCGTGCACGGCCCCACCTCGACGGTGTACGCCCCGCCGACCTGGATGTGGTTGACCGTGGCCGTTCCGCTGGTCCTGTTCGGACTCTACGCCGCGGTGCGCGCCTACCGATCGGGCCGAATCCTGCTGTCGGTCACCGTGGCCGGAATGACCGCGGCCTGCGCGTCACCGTTCTCCTGGGGACACCACTGGGTCTGGTTCGCCGTCCTGTTCGTGATCGTTCTGCACCATGCCCACACCGGTCGCACCCGCTACCGCTGGCTGCCGTGCGTGACTGTCCTTCTCGCCAGCTTCTGCTGGTGGTGGAACTACCCGGACCGTCCACCGCTCGAGGACGCACCCCACCCCATCGGCATCGGGCTGTTCATGCTGCCCCGCGACGACCTACCCGCCTGGTGGGCCCACATCGCCGTGCCCTTCTACTCGGGCTGCTACCTGCTGCTGTTCCTGGCGACGGCCGTATACGTCATCCGGCACGTTCCCACCCACGCGCGGCGACCGCGGAACTCGCCCGCGGGGGGTTTCGATCACCGACCGCTCCGACCCGAAGGCTCACACTCGCTCGGGTGAACCGGTCAGCATCCATCCCACCGACCGGTCACTCCGAACCCAACCCCCGAACGTCAATCCCGGCCGTCGATGACTGCGGTCGGGGTGTGCTTGTGCGGGACACCCAGGCGGTGGAAGCCACGCAGGTCATAGGTGTGGGTGGCGACAGCCCCCAGGGCCACGCCGATGGCCAGACCCAGGACGGTCATCCAGAAGCCATGGGCCATACCGGATTCCAGCTTGCCGTCGAAGTAGAGCAGGGAGCGGACAGCCAAGAAGATCTGGTGCATGGGTTCGAAGGCGGCCAGATCGGCGATGAAGCGCGGGGTGGCTTCCACCGGCACGGTGCCGGAGGATGAGGGCAGGCCCAGGACCACGAAGACGATCATGTTGAGGACCAGGCCCGCGGTGCCGAAGGCGGCCAGCACCGCCAGCGCCGTCACCGCGACCGCCAGTACGGCGAGAGCGCCGTACAGGAAGATCGGCAACGGACGGTCGACCGGCATGTCCAGTAGCAGCGCCGCGCCGAGCAGTGCCCCGGATGCGAGGGGGGCGGTCAGGGCGGCGAGACCCCATTTGACGAGCAGGATGCGCCAGCGGCTCATCGGTAGCGGGGACCGGTGCAGATACCACGGACCGTACTCGGCCGGTGCGTAACCGTAGTGGGCATCGGTCATGGTGTGGATGATGACCGCGCCGATGAATCCGGCGAGCAGCAGCACCAGGGTGTAGAAGAAGGCCGACAGCCCGTGTCCCGCGCCGTCCGGCAGTGGGCGGTAGTCGGTGAACACCATCTCGATGGGCTGGTCCAGCAGCAGCCGCGAAGCGCCGCTGATCTCGGTCGGCGGTGCGCCCGGCGCAGGCCGCAACTTCTCCCCCACCAGATCGGTGAGCTGGGCGCCGACGGTGGCATTCACCTGGGTCAACGCGCGTTCGGCGATCATATTCGTGATCTGGGCAGCGAACGCGCCCGCGCGCTGGTTCACCAGCACGGTGATGATCGGCCGCTCCACGTCACCCGGCACCACCGCCGCCGCACCGAGGATCGCCAACCGCTTGGTGAAGTCGCTCGGAATGACGATGGCGCCGTAGATCTCCCCGGACCGCAGCTGCAGCTGCGCCTCGTTGATGCCGAGCAACCGCAGGTCGATCTGATCCGCGGGCACCGCGTCGACGATCCCCTCGGTGATCGAGTCGCCGACATTGGTCGGCGTTCCATCGAAGGTATCGCCGACGTCCTGATTCACCAGCGCGAGCGGAAAGTCGTGCAGATGCTTCTCCGGCGCGGAGGTGTAGCCGAGATACATGTAGCCGAACAGCGCCGCCAGCACGGTCACGATGGCGACGGGCGGCAGCAGTCCGCGCCGGGGCGGCGCGCTGTGGGCAGGGGGACGGCTCTGCTCGGCCGCCGAGGTGTCTGCGTCGTTCGTCATGATGGCTGTCAATGTAGGCAGCGACTACAAAGTAGTCAATGTCAACATTGCCGAATGTGTCGGACATCCCGCTCTACCATGTCCATCCGTACCCCCTACCACCGCGCCCACGGCCCGGCCCACCCGCGTCGGCTCGATACCCGGACACGCACGAGCTCCGGGGTCCACGGATGTTCCTCACCCTCCGCGCGCGACTCACCGGACTCCACCTCCCGCGTCACCCGATACCCCCGGGGAAGATCGGCGAGCGACAGCAACACCGACTCCGCGGTCCGCCGATCAGCCTGCGCGCCCGCGTCCTATGCGGGTGCCTGCGGTGTCGAGCAGGCAAGGACTCCTGTCGAGATCGAAACCCCCACGGCCCGCCGCCATGGTCACGCGGTTGAGTGGTTGCGGGCATCCGATGCCACCACTCCACGACACCGACGAGCATGGTCGCCAGCCCGAGCACGAGAAGGGTTAGGCCCCAACGGAATTCGACGTAGCGGTGGGGAAGTCCGAGCAGGTGTTGACGTACCCGGCGGCCCGGCGGCCCGGGCCGGTCGTTGTCCGCTATTCGTTGAGGCCACGAGTCACCCGGATCAACAGCTGTGCCGCAGCCGTGACCTGGTCATCGGACATGGCGAGCTGTCGCGTCTCCGGCCTGTCCCGTGAGTACTGCTGATTGATATCGAGATCGCCGATCCAGTGGCCGATATAGGTTTTGACGCTGAGATGGCCCGTTTCGCGCCTGTCGCTCAGTAGCACCGGTGCGCCGTAGCCGGGTTCCGGGTAGAGCTCGGTGAGATCGACATCGTCGGCCGAGCTGCCGGCCCGCTTCATGCTGACGAAGCCGGACAACTCCGAATCCGATTCGACTCGGCACACGACCAGCGGGGCCCCGTCCTCGGGCAGGGTGCGGTCGAGCGGCCAGTTCGAACGCTCGATACGTACCCCGACCGCTCCCAACCCGGCGAGGAAGTCCCGCACCGGCTCACACAACTCGCGCGAGGTATGCGCCCGCGTGGTGGTCGCCGCAGCCACCGTGCTCGTCGATGGCACCGTGGGCCGACCGATGTCCGGTGAGTCGTTGACTACCCCTGCACCCGTCAGCCCCGGCTCACCCGGGCTAGTCACCGTGGTCCACAATTGGGCCCACAAAACGCGAATGGTCGGAGGCGGGGAACCGCCTCCGACCTGGTCGGGCTGACAGGATTTGAACCTGCGACCACTTGACCCCCAGTCAAGTGCGCTACCAAGCTGCGCCACAGCCCGTCGCACCCGCTTGCGGGTGCTCGACGAGATTACCTCACCACCCCCCTCGGGGACCAAATCGCGAGAACAGCCCGCGTCCGGGGGCGTGGGTCCGGGACGGGCGGTCGGGAAGAAGCCGGGCTTCTTCCCGACAACCGACCAGTGGGTCAGGAGCTGCGGCCACTGTGGCTGTGCTGGCCGCCGCGCTGCTTGGCCTCGGTGGGCTGGGCCCGCGCGCCCTTGCGGCCGGCCTCGTGCGGATCGGCGGCGTTCTTGCCGCCGAAGCTGCCGGTGCTGGCCTGGCCGCCCTTGCGAGCCTGCTCCTCCGTGTCTTTTCGGTTCCCGAACTGGCCGGGATTCTTCGGATCCGCCATCGCAATTCCTTCCGTGCGTCGGTCGTTGCTTCGGGACGGACCGCATCGCGGCCCTGTCGACGCACTACCCGGCTGGCGGTGGAGTAACCCGAGGTCGGCGGAACTTCGTCGGCACGCCCGGTTGGCCTGCGGCAATGGGCGAAAATCACTCCGCCGCAACGTCCAGCGCGCCCGCGAGGGTCCGCCACGCCGGTTCCAGTTGGGCCGCGAAATCCGGCCAGGCGTGCAGACCGGCCGGTGCGTAGTGCACGGTCGCGGGGATCCCCAACTGCGCCAGGCGCTGCGCGAAGCGTTCGGTGCAGCTGCGCGCACCGGCCTCCAGGGCCACACCGCCACCGGCCTTGCTCAGGGCGTCGGCGATATCCGGGGCCTGGGCGAGGGCGATGAGATTCGCGGGGCCGGGTACGCCGCTGGCGACCGACAGGTGGATGGTGGTTCCGCGCAGCGCCTCCGCGCCGAGCAGGCTGTCGTGCGCCAGCCAGTCCGGGGAGTTCGGCGGGCCCCAGAGGTTGTCCACATTGCCGCCGCGGGAGCCCACGGTGATGCGGGTGATGGCGCGACCCAGCTCGTCGGCGGTGGAGTAGCAGCCGCTCAGTCCGGCTACGGCACGATAGCGGCCGGGATGGCGTCCGGCGATCATCATCGCGCCCTGTGCGCCCATGGAGACGCCCGCGATGGCGCGGTGACCGTTGCCGTGCAGGTAATCCTCCACGATGGGCGGCAGCTCCTCGGTCAGGAAGGTCTCCCAGCGGTTGAGTCCGAGCGTCGCGTCGTAGTGGTGCCAGTCGGTGTACATGCTGCCCATGCCGCCGCTGGTGAGCACCACGTCGACCGGCTTGTCGGCGAAGAACTCCCGCGCGCCGCCCTGGGTGATCCAGTCGGACGTGGCCTCGGCCTCCACGCCGTCGAGCAGGTACAGGGTGGGCCGGGGCGCGGTCCCCGCACCGCGCAGCACATCCACCGGCACCACGCGGCGCATGGATTCGGAGACGATATGCAGTCGCTCCCAACGATTTCCGCGCACCTCGGTGTCTACCAGCTCGGTGCGCAGCACGGTGGGATCGGCGACCTCCACCGGGTCCGGCCACACCATCGGCGCCGCGATCACCGGGGCGACCGCCAGGGCCGCCGCCACCATCGCCGTGCCGATACTCGCGCGCACGGCTCAGCCCACCGCCGCCGCGGCCCGGGCCAGCGCCCGGTCGCGCTGTTCCTCGAAGCGGCGGGCCTTCACCTCGAGATCCTCGAGGTAGGCGTGCAGTTCCTCGCGGGCGCGTTCGCCCTCACCCGACAGGTCGCTGCGGTCGAAGACACGCCAGGTGCGCAGCACCGGTCGCAGCACCGAGTCCAGGTGCTGGCGCAGATCGTAGATGCCGTTCTTGGCGAGCAGCACCGCGTTGCGCCGGAAACCCGGCTGGGTCAGGCCGGGCATCTGGAATCGGGTCACCACGTCGGTGATGGCGCGCAACATCTGATCGGGCGTGAGATCCAATGCGGCGGAGCCGATGCGGCGGTAGAAGATCATGTGCAGGTTCTCGTCGGTGGCGATACGGGACAGCATGCGCTCGGCGACCGGTTCGGCGCAAGCGATTCCGGTATTGCGATGACTGATACGGGTCGCCAATTCCTGCAATGTCACGTATGCGACACCGCTGAGGAACTGTGAAATCTGTTCGGGACTGGATATTCCGGTGGTCATATGCGCCATGCGCGCACTCTCCAAGGCGACCGGATCGACGGCCCGGGTGACCACCAGATAGTCGCGCATGACGATGGCGTGCCGATTCTCCTCGGCGGTCCACCGCCCCACCCAGGTACCCCACGCGCCGTCCATCCCGAGGGTGTCCGTGATCTCACGGTGATAGGACGGCAGATTGTCCTCGGTGAGCAGATTCGTCACCATGGCGGCACGGGCCACCTCGGACAGCGAGGATTGTTCCGGCTCCCAGTCGATTCCGCCCATGGCCGCGAAGTTACGGCCCTCGTCCCAGGGTACGTAGTCGTGCGGATTCCAGTTCTCGGCATGCCGCAGATGTTCGTTCAGATGCCGCTCGGCCACGGGCTCCAATTCCAACAGGATTTCACGATCGGTCAGTGCGGTGAACAACACGTACTCCTCAGACGGTGGGAATATTTCGATTCGTCAGCAGGTTCCGGTGGCCGTTTCCCCGCGGAAACGGGCGTCGATCCAGGTCAGCACGTGCGGCAGCCCGAGCACGGCGGCGGTCAGATGGTCGGGGACCGGCACGGTCAGCGATTGCACCGTCACGCCCGCCGCACACCACCGTCGCACGGTATTGTCGATCGCGTCCACCGGCACCAATCCGTCGATGGGCGAATGCCATTCGAAGATCGGCATATTCGGTGTGCCGTCGTAGAGTTCGAGACTGTTCTCCTCCACCACGGCACGCGCCTCGCGGTCATCGATCATGGAGGTACTGGCGGCGAAATCGAGTGCACCACGCCCGGCGCCCGCGGCGAGCAGGTCGTTGGTGCAACTATTGGCGATCTGCTGCCGCACCAGCATGCCGCGATCGTTGAATTGGGAGCTGATCGGGAAGCGGCGCGGGTATTCGCGTTCCAGCCCGAGCCCGGCCGCCAGGGCGAGACCGAAGACCGGATGCGCGCCGAGACCGAGGCTTTCCAGCATCTTCACCAGATTCATGGGCACCCCGCCCGCGGCGGCGCCGTCGATCCGCAATTCGGGCGCATAGGTTTTCGCCAGTGCCGCCGCCCAGGCCGTCGCCATGCCGCCACCGGAGTAGCCCGCCATCACCACCGGACTGCCGGCGAGCCGGAACTGCTCCACCCGCTGGACCGCCCGAATGCCGTCCAACGTGATCAAACCGCCCAGTTTCGCCGCGCCGTAGGCGAAGTTCGGCCCGAGGTGGTCGGGCATGGCGATGCTCCACCCTCGGCGCAGTGCGAAGTTGTAGGCCGGGGCCTCGCGCACCATGAGATTCGGGTCGTCGGTGTAGAGCACCCGCGACACCGAGCACTGCGCGCCGAGGCCGTTGATGATGTGCTGATACGACAGCAGTGGACCGTCGATGTCGCGGTGGTGTGGAGTCAGCACCGTGGTGACCGCAGCGATGGGATCGCCGGCGGAATTCGTGGAACGGAACTTCACCAGGGTGATATCGGTATCCGGAAAGATCGGCAACGCCGGCATGGGTCGTATGTACAGCACATCGCCGGGTGCGTACTCGGCGATATCCACGGGTTGTGCGTAGAACGGATCCGGATCTGGTGCGGGATAAACCGGCCGGGCCTGCGCCGCCGGTGCGAGTACCGCCACCAGCAATCCGGCCGTGAGCGCCACGGCCGCGCGCGACCAACTCCGAACTCTTCCTTTCCGTGCGTGCCGACGCATATCCCGACTGCCCTTCGTCCACCCGCGAACCATGTCGGGAGAGGCTATTCAGTCGAGCGACCGAAAGCAGCAGTCGATCGGAATCTCCTGATATCTCACAAGTTTCGGGCAGTACCGATGGTGATCGGGCTGTGATGTGTCCAGCCCGGGCGTTCTCGCCGAAATCCGCGCGGACGCCGTTGTGAAGTGTCACAGTGGCAGTGTGCCGGGCACCGACAATCCGACAGATCAGCCCGAAACCTACCGCCGACACCGGGGGCATGGTTAGTGTTATCCAGCCGCACAGGTAGTTTGACGCGGAAGGAGTCAGCCATGCCCGTCGACAGCACCGAAAGGCCGGGTCTCACCTTTTCCGGGAGACCGATGTCCTCGCCACTCAAGGACGTCTGGGCGCTATCCCGGCAGATGGTGGGCCACTTCGTCGAGAACGTCGCACCGTGCGGAACCCTGCCCGGGGACGCCATCTACGGCGATGTCACCACCATTACCCGCACCTGCCTGGAAATCGCCGTCAGCATGCTGGACGGTCGAGATATTCCCGCCAAAACCGAGCGGCTGCACGAGGCCGCCGCACAGTGGGCGCGCGAGGGAGTACCCATCGACACCATCCATCACGCCATCCACGAGGGATTCAAGATCGGATTCGATCTGGTGGTCTCCGCCGCCACCGCACGCTATCGCGGCGACGGCGAATTGCGGCTGTCCCCGGGCGATTACGACAACCTCATCGACGGGGCCAAGCTGGTGGTGGAGATGCTGGATCGGATGACCTCCACCGTCTCACTGGCGTACGTACGCGAATTGCGTTCCGTCGTCAGCGAGCACCACACCGCCGTGCACACCCTGACCTCGGCGCTGCTCGGCGGCCATCCCACCTCCACCATGGCGCGCGAATGCGGTATCGAGATCGCCGAGTCGTATTCGGTACTGGCGCTGACGATCCCACCGCATCCCGAGGAATCCGATCCCACCCTGGACGGCAAGGTGGTCGCGCGTCGCAAGCTGCGCCGGGTACAGGCCGAACTCGCCACGCGCTGCGCGGATGCCGCACTGTCGCTGCTCAGCGTCGACGGCGGCACCATCCTCATCCCGGTGACGGCCAAGCGGCCCGAGGAGCTGGACGACCTGGTCACCGATCTCTCGCGCGCCGCGCGGGTGCCGATCACGGCCACCACGGTCAGCGCGACGCCGCCGGAGATTCCCACCGCCGCCGAACAGGCGCACGACCTGCTCGATATGGTGCACCGCCTGCACTGCGTGCGCGGCCTGTACCGCTTCGACGATCTGGCTCTGGAATACCAGCTCACCCGGCCGGGTCCCGGTCGCGAGTATCTCGGCTCGCTGCTCGATCGACTGGACGAACACCCGGAACTGCTGGAAACCCTGCAACGGCATATCGCCAACAACCTCAACCGGCAGCGCACGGCGCGCGTGCTGCATGTGCACACCAATACGGTGGACTACCGGCTCAAGCGCATCGCCCAGCTGACCGGATTCGACCCGACCCAGGCATCGGGCCTGTGGTACCTGCGTTCGGCCCTGGTGGCCCGGAGTTACCGCACCACCGCCTGACTCGCTCGGGAGCTCCCGGGGCAATCCGGGTGCTACCCGTCACTGTGTAACCGCCGCTGTGCGGCAGGCCACTAGAAAGCGCTAGGGCACAGCGCTTTTGCCGCCAACCTTCACTGTCTTGTTACAGCTGTGCACGGTGCCGAAACGTCGGTCGGCGACCGTGGTGAACATGAAGCGAACCGATGTCCTGGCCTGTGAGGTATGCGGACGTCTGCCGCATCCGCACCGCACCCGCCTGGCGCTGGCCAAGCTGGCGGCGGTGTTCCCGGTGGAGCTGGCGCTGCACGCCCTCGTCGTTCACTACCATCTGCCGTATCTCGCAACGGTTCTGGTGCTGACCGTCACCACCACCATCCTGGTCATCTGGGTGGTCGAACCCTCGGCCATGCGCATGCTCGGCTCCTGGCTGCACGGCCCGGAGCTGCGGCACCGCGACCATGTGTGCCGCGCCGACTATCTGTGGCGGATCCGCGTCCGCATCGACGACTCCCCCGGCCGCCTCGAATCGCTGGCCAAACATCTGGCCAACCGCCGCGCCAACATCCTCACCGTGCACGTGCACCATCTGGAGAACGGCGTCCTGGACGAGTTGGTGGTGTCCACTCCCGCCGATGTCACCACCCACACCCTGGAGACGGCCGTGATGCGCGCGGGCGGCACGGTGGTCGGCATCTGGCCCGCACCGGCTCTCGCACTCGTCGACGGCCAGACCAAGGCGCTCACCCTGGCCACCCGGCTCGCCGCCGATCCCGACGAACTCCCGCTGGTGATCGCCGAACTGCTCGGCGCGCAGTACGTCACGGGCACATCCGTATCCCGCACCCCCGGCGTCACCCTGGAGATCGACACCCACCCGGAGCTGCCCATGACCTTCGTCCGCGCCGGTGAGCCGTTCACCCCGGCGGAGATCGCCCGCGCTCACCGCCTCACCGACCTCGCATTACTGGTCACCCACCAGCGCTGATACCGCCAACCATTGACTGATACTGCGCGTAACACTTAACGTGGGGGTGTGGTGCCGCAGGCACCCGTCGGAAAGGAGGACAACGGTGTCCACAATCACCGATGCGCAGTCGGACCCGGTGGCGGATCAGGCCGCCGAGTACGCGCGCGCACTCTTGCTGCTGTCGGAGGGGTCGGTGGACCGGCACTTCGATCCGTTCCACGATATCGATTGGGACAACCCCGATTTCGATCCCGACACCGGTCCCGAACGCTGGACGCTGCCCGCGATCGGCGATCTGCTCGGCGCGCACCCCTGGTATCGGGCGCTGCCGCTGGAGCGGCGCATCGCCATCGGCAAATACCGCCAGGCCAATGTCGCCAAGGTCGGGTTGCAGTTCGAATCGCTGCTGATCAGCGGCATGGTGCAGCACACCTTCTCGCTGCCCAACGGCTCCCCGGAATTCCGGTACTGCTCCCACGAGATGATCGAGGAGCACAATCACACCCTCATGTTCCAGGAGATGGTGAACCGGATCGGCATCGACGTGCCCGGAATGGGGCCGCTGGTGCGACAGGTACGCCATATCGTGGTGCCGATGGCGGTGTTCTTCCCGAACCTGTTCTTCATGGCGGTGCTGGCCGGCGAGGAACCGATCGACCACATCCAGAAGCAGGTGCTGCGGTCCGGGCAGGAGGTGCACCCGATCATGCGCGGCGTCATGGCCATACATGTGGCCGAGGAGGCACGCCATATCTCCTTCGCCCACGAGTTCCTGGAACACCATGTGCCGGAAGCCAATCCGGTGAACAGGTTCGTCTTGTCGCTGGCCATGCCGATCGTCATGCGGATCGCCGGGCGGGCGATCGTCACACCGCCGCGCGCCTTCTTCGACGAGTTCGACATTCCCGACCGCGTGCGCAAGGAGCTGTTCTACGGATCGCCGGAGGCCAAGCAGACCTTCGCCGACTACTTCGTGGACGTACGGGCGCTGGCCAAGCGCATCGGACTGATGAACCCGGTGGCCAAGCGGGTGTGGAAACTCCTCGATATCGACGGCCCCACCAGCCGTTACCGCTCCGAACCGCTGCGCGCGGGCGTGAGCAAGGTGGCCTGACTCACCGGCAGGTCACCGCGAAAGCGGACAGTTCGACCCTCGGATGGTCGGCGGCGAGGCAGCTCACCGCCGCACCGTCCAGGGTGCCGGTGCCGAATTCCATGGCGACACTGCCGATCACACCCGTGTTGCGGGAGTCGATGAGCCTACCCCGCACCCCGGAGACCGAGGTGCGGTCGATGCTCCCGCGCACCACGTCGGTATCGCCGACATTGACGATCGCCAGCCCGTTGGCCGCCGCACCGGTGACCGTCGTGTCCCGGATGTCGAAGGTGAGTTGCGCCGTCGCGGGTTCCGGGCCGGTGGGCGTATAGCTGATGAGCCCGATGCCGTCGGCGCTGCAATCGCCGAACCGCGAGTCGGTGACCTCGAGGTGGGTGCTGCCGGTGCGGCCGAAATTGGTCGTCACCAGGCAACTGCCGAGGTTGGCCGGAATCACCGGATTGAGCACCGCCGCCGGGAAGGTGGAGTGGAAGGCGCTGACATTGTTCAGGGACAGCGACTGCCGCGCCCCTTCGGTGCTGAGGTTGTAGCTCTCGATGATGTCGCCGCGCACATGCTCGAAGGTGCTGTTGCTGACCGTCACCCGACTCTGCGGGGTGCCGTTGGTGGTGACGTACTCCAGACCGTTGGCGGAGAAATTGCCGTGGCCGTCCCGGAACTCGTTGCGGTCCACCGTGACATCCATGACGGCCCGGCCCATGGGGTTGATGAACAGCCCTTCGCTGTCGGCCAGGTGATTGAGCGGCGACGACAGCGGGGCGATGCCGATCTGCTGGTTGCCCACCAGTTCGGCGGTCAGGCGCGCGGTGTCACCGGCCTGAAGCCCGAGGGCGAGGACCGACAGTTTGGCCAAGCCGAGGTTGATATCCCGGATGGCGTTGTCGCGCAACCGGGCGTCGACCACGCTGGTGCCGTGCGCGCGAATGTCGATGCCGTCGCCACAGGCGGTGTCGTGCACGATATTTCCCTCGATCCGGATGGTGCCGGTCGCCGCGGAGAAGTCGGCCATGATGGCCGCCCAGCCGTTGTTGAGGATGATGAACTCCGGCAGCGGGTCCGCCGCCACGCCCACCGCGATGCCGGGCGGCAGGGTGAACGGCCCGATCATGAAGCCGTCGGCGCACCGCCGGTTGGTCCCGGTGACCCGATTACCGCTGATCACGGCGTCCGCGGCATCGTGCCCGTAGATGCCGCCGCGTTGCGCGCCGTCGATGACCAGATTGCGGACCTGGGCCCCCGGGGCCAGCCGCACCGCGTCGCCGTCGTTGTCACCGGTGGTGTTGGTGAGCCGTGGCAGTTCGGCCCCGTCGGGCGCACCGATGACCTCCGCTCCCCCGCCCACCAGCCGCTGCCCGGGCTTGAGCGCGATGCCGCCGTCCAGGGCCGCGGCCGCGGGCTGGATCACGATGGTGTCGCCCGCGCGGGAGGCCGCTGCGGCCCGAGCCAGGCTCTCGAAGGGCGCGCCCGCCTCCCCCGACCCACCGGGCGTGGCTCCCGCGCGCACATACCAGGTCATCGAATCCGGTTGTGCCCGAGCGATTCCCGTCGCGGCGGCGACACAGGCGAGCAGGGCGACCAGCGGAGCCGCCATGCGGGCGGTGCTGCGGCGGGTGTGTTCGTTGCTGATCATGACACTCCGGATTCGGCACAGGAATTGTCCATACCCTGCCAGTTCGGTTCGAAAACCGTCCATCCGGCAATATGCCAGGATTTCTCCGCCGCCGTTGTGCACTCGACAGTAATCCGATCGTTCTACCTCGCCACCCGGACGCCTTCTGCTACACCGGAAAGCACCAATGCGAGAGTAGTTGTGCGTATGAAGATCTCCACAATATCCAGCGTCCTCACCGGAATTCTCCTCGCCCTGTGCACCGCCTCGCCGTACGCCGCGGCCGACACCGGTTCGGCGGGCCCGGCCGTATTCACCGTATCCACCACGGCGGACGCACCGGCGGCGAACCCCTTCGACGGGCAGTGCCGCACGGAGGCAGGGGAATGCACGCTGCGGGCCGCCGTCCAGGCCGCGAATGTGCGGGCGGGCAGCACCATTCACATTCCCGAGGGTCGCTATGTGCTGACCGTGCCGCCGAATCCGTGGAATGTCAACGGCCCGTTCATCGATCCGACCACCGGCGATCTCGATATCACCGCCGACACCACCCTGGTCGGCGCGGGCCGCGACCGCACCGTCATCGATGCCGCGCACATCGACCGGGTCATGCTCACCACCGCCACCGTGTCGATCAGCGATCTGACCGTCACCGGGGGCAGCGCCGCCCAGCACGAGATACCGTTCTTCGAAACCGGCGGCGGCGGTATCGCCAACTCCGGCCGACTGCGCCTGGACCGGGTGCTCGTCACCGGCAATGCCGCCGACTACGGCGGCGGCATCTTCAATATCCCGGTGGCCGATATGCGGATGACCGACAGCATTGTCACCGGCAATGCCGCGGGCGAGGCGGGCGGCGTCCGCTGCGACAACACCTGTGTCTTCACCCGCTCGGCCATTACCGACAATCATGTCGTCAATCCGCATCGCAGCTGGTATCGGATCGGCGGATTCGCCGGGCGCGGCGGCGGTCTCGATATTCGCGGGGTCGGTGAGGTGGTACTCATCGACACCGCGGTGACCGGCAATACCGCGTCCGACGGAGGCGGGGGGATCAATATCGCCCCCGCCTATCTCGACACGCTTCCCTACCAATTCACCGATGCGGTGAATCCCGGAATGGGCAAGCTCATCCTGCGCGGTTCGACCATCGCGTACAACACCGCGGGTATGGGTGAGCAGAATTGCAAGAAGGTCTTCGCCGTCATCATCTCCACGGGTGCCAATCGCAGCAATGACGACTCCTGCGATCTCACCGCGGCGGGCGACGAGGTCCATCCCTGACGAGAACGGAGGGAATCCGCCATGGGTTCGTTCAATGTCGGCGACTGGATGACCGCACTGGGCCAGGGTTTCACCTGGATCGTGTCCATCCTCGTCTCGGGGGCCACGGCGGGCTCATCGTGACGAGCGGACCGGATCGGCGGGTGACGCGCTCCGTGCCTGTTCCCGCGCCAGCGCCCGATCGCGCTGCTCCTCGAATCGGGGGATCTTGACGGTCTCCAGGTCCTCCAGGAAGGCCGCCAGCCGCTCCCGCGCCTGTTCACCGCGCGCACCGAAGTCGTTGCGGTCGAAGATGTTCCACTGCCGCACCACGGGCATGAGCACCTCTTCCAGATGCTGGCGCAGATCGTAGACGCCATGTTTGGCCATGAGGACGCCGTTGCGGCGGAAGTTGGGCATGCCCGCGCCCGGCATGCGGAAGTTCTCGACAATGGTGTCGATGGCCTGCATGGCCTGGTCCGGCACCAGATCCAGGGCCGCGCCGCACATGGTGCGGTAGAAGATCATGTGTAGGTTCTCGTCGGCCGCGATGCGCTGCAGCATGCGGTCGGCGACGGGGTCGTCGCACACCCGCGCGGTATTGCGGTGGCTCACCCGGGTGGCGAGTTCCTGAAAACTGACGTAGGCCACCGAGTGCAGGAACCCCAGGCCGTCGTCGAGGGCGGCGGCCGGGGCGCCGAATCCGTTGGTCATATGCGTCATGCGGTCGTGCTCCAGCGCCACCGGATCGACGCCGCGGGTCACCACCAGATAGTCGCGCAGGACGACGCTGTGCCGCTGTTCCTCCGCGGTCCAGCGCCCCACCCACGTCCCCCAGGCCCCGTCCTGCGAGAAGTTCTCCGCGATCTCGCGGTGGTAGGACGGCAGATTGTCCTCGGTCAGCAGATTGGTGACCAGCGCCGCCTTGGCCACGTCGCTGAGCCGGGATTGCCCCGGCTCCCAGTCCACGCCGTCCAGCATCGCGAAATTGCGGCCCTCGTCCCAGGGCACGTAATCGTGCGGATGCCAGTCCTTGGCCATCTTCAGATGCCGGTTCACGCACTCCCCGGCCACGGGTTCCAACTCGGTCAAGATCTCTCGCTGCGTCAATGCGCGCACACCGCACTCCTCGAACCGGTTCGGGGCCGCGTCGATTCGCGGCCTGAATCGCCCACACCACCACGACGGCCGAGGCGCCGGTAGGGACGAACGTCCCGTCCAAGATCGGCTAATGTCATCACCGCCCCGACGGCTATGCTCGAAGCATCGACACACCGCGAAAACAGCCACGCCAGCGCCGGTCTCGGGAGACCGTGGCGGTGGTGCTGGAGGCCGCCGCGCAGGTGTTCTCCCGGGAGGGGCTGGCGGCGACCACCAATCGCATCGCCGACCGGGCCGGGGTGTCGATCGGCACGGTGTACCAATACTTTCCGAACAAGCACGCCATCCTGCGCGCGCTGGCGCACGCGCACGTCGAGGAGGGCGGACGCCGCCTGGGTGCGGTGTTCCGGCGGCTGCGCGTCGAGCGGCCGTCGTTCCCGGAGACCCTGTACGCCATTCTGGACGCGGTGGCCGACCTGCACCGCGATCGCCCGGCGCTGCACGGCCTGCTGCACCGGCTCGCGCCGCGGCTGCCGGAGGAGGTGACGGCGCTGCGCGCGTTCGAGGACCATCTGGTCGATGAGGTCGCCTACCACCTGGAACGATGCGGGCGCGGTGGCGAGGATGTCGAACTGGCGGCCCGGACGCTGGTGCACGCGGTCGACGCGCATCTGCACCGGGTGCTCACCCGGCACACGATCGATACCGATCAACTGGTGCGCTTCGCCGAACTGTTGGTTCCCGATCCGGTGACGGCCGCGAGCACGGAGCGCAGCGCGCCCGCGAGTTCGGTCAGGCCGGGTTCCTCGATCGGATAGTGGCCGCAGCCGGTGAGCAGCACCGCCTCGGTGGGCGCGGCGATCCGGCGGAGGAAGCGCAGACTCGGTTCCGGCGGCGTCCACCGGTCGGCGGCCGGGTGCACGAGGGTGACCGGCGCGGCCGTATAGCGTTCCGGCGGGGTGTGCGCGAAAGTCAGGAAGCTGGCGAGGAATCCGAGCGGGATGTGGACGCCGCCGCCCCGCGGATCGGTGGCGCACAGCCGCGACAGTTCCGGATTCAGACTCATCGCCCGCATATCGACCAGCCAGCGAATGGGGACGCGCACCCGTCCGAGGAGCGGGTCGAGCGCTCGCAGCACCGGCGCGAGCGCGGCCGTGGCACCGATGCGCGCGGCCGCCCGCCGCGCCGCCGGATCGGCGGGGTCGAGCAGACAGGTGGCGACCACGTGGGCGATCCCCCCGGTGCGCGCCGCGACCTCGTAGGCCAGCATGCCGCCCATACTCGCGCCGAACAGCAGCAGCGGGCGCTCGTCGCGATCCCGTTCGGCGACGACGAGATCACACAGCGACTCCACCCAGTCGCCGTAGCGCACCCCGGCCGGATCGGGTTCGACGGTGTCGCCGTAGAGCGGCAGATCCGGGGACAGCACCTCGATCCCGGCCCTCGCGGCCAGCGCCGTCAGCGGCCACAGCGCGGCCGAGTAGCCGCCCGCGCCGTGGATCACCAGGGCGCGCGCGGGCGATTCGGGCGCGTCCGCCCGGGCGATGTGCACGCGGCGACCGCGCCAGGACCACCAGGTGGAGGTCGGCGGCGGCAGGGGTTCGCGGCGGTAGTCGGCGGGGAGGAAGTGGGCGTATCGCTCGAAGTCCATACCTCCAGCGTCATCGGTGCGACGGCGGGCGACAACTCGCGTTCCGCCGCTGCGTGGGAGCCAGCGAAATCGCGCTGACCTGCGCTTGTTCCATCCTTCCGGACGGGAGGCCGGATGCTGCTCAGTTTTCCGGACGCCGCCGCGTCAAGGGGCCTCGCCACGCCTTGACCGGCGTAGCTTTGCGGCGCAAAGTGAATATATGAACTCTGCATCACAAAGTAATCCCGGTTCCGAGCAGGCCCGGCAACTGGTGGACGATATGGAACACCTCACCCGACGCGGCTGGAAGCTGGCCGCCCCCATGTGGTTCCCCATGCTGTGCATCGCCGTCACCACCCTCGCGTCGGTACCGGCCGCCATCCTGTTCGAGGGTACGAACGCCATGGGCTGGTACTGGATCGTCGTCTCCCTCGCCGCCGCGCTCGCCTGCGGGTGGTACTTCTCCACCCGCCGAGTGCAGCTCCCGGATCTGCGGGGCGGCATCGTCATACTGGCCGCACTGGGTCTGCTGGTATCCACGCAACTGCTCGGCTGGTTCTACCGGGGTGAGTGGGCGCTGGTGGCCCCCTGGCTGGCCGTCGGCATCGGACTCGCCGTCTTCGCGGCGGCACTGCGGTCGCTCACCACGGCCGCGGTCGCCCTGGCCAGCATCGCGGTCGCGGTCATCGTCGGCATCACCGAACCCGAGCACGGGTACGCGCTGCTCGCCCTGGTGGTCGGTGTCACCGCCGCGCTGGCCGCCATGGTGGAACTGGTCCGCACCGACGCCGGTACCGCCGCATGAGCGACCCGCACCCGTCGCTCGACCTCGACGATGTCGTGCACCAGCGCACCCGGCTCGGCATCCTGGCCCTGTTGCGCTCCGGTGTCTCCATGGAATTCGGTGTGCTGCGGGACAATCTGCGCCTCACCGACGGCAATCTGAACCGGCATCTGAAGGTGCTCGAACAGGCCGGGCTGATCACGGGCAACCGGGTCACCGGCCGCGGCCGACCCAAGACCTGGCTCGCCATCACCGCCGCGGGCCGCGACGCCCTGGATGCCGAACTCGCCACCCTGCGCGCCCTCATCGAGGCCACCGAACAGCCGACGCCCGAGCGGGATGCGTCGTAGGCGCGTGGCCGACTGGTCTCCGCCGCACGGCCACAGGCATGATCGGGATATGAAGGTTTTCCAGATCGGTGCGGCCGGGGGTGTCGGACGGCGGCTCGCGCGGCTGCTGACCGACCGCGGCGACGAGGTCAGCGGGATGTATCGCAATCCCGAACAGGTCGAGACCGTGCGGGAATCCGGCGCCGTGCCGGTGCCGGGGGATCTCATCCACGATTCCGTCGACGAATTGGCGAAGAAGCTGGCCGGGCACGATGCCGTGGTGTTCTCGGCGGGGGCGCACGGCACCGGCATGGATCAGACCACCGCCATCGACGGCAAGGGCCTGGAGAAGGCCGCCGATGCCGCGGCGCTGGCCGGGGTGTCGCGATTCGTGCTGGTCTCGGTATTCCCGGAGGCAGGGCGAAACCGGGAAACCACCGAGGGTTTCGAGCACTACATGCGGGTCAAGAAGATCGCCGACGCCTATCTGGCCCGCACCGACCTGAACTGGCTCATCGTCCGCCCGGGCACACTCATCGACTATCCCGGCACCGGCCGGGTCAACGCCGGGCTCGCCATCGAGTACGGCAGCGTGCGTCGCGACGACGTGGCCGCCTTCCTCGCCTCCGCCCTGCACGAACCACGCCTCGACCGGATGCTCGTCGAACTCACCGGCGGACAGACCCCGGTGGACGAGGCCGTGGCCCGTCTGGTGGCCGCGACGTCCTAGGCCACACGACACCCCCTCTCGAATGCCGGGATGGCCCGCGCTCAACGCCGCGACTCGCCAGCGCCGGTTCGGCGGGCATCGCGTCGCGTCGGCGTCGCGACTCGCCAGCGCCGGTTCGGCGGGTGAGCGTCTCAGCACGTCGGCATCGCGATACCCCAGCGCCGTGTGGGTGCTGCCCGGCCGCCGTACGTCATTCTCCGAGCCGGATCGCCTCGCCGGATGCCGCCGCTACGTCCCCGTCCTCCGGCGCGGTCAGCAGGCGCTTGAGCACCTTGCCCGTCTCGCCACGCGGCAGACCGTCGACGAAGGCCACATCGCGCGGTACCGAGACGCGGCCGAGGCGGTGGCGCAGGTAGCGGCGCACCATCTCCGAGTCCAGCCCGGCCCCGGCATTGCGCACCACGAACGCCGCCAGGCGCTGTCCGAAGTCCGGATCGGGCACGCCCACCACCGCGACCTCGTTGACCTGGGGCAGCTGGGCGAGCGCCTCCTCCACCGGACGCGGGAAGACGTTCTCCCCGCCGGAGATGATCATCTCGTCCTCCCGGCCCACGATGAACAGCCGCCCGCTCACATCCAGATAGCCGAGATCGCCCGTATCCAGCAGTCCGTCGTTCTCCTCGGGTGGCACGGCATTGACATAGCCGTCGAACAGCATCTGGTTGCCGACGAAGATGCGGCCGGTGACGCCCACCGGCACCGGCCGCCGATCGTCGCCCAGTACCGCGATCTTCGTGCCCAGCGGCGGTCGCCCCGCCGTCATGGGAGAGATGCGCAGATCCTCCGGCGTGGCGATGGTCGCCCACGACACCTCGGTCGAACCGTAGATGTTGTAGAGGATGTCGCCGAAGGTGTCCAGGAAGCGCAGCACCGTCGAACCCGCCAGCGGCGCACCGCAACTGGCCACGATGCGCAGGCTGGAGGTGTCGTAGCGCGCCCGCACCGCGGTCGGCAGGTCGAGCAGCCGCTGCGCCATGGTCGGCACCACCAGCAGGGTGGTGACCCGGTGCTCGGCGACGAGGCGCAGGGTGTCCTCCGCGTCGAACCGCGCGGGCAGCACCACGGTGGCCCGCAGCGCCGCGCCGAGTTGCAGTCCGGACAGCCCCCAGGTGTGGAACAGCGGGGCCGGTATGAGCATGGTGTCGTTCATCCGCAGCGGAATGCGCGAGAGCAGCGCGGCGAGGGCGCCGAAACCCCGCGCGTTCGGTCGCCGCGCGCCTTTGGGCGCGCCGGTTGTGCCGGAGGTGAGCACCACCAGTCGACCGGGCTGCGGCGGTTTGCGAAACCCCTTCGCCCCCAATTGGATCAGATCATCGATGGTGAGCCGCCCGGCCGTGGGCCGGTCGCCGTCCGTCGTCACCCGGGGGATGCCCTCGTGCAGGTAGCCGACCAGCGATTCCAGCTCACCGTCGACGAACAGGGCCGAGAGCCGGTCGCGCTGCACGATCTCCTCGATCCGCCGCGCCGACAGTCCGGCATTGAGCAGCACCGTGTCCACGCCGAGTTTCCCGGCGGCGACCATGGTTTCGACCATCCCCGCGTGATTGCGCGCGAGCAGGCCGAGCGCGTCGCCGAAGCGCAGCCCGAGCGCGCCCATGGCGTGGGCCAATGCGTCACTGCGCCGGTCGATCTCGGCGTAGGTGCGGCTGCCGTGCCCGTCCACCACGGCGACGCGATGCGGCGCGCGGGCGGCTCCGGCGGCGTAGGCGCCCGCGAGATTGAACCCCCAGCGCGCCAGTCCGCGCAGTTGCCGGACCACCACGTCGGGACGGCTCGGGCCCACCACACCGGTCTCGAGCACCTGCCGGGCCACCCCGACCGCGCGCCGTACCCCTGAGTCCTCGCCATTGACCGCGACCGACGTCGCCTTCCCCCGCACGATATCGGCGGCGCGCTCCAATCCGGTTCGAATCCAGCGCACCACCGCGGATTTCGGCAACTCCGCCAGCCGGGGATGCAGCCGCCCGACGGCGAAGCAGGTCACCGTCACCCGCGTGCGCGCGTCGTCGCCGACCATCCGCACGGTCACGAAGCTGCCGCGGGCCGGACACTGCAGTTCCAGGCTCTCCCCCGCGCGGCCCGCCCGCACCCGCACCTCGAGGATGGCGATTCCGGTGTCCGGGGTGCCGATGCGGAAGAGCACCAGCGGATTTCCCTCGACCACGCCCACCTGTTCGCATGCACCGATCCCGGGGTAGACGCGTGGATAGGTCTCGGGTTCGAGCAGCAGCGCCCACAGCGCATGCCTCGGAATCGCTATCTCAGCGGCCGCATCGAAGACATCGGTCACCACCGCAGCGCCACTCCTTGCCGGGCCCGCGCACACCAATCCGGTCGGGATCGCTCCGTTCTACCGATCCGCGCGGCCGCGGGGATCCGAATGCACCGGTTCCCGGTCTATTCACCAGTCGCGGCCGAATCGCTTATGACCGAGCACAATCGGGTCCGCACGGGGATCACCATCACCGGGACCGCCGCCGCGTCGACCGCCGCGCGCACGGTGCGGGCGTGATCGGGGGCCAGTCGCCGCGACCAGCCCAGGACGACCAGATCGGCCTCCCGCGCCGCCACCTCGACCACATGCTCGCCGGGTTCACCGCTGCACAGGGTGATCTCGGGGTGCGGGTGCGGTACCAGGGGGCGGCAGAACCGCGCCCGGAATTCCGTCTCCCACGCCTCGCGGGCGTGCGCGGATTGGTCCCAGCACGCCGGAACGGTGCGTTCGTCGAACACGTGCAGCAGGACGAGTTCGATTCCGGCGGTGTGGAACAGCCCGGCGGTCTCGGCGACCGCCCGCGCCGCCTCCTCGGTGCCGTCGAGCGGCAGCAGCACGCGTTCGATGGCCCCGGGCGTGCCGCCGGGCCGCGGTGTCACCACGGCGGGGACCAGAACCAGGGGATCGCGCGCATGTTGGAGCAGCCACCAGACGTCGTCGTCGAATCCGACGACGCCCATCAGCACGTCGGGATCGTCCAGGGCGTCGAGGAATTCGGCGTCCGAGGCGTCCTTCGGCGTGTACCGGGTGCCCAGTCGCAGGGATCGGGCCAGGTCGGCCGCGATCACCTCGGTGGTGGGCGCGGGCCGGACCAGGATATCGGTCATGGGGTCTCCTCATCGGTGGGCCACCAGGCCGCGCCGACGACGGGGTGTGCGGCGCGGTCGCCGACCGCCATGGTCACCGGGCCGTCGCTGTGCACGCCGACACCGGTGTGGGTGATGTCGAGCCGGATGCGACGACCCAGGCAGTGGAACGCCAGCCGCAGCCGCGGCCAGCGGTCCGGCAGCACCGGCCGCACCCGCAGCACGCCGTCGCGCACCCGGACCCCGGCGAAGCCGGTCAGCATCGCCTGCCAGACTCCGGCCACGGTGGCCATGTGCAGGCCCACCGCGGTGCTGCCGGTGCGATCGTCGAGATCGAGCCGCAGCGCCGCGCGCAGCATCTCCAGCGCGGCGTCGGCACGTCCGGCGCGTGCCAGCAGCGCGGCCATGGCGGCGGGTGACAGCGAGGAGCCGTGCGCGGTACGCGGACCGTAGAAGTCGAGGTTGACCGGCAGCGAACCGGGCACGGTCTCCTCGGGCACCAGGTGGTGCAGCATCAGCACGTCGGGCTGTTTGATCAACTGCGAGCCCGTCACCCGACGCTGCCCGAGCAGGACGTCCACCGCCACCGGCGGCCGGGCGCCGACGTCGGCCATGGTGAGCGGTTCCAGCTCGAAGTATCCGGCGAACTGCTCGTAGCGGCCGTCCGGGTGCGCCTGGTCCACGATGCGCTCGGCCAGCTCCCGCCAGTGCGCGAATTCCGCTGCCTCCTCGGCGTTCCGGGGATGCAGACGGGCGGCGCGGCGCAGATTCCAGCGAGCCATGACATTGGTGTAGGCGTTGTCGTCGACCGTTTCGTGGTACTCGTCCGGGCCGATCACGCGGTCGATGTGGCCGCGATCGTCCGCGTCCACCCGCACCCGCGCGGCCCAGTAGGCGGCGGTCTCGGTGAGCAGCTCACGCGCGGTGGTGTGCGCGAAATCGGGACGCCCGCACCATTCGGCGAAATGATCCACCGCCCAGGCCACATCGGCGGTGATGTGCTCCTCGAGGTCGCCGGTGAGAATGGGAACCTCGGTGCCGCCGAGGAATCCGCTGCGCGGGGTGACGTCGAAGCCGTCGGCGGCCGACTCCCAGGGGAAGCGCGCACCGACGCGGCCATCGGCGCGCGCGCGGGCACGCGCGCCCGGCAGCCGCCGCAGCCGGTAGGCGATCATGGCCTCGGCGGCGGCGGGATCGATACTCGCCATGGCGGGCAGCACGAAGGCGTCGGCGTCCCAGAACACGTGGCCGCGATAGCCGGAACCGGAGATGCCGCGCGCGCCCACCGCGGATTCGCCGTGCGCGCCCGCGTTGTTCCAAAGTTGGAAGAGCGCGAAGCGCACGCCCAGTTCGACTTCCGGATCGTCGGGCAGTTCGATGCCGACGGCGGACCAGCGCCGCGCCCACACCCGGCGGTGCTGCGCGAGCAGCTCGTCCACCCCCGCCTCCCAGGCGTGGCGCAGCTCGCGCAGGGCGCGGCTCGCGCCGCCGCCGTCCGCGTCGGTGGCGCAGGCGGTGATGCGGTCCAGGCGCGCGGTGCCGTCGGCCGCGGTGAGCCGCTGGGAGGCCGCCGCGGCGATCCCACCGCCGGTGTCATCGGATTCGACTCGCAGACAGCGCGTTTCGGCGCCCGGATGCGGGGAGATCGCGGCGAGTTCGGTATGCCGCACCCCGGGTTCCGGCGGCGGTGGATGCAGCGGTGGGCCGGGGTCCAGCCGCCCGGCGTCCGCCTCGGCGCGCAGCACATGCAGGCCGGGCCGGTCGGCACACGCGAAGCGGAGGCTGTGAAAGTCCTGTCCCCCTCCGGTTTCGCTGTGGTGCAGGACGCCGGCATACAGGTCGAGGTAGCGCCGACCGCCCGCTACCGGAGGATCGACGCCGAGGACCGTCCAGCGCGGCCCCTCCAGCAGATGCTGCTCGGGACCGGTTCCCGCGTACACCCCCTGGGCGAGAATGCCGGGCGCCGCGTCGATATCGGCGTCCTCCGGCGCGCCGCGCGCCGCGATACCGCCCTCGGCGACCGTGAATACCGCCGCATCGGCGACCTCCGGGCGGTTCGCCTGCTGCGGTACCGTCCATCGCCGCGGATCATGGGCGCGCTCGACGGCATCGTCGTCGGGTGTCGCGTCCGGAGCTATGTCGAACAACCCCATTGTCGTTCATCTCCCTCGTCTTTCCTGCCCCGAAGCGGGCCATACCTCTACGATCCGCCACCCGGTCGCCCGGTGCCACCACCTGGTTACGACAGTGCGCGATAGGGGCCGCGGGCGGCCAGCGGGCGGTAGGTGGGCCGATGCGTACGCCGGTCGATGAACGGCGTGGCATCGCAGAACCGCTGCGGGAGTGGCGGGTTGGCAGAGCGCCGCACCACAGCGGGATTGCTGGGCGGTCGCTCCGACACCCCGGCCGGCGGCATGGTATACGGGTATCGCAGCGTGCTGAACTGAAATATCAAGCCGCACAGCGCAATCAGCGCGCCGACCAGCCACGCGGAGGCACCGGAGAAGCCGATCTGCTTGA
Organism: Nocardia sp. CC213A; assembly: GCF_030766805.1. NCBI lineage: Bacteria > Bacillati > Actinomycetota > Actinomycetes > Mycobacteriales > Nocardiaceae > Nocardia > Nocardia sp. CC213A. The sequence goes on from NZ_JASFXA010000023.1 coordinate 71,074, forward strand.
ACCACACCGCAATCCCGGCGGATAGCAGTGCACCGACCGGAGCGGCCGCGCTCCACAACAGCCGGGCGGGCACGGCCCGTGCGGCGAGCACGCAGCCCACTCCCAGCCACCACGGCGGGCAGAGCGCGACCGCGGCCAGGCCCTGCAGCGGGGCGGTGAGCACCTGGAGCGTACCGGGATCCGGATGTCGCAACCAGCCGTCCACCACCGCGTTCGCGATCGAATAGGGTACAGCGACCGACAGTGCGGCGATCGCTGTCCAGCTGGTCCAGACCTTCGAATCCATGGATGCTCCTCTGGCAGGGGGACGCGCCGGGATGAACGCCGACGTCCGCCCCGACCGGCGAGGCAGCCGGGGTGCCGACCGTCTCTTCAGCTCTATCGCCCCCGCCCCCACGAATGTTGCCTCTCGGTAACCAGGCGCCGATGTGTCGTCCACCACCGACCGTGGCGCACCCGCGCCAACCGTTCTCTCCCCCATGGCCCCCGCCCCGCCCCGGGGTTAGTGTCGGACCATGGTGCGCACCGCTCTGGCCGCGGCGGATCCCGACGAACCGGATCACGCCGCGTCCACCACCCGCCCCCACCTGGGCGTCGTCCCCGGCACCCCCGATCCGGGCGATCTGGATGCCGACCGTTTCGCCCACTTGGTCTTCACCGCGGCGGACGCACAGCGCCTGCCCGCCTCCGCCCGCCACCGCATCGCGGCCTACATCCACCTCCAACTGGCCACGCTGGAGGAGTTCGGCGATACCGCCGAATCCGCCGAGCACTGACCCGAAACCGTTACCGCGACCGGCGACTCGTTCCGCACAGCACGGACGCGGTAGCGACACCCGCTTGCCGCCGGACCGGGCGGCATCGAACGCGTCCTGGATGCTCTACGGGGCGCGGATCACAAATCGGTTGGTGCGCGGCACCCGAGTTGTTACGGTGTGCGACGTGAATTCCCCGGAGGCGTCCAGACGATAGCCGACCGGCCCACGGGTCGGTCGGCGTGGCGAGCGCAGGTCCGCCGGTCCGTGAGCGACCGGTGGTCAGGCTGCGTCGCGACGCCGGATGTGTTGTTCCACAACCATCTCGGGCGCGTCGACACGACCGCGCCTCGAATACGGGGAGTCTGCTCTCATGCCCTTCGTGGTGTACGTTCTCGCCGCCGCGGTCTTCGCGCAGGGAACGTCGGAGTTCATGCTGTCGGGGCTGCTGCCCCGCATCGCGCCGGATCTCGGGGTCTCGCTCGGCACCGCCGGGTTGCTCACCTCGCTGTTCGCCGCGGGAATGGTGCTCGGTGCGCCCACCATGGCCATGGTGGCGAGTCGCCTGCCGGTCGGGATCGCGGTCACCGCATTCCTCGGCCTGTTCGGCGCCGTCCACGTGATCGGCGCTACGACAACGGATTTCGGAGTACTGCTGGCGACACGGGTGTTCGCCGCGATCGCGAACGCCGGATTCCTGGCGATCGTGCTGGCCGCGCTGCCACGCTGGGTCGGTCCGGCGCTGGTGGGTCGTGGGACCGCGGTCGTGGTCTCGGGGGTGACGGTGGCCTGCATTGTCGGGGTGCCCGCGGGGACGCTGCTCGGACAGCTGTGGGGATGGCGGTCCGCCTTCTGGGCCGTCGCGGCCGTCAGCACGCTGCTGCTGGTGCCGGTGTGGGCGCTCGTTCCGCGCGGCGGCGACGAATCGGCCGCACCGCGAACGGCGGTGCGACGCGAGTGGGCGGTGGTCGCCGACCGCCGGGTGGTCCGTGCCGGGCTGATCGCGATCCTGGTCAATGCCGCGACGTTCGCCGCCTTCACCTATCTCGGCACCATCACCGCCGGTCTCGGTGTGGATCCGTACTGGGTGCCGGTGGTGCTGGCGTTGTTCGGCATCGGCTCCTTCGCCGGGGTGACGGTCGCGGGGCGGTACAGCGACCGGTACCGCGACCGGATCGTCACCGGCGGCACCGGCGCGCTCATCGCGGTCTGGGCTGTCACCGCCCTGACCGCGCATACGCTCGTCGGGCTGACGGTCACGGCGGCGGTGGCGGGCGCGCTCGCCTTCGGCGTCGGATCGACGCTGATCGCCACGATCGTGGGGACGGCCGCACCGGCCGCGCCCCGTATCGCGGGTGCGTTGGCGACCACCGCCTTCAATCTCGGTGCGGTACTCGGTCCGGTGGCCGCCGGAATGCTCGTGGACGCCACGCGGCGACCGGTGGCGGCGCTGTGGTGCGGCGCGCTGCTCGTCACCGTCGCCGCGGGCGTGCTCGTACTCGGTCGCCGCGGTACCTCGGCGCAGGTGTCCACCGCGCCGCGCTGAGGGGCCGCTGCCCGTCGACGTCCGACCGTGCCGGTCCGTATCACCCAGATGTCGACGGCACGGAGGCATTGCCGGTTCGCCCTCTCGCGACACCGCGGAGTCATCGACTGCTTCGGGGAGCCGCTGGTTCGGGGCACCAGCGGCTCCGGAAGTCGGCAGCTCCGGACATCAGCAGCTTCGCGCGTCATTGGCTGGGCGCGTCAATGGCTGGGCGCGTCAATGGCTCGGCACGTCAATGGCTCGGCACGCCAATGGCTCGGCGGTCGACGCAGCCGCGCGTCGACGCAGCCGGCTGTCAAGCGTCCGGGCGTCGACGCATCCGCTTATCCACCGCATCCGATCATCGACGTCTCCGAGCGTCAACGCCTCGGTCCCGCAAGGTCTTTCAGGTAGGCGCGCACGGTCGCTTCGATGCGTGCGGCATCGGTGGGGGTGACGAGTTCGTGCAGGGCGATGCCGTCGATGTACGCGTGCAGGCGGGCGGCCTCGGTGTCGGGGTCGCGGGTGGCGTGCAGGTGGCCGGTCTCGGCGAGGTGGTGGCACAGCTGGCGGCAGAGGGTGGCGATGGCGCGCTGGGATCGCTCGGCGAGTTCGGCGAGTCGCGGATGGGCCGGGGATTCGGCGATGAGCGCGACATTGACGCGCATCTCGGTGCGGCGCGTGTCGTCGGCGGGCAGCAGTTCGAGCAGCATGGCGGTGACCATGTCCACGGGATCGGTCACGCCCGCGTGGCCGCGCACCCGCCGCTCGGCGTTGGTGTGGACCAACTCCATCGAGTAGGCGAGCAGATCGGCCTTGGTGGGGAAGCTGTGCCGCAGCGATCCGAGCACGATGCCCGCCTCCGCGGCGACCGTGCGCAGGGATACGGCACTGACGCCGCTGTCCACGATGAGCCGCCAGACGGCGGCGGCCACCTCGGCTCTGCGCTGGTTCTGGTCGATGGTCTTCGGCACGGATTCCATATTAGCTCAACTGTGCTAGATTGAAGTCCTGTTCTAGCACGGTTGAGCTAATACGAGGGGTCGCGCGATGTTCGAACTACTGGGGGAACACCCCATCGCCGGAGTCATCCTGGGCTGCGAGGTCGGCCTGTGGGTGCTGCTCGGGCTGGGCTTGGCACTGCGTTATCTCGCGCGCCTGCGGCGGCTGAGTACCGCTGTGCTGCTGGGCATTCCGCTGCTGGATGTGGTGCTGGTGGTCGCCACCGCCATCGATCTGCATCGCGGCGCGGTCGCCGATGCCACCCACGGGCTGGCCGGTGTCTACCTCGGCTTCTCGGTGGCCTTCGGTCCGACGCTGGTGCGCTGGGCCGACGCCCGCTTCGCCCACCGCTTCGCGGGCGGCCCGCCGCCGGTGCGGGCACCGAAATCCGGCCCGGCTCGCCGCCGATACCTCTGGCAGGAGTGGCTGCGGGTGGTGAACGCCGCGACCATCAGCTCCGCGACCCTGGGGCTCCTCGTCCTGTTCATCGCCTCGCCGGAGCAGGATCAGACCCTCATCTGGTGGATCGGCCGCGTCTGGGTGGTCGCCGGGCTGTGGTTCGTCTTCGGACCACTGTGGGAATCCGGGCGCGGACACCGGGAACCGACCGATCGAGATCGGGTCGGCAGCAACGCCTGAACCCGCGCGACACCGTCAGCGTTCGTGTAGATCGTGCCAGAACTCGCCCAGCGAACGGGAGTCGCGGCGCAGGTGCTCGTCGAAGCGGGTGATGAAGCGGAGTTCGGCCTCGATGAGTTCCAGGCGGTAGTCGCACTCGATGAGAAAGATGGGATCGACGCCCTCGGCCGCCCGCACGGTCGTTCGCAGTTCGGCGGCCGCGTCGTTCAGCGCGCGACGGCGACGGTCGAGGAGGTCGGGGAGTTCGTCCGGCGGCAGCACGACGATCAGCGAGAGCGCGGCCTGGAAATGCGAATACTCCTTGGCGGGCAAGGCCACCAGCTCCCGCATCCGCTCCCGCAGTGCGACCCGCCCGGCCTCGGTGTGCCGGTAGACGGTGCGTTCGGGCCGCTGGCCCTGCCGTTCGGTGCGCTGGGCTTCGACATAGCCGACGCGAACCAGCTGTTCGACGACCATGTACACCGAAGCGTGCTTGTAGTCCATACTGCGGGCGGCATTGCGATCCTTCAGCAGTTTGCCCAATTCATAAGGATGCATGGGCCTTTCGAGGAGGTACGCGAGCACGGTCAGGGCGAGCCAGTTACGCAGCGGATCCCGGTTCGCCACCCGGTACCTCCTCTCGCCCGTCCTAGATGTCGAGCACGATGCGCTGCCCGTGCGCTCGCGATACGCAGGGGTAGATGATATCGGTGCGCTGGCGTTCGCCCGGGCCCAGCACATCGTCGCGATGGTCCGGCCGTCCGGCCAGCACCCGGGTGACGCAGCTGCCGCAGACGCCGTCCTCACACGACAGGTCGACCGCCGGATCGACATCCCGCAGGACCGAGAGCAGCGTCCGATCCTCCGGCACCCGCACCACCACCCCCGTGCGGCGCAGTTCGGCGTCGAAGGCCGTGTTCTCGACGCCGGCGCGCGCACTGGCCGCGAAGCGCTCCAGGTGGAGTGAGCCGTGCGGGCAGGCCGCCGCCATGGTCGCGGTGACGGCGTCGAGCAGTTCGGTGGGGCCGCAGCAGTACACCGCGACGCCGGGCGCGGTGTCCCGCAGCAGTGCCGCGATATCCGGGCGAGCCCGGGTGTCGGCGGGCAGCAGCGTCACCCGCTCCGGGTACCGGTGCCGCAACTCCGGCGCGAAGGCCATGGTCGCCAGGGATCGACCGCGATACACCAGTCGCCAGTCCGCGCCCCGGGCCTGCAGGCGCCGGATCATGGGCAGGAAGGGGGCGATCCCGATCCCACCCGCGACGAACAGATAGGACGGAGCGTCGACGAGCGGAAAGTTGTTGCGCGGTCCACGGATTCCGACGCGGTCGCCGACACGCAGTTGGTGGATCTCGAGCGAACCGCCCCGGCCTCGCGGTTCCTTCAGCACCGCGATGCGGTAGCACCCGGTGTCGGCGGGGTCGCCGTGCAGCGAGAACTGCCGCACCCGCCCCGACGGCAGCACCACGTCGATATGCGCGCCGGGCTCCCAGGGCGGCAGGCCATCGTCATCCGCGGCGCGCAGCGTGAGGTCGACAGTGCCGTCCGCGACCATCCGGGTACCGGCCACCACGGCCGCGTGCACAGGCTGCCGAACTCGCTTGCCCGTCACCGACTTTCGACCCCATGGCGTGGTGCCGCCCGGCTTGTACAGCGACAGCAGCACCGCGCCGATCAGACTCACGGCCGACGCGGCGAACCCCCACAGCGCCACATCGGCCGCCGCGGTGAGATCCGCCGGGGTGCCGCCGGTATCGGCCAGCACCGCGGCCTGCGCCGCCGCGGTCTCCAGGGCGTTGTGCAGGAATCCGAACGCCATCACCAGGATCGCGACCGCGATCACGAGCTTGGCCGCCAGCCAGTAGTACCGGATCACACCCCACGGCGTGGTGATCCCCAGGGCGAGACCGGTGAGGAAGGTGGCGAAATTACACCAGGGCAGCAGGGTGATGTCGAAGGCGGCCATCAATTCGTAGGCCACCCGGCTGGTTTCGATATCGGCCGCCGTCAGCGCGACGAAGGCCATGGCCGAGATCGCCACCGCGACACCGACCCAGCACGCCGCGGCAACCACGTGCGCGGCCACCAGCGCTTTCCGGGTGCGCGGGCGCACCCGCCCCGCCAGCAGCGCCAGCGCGGGCACCACCAGCCAGGTACCGAACATGGCGATCAGATCGCCCACCGCGAATGCCTGCGCCAGCGCGAGAACCACCAGCGACCAGCCGAGCGCGAGCGTCACCGGCCGCGACGGCGCGGGCCGCACGGTGAGCCACAGCGCCAGCCCGGCGCTCAGCACGGCGAGCACCACCCACAGCGGGCGGTGCACCATCGGCAGGTAGGGCGGGAATACCGGCGGCACCACCAGCGCGAGCAGGGCGGCGCAGCAGAAGGCGATCAGCAGCGCACGGGCGGGCCGCGCTGCGGCCGCGGTGCGGGGCTCGGCGGATTTTCCGACCGACATCGGGTACCTCGTTCCTGGATCAGTCGATATCGACTATTCGAGTGTGCGAGCGACGCCCGCGCGACACATCCGGGATCACCCCGACTTCGCACCCCCACCCTTATGGCTATCAATCCGGAATAGCCATGAGCTATCGGGGCTCGAGATCGTTTACGGCTCGGCGAATGGCTACGGATCGGCAACCCTCGACCGTCCCGGCCTGCGAAGAAAGCGGGTGAGTGCGCACGGCTGGGCAACCTGTGGTCTGATATGTCCCCGAATGCCCCCAGAATCGATGTCTTCCCGGTCACTCACGGCCGGGTCCGTCGGTATCTACACACCACGGGCTCGACGCGAGAGGATTGCAGTACTCGAATGGACAGGGTTCGTCGCACCGTTCGAGAACGCAGCCGCCGCCGGTCCAGCAGCCCGCTGTTCGTACAGCTGCTCACCAGCGCGATCGAGAGCGCGTCGGATTCCATTGCCATCAGCTATGATCCGACCGGGGAGGTCGGCGCGCGGCGGGAGATCAGCTATCAGGAGCTGGACGCGTCGTCGTCGCGGCTGGCACGGGAGCTGATCGCCCGGGGCGTCGGGCCGGGCGACGTGGTCGCCATCGGGTTCACCCGCTCGGTCGAATCGGTGCTGGCGGTCTGGGCCGTCGCCAAGACCGGCGCCGCGTACGTGCCGGTCGATCCGACGCTGCCGCCGGAGCGCGCCGCGTTCATCGTGGCGGACTCGGGTGCGGTGCTCGGGGTGACCGGGACGCTGCCGACCGGACTCGATACCGCGATCGACTGGCTCGAACTGGATGATCCGGCGCAGCGGGAGCGGATCGCACGGCAGCCCGCACATCCGGTCTCCTATGTGGACCGGGTGCGCACCCTGACCGAACGGCATCCGGCCTACGTCATCTACACCTCGGGCTCCACCGGTCGCCCGAAGGGCGTCGTGGTGACCCACACCGGTCTCGCGCCACTGGTGGCGGCCGCGCGGGAACGCTATCGCGTGGACGCCCACGCCCGGGTGCTGCACGTCTGCTCCCCGAACTTCGATGTCTCCGTACTGGAATTGCTGCTCGCGTTCAGCACCGGCGCGACCCTGGTGATCGCGCCCCCGACCGCCTTCGGCGGCGACGATCTCGCCCGGCTGCTGCGGAGCGCGCGGGTGACCCATATGCTCATCACCCCGGCGGCGCTGGAGACGGTCGATCCGGCCGGACTGGACGAGCTGCGGGTCGTGGTGGTGGCCGGTGACGCGTTCGGACCGACCCTGGTACGCCGGTGGGCGGCCGGGCGGTCGTTCTGCAACGGCTACGGCCCCACCGAGGCGACGGTGCTCGCGACCAGCAGCGCGGCGCTCACCGCGGACGAGCCCGTCACCATCGGCACGGCGCTCCCGGGTATCGGTGCGGCGGTGCTGGATTCGCGGCTGCGTCCGGTACCCGACGACGTTGTCGGTGAGCTCTACCTGTCCGGCCCCGCACTGGCGCAGGGGTATCTCGGACGGCCGGGGCTGACGGCCGAGCGGTTCGTGGCCGGACCGTTCGCCGGGGCGGGCGCACGGATGTACCGCACCGGAGATCTGGTGCGCCGCCGCGCGGACGGCGCGCTCGAGTACGTGGGCCGCTCGGATTTCCAGGTGAAGATCCGCGGTTTCCGGGTCGAACTGGGCGAGATCGACGCCGCGCTCACCGCGCACCCCGATATCGACTTCGCGACCACGATGGGCACCCGCGCCCCGTCCGGGGCGACGGTGCTGGTGTCGTATGTGCTGCCGCGCGCGGGCGTCGCCGTGGACACGGGCGAGCTCACCGCCTTCGCGGGCGCGTCGCTGCCGGGCCACATGGTGCCGTCGGCCGTCATCACGCTCGACTCGATTCCGCTGACCCCCAACGGCAAATTGGACCGGCGGGCGCTGCCGGAACCGGTGTTCGAGACGACGGTGTCCCGAGATCCGGTGGGGCCGTTGGAGACCAGCATCGCCGAACTGTTCACCCAGGTGCTCGGGGTGCGGGTCGGCGCGGAGGACTCGTTCTTCGCCGTGGGCGGTGACAGTATCCTCTCGATCCAGCTGGTGTCGCGGGCACGCGCGGCCGGTATCGTCTTCACGCCGCGCGATGTGTTCGAACATCGCACCGTCGCCGCGTTGGCGCGGGTCGCGGTGGTGGGCGCGGACGCGGTGCCGGCACTCGCGGAACTGCCCGGCGGCGGTGTCGGCGACATGCCGCTGACCCCGGTGCTCGCGGCGCATCTGGCCGACGGCCGCTCATACGGCCGGTTCACCCAGCAACTGGTGCTCGCCCTGCCCGAACGGGTGGACCGGGCCGGACTGGTCGCCGTGCTGACCGCGGTCCTGGACCACCACGACATGTTGCGTGCCCGGGTGCGGTGCGTGGACGGCCGCTGGGAACTGCGCGCCCTGCCGCCCGGTGCGATGGCTGCGGGCGACCTGCTCACCCGCGTGGACGCCCCCGCCGACCGCACGGTCGACGAGTTGAGCGAGATCGCCGGTGCCGCACTGGACTCCGCGCTGGACACCCTCGACCCGGCCACCGGTCGGATGATCGCCTGCGTCTGGCTGTCCCGCCCGGACGGCCCCGACGCACTCGTGCTCGCCGCCAATCACTATGTGATCGACGGTGTTTCGTGGCGCATCCTGATATCGGACCTGGTCACCGCCTGGGCGCAGCACACGGCGGGCCGGACGATCGCCCTGCCCCCGGTCGGCACCTCCTTCCGGCGTTGGGCGCACGGCCTGGCCGAGGTCGCGGCCACCCGCGCCGACGAACTCGATCACTGGCTGCGAACCCTGGCGATCGCCGATCCCCCGCTCGGCACCCGGCCGCTGGACCCGCGCGTCGACACCGCGGCGACCGTCCGGCAGTTCAGTGTCGAACTGCCGCCCGCCGTCACCCACGCGGTGCTGACCGACCTGCGCACCCGCTACCGGGGCGGCGTCGACGACGGTCTGCTGGCGGCACTGGCGCTGGCGGTGCGCACGTGGCGCGCCCGGCGTGGAATCGACAGCGCGGCAACGCGTATCCGACTCGAGGGACACGGCCGCGAGGAGCAGGTAGTGCCCGGCGCCGACCTGACGCGCACGGTCGGCTGGTTCACGAGCATGTATCCGGTGGCGCTGGATCTGTCCGGCATCGACACCGAGGCCGCGTGGCAGGGTGGAACCGCGACCGCGGCGCTGCTGAAGGCGGTCAAGGAGCAGCTCACCGCGGTGCCCGACCACGGCATCGGCTTCGGCATCCTGCGGTATCTGCACCCGGACGCCGGGACGCGACTCGCCGGTGACCTGGGGCAGGTCGGCTTCAACTATCTCGGCCGCGTTTCGGCGGGCGATATCCCCGATGCCCTGGCCGACGGCGGTTGGCTACCCACCGCCGACTGGGGTGAGCCCCGCGCGCAACAGGATCCGACCATGCCCGCACCCGCGGTGGTGGATGTCAACGCGGTGGTGGCCGAGGGTGAGACCGGTGCGCGGCTGTCCGCGTCGTTCGCCTACGCCGCCGAGATCCTCGACGAGGGGGCCGTGCGCGAGCTGGCCGCGGACTGGGTGGCGGCGCTGACCGTCCTCGCCGATCACGCGCACGATCCGACGGCCGGTGGCCTGACCCCGTCCGATGTCCCGCTGGTGCGGGTCCGCCAGGGCGAGCTCGAGCACTGGCAGACCGCCTATCCGGGGCTGGTGGACGTGCTGCCGCTGTCCCCGCTCCAGCTCGGACTGCTGTTCCTCACCCAGGTGTCGGAGGCCGAGGCCGATCCGTATCTGCTCCAGTGGGCCATGGAACTGTCCGGCGCGGTCGATCTGGAGCGGCTGCGGCGGGCCGCGCAGGGCATGCTCGACCGGCACGCGGTGCTGCGCACGGCCTTCGTCACCACCGCCGACGGCACCCCGGTGCAACTGGTGGCCGAGGGCGTGGCGGTGCCGTGGTGCGTGCTCGACGGTCCCGACACCGATCCGGCGGCGCTGCTGTCCGCCGAGCAGCGGCGCGGATTCGATCTCACGGTTCCCCCGCTGCTGCGGTTCACGGTGTACCGCACCGATTCCGGGCGCACCCATCTGGTGTTGACCGCGCACCATCTGCTGCTGGACGGCTGGTCCATGCCACTGCTCATGAAGGAACTACTGCTTTCCTATGCCGCGCACGGTGATTCGACGGTGCTGCCGCCGGTGCGCCCGTATCGCGACTATCTCGCGTGGCTGGCGCGCCGCGATCGGGACGCCGCCACCCAGGCGTGGCGCAGCGCGCTGGAAGGCGTGTCGCCGACCCGGGTGAGCACGGTCCTCACCGGACCCGCGGAACCGGATGCCGGACACGGGGTGTGTACCGCCGATCTGACCGAAACCGACACCGCCGCCCTGCTCGACGCGGCCGCGGCCGCCGAGGTCACCGTGAACACGGTGGTGCAGGCGGCCTGGGGGCTGGTGCTGGCGAGCTGTGTGGGACGCGACGACGTGGTCTTCGGCGCGGTGGTGTCCGGACGGCCGCCCCAACTCGACGGCGTCGACGATATGGTCGGCCTGTTCGCGAACACCATTCCGGTGCGGGTGCGCTTCGACGCCGACGAACCGGTACGGCATCTGCTGACCAGACTCCAGCACGAACAGGTCGCACTGCTCGACGCACATCACATGGGCCTCAACGAGATTCAGCGCACCGCGGGTGCGGGCGAGCTGTTCGACTCGCTGCTGGCCTTCGAGTCCTATCCGGTGGACGCGGACGGACTGCGGCAGGCGTACGGCACCATCGACGGCCTGGAGATCGACGGCCTCCGGGCGGTGAACTTCACGCACTATCCGGTGGCCGTCGAGGTCGAGGTGGGAGCGCGGGTGCGCATCGCGGTGCAGTACCGCCGCGATACCGTCACGGCCGCGTGCGCGCAGGCGCTGGCGGACCGATTGCGGTCACTGGTCGGGGAATTCGTGGCGGCACCCGAGCGCACGCCCGCACAGCTGGCGGCGCGGCTCGACGCCGGCGGCGATATGATCGCCCACGCCCGCTACTGGCGGTCGGCGCTCGCCGAGCCGCCCGAGGAGTTGAATCTGCCGGTGGATCGGCCGCGCACCGCCGCGGGCACCACCGCCGCCGCACGGCTGGAGATCGACCTCGACGCCGAAATACGGCAGCTGCTCCCGGATTTCGCGCGGTCCCGAGACACCACCGTATTCACCGTCGCGCACGCCGCCTTCGCGGTGCTGCTCGCCCGGCTGTCGGGCGCTACCGATATCGCCATCGGCGCTCCGAGCGCCGTGAATTCGGACGATATCGTGTTGCTGCGGACCGCCGTTCCCGGTGACGACGGTTTCGAACGGCTCGTCGCCCACGCCGACGACAGTGCCCGGCAAGCCTTCGCGCACGCGGACCTGCCCTTCGACGGTCCCGTGCGGACCATGGTGTCCGCCGGACCCGCGCTCCCCGACCGCTCCTGCGAGTTGACGCTGCGGCTGCCCGAGCGCGGCAGCACCGTCGAATTCGGTTATGCGCCGGAGCTGTTCGACCGGCCCACCGTCGAGGTGTTCGCGCGTCGCTTCCGACGCCTGCTCCGCGCCGCCCTCCGGGAGCCGTCGCGACCGGTCGGCGATCTGCCGCTGCTGGCGGCCGACGAACTGGCCCTGCTGACCGCGGTGGCCCCCGACGCCGTCATGGCCACCGGTCTGCTGCCGGACCTGCTCACCCGCGGGCTGGCGCTGGGCGCGGACCGGGTGGCGGTGCGCTACCGGGGCCGCTCCCTCGATTACGGCGAACTCGACTCCGCCAGTTCGCGATTGGCGCGCCTGCTGATCGACCGCGGCGTCGGCCCGGAGCAGTTGGTCGCCGTGGCGCTGCCGCGCTCCTCCGAGATGGTGCTCGCCGTGCTCGCCGTCGCCAAGGCCGGTGGCGCGCACGTCCCGATCGACCCGGCCCATCCGGTCGAGCGCATGCGGCACATGGTGACCGATTCCGGTGCGGCACTGGGCATTACCACCACCGAGTACGCCGACCGGCTGCCCGGTGACATCCCCTGGCTGCTGCTCGACGATCCGGACATCGAGCGGGACCGCGCGGCGCGGTCCGGCGACGCGGTCTCCGACGCCGATCGCCGTGCGCCACTGCGCATGCACAATCCCGCCTACGTCATCTACACCTCGGGTTCGACGGGCCTGCCCAAGGGCGTCACCGTCACCCATACGGGTCTGGGCGGTCTGCTCGACGAGGCGGTGCGGCGCTACGAGCTGGAACCGCACCACCGCTTCCTGCACATCTGCTCACCGAGCTTCGATCCGTCGGTCCTGGAGTGGCTGTGCGCGCTGTCGGTGGGCGCGACGCTGGTCATCACGCCGCCGGAGATCATCGGTGGCACCGAGCTGGCCGAGCTGCTGCGCACCGAGGCGGTCACCCACGCCATCATCACCCCCGCCGTCCTGGGCACCGTCGATCCGGCCGGACTGGACGCGCTGGCGGTGCTGTCGGTGGGCGGCGATGTGACGACCCCAGAACTGCTGGCCCGCTGGCAGCCGGGGCGGCGCTACCTGAACGGTTACGGCCCGACCGAGACCACCATCATCTCCTCCTACGCGGAACTGGAACCGGGACAGCGCATTACGATCGGCGAGCCGGTGCGCGGCATGTCCGCGCTGGTGCTCGACGCCCGCCTGCGGCCCGTTCCGCCGGGCGTCGCGGGTGAGCTGTATCTGGCGGGCGGCGGTCTGGCCCGTGGCTATCGCAACCGGCCCGGGGCGACCGCCGCCCGCTTCCTCGCCGATCCGTGGGGCGAACCGGGCGCGCGCATGTACCGCACCGGTGACGTGGTGCGCTGGTACGCCGCGCCGCACGAACGCGCCGGGAATGTCGCCGATCCCGCGGTGCGCTGGCTGCTCGACTACGTCGGCCGCACCGACACCCAGGTCAAGGTGCGCGGCTTCCGGGTGGAACTCGGTGAGATCGACGCGGTGCTCACCGCGCACGCCGATATCGACTTCGCGGTCACCCTGGGCCGGACGCTGCCGTCGGGAGCCACCGCACTGGTGTCGTATGTCCGCGCGGCACCGGGCCGCACGGTCGACACCGCCGCCCTCACCACCCATGCCGCGGCTGTGCTGCCCGCGCATATGGTGCCCGCCGCGGTGCTGGTGATCGACGAGGTGCCGCTGACCGCCCACGGCAAACTCGATCACCGCGCCCTGCCGGAACCGGTGTTCGCGACGGCGGTGACGCGCGCGCCCCGGGGACCGGTCGAGACCCGGCTGGCCGAATTGTTCGCCCAGGTGCTCGGTGTCGCGTCGGTCGGCGTGGACGAGTCCTTCTTCGCCATCGGCGGCGACAGCATCATGTCCATCCAGCTGGTGTCGCGGGCCAAGGCTGCGGGCATCGTCTTCACCGCCCGGGACGTATTCGAACAGCGCACCGTGGCCGCCCTGGCCCGGGTGGCGAGCGTGGGATGCGATGCGGCACCACCGGCACTGGCGGAGCTACCCGGCGGGGGCGTGGGTGAGATCCCGCTGACCCCGGTGCTCGCGGAATTCCTGGCCACCGGTTCCGCCGACCGATTCGCGCAGACCATGGTGCTGGCGCTGCCGGAGGGCATCGACCGCGCCGGACTGGTCGCCACGCTGGACGCGGTGCTGGACCGACACGAGATCCTGCGCTCCCGGGTATGGCGGGACGCGGACCGCTGGCGGTTCGAGACGCTGCCCCGCCCCGCCGTCGACGCCGAAACGCTGATCACGGACACGGCGGTGCCCCCGGGCGTCGACCGCGCGGAACTCGCCCGGATCGGCGGTGCCGCGGTCGATTCCGCCCTGGCGGCGCTGGCCCCCGCCACCGGCCGGATGCTCGCCTGCGTGTGGCTGCGCCGCCCCGACGCCGCCGACGTGCTCGTCATCGCCGCGCACCACTATGTGATCGACGGCGTGTCGTGGCGCATCCTCATTCCGGACCTGGCCACGGCCTGGGCGCAGTATGCGGCCGGGCGGCCGATCGCGCTGCCGCCGACCGGTACGTCCTTCCGTCGCTGGGCGCACGGCCTGGTGGACGCGGCCCGCGACCGCATCGGCGAAATCGACTACTGGCTGGGGGTGCTGGCCACCCCGGACCCGCCGCTGGGCGCGCGGGCACTCGATCCCACCGTCGACACGCAGGCCACGCTGCGGTCGGTCACGGTGCCGGTACCGGCGGAGATCACCGAGTCGATCCTGACCACCCTGCCCGCCCGCTATCGCGGCGGCGTCAATGACGGGCTGCTGGCGGCGCTGGCCATGGCGGTGCGCGCCTGGCGATCCCGGCGCGGCATCGCGGCCCCGGTCACCCGAATCCGGCTGGAGGGCCACGGGCGCGAGGAAACCGTGGTGCCGGGCGCGGACCTGAACCGCACCCTGGGCTGGTTCACCAGCGTGCATCCGGTGGCGATCGACCTGACCGGGCTGCCGGACACCGATCCGGGAGCGGTGATCAAATCCGTCAAGGAACAGCTGCTCGCGGTGCCCGACAAAGGGATGGGCTTCGGCCTGCTGCGTCACCTCGAACGCACCGCCGCCGACCGGCTCACCGGGGATATCGGCCAGCTCGGCTTCAACTATCTGGGCCGCACGGGCGTATCCGCCGACGCCGTCGCGCACGACTGGATGCCGACCGCCGCGCTGGGCGACCTCGAGGTCGACTACGACCCCGCCGTGCCGCTGGGCACCGTCGTCGACATCAACGCGATCACCGCAGAGACACCCGACGGTCCCCGGCTCGAACTCGGATTCGGTTATGCGGGCGGCATTCTCGACGAGGCCGCGGTGACCGAACTGGCCGCCGACTTCGTCGCCGCGCTCACCACGCTGGCCGAGCATGCGCGCGACCGCGCGGCCGGTGGGCTCACCCCGTCCGACGTCCCGCTGGTACGGGTGTCCCAGGCCGAGCTGGACCGCTGGCACGCCGACCATCCGGGCCTGTCGGACGTGCTGCCGCTGGCGCCGCTGCAGGATTCGCTGCGGGTGCTCATGGAATTGCTCGACGGCTCCGTCGACGCCTACATCATCCAGCTCGCCGTGCGCCTCACCGGAGATCTGGACACTCCCCGGCTGCGCCGCGCCGCGCGCGCCATGCTGGACCGGCATGCGAATCTGCGTTCCGCCTTCGTCGCCGCCGCGGACGGCACCCCGGTGCAGGTGGTGGTGGACGACCTGGAGGTGCCGCTGCGGGTCGTCGAGGGCGTCACCGCGGCCGAACTGCCGGAGCTGATCGCCGCCGAGCAGCGCCGCAGTTTCGATCCCGCGGTCGCGCCCCTGCTGCGATTCACGGTGTACGCCACCGATTCCGGGGCGCGCCACCTCGTGCTCACCGGCCATCACATCCTGCTCGACGGCTGGTCCATGCCACTGCTCATGCGGGAGCTGCTGGTGCTGTACGCGACCGGCGGCGACACCGCGGCGCTGCCGCCGGTCCGGCCGTATCGCGACTATCTGCGCTGGCTCGCCCAGCAGGATCGCCCGGTCGCGGCGCGCGCCTGGTCCGAGGCGCTGACCGGCGCCTCACCCACCCTGCTCGCCCCCGAGCTGACCTGGCCCGCCGCGACCGGAACCGGTTTCGGGCGCTGTGATGTCGAGCTGTCGAACGAACAGACCGCCGCGCTCACCGCCTACGCCGCCGCGGCCGAGGTGACCGCCAATACGGTGCTCCAGACGGCGTGGGGGCTGACCATCGCGGGCAGCACCGGTCGGGAGGACGTACTCTTCGGGGCCACCATCTCCGGCAGGCCCGCGCAGCTCGACGGCATCGGCGAGATGATCGGCCTGTTCGTGGACGCCATTCCGGTGCGCGTCCGCTTCGACGCGGGGACCACCGCACGGTCGCTGATGGATGGTGTGCAGGCCGAGCAGGCCGCCCTGCTGGACCATCACCACCTGGGGCTCGGTGCCATTCAGCGCGCGGTCGGACGCGGTGAATTGTTCGACACCATGCTGGTTTTCGAGTCCTACCCGGTGGATGTGGCGGGGCTGCGGCGGGCCGGTGCGGCCATCGACGGGCTGCGGATCGAGGACATCGAGGCCGAGGACTTCACGCACTATCCGATCACGGTGCTGGTCTTCCTGGAACAGCGCACGCTGATGCGGGTGAAGTACCGGCGCGACCTGGTCGCCGACGCGACGGCGCGGGCCGTCGCAGACCGCCTGCACCGGGTGCTGACCGGGCTGCTCGCGGACCCGGACCGCACGGCCGCCGCCTTCGCCCGGGAACTCGACCGCGAATCCGGCGATACGATCTCGCGCTCCCGCTACTGGCGTACCGCGCTGGCCGGACTGCCCGAGCGACCGGAACTGCCGGTGCACCGGGCCGCTGGCCCGAATTCCCGTGGGCGCGTGACCTTCTCGGTCCCCGCCCCGGTCCGGGAGGGCCTGCACCGGCTCGCGGACCGCACCGGGGTGGCCTGGACCACGGTGGTACGCACGGCCGTGGCGGCGGCGATCGGGCGGCTGGCGGGTGTCGACGATATCGCGCTGGGCGCCCCGCGGCCGGGCGGTGACCGCGCCGCACTGGTACTGCGGACGCGGGTGGACAACGCCGCCCCCTTCCGAGACCTGCTTCCCCGGGCGCACCGCGACGCGGTGGCGGCGTTCGAGCACGCCGATATCGGGCTCGACGAGGTCGCCGCGCTGATCGCCGCCCGGCAGCCGCTGTTCCGGGTGGCGCTGTCCTTCCAGCGTCCACCGGACCCGCATGCCGATGTGGCGCTGAGCATGTCGTCCGACGGCCAGGGTGAGCTGGCGTTCGCCGCCCGGGTCTTCGACACCGACGGCGCGGCCGTCTTCGCCCGGCGGGTGGTCCGGATGCTCGCGGCGGTCGCCGAGCGGCCCGACACCCGGGTGGCGGATCTGCCCCTGCTCGTCGACGACGAGTACGAGCGCCTCACCCGCATGGGCGGCGGGGTGCCGACCGCCGTGGGCGCGCTGCCCGATCTGCTCACTCGGGGAACCGAATTCGGCCGAGATCGCGTCGCCGTACGCGCGGGCGGTCGCTCGTACACCTACGGAGAACTGGACGATCACTCCTCCCGGCTGGCGCGGGTGCTGATCGAGCGCGGCGTGGGGCCCGACACCGTGGTGGCGCTGGCATTGCGGCGCTCCTACCGCATGGTGGCGGCCATCTGGGCGGTCGCCAAGGCCGGTGGCGCATATCTGCCGCTGGACCCCACCCATCCGGTGGAGCGCATCCGGCTCATGCTGACCGATTCCGAAGCCGCCCTGGGGATCACGCTCACCGAACAGCTGCCCGCACTGCCCGACGCCGTGGACTGGCTGACGCTCGACGATCCCGCCGTGTGCGCGGATCGGTCCCCGGCGGCGGTGACCGACGCGGATCGCCGGGCGCCGCTGCGTCCCTCCCACGCGGCGTACGTGATCTACACCTCCGGATCGACGGGCCGCCCCAAGGGCGTCACCGTCACCCACGCCGGGCTCGGCGCACTCGTCGGCCATTCCGCCGAACTGCTGCGGCTCGACCCCGATTCCCGCATGCTGCACGTCTGTTCGCCCTGCTTCGACCAATCGCTCGAGGAGATCGCCACCGCCTGCTACAGCGGCGCCACCCTGGTGCTCGCCCCGGCGGATACGGTCGGCGGCGCCGAACTGCACGAGCTGCTGCGCACCGAGCGGGTGACGCACACCATCATCACGCCCGCCCTGCTCGACACCGTCGACCCGACCGGGCTCGACGATCTCGCGGTGGTGTCCGCGGGCGGCGAGGCCACCACCGGGGACCTGCTGGCCCGCTGGCAGCCGGGGCGGCGCTTCCTCAACGGCTACGGCCCCACCGAGGCCACCATCGGCGCGACCTACACCACGCTGCGGGCGGGCGAACCGGTGTCGATCGGCCGTCCGATACCCGCCGGCTGGGCCGCGGTGCTCGACGACCGGCTGCGGCCGGTGCCACCGGGTGTGGTGGGCGAACTGTATCTGGCCGGTCCGGGCCTGGCGCGCGGCTATCACAACCGCCGCGCCACCACCGCCGAGCGATTCGTCGCGCACCCCTGGGGTGTGCCGGGCGAGCGCATGTACCGCACCGGCGATCTGGTGCGCTGGGTCGGCGTTCCGGCCGCCGGAGCGGTCGGCGGCACGCTGGAATACGTGGGCCGCACCGACTTCCAGGTCAAGATTCGCGGATACCGCATCGAACTCGGCGAGATCGACGCGGTGCTCACCGCGCATCCGGAGGTGCGCGCCGCGGCGACCATCGGACGCGAGCAGGGCGACGGCGCGGCGTCCCTGGTGTCCTATGTGGTGGGCCACGCCGTCGATACGGCGGAGCTGACCCGCTGGGCGGCGGATCGCCTGCCGTCGTACATGGTGCCCGCTGCCATTGTCGCGCTGGATGCGCTTCCCCTGACCGCCGTCGGCAAGCTCGACCGAAAGGCGTTGCCCGAACCGAGTTTCCACCCGCGCGCGTACCGAGCGCCCGCGACCGTGCCCGAGCGGACCGTCGCGGAGGTGTTCGCCGAGGTGCTCGGGCTCGAGCGAGTCGGCGCGGACGACGACTTCTTCGCATTGGGCGGCAACTCGCTGCTCGCCACCCGGGTCAGCGCCCGGCTCGGCGCGGCGGCCGGTGCGCCGGTGCCGGTGCGGCTGGTGTTCACCGCGCCGACCGTCGCGGGCCTGGCGTCCGAACTGGCGGCGATCGGCGGCGCTCCGGCACGTCCCGCACTGGTGTCGGGTCCACGGCCGGAACGGATTCCGCTGTCTCCCGCGCAGCGGCGGATGTGGTTCCTCAACCGGTTCGACGCCGAATCCGCCGCCTACAACATCCCGGTCGCGCTGCGCATCAGCGGCGCGGTGGATATCGAGGCCATGCGGCGGGCGTTCACCGATCTGGTGCTGCGCCACGAGATTCTGCGCACCGTCTACCCGCACCACGACGATGGCCCGGTGCAGGTCGTGCTGCCGCCCGAGGACGGCGGCGTACCCCGGCTCGAGGTGGGCGCGCTGCCCGCCGCCGAGGTCGCCGCGGCAGTCGCCGACCTGGCGGCGACCGCATTCGACGTGACAGCGCGGGTGCCGCTGCGGGCGGCGCTGTGGCGAGTGGACACCGACGAATTCGTGCTGGCCCTGGTCGTCCACCACATCAGCGGTGACGGCTACTCGGGCGGGCCGCTCACCCGGGATCTGGTGGCGGCCTACGCGGCTCGCGCCGCGGGCCGGGCACCGGAATGGAACCCGCTGCCCGTGCAGTACGCCGATTACGCGCTGTGGCAGCGCGACCTGCTCGGCAGCGAGGCGGATCCGGACTCACCGGCGGCCCGGCAGATCGCCTACTGGCGCGACGCACTCGCCGGATTGCCGGATCAGCTGGACCTGCCCGCGGACCGTCCGCGCCCGGCGGTGCGGTCGTACGCCGGTGGACGGGTCGAACTCGGTATCGACGCGAGCACCCATGCGGCACTGGTGGAGATGGGGCGCACGCGGGGCGCGACACTGTTCATGGTGGTGCACACCGCGTTCGCGCTCCTGCTGTCCCGGCTGTCGGGCAGCGACGACATCGCCGTCGGCACCCCCATCGCCGGGCGCGGTGCGGCCGAACTGGACGATCTCATCGGCATGTTCGTCAACACCCTGGTCTTCCGCACCCGGGTGGAGGCGGATCTGGATTTCACCGAACTGCTGGATCGGCAGCGCGACACCGACATCCAAGCGTTCGCACACGCCGATGTGCCGTTCGAGCGGCTGGTCGAGGTGCTGAATCCGGCCCGGTCCACCGCCCGGCATCCGCTGTTCCAGGTGGGCCTGTCCTTCCAGAATCTGGCCCCGGTGACGATGGAGCTGCCCGGCCTGCGGGTGACCGCGCTGTCGGCGGATCGGCAGCTGTCCCAATTCGATCTGCACCTGATCCTGGCCGACGTCTACGACGCGCACGGCGCGCCCGCGGGCATCGGCGGCGCGCTCACCTATGCCGCGGATCTGTTCGACGAATCGACCGCACGGGGTTTCGCGGACCGCTTCCTGCGGGTGCTCGACGCGGTGGTGGCCGATCCGCGCGTGCGGCTCGACGCCATCGATGTGCTGCTGCCCGCGGAACGGGCGCGGATGCGCTCGGCGTGCGACACCGCGCATCCGACGGATGCGACCGAGACGCTGGTGTCGCTGCTCGACGCCGCGGTCGCGGCCACCCCCGACGCGGTCGCCGTGGTGGCCGCCGACGGTGAGCGCTGGACCTACCGCGATCTCGACGCCCGGGTGAACCGGCTGGCGCGACACCTGATCTCGCTCGGCGTCGGACCGGAATCACGGGTCGCGCTGGCCATGCGGCGCTCCGTGCGACTGGTGGTCGCGATGTACGCGGTCAGCCGCGCCGGTGGCGCGTACGTACCCGTGGATCCCGATCAGCCCGCCACCCGCACCGACTACATCCTGACCACGGCGGCACCGGTGTGCGTGCTGACCGATGCCGCAACCGGTTTCGCCACCGCCGCCGCACCGGTGGTCACCGTGGACGCGCTCGACGGCGATACGGCGAGCGCGGACCCGATCACGGCCGCCGAGCGGCGCGCGCCCGTGCGACCCGGCCATGCGGCCTATGTCATCTTCACCTCGGGTTCCACCGGCCGTCCCAAGGGCGTGGTGGTGACCCACGGCGCGATCGTCAACCAGTTGCGCTGGAAGACAGCGGAATTCGGGATGACCGCGGCGGACGCGGTGCTGGTGAAGACGGCGGCGACCTTCGACCTGTCGGTGTGGGAGTTCTGGTCCGCCGCCGCCTGTGGTGGCCGTCTGGTGCTCGCCGCGCCGGACGGGCACCGCGACCCGGCCCACCTCACCGCCCTCATGGCCCGCGAGGGCGTCACCACCCTGCATGCGGTGCCGTCCATGCTGGAGGCGCTGCTGACCGGGCGGCTACCCGGCTCCCTGCGCCGCATTCTGGCCATCGGCGAGACGCTGCCCGCCGCACTCGCGCACCGCTGCGTCGCCGCCGCACCGCAGTCGACCCTGGCCAACCTCTACGGTCCCACCGAGACGGCGGTGTCGATCACCAGCCATCGCGTCACCGCGGCCGATACCGTGTCGGTTCCGATCGGCGCCCCGGTGTGGAACAGCCGGGTGTACGTGCTGGACGCACGGCTGCGCCCGGTGCCGGTCGGTGTCCCCGGCGAGCTGTATCTGGCCGGGGCGCAGCTGGCGCGCGGCTATGTCGACCGGGCGCGACTGACGGCCGAGCGCTTCGTCGCCGATCCGTTCCGGCCGGGTGCACGCATGTACCGCACCGGCGATGTGGTGGCGTGGACGGCGGCCGGTGAACTCGACCATAGGGGCCGCACCGACTTCCAGGTCAAGATCAACGGCTTCCGCATCGAACTCGGCGAGATCGATGCCGTACTGGCCGCACATCCGGAGGTCGACTCCGCGGTCACGGTGGGTCGGGAAACCCCGGCCGGGGCAACCGTTCTGGTGTCGTATGTGGTCGGAGTCCGAGACGGCGCGACGGACTCGGCGCGGCTGCTCGCCTGGGCCGCGGCGGCGCTGCCCGCGCATATGGTGCCCGCCGCCGTCGTGGTGCTCGATCGGCTGCCGCTGACCTCGGTCGGCAAACTCGACCGAAACGCGCTGCCCGCACCGGAATTCGCGTCCCGCACCCACCGCGCCCCGGTGACGGCCCTGGAGACCGCGGTCTGCGAGACCTTCGCCGATGTGCTGGGCCGCGATCGCATCGGCCTGGACGACAACTTCTTCGAGCTCGGCGGCAACTCCCTGCTCGCCACCGACCTGGTGGCCCGGCTGAGTACCGCCGTGGCCGAGGTGGTTCCGGTGCTGTGGATGTTCACCACGCCCACCCCGTCCGGCATCGTCGCGCAGTTGCGCAACCGGGGCTCCGACTGTGCCGGTGCCGAGGCCGCCTTCGATATCCTGCTGCCGCTGCACGGTGGCGACCCCAGCCGTGAACCGCTGTTCTGCGTCCATCCCATCGCCGGCGTCGCCTGGTCGTTCGCGGGCCTGGCGGCCCACACCGACCGACCGATCTACGGTCTGCAATCACCCGCACTCAGTTCGACCGCGCCCCTGCCCGATTCGATCGAGGATTGGGCGCGGCTGTACGTCAAACAGCTGCGCGCCGTGCAGCCCGACGGGCCCTATCATCTGCTGGGCTGGTCGCTCGGCGGTGTACTCGCCCACGCCATGGCGGTCCAGCTCCAGGACGAGGGCGAGCAGGTCGCGCTGCTCGCGGTCATGGACAGCCACCTGCACCACACGCCAGCCGAAACACCCGGCGAACCGTCCCGCGCCGAAACACCCGGCGAACCGTCCCGCGCCGAAACACCCGGCACTGAAACACTCAGTGCCGCAAGGACGTCCGTCACCGTGGCGGACCTGCTCGGCGGGCTGTTGGGCGAGCGCGCCGCCGACCTGGAGCCGGGCGACGATCCGGACCCGGCCCGGCTGGCCGAGCTCATGCGCACGCTCCCGGAACCGTTCGGCTCCTTCGGCACCGACCGCATCGAACGCGTCGTCACCGCCGCCTTCGACTCGGCGGCCCTGGTCGCGGCCTATCGTCCGCGCCCCTTCGCCGGTGATGTCGTCTACTTCACCGCCGCGCTGGACGATCCGACCGGAACCAGCGGCGCGGCGACGTGGCGGGCGGCGGTCACCGGGGCGATCCACAACCTCCCGGTGTCCACCACGCACTGGCGGATGACCACCGACGCCGCTCTCCGCCGCATCGCCGCGGCGCTCGACGCCCGGTCCCGCTAGTCGATCACCGCCAGGGCAGACATCCCGCGGCGCGCAGCCGCGCCACCAGCCCGGAGTCGACCGTCGCGCTCGACCCCTGCCCGGCGGCGAGGGCCAGCGCCAGGTCCGTACCCAGACCGGCGCCGATGGAGCAGCCGAGCAGGGTGATGTCGACGGATATCGTCTCGTCGCCACCTCCGGGCGCGGGTTCGTCGGCTCCCGCCGTACCGGTCGCGGTCATGGTGGCCGCGGCGAGCGCCGCGGCGATTACGCCAGCTTTGATCGTTCGCACGGCAGTGCAGAGTAGCCGACGTCACCGTACCCTCGCTTGCCACATACCCCCACGGGGTATACATTTCCGGTCTCGCGACGACCACCCGAGAGGAGACCGCCATGTGCGAGTGCCGATGTCCCCATGCCCGCGAACCGCCACCCCAGCCCACTCCCAGGAAGTGCCCCGATGCGTACCACGCCTTCGACCGCCACCCTGTTCGCCCATCACGACTATCTCCGACTCTTCGTCGCGCAGCTGTCCGCGCTGTTCGGCACCGGACTGACCACCGTCGCACTGGGATTGCTCGCCTACGAGTTCGCCGGTGGTGACGCCGCCGCCGTACTCGGCACCGCACTGACCATCAAGATGCTCGTCTACGTGACGGTCGCGCCGATCGTCGCCGCCTATGCCGACCGGTTCCCGCGCCGCGCGTTCCTGGTGTCGCTCAACGCCGTTCGCGCCGCGGTGGTGCTGGCCCTGCCGTTCATCGATCAGGTCTGGCAGATCTACGCGCTGATCGCGGTGCTCCACACCGCTTCGGCCGCCTTCACTCCGACCTATCAGGCGATCATTCCCGACATCCTGCCCGACGAGCGCGAGTACACCCGCGCACTGTCCGCCGCCCAGTTGGCCGCCACCATGGAGACGCTGCTGAGCCCCGCACTCGCCGCCGCGGCCCTGGCCGTGATCAGCTACCACTGGCTGTTCGTCGGCACCGCCATCGGTTTCGCCGTCTCGGCCGCCCTGGTGCTCGGCACCCGCGTTCCGAACGCCACCGGGGCGACCTCGGGCGGCTTCGCCGACCGGATCGCGGTCGGGATGCGGATATTCGCCGCGACGCCCCGGCTGCGCGGGCTACTCGGCCTGAATCTGGTGGTGGCCGCCGCCGGGTCGATGATCATGATCAATACCGTCAACTACGTGCGCGACACCCTCGGCGGCGCCCAGTCCGGCGTGGCACTGCTGCTGGCCGCCAATGGTTTCGGCACCATGCTCGTCGCACTGGCACTGCCGCGCGTACTCGACCGCCTCGGCGCACGGCCGGTCATGCTGACCGGCGCCGCCACCCTGGCCACGGCGCTCGCCGCCGCCGTCGCGCTTTCCCTGGCGGGCACGGGCGGATGGCGCTGGACCGCGGCCGCCATGATCTGGGCCGTCGTCGGCGCGGGCACCGCCGCCGTTCTGACCCCCACCGGTCAGGTCCTGCGGCGCTCCTCGCGACCGGCGGACCGCCCCGCCCTCTTCGCCGCCCAGTTCTCGCTCTCGCACCTGGCCTGGCTGATCACATACCCCATCGCCGGATGGCTCACCACCGCCGCCGGTTTCACCCCCACCTGGACCGCCCTCGGCGTCCTCGCGCTCGCGGGCATCGCGGTGGCCGCGCGGATGTGGCCGCGCCACGACCCGGAGGTGATCACCCACCTGCACGAGGTCGGCAGCATCGACCCGGCCCGCCTCGCCGACGCCGTGCGCGTGAGCGATCGGCACTACCGGCACACCCACCCCTATGTCATCGACGCCGACCATCCCCGATGGCCCACGGCGGCGGACCGCACACCGCGGCCGGCGCTGGCGGCCTGACCACGTCGAATACCGCGGGCGCCCGGCATATCCGGGCGCCCGCCCACTCACAGCAAATCGCGGGCGGGTGAGCCGGGCGTATCCGTGCCTGGCGGGGACACATCGGTACCATCCGGGGTGAACAGACCGGGAATGCCGAGTTCGGTGGCGGCTTCCAGGGAATCCCACCCTGCGGCAACGGCATTGGAGAACAGTTCCAGACGATCCTGCCCCGCGGCGGCGTACTCGTGGACGGCCGCGGTGTATCTGGCTCTGGCGGCGCGCAGCGCCTCTCGTGTCACGTTCACCTTGACCACACTATCGGCAAACTTTCAGCAACGGAACCCCGTGCATGCTGGTCTCGCCGCGCGGACGCCAGATTGGTCCAGGCGCTCACCAGCAGCAACACCACCACGTAGGCGGGAAGTACCAGGTCGGAGGTGGCGGTCATCTGCTCGAAGAACGGTGTGGTGCCGCCGAATACGGCGACGGTGATGCCATAGGGCAACGCCTGGCCGAGCGCGCGGTGCCGGGCGGGGAACAGCGCCGACATGCTGGCGGGCAGGGTGGCGCACAGGCAGGCCAGCAGCACGGTGGCGATGAGGATGACCGCCCAGTAGGTCACCGGGGTGGCGTGCTCCAGCAGCAGGTGCAGCGGAATAGTCGCGGCGGCCATGGCGAGGGTGCCGCCGAAGAGCGTGCGCCGCACGCCGATCCGGTCGCCGAGCAGACCGAACGCGGGCAGGGCCAGCGCGAAGACCACGGTCGCGCCGACACCGGCCCACAGCACCCCGTCGTCGTCCAGGCCCAGCACGGTCAGGGCGTAGGCGGTGGGCGCGGCGGTCCACAGGTAGTACGCGGAGGTGACGCCGACCGTCAGCCCCGCCACCACGGCCATCGGGCCCAGCAGCGCACGCCGATCGCGCACCGGCCGGGGCTCGGGTTCCCACGCCGCCCGGGTGTCCGGGAGCCGCAGCCGCAGCAGGAAGAACGCGGTGGCCGCGATCCCGCCCAGCAGGAACGGCAACCGCCACCAGCCGTCCAGCAGCGCCTGCCTGCCCAGAACCGATACCAGCACGGCCGCGAGCACACTCGCGGCCAGCTTGCCCGCGGCGGCGAAGACGTAGAACATGCTGGTGAACAGGCCGGTCCGGGCGGGCGGCGCGCACTCGTAGAGATAGGTCTGCGCCACCGGCAGTTCACCGCCCTGGGTCAGCCCGAGCAGCAGCCGCCACACCAGCACCAGCACGGGTGCGGCGGGACCGATCACCGCCGTCCCGGGTGTCAGCGCCATGCCGTACGCGGCCGTCCCGGCGCCCGCGACGCAGACCAGCATGGCGATCCGCCGCCCGCGACGATCCGCCAACCGGCCCAGCAGCACACCGCCGAGCGGGCGCGCCACGAATCCAGCGGCGAACACACCGAATCCGAAGAGCAGCGACCGCCGCAGGTCACCGGCGAAGAAGACCGGCGCGAAGTAGGCCACCAGCAGTGCGTACAGCACCCAGTCGTAGCTTTCCAGCGCGATACCGGCGTAGATGACACCCAGGCGGGGTGTGCGAACACGGGCCATGGTGCCTCCCCGTCGATTCGGGACTACGGCGGTGGGATCACCCGCAGCGCAGTCGATTCGGGCAGTCCGGGCAACAGTATCGAGGGTCCGGCGGGTGCGGATGCCTCGCCGCGCACCACCGCCGCGGGCAGGAAATCCGCTGGGGCGGTGAGCCAGGCCCGCACCCGCCCCGAGGCGGTGTGCACCAGCGCGGGGCGGGCGTCCGCCGCCACCGCCGCCAGCACGTCGGCGCTCAACAGCTCCGCCGGTGTGGGCGGTTGGTCCGGCAACTCCTGGCTGATTCCGTGCAGCAGCAGCCGTCCCTCCCGATGAGCACCGCGAAAGGCATACCGCACTTTCATGATTCGGCCGTCCGGTCGACGCATGAGCCACTCCCCCGTTCCGGTGGCATCGGCGGCCGCGGTATCGATGGCGGCCAGCGCCCCGGCGATCTCGGGCAGCCCGATCAGGGTGGACAGCACCTCGGTGATGGACGGTTCGCTCGCGTCCGGGAATCCGTAGAACGCCGCCGTGCCGGGATGGGGCACCGCCCGCGGTCGGCCGGGGTCGGTCACATCCCAGGTCCAGCCGAGCGCACCGGGCGGCGGTGGCGGGTTCTCATCGCGGCTGCCCAGCCACACCATGACCGCGTGCACCTGGCGACCGGGGCCGAGAATCGGCCGGGCGTAGGCGAGCCGGGTACCGGGGGTCAGATCGACCAGCGTCTGTGAATCCTTGAGATTGTCGACCACGACGCCCACCAGTTTGTGCACCATGGCCAGCGAGCTGCCCCGGAACACATTGCTCAGCGGCCGCCATTTGCGCGCACGCGAACCAGCGGCAACCACTGTCGGGGCATCCGACAGTGTCTCGATGACCAGCCACTCACCATCACCCACCGCGATACCCCCGGCCCTCCATGGTTGCCGATGGTAACGAACATGCGCAGGGTCCGCAGTCCAGAGATCAGCCAGCAAACTCACCTCGGATCCCGCCCGAGCCCACCGGATCCCCGGCCGTCGCGGTGCCGAACCAGAAGGCGAGCGCGGCGGCGAAACCGGGGCGCAGCGCACCGCCGGTATCGCGGACACCGTCGCCGGACCAGGCGACATAGCCGTCCGGGCGGATGAGCACGACCGGCGGTATGCCCTCCGGCAACCGGTCCACCGCGACCACGTCGACGAGCGGGTGGATCGGCACGGCGCGGTCGACGGCCGGTTCGGCGGTCAGCAGCACCGCGCGTCCGGCCGTGAGCAGATCGCCGATGGTGCGCGCGCCCGCGCCCGGCACCTCGACGGTGAGGTTCGGGAAGAACTCACCCGCCCACGCGCCGTCGTCGGGCGCTCCCGGATAGCTCACCGATTCACCGTTGACGGTGTCGGCGAGCCGGTCGTGGGCGTCCGGATTGCTGAGCAGTTCCCGCACGAATCCGCGCAGCGGATCATGGTCGGGTGCGGGATTCATGAGCATCGCCTGCACGCGCGTGTTCTCCACCAGCCGCGCCGCCACCGGCTGCCGTTCGGTCGAATAGCTGTCCAGCATCGCGGGATTCGCGCCGCCACGCAGTACCGAGACCAGCTTCCAGCCCAGATTCACCGCATCCTGCAAACCGGTGTTGAGCCCTTGCCCACCCAGCGGGTAGTGCACATGGGCGGCATCTCCGGCCACGAACAGCCGCCCGTCCCGGTAGTCGGTGACCAGGCGGGTGAAGTCGCTGAATCTGCTGGTGTACTCCAGATCCCGCAATTCCACCGGCCGACCGGTGATGCGCTCGACCGCCGCCGCGAACTCCGCCGCCGTGATCGGCCGCCGCCGATCGGGTTCCGGCCCGTCGAATTCGAAGGTGATGATGCGGCTGGAACCGAATCGATTCAGGTTCAACAGTGTCCACCCGCGCGGGGTGGGCTGCCAGCCCGGCCGCAGCTGCTCCGGATGGGGCAGCCGCGCCATGCCGAGCATGGCGCGCAGGGTGGGCGGATACTCCACCGTGGGGAAGTCCCCGGATTCCCGGACGATACCGCGTGGGCCGTCGCAGCCGATCGCGTAATCCGCTGTGAGCGTGTAGCTCTCCGTCCCCTCACGAACGGAGAGCGTGGCGCGGCCGGAATCCTGCCGGACCGCGGTGACGGTGTGACCGCGCCGGATGAGCGCGCCCAGATTCGCCGCGCGCTCGCCCAGCGCCCGCTCCAGGTCGGCCTGGGCGAGCCCGATCATGACCGGGCCCTCGATGGCCCGGGTGCGCAGCGTGAGCCACGGATATCCGGCGAACTGGAAGGGCTCCCGCACGATGTCCCGGTAGTCGGCGTCCACTCGCGGGAAGCGCAGGATGCCGCGCCGCGCCAGGGTCTGAATGGCCCGCGCGTGATAGGTGCCCGCCTTGGGCTGCTCGCTCACCTCGGTGCGGGTCTCCAGCACCACGACCGAAACACCGTGCAGCGCGAGCTCCCCGGCCACCAGCATGCCCACCGGGCCGCCGCCGACCACGGCCACCTCACAGTGCTGCGTCATCCTCGGCTCCTTCCTGTCGGTCACATCCGTCACGTCGATCGGCTACCGGGGCCGGATCGGCAGGGCCGCGGGCCGCCGCAGTCCGATCCCGAAATCCCACGGCACCGCCGCGGGATCGACGGCGAGTTCGGCATCGGGACAGCGCCGGAACAGCTCGGTCAGCACCGCGATCAGTTCCATTTGCGACAGCGCCGACCCCATGCAGCGGTGCATGCCGTACCCGTATTGCAGGTGCTGGCGCGCGGGTCGCTCCAGGTCGATGACCAGCGGGTCGGGGAACACCTCCGGGTCACGGTTGGCGGCCGTGACCCACGGGTAGACGATGCTGCCCGCCGGCAGCGCGCCCGTGGCGGTGACCAGCGGATTGGTCAGCATGCGCGGGAACGCGCCCGGGGTGCCGAGCGGCATCAGGCGCAGGATCTCGTCCACCAGGCGCGGCACGTAACGCACCGGATCGGCGGCGACCCGCCGGTACAGCGGCGGATGCGCCAACGCGGCGTAGGCGGTCTTGGCGAGCATGGTGGCGATATTGTTGTCGCCGCCCAGCACGATGCCCATCACCGTGCCCTGCAACAGCCCGGTGTCCACGGCGGCGAACTCCGGTTCGGCCGCGCGGCGCTTGTAGACGGCCAGCAGGCCGGTGTCGTCGTGCAGGCTGTCGTCGGCGAGCAGGCGACCGACCCAGCTCCACAGTTCGATCCACGCCGTCTCGATACCGGCGATATCGTCGCGATCGGCGTACTGCACGATGCGACCGCGCTCGTTCATCCAGGCGGCGTGTTCGAGCGGAACGCCGAGCAGCGCCAGGGCGGTCTGCGCCGGAACGACGCGGAACACATCGCGGACCAGGTCGGGATCGGCCGCGGCGGTGAGTCGGTCGAAGGCCGCGGCGGTGAACCTGGCCACCGTCGGTTCCCAGGCGGACAGCGCGCGGGCGCTGAATTCGTGCGAGACGAAGCGACGCACCACCCCGTGCACGGGTGCGTCCAGATTGATCAGCACCTCCGGAGCCCAGTTGGTCGGCATGAAGGACGGACCGCCGTCCACATTGCACAGTTCGCGGCTGGATGTGCTGTCCAGCAACAGGGTTCGCACATCGTGGTAGCCGCTCAGGCAGACGGCGGTGTGGCCGCTGGGCAGTTCGATGCGGTCGAAGCCGTCCGGTTCGTCCGGCAGTCGCCGCACGAACGGCTCGGGGGTGTCCAGGTGGGGGATGTCGGTGACGCGGATGCGGGTGTCGGGCAGGCTGAGAGTCATCGCGGGTCCTCGGATTCGGGTCGCAGCAGCACCGCGACCAGTAGGACGAACAGCAGGGAGAGCGCCGCCAGCACCCACAGCACGGGGTGGATGGCGCCGTTGTAGGCCGAGGCCAGCACGGCGGTGTCCACGGCGGGATCGACGGCGGACAGATCGCCGGCGGCGGTGGCGGCGGCGGCCTGGTCGACGACCGCCGGACCGAGTGTGTCGGGCAGCAGTTCACGCACCCGGCCGCCGACCACGGTGGCCAGCACCGAGCCGTACACGGCCACCACCACGGCCTCGCTGCCGAGCCGCACCGTGGAGACCAGACCCGACACCATGCCCGCCCGGGCGGGCGGCACCGAACCGATGGCCTGGCCGTCGACGAGGCCCACCCCCAGCCCGAATCCCGCACCGAGCAGCACCAGCGGGCCGACGATGAGCGCGATGTTCCGATCCACGCCGACCACGGTCAGCCAGGCCGCGCCCAGCACGTACAGCGCGACACTCACCGTCAGGATCACCCGTGGTGAAACGCCCTGGTGGGCAAGGCGTCCGGCGATGATCGGGGCGACGACCACCGGCACCGTCATAATCAGCATGACCGCGCCGACGGTGGTGGTCGGCATATCCCAGACCACGGTCAGGAAGGTCGGGAAGTAGGTCAGCAGCGCCACGAAACCGACCGCACCCGCCACCGGCACCAGCAGCAGTCCGACCAGGGTGGGGTTGCGCAGCAGGGACAGATCCAGCAGCGGATTGGCCGTACGCCGTTGCGCCGCGGCGAATCCCGCCAGCACGAGCGCACCGGCGACCAGCAGCGCGAGGGTGCCCGGCCCGGCCCAGCCCCAGGTGTTGGACTGCACGATGCCCGCGATCACCAGCGCCAGACCGGAGGCGAACAGCGCCGCACCCAGATAGTCGATGCGCGGCCGCTCGGCGTGCGCCACGTCGCGAATGCCGCAGACCGCCGCCAACCCGAAGGCCAGCAGGATCAGCAGCGCGTTCACCGCGAACATGCCCGGCCAACCGACCAGCCCGATGGCCGCCGCGGAAATCGACGGCCCGAAGCCGAGCCCCACCCCGGCCACCGTGCCGAACAGGGCGAACACCCGGGTCCGCTCCGCTCCGTCGAATGTCGACGACAGCAGCGCGCCGCCGCAGGCGAAGATGGTGGCCGCGCCGACCCCGGCCAGCGCGCGGGCGATATCGAGCACCAGGATGGTCGGGGCCACCGCGCTCACCACCGAGGCCAGGAAGAACAGGGCCGAGCCGACCAGAAAACCGCGGCGCAGGCCGAGATGGTCGGCGAGCGATCCGGCCACCAGGCTGAAGGCCGCGAAGGTGAGATTGAAACCGTTCACCACCCACTGCAACTGGGCGGGGGCATTGCCGAGATCCTCGGCGATGCGGGGCAGCGCGACACCGGTGCCGGAGACTCCGGTGGGCACCACCAGCACGGCCACCAACACCGCGGCCAGCAGCAGGCCCCGCCGCTCCACCGGAAGGCGCTGCGCGACATCTGGTTTCACCATCGACTCGGTCATGCCCGCTCCCCCGTGACCGCGGCGGACAGCGGCGACCGCTCATCGAGCCGGGCGTTCAGCTCCGCGATCGCCTGCGCCGCGTCGACGAAGCGCACGGCGCGCCAGCCCGCCACGATGGCGGCGGCGCAGTTCTCGGCGAGATCGTCCACCAGCACGCACTCGTCGGCGGGCATCCCGGCGCGTTCCCGCGCGAGGTCGAAGATGGCGGGATCCGGTTTGCGCACCCCGACCCGGCACGAGTCCACGATGTGGTCGACCGCGTCGTCGAGATCGACCATGCGCCGCCAGACCGGCTCCCACTCGACCACGTTGTTGGTGAGGATGCCGACCCGGTGACCACGCGCACGCAGGTCGAACACCAGTTGCCGCACAAGCGGATTCACCTCGTGCCCGGCGAACCACTGCGCGCCGAACTCGCGTTCGCTGCGGGAGAGGTCGATAGCGGGATCGCGCTCGCGCAGGGCGGCGTGCAGCCGATCCACCCACTCGGTCTCCGGCAGCATGGCCAGTTCGATCGGGGCCAGCGGCGCCACGCCCAGGTCGGCGGCCACGCGAGCCATGGCCCATCGCAGCGCCGCCGGGGCGATGCCGGTCTTGCGTTCGTACGCCTCGAACAGCTCCGCGATGGGCGGCGAGAGCACGCCCCCGAAGTCGAGATACACCATGCTCATGCGCGCACCCCCGGCATCGGCACGCGGCCCGGCCGCCGCAGCGCCACCAACCCCTCGGTGATCACGGCATCGCCCTGCACCATCTCGATGCTGAACTCCACGGTGTGATCGCCGGTGACCGGCAACGGTTGCGCGCGGGTGCGGGTGGCCAGTTCGAGCTCGCCGAAGCGCAGGAAGGTGGCGCGCACGGTGGTGAGCACCAGGCGCTGCGGGGAGAGGCCGAAGAGTTCGTGCGCGGCCACCACCGCGGTCTGCCGGAACGCCTCGAAGATCACCGCGCCCGGAATGTGGTCCAGCGGATGGTCGAACAGGCTCGGATGGTGTTGGTCCACCACGATTTCCGCGTCCAGCACCGAGGTGTCGGCGGTGAAACCGCCGAGGACCACATTGTCGATACTGCGCCGCCCCACCAGTTCCGGTGCGACCCGGCGTTCCAGCGGGTAGGGGCGGGCGGCGGTCAGGTCCAGCGCCGCCCGCCCGCGGGTGCGCACCTTGTCCCAGGCCGCGCCCGGCATCCACTGGATCGCCATCTCCATGGCGGCGACCGAGGTGCCGTCGAGTTGGATGTCGATGGCCAGCGTGATGCCGATGACGACGTCGTCGCGCTGCTTCTCCTCGACGATGGTGGCGTCGAGGATGCCGTACCCGGGATGCGGTCGCACCACCAGCCCGGCCAGGTGGGAAATGCGCAGATTGCCGGTATTGAAGATGAACTTCTGGTCCATGCCCGCGCCCACGTAGCGGTGCGCGATCAGGATCGACGCCTGCCGGGAGCATTCCAGCAGCAGCAGTGGATCGTAGGTCGCCGCCTCCGCCATGTGCTCGCTGTAGTAGCTGTGCTGGCGCGGCAATTGAATCCCCAGTCGGAACCGGGGGTACTTCTCGCAGATGATGTCGGTCAGGAACACCTCGCTGATGGCGCTGCGATGCACATGCTCGCGAGGTACGACGGTGGAATACGACAGTTGTGGCTCGATCACACGGGACATGGGTGCTCCGAGGTGGTTTCACGGTGTCGCACCGGCCAACGGCCCCATTGCCGGGCAGCAGCGAACATCCAGCCGAAACAGCGGAAAACCAACCAACGGCCTCGGGCATGGAGGGCAGGAGAAGGGCCGTCCAGCGACTCGCGATCGGTGTTCTTCACGCTACCGCACCCGCGGCGGTGTTCAAGTTGTGCTCATGTGACGTACAACTCTGGACAGCGTGCGTATCATGTGCGGCGTCGCACCGTCGGCTCGGCGCGTTCCACTCTTCGGGCCTTTCGGCACTTTTCCAGCATCCACCGGCATGCCACTGTGATCGCGACACGGCAGGACACGGACAGCAAGGAAGTCAGCCATGATGGTCGCGCTCTGGGTGTGGCTACCCTGCGCCGCCGCGCTCTCATTCGTCATCGGCCATGTCTGGCGCTATCGCCACGACGGCTTCCGCTCCCACCTCTACGGCCCGCGTCTGGACCGCGCCCAGCGCTTCGGTATGCGCGCCTTCCGCATCGGCGTCCCCCTGCTGTTCGCGGTACGAGTCGCCGAAGCCCTTGCCGCCGGGCCACATTCACGCCCGCAGGGCTCCCTCGGCGTCATCCTCCTGTCCCTGCAACTGGTGGCCGTCCCGCTGGCGCTGGCCGGCGCGGGCCTGCTCCTGGTCCCGCCTCTGATCTCCGCCGACATCCGCTCCCGCGTCACCCCGGTGGACCGCATCACCCTGCCGGTCCTGGTCGCCACCATGACCACGGGCATCCTGGTCACCTTCGACACCGGATCCACCGACCACCGATACCGCACCGCCGAAACCCTGTTCACCTGGGCACGTTCCCTGGCCACACTGCACCCCACCCCCGAGGTCATGCACCACGCCCCCGCCGTCTACCAGGCCCGCGCACTGGTCATCATGATCCTGATCGCGATCTGGCCATACACCCGGCTCGCCGGGATCTTCACCATCCCGGCCCTGCGCCTGGCCGGTCGCCTCGCCGCCGCGCGACGCCCTCGGATCACCGCCTCCCGGCGTCGAGGTGACGCAGCACCGCCAGCACGCGTCGGTGATCGTCGGGCCCCGGCGGGAGAGCCAACTTGGTGAAGATCGCGCCGACGTGCGTCTCCACCGTGCGCTCGCCGAGGAACAGCGCCGCGGCGATACCGCGGTTGGATTTGCCTTCGGCCATGAGCGCCAACACTTCTCGTTCCCTGGGGGACAGATCGTCGATGGGCAGGCGGCGGTGGTGCGGGCGGGCCATCATGCGGCTGATGAGGCCGGGGTCGATGGCGCTGCCACCCGCCGCGACCCGGCGCAGCGCCTCCAGGAACTCGTCGATGTGGGAGACGCGCTCCTTCAGCAAATAGCCCAGACCGGCGGCGCTGTCGGCGAACAGATCCATGACGTGCTCGGTTTCCACGTAGTGCGACAGCAGCAGGACCGCGGTGGCCGGGTAGCGGGTGCGGATCGCCCGGGCGGCGTGCACGCCCTCCAGGGTGTGCGTCGGAGGGAGGCGGATATCCACCACCGCCACCGCCGGATGTTCGGTGGCCACGATGCGCAGCAATGCCGTGGCGTCCGCAGCCGTACCCACCACCTCGAGCCCCTCCTCGCGGAGCAGGAGCGCGATACCACGGCGCAGCAGGGCCGAATCGTCGGCGACGGCGACGGTGAGGGTCATGCCGTCACGCTCCGCAGGGGGAAGGTCGCGGTCAGCATGGTTCCCGCGCCGGGCGGGCTGTGCACCTCGAAGGTCCCGCCGAGCGCCGCCACCCGATCGGCCAGCCCGTCGAGCCCGCCGCCGGGTGACACCACCGCCCCGCCGCACCCGTCGTCTACGACGCACAGGTGAAGCTCGTCTTCATCTGTCTGGCAACGGATCTGGATGGTTCTGGCGTCCGCGTACCTGGTGGCGTTGGTGACCGCCTCGGCGGCGACGAAGTACGCGGCGGCCTCGATAACGGCCGGTGGGCGGGACGCGGGCTCGCCCGTGATGCGCACCGGCAGGACGGCCCGCTGCGCGAGCGAGTCCAGCGCCGCGGGCAGGCCCCGGGCGGCGAGCATCGGCGGGAAGACGCCACGCGCGAACTCCCGCAATTCCGCCAGCGCGGTGTCCAGCTCGCCGACGCCCTCGGCGAGCAACCTGTCGCGGGTCGTGATGTCGCCCGCGCGCCGAGCCCGACCGAGCAGAATCGCGGCGGCCACCAGACGCTGCTGCGCACCGTCGTGCAGGTCGCGTTCGACGCGACGGCGCGCGGTATCGGCGGCGGTCGCGAGCCGCTCCCGGGAGCGGCGCACCTCACCCAGCTGCTCCTGGAGGTCGGCGCGCAATCGGTCGTGCTCGAGCGCCAAGGCCGCGGCGGCGCGGACGGCGGCCAGCAACTCCGGATCGGCGGCCGGCAGTGCGGTGTCGAAGACCAAGGCCCCCACCGGAACTCCACCGCGTTCGAGCACCGTGGCCGATTGCGGGCCACCCGGGACGGGCAGCGCGCGCCGCCGCCCCTCGGCGTCCACGAAGCACTCGTGCTCCGCTGCGTAGGTCCACAGCGCCAGGGTGGGGTCGCGGACCGCGCGCCGCAGGGCCGTCACGAAGGCCCCGGCGGGCGGCGCGGAGCCGATGGCGGTGACGGCGCTGCCGACCGCCACCCGCGCCAGCTGATAGCGGATCACCCCGAACGCCACAGCGACCGGCAGCACCGCCGAGGTCGGATAGCGCAGATCCAGCAACCAGGCATTCTGCGATCCGGGAAAGCGCACGGCGGAGGCCAGGATGCCGACGGTGACCACGATCGCCACCAATCCGGCCGCGCCCAAGGGCAGGAAGGCCGACCGGTAGGCAGGTGATCCGACGCGCCAACGCCGGGCGATCACCACCGTCACCACCAGACCGCAGACCGCGGCCAGCCCGCCGACGGTCAGCTGGACGACCGTGGCGATCGTCGGATCATGGTGCACCAGCAGCAGATTCACCGATGTCGACGGATGCGTCGTCGCCACCGCACGCGGATCGAAGAACATCCATTCCACCGTCACCCCGACGGTGGCCAGAACCCAGCACGCACCCACGAACCAGCGCTCCCAGCGATATCGCAGCCGACCGGTCGGAAAACCGAGCAGCACCTGAATCAATACCGGCAAATACAGGTTCGTCACCACGGCCGCGATCGTGAACAGCGCCGGATCACTGGATCGCCGCAGTCCCCCGAGCAGCCACAGCAGTCCCGCGACGATGATCAGCGGACCCGTCCACTCCCGCGGCCGCGCCCGCCACGCGATGAAGCCCGCCGCCACGAACGCCGTTCCGGCACCCAGGAACAGCACCAACTCCCACACCCCGAACACCGGCGGGTACGGCCCCCGCGCCGCCACGAACGACTCCCGCGGACCCAGCAGCAATGTCCGCGCCGGATCGCGCATGGCCGCTGTCGACCAGTCCATCGCGACGACGACCGCGACGACCACCAGCGCGGTCGCCGACACCACGGCGAAGCCCGCCCGACAATTCACCGCACACCCCGCAGCGCCATCCCGACCGCTCACAGCATGCGCCGTCCACCGCCCCGAAACCAGGGCCGGTGGTCATGCACCGCGGTCCGGTGCGCGACCGGGAGCCGGTTCTCCGACCGGCCCCCGGCAACCCCTGCGCACCCGTGGCGGGCGGATGCGGGCCCGAATCACCCGTGGGATCTCGTCAGCGAGCCCGGTCAGCCCACGAATCCGCTGGGAAACGCGATGCCGTCGCCCCCCAGGCACACCCCGTTCACCGACCCCGGTGCCAGAAACGGCACAGCGGGTCCGCCGACACCGCCGCCCGGTGTGGTGGCGACACCGACGCCGGGCAGCCCGTACAGCAGACAGGTGGACGATTGATCCAGCGGATCGGTGGTGGTGACGATCCCCTGCGCTCCCGGTGTGACCAGGTCCGGATGGATATACGGGAAGGCCGAGGCGACCCCGCACCCGAGAACGGTCATCAACGCGACGGCGGCCGCGGTCCACAGTGCTCGAATTTTCATAATTCCCTCCGATTATTGTGCACCGCAGCATATTTCGCCGACTCGGTGCGAATTGTGAGCCGATGCCGATCCGTCCTTCCCGGTCGGCGACCGCCCATCTCGAAGGTATGCCTTCCCCACCGCCTCCCGCCTCCGTGCTCACCCGGAGACGGCTCCGTGCCAACGCGGTCCGATCGGTGACCGAGGTCCGGGCCACCAGCTCACCGGGACGCGCGCTAGCCGGTCGGTCGGGAACCCGCGCCGCGGCGGAGTCGGGCGGCCAGCCAGAGCACCACGCCGTAGCCGAAGGCGGCGTCGGCGGCGGAAACCAAGGCGGAGCTGGGGAAGACGATGGCGTGGCGCAGGCCCGCGTCGGCCAGGGCGCGCAGCCGGTTCAGGATGTCGCCGGGGGTGCCGATGACCAGCCATTGGTGCAGGACCTCGTCGGGCACCTCGGCAATGGCCGCGCGCACGTCGGTCGCGGTGAGGTGGTGTGGCATCAGGTCGATCAGGCCGCGGAAGTCCGGTCCGAAGGGGTGTTTCGCGCCGCAGCGGGTCCAGACCGCCGCCGGGGCGAACAGGCCCAGGTAGCGGACGGCCGGGGCGCGCAGGATGCGGCGCAGGCCCGCGGGTGTGCGGGCGGTGAGCATGGTGATCATCGCGGCGGGCACGATGGCCTCGGGATCGCGACCGGCCGCGCGGGCGGCGTCGTGCACCAGCGCGAGCCGCCGCTGATACTCGTCCGGGGACATGGACTCCCATGGATACCAGCCGTCGCCGTAGCGCCCGGTCAGCGCCAGCATGCGCGGGCCGTGCGCGCCGATCCAGAGGCGCGGCAGCCGGTCGGCGGGAACGGTGAGATCCATCGGGGCGCGGTCCAGGCGGTAGTAGCGGCCGGTGAAGGTCATGGGTTCGGTCGCGGTCAGGGCGGCGCGCAGCACCCGCAATGCCTCCTCGAACCGATCCACCGGCCGGTCCCACTCGAATCCGTAGGGTTCGAGGTTCTCCCGCTCACCGCATCCGATGCCGAGAATGGGCGCGCGCTCGGTCATATGCGCCAGGGTGAGGAAGGTCTGCGCCAGCAGCACCGGATGGCGGCGGTGCGGGTCGGTGGCGCCGACACCCAGCTGCACCCGCCCCGCGCTCGCGGCCAGATGCGCGAGCAGCGGGGCGAAGTCGAACTGCTCATCCGGGCTGCGCACGGTCTTCGCCTGCGGCGTGAAGTCGGCATCCCAGGCGGCCCTGGGGAACACGCTGATCAGATGATCGGTCGCCAGTACCGAATCCAACCGCCCGAGCCGTGCCATGCGCACCACGAATCGTGCCGCCCCCAGCGGCGGGTTGATCCCGGTGAGCGTACCGACGGCGAAGGACTTCCGCGCATCCGACATCACAGTTCTCCTGGCGATCATGGTGTGCCACAGCGCTGTTCGCGCGCTATCGATAGCGGGGATTGGTGTTGTGCCACTCGAACGAGCCGCCGATCCAATCGCGGACCCCGCGCAGGAACAGCTGCAATTCCGGCGACGGGATAGCCCGCAGCGCGCGATGTTCGGCCTCGAACGCCCGCACCGTGCGGTTGTGCAGGTCGACGGTGATCTCGGTGGCCTCGGCCAGCGAGCAGCCGCGATCGGCCGCGATCTGCAACACCATATTGCAGACCGGATTCGCGTCGGCGGCGTCCTTCTTCACCGAGAGCAGATCATTGACGAGCACACACGCGGTGCCCGCTCGGAACGCGGCCCGGCGCACCCGTTCGTCGTAGAACAGATTCGCGGGTACCTCGTAACTCGCCACCGGGTCGATCAGCGTCATCGAGGTGTAGAACGAATCATGTTGGCGGGCGGCGAGATACTCCCACGCGGACGGCGCCTGCCCGGTGTGCCGCCAGGCCGCGTACGCGGTCCAGGACACGAACATGGAGAAGGTCGCGTAGCAGGCGCGCTGCACCTGATCCGGGGTCGCGTGGCGGCGCAGATTCGAGACGGCGGAATCGAAGGCGCGCAGTACCTTGTCGGTGCGCAGCGTCTCCGCCAGCGGCACACTGAATTCGCCCGCGTCGGGTACCGGGTCCAGTGCGGCCATGGCCATGGTCAGGCGCTGCGGCAGCCGGGTCGGATCCGCGCCCAGCGCCGAATCGTCGGCGTAGTAGTCGTCGGCCATCCACCACGCGGTGTTCATCTGGGCGGCGATCAGCAGGCGGTCGGGATCGTCGGAATCGGTGTGGGTCAACATGACCAGCCGCCCGTAGCCGGTCTCGCGCAGCTTGTCGAGTTCGTCGTCGGTGCAGCCGATGGATTCGGCCCACACCACCAGGCGGTCGTCGATCGCCGCGGCCAGATTGTCGTCGACGCGGGCGGCGGGCGGACAGTAGACCGGCGACGCGGAGCCGTCGCCCCATTCGAATTCGCGATAGGGCTCGGCATCGGCGAGCCGCCGAACCGGTATCCGAAACGCGCTCTCGCCCAACCGTTCCGCGAGATGTGCGGGGTTCAGCACGGCGGTGGCGATCGAGTCCCGCCCGGCGGGCGCGCATCGGTCCGTCCCATCCGGTTCCGGTAGAGCCGGTGTCACGTCCGGCCGCGTGGTGGAGAAGATCCTGGCGAGTTCGGTTCCCAGTCCGCGGGGCCCACCGAGTACCGGGGACCGCACCGCGCCGAGTGCACCCGCGCCGAGTGCACCGCTGTCGTTGTCGATTGTTGTCATCGTGCTGCTCCTGCCACGAGGGGTCATCAGGTGGAGGCAATGCGTAGATGGAGAACACCATCGACTATCCGGCCTCGCGGCCGACGCCGCAGACGATTGCGTGATTCTCTGCGGAACCCGGATGACCGCCCAGCGACATCGAATCGTCGTTCCGGGCCGCAGGACGGGACCAAAGTCCCTGGTGCGTGCCGTCCCGCCGGGTAGCGTCGACGATCATGAAGGCTGTTGCGCAGCACCTGCTCTGGTTCCTGCCGATGCTCTGGCTCGGCATGGTGCTGGCGATCTCGTTCCTGGAGGCCCCGCTGAAGTTCCGTGCGCCGGGCATCACCATCCCGCTCGGCCTGGGTATCGGCCGCATCGTCTTCCGGGCGCTGAACACAGCCGAAGCGATGATCGCGGCGCTGCTGCTCGCCGCCGCCGGGGCGGTGGGCCCGGCCCCGGCCACCTGGTGGTGGCTCGGCGGCGCGATCGCCGTCCTGCTCGGTCAACTCGTCGTCGTGCGGCCGGTGCTCACCCGCCGCTCCGACCGCGTGCTGGCGGGCGAGACGCTCCCCCGCTCCGGGGCGCACTACTGGTACGTCGGCCTGGAGGCCGGGAAGGTGGTCACGCTCATCGGGCTGGCCATCGCCGCGGCCCCCTGAGCCGCCCCGAAACGGACGAGGTCCGGCACACCGCTCGCGCGGCGTGCCGGACCCGTCGGTGCGTGGTCAGGCGGACAGACCGGCCTCGATGGCCTCGATAATGCGCGGCCGCAGTTCGGCGGCACGGATGATGGCGTCCACCGAGCCGACGTCGACGGCGCGCTGGATGTCGTGCACACCGTCGAATTCCGCGGCCACCTCGCCGAGCTTCTCCGCGCGGACCGAGGCCCGCAGCTCGTCGAGTTCCGCCGTCAGCGCCGCGCGATCGGCGCCGATGGCATTGGCGGCCCGCTCCTGGAGCTCCCGCACCCGCGCATCGCCTGCCGTGCGGGCGTTCACCTCACCGGAGAACACCACCGCCGCGGCGGGCGCGCCGCCCAGCACCGAGGCGTAGGAGCCCTCGATGGCGAGTACGGTCATATTCGGGTTGAGCGCCTTGGAGAACACCACGAACGCACCGCCGTGATACCGCGAGATGACGCAGAACACGATCGGCCCGTCGAAATTCACGATCGCCCGGCCGATCTCGGCGCCGTACTCGAGCTGCAACTTGCGCATGGACTCCGGGGAGCCGTCGAAGCCCGACAGATTCGCCAGCACCACCAGCGGCCGGTTCCCGCTGGCGGTGTTGATCGCCCGCGCAGCCTTCTTCGACGAGCGCGGGAACAGCGTTCCCGCCGTGTAGGTGTCGGGTCCGTCGGTGGCGGGGAAGCCCCGGCGCGGCACCCCGCGGGACTCGATACCGAGCAGGCACACCGGAATTCCACCCAGGTGCGCGTCCTGCACCACCGCGGTCTCGGCGTCGGCCATCCCGGCCCAGCGCTCCAGGACCGGGTGGTCCTGGTCGGCCAGCGCCCGCATGACGGTCCGAATGTCGAAGGGCTTCTTGCGATCCGGATTGGCGGTGGCGGAGAAGATCTCACCCACGGTGGTGAAGTCGCTGCCCGCCAGCGTGTGCGGGAAGGAGGAGACGTCGCGGTCGACCGGATCGGTGGTCCGTGCCCGGCGCGGCGCCTGCTCGCCCGGGGCCACGTAGGTGTGCTCGTAGTGCGACATGAGCACGTCGCGGGCCGCGGTCAGGTTCGGCACCCAGTACTGCGCCTGCCCGTTCGGACCCATCACGCGGTCGTAACCGCCGATGCCGAAGTTGTCCTCGGCCGAGACGCCGCCGGAGAAGTCGAGGGACTGCTTGCCGGTGAGCACCATGGCCGAATCCGGCGTCATCACCAGAATGCCCTTGGTGTGCATGAGCATGGTGGCCTCGGCGTTCCAGTACGGCTGCGCGCCGACATTGATGCCCGCGACCACGATATTGATCTCACCGCCGTCCTGGGTGAACTCGACGATGCGCTTGAGCGCGGCCGCCACCCAGTCCATGTTCTCGGTACCCGACTCCATGGAGATGCGCGCGCCCGAGGACAGCGCGTACCACTCCAGCGGCACCCGCATCCGCTCCGCCAGATCCAGTGCCGCGATCACCCGGCGGCATTCCGGTTCCGACAGCGCGCCGAGGGATTTCGTCGGATCACCGAGCAGCACCACGCGGGTGACGCCCTGCGGGTGCAGTTCGGTCGGGGTGGTGACCACACCGGCGACCATGGCCGCGGTATTGCGCCCCTTGGCCCGATCCACCGGCACCAGGGCGTGGTCGGCGTCGAGGTCGTATTCGGTGAATTCCCCGAGCAGACCGGTGAGCTCGTACGGGTAGACGGTATTGCGGCTGCTGGCGCGCAACACCTTCTGCCGGTAGGCGTCGATCGGCTCGACCGCCTCGTCGGTGCGCTCGCCCACGCTCACCTGCGGGGTGCCGGTGGCGTCGAAGGAGATGCGGACCGCGACCTTGGTCAGCTCACCGCTGCGCGGATCGCGCTGCCGGGCGATGAGCAGGATCTCCTCGAGGTTCGCGCCCACCGTCATCGGCAGCACGTGCCCGCCGATCACCGTCTCCAACTCCTCGCGGGTGACATCCACCGGAGGCCAGATGTACATGACGATGCGGTTGGTGTTGAAGCGCTTGGCCGATGGCCGCTGGGCCTGCGCCCGGCGAATCGAGTCCAGGCAGGTGGCCACGGCGATCTCGGCCGTCGGCAGCGCCAGCAGGCGGCCGTCGTGCTCGCGCAGCGCGGCCAGGTCGCGCACCTGCGCGAAGGCGATGAGCCGTTCGTCGGAGGGGTTCTCCTTGGCGACCGCGCGGAACAGGTACACCTCGTCGTTGTCCGAGGACGGCAGTCGGGTCAGGTCGAACTTGCGCAGCCGCTTCATCTGCATGCGCTGCGCGATGAACGGATGCAGACCGCGGATGAGCCGCTCCTCCGCCATCCCGGTCGCCGACGGTCGGAAGGTGAAGTGATGGTGCATGACCGCGCCGCCGCTGCCCGCGACGGTGGTGGTGATGCGATGCACCTGATTCGGAAGCGATTGCGCGGCAAGCTTTTCCTGCAACGCCGCGGCCATGGCCTCGAAATCCTCGGGCTGGTTCTCCCAGCTGAGATAGATGTCGGCCTCGATGGATGCCGCGCCGCCGGACAGCTCGGCCAGCCCGCGCAGCGCGGTGTCGAGCGCGTCGAAGCGCACCGCCGCCGACACCAGGGTCAAACCGCGGCGTTCGGCGACGACGTAGCGGCAGCCGCCGACCTCCTCGGCGCGCACCCCGATGAGGTCCTTGTTGCCGTAGTAGCGGCGGGTCAGCACCTCGAGCATGACGGTGTTGTCCACGCTGCCGCGCACCAGACGCTGGCCGAGCAGCTTCACCAGCGGCTCGGTGCTGCGCACCATCTCCGCGATGCGGTCGGCGCGATCCGGGGTGTCCGGATGCGCGTCGAGGTAGCTGAGCTGTTTGCGCACATTGGTGTACACGCGGGCGCGGTTGCGCCGCAGCAGCGGCAGACCGAACCAGGCGTACACCACGCCGCGCGCCAGATCCGCGATCACCGGGAAGCGCACCTGGGTGGCGACCACCAGTCGCTCCAGCACCAGCCCGACCGGTTCGCGCAGCGCCTGATCCGGCACCGGCTCCCGCAGCCATTCGCGCAACAGGGTGGTGATGACGGTGACGGTGTCGGACGGGCGCTGCTGGGCCAGGAAGACGCGGAACACCGCGCCCTCGAGGTCGGGCGTCCGGTCCAACTCGGTGACGCCGTAATGGCTCAGCGCCTGGGACAGCTTGGCGCGGTAGGAATCCGGCAGACCCGCCCGCTCCGCGTCCAGGCTCTGCAGATAGGTGTGGAAGTACTCGCGGGCACTGTGCACGTGCCCGTGGCCACCGTCCTCGTCACCGGAGCGGTTGTGGCTCAGCTCGGCGAGATCGGCGAAGACCTCCAGCAGTTCCAGTTCCTCGGCGAGCGGGCGGCGGTTGTCCGCGATTGCGGCCCGGCGCGCGGTGAGGTAGTCCTCGACCACCCGGCGCTCATCGTGCGGGTCGACGTCGAAACCGAGCAGCAGGCTGCGCAGATCCTGCATGCCGCGCGCCAGCCGCTCGTGCGGCAGCACCGGCGCGGCCTCGCCGGGCAGGTCCAGGTCGACCGCGGCGGCGGTACCGGTCTCGGCCTCCTCGCCGTCCTCGACCAGCGGCTCCAGCCGCAGCAGCGGCGCGCCGGTCTCCACCTGGGTGCCGACCGAGACCGCGCATTCCTTGAGCCGGGCACGGAACGGCGCGCGCAGCACCGTTTCCATCTTCATGCTCTCCAGCACCAGCACCGGTGCGCCCGCCTCGACCTCGTCGCCGACGGCCAGCGGAGTGGCGACCACCAG
This sequence comes from Nocardia sp. CC213A, assembly GCF_030766805.1. Classification (NCBI taxonomy): domain Bacteria; kingdom Bacillati; phylum Actinomycetota; class Actinomycetes; order Mycobacteriales; family Nocardiaceae; genus Nocardia; species Nocardia sp. CC213A. The sequence continues at coordinate 115,521 of NZ_JASFXA010000023.1, forward strand.
CGCGGGGGCGGGCGAGCGGACGACACCGCCCTCGTCGCGACTGATCCGGTGCGTGACGCCGTCGAGTTCGACCAGGTGGATCGGCCCGTGCGTACCGGTGATCAGGCGATACCGGGTGCCGTTCACCACGATCTGCCCGGCGTGGCTGTCGAAACGCTCCAGATCGACGTCGGCGGTGCGGATATCGCCACCGGACTCGATGCCGATGCGGAAGCGGTGCGCGCCGATCCGGGCCACGCGCACCCGATAGCCGACGCCGCGCAGCTTCAGGTCGCAGGGGCGGCCGCTCTGATGCTGCACCTGCGGGCGTCCGCCCGCCGCCGTGGACAGCAGCCGGTGCCGCTCGACCCGCTCGTCCTCCTCGTAGGCGTCGATGGCGGCCGCGGCCAGCGCGATGGCGGAGTGGCGGTCGGAGACCAGGCGGCCCTCGCCGCGCACCCGGTCGATCCAGCCGGTGTCGGCGCTGGCGTCGATCACCTCGGGCTGGTTCAGCAGCTCGAGCACGAAACTCTTGTTGGTGGCGCCGCCCTCGATGACGACCCGGGTCTCGGTCAGCGCGCGGCGCAGGCGGCCCAGCGCCTCGTCACGATTGCGGCCGTAGGCGATGATCTTGGCGATCATGGAGTCGAAGTCGGCCGGGATGGTGTCGCCCTCGCTGACCCCGGTGTCGACCCGGATGCCCGGCCCGGCGGGCAGATTCAGCCGGGCGATGCGGCCCGGGGCGGGCGCGAAGTCGCGGTCGGGATCCTCGGCGTTGAGCCGCGCCTCGATGGCGTGGCCGCGTTCGGCCGGGGGCTCACCCTCCAGCTTGCCGCCGGAGGCGACGTGCAGCTGTGCTCGGACCAGATCGAATCCGGTGGTGCACTCGGTGATCGGATGCTCGACCTGCAGTCGGGTATTGACCTCGAGGAAGGCGAACAGCTCGTCGCCGGGGTGGTAGAGGAATTCGACGGTGGCCGCGCCGCGGTAGCCCACCGCGACGGCCAGTCGTTCCGCCGACGCCTTCAGCTCGGCCGCCTGATCGGGCCGCAGCACCGGCGAGGCCGACTCCTCGATGATCTTCTGATTGCGCCGCTGCACCGAGCAGTCGCGCACGCCGAGCGCCCACGCGGTGCCCTGACCGTCCGCGATCACCTGCACCTCGACGTGCCGCGCGCCGGTGACGAGGCGCTCCAGGAACACGACACCGCTGCCGAACGCGCGCGCGGCTTCCTGCCGGGTGCGTTCATAGGCATCGACGAGTTCGGCCTCGCTGGTGATCTTCCGGATGCCGCGCCCGCCGCCACCCGCGGTGGCCTTCAGCATCAGCGGGTAGCCGATCTGCTCGGCCGCGGCGACCGCGTCCTCCACCGTCTCGACTCCGCCGCGGCTCCACGGCGCGACCGGCACGCCGACCTCCTCGGCGATCAGCTTGGCGCCGATCTTGTCGCCGAGCTTGCGCATGGCCTCGGGGCTCGGGCCGATGAAGGTGACGCCGATCTGCTCACACAGTTCCGCGAAGGCCGGATCCTCGGCCACGAAACCCCAACCGACCCAAGCGGAGTCGGCCTTCGTCGCGAGCAGGGCCTGCTTCAGCGCCTTCAGGTCCAGGTACGGGCGGGCGGACGCGGGACCCAGGTCGTACGCGATATCGGCCTCGCGCACGAACGTCGAATTCCGATCGACGTCGGTATGCAACGCGACGGTCTCGATCGTCGATCCGGTCTCCGCAGCCAGGTCCCGAACAGCATGGATGAGACGCATGGCGGCCTCACCCCGGTTCACGATGGCGACACGGCTGAACACTCGCCGACTCCTTCCCACTCCACTACGTTGGCCCGATCGGGCGAGATGTGCGACTGGCTGTCCCGGGTAGTCTGCACCCTTACCCCACACATATGTACATGCGAGTCCGTGTTACCCGCGCGTATCGTCTCCGAATCGACGGTGAGCACGACGTCCGGGCAGCCCTGGCCGCGCGCCGAAACCGACCGACGGGGCACCCGAAAACCCCGCCGCACCGTGGGAGGTGGACCCCCTGACCGACATTCTCGACCTACTGCACGCCCGCTGTGCCGAAATCTCCGCCGAGGCGATCCTGCGCGGCGAGGGCCACCCGACCGTCACCCTCACCACCCGGGAGGTCGCCGATCTGCTCAACCGGATCACCGAGCTGCGACGCCACCACACCGACCTCGTCCACGCCCACCGCGACCTCACCGCCCGCCACAGCCTGATCAACCAGACCGTCCAGGACGCGACCACCGCACTCACCCGCATCACCACCGCCCTGGAGCAACGCACCGCCCACCCGGAGGCCCGCACCCGCCAGGTCCACACCATCGCCCGCGTCGCCGCCGAACGACTCGCCGCCGCGCACCCGCACGGCGACGACGCGGTGCGCTGACCTCCGTCCCCGAGAGGCCGGTAGGCCACCGCACCCGAACGCACCGCCTACGCACGGCCGGGACCCCCGCGTTCGAACGGCCCGGATTCGCAACGGGCTCGAACGAGCCCTCCGGTTGGTCGGCGACGCGGCCGACGGTGTCATCCTCACCAGTTCCACTCCCGCCGCCGTCATTCGCGACAGCCAGCCGGGTTCGAGCGGAGGTCAGCGCTCGGTGACAACCCAACATTCGGTCGGGAACCCGGGTTCGACAGGAAGGACCGCACGCTGTCGCAAACCCGGCATTCGCTCCAGCCCCGGGCTGGAGCGGAAGCCCCGCGGTCCAGGCGATCCCGCGGGCAGTGGGCTTCCGCTGCGCGGTGAGAGCGTTCCCGGCAAGGGGGGAACCGCGCGGCAGGGGCAACGGCGCAGCAGCGCAGCACCAGCAACAGCGCAGCACCAGCAGCGGCGGTGCCGATAGCAGCGGCGGCAGCGGCGGTGCCGATAGCAGCGGCGGCAGCGGCGGTGCCGATAGCAGCGGCGGCAGCGCCAGCAGCGGCGGCATTCTCGGTAGCGCGGGTTCCGGGCCACCCACGAGGACAATTCGGTGTCGGAGGCAGGTCCGCGGGGCGCGAGTTTCACCGATGGCGAGGGTGTGCCGCGTGGGACGCAGCGGCATTCTCGGCTCAGCATCGGATTCGGTCCGCGGCGGGATCAATCCCGGTGTGGGTTCGGACTTTTCGCCCTATCCGGCCCGGAGCCGTTGCGGCGGGGCGCGATCTGCTCGGCGCGGGCGAAGCGGCCCGGGGTCTGTCCCGTCCACTCCCGGAACGCGGCCGTGAAGGCCGATGGGCTGGCGTAGCCCAGGCGGTTGGCGACGGTGTCGACGGTGAAGCCCGCGGCGAGCAGTTCCTCGGCGAGCATTCCCGTTGTCTCACAGACCAGTTCGCGGAAGGTGGTGCCCTCGTCGGCGAGGCGGCGGCGCAGCGTGCGCACACTCATGTGCAGATCCGCGGCGACGGCAGCCTGGTCGACCGCGCCGCCGCGCCGGACCAGCAGGGCACGCACCTGTCCGGCGAGTCCGATGCGCGCGCGGCGGCGCTCGACCAACCGCTCACACATCCGCTCGTACTGACGGCGCAGCACCGCGTTGGCCTGCGGCATGGGCCGCTGCAGATCCGCGCTGCGCAGCACGAGTACGTCGGCGGGTCGGTCGTAGACGATGTCGGCGATACCGAGCAGCACGCCGACCGCCTCGTAGACCGGCGCGTAGGGCAGCGTCACCTCGAGCCGTTCCACGGGCACGTCCCAGCTCAACAGCTCCCGCTGCACGGTGCGCACCAGTGCGAGGTCGCGCTCGATCGCGAAGCGCCGCACCCGCGCGGGCACGGTCTCGGAGTCCAGCCGCACCAGCACCCGATCCCCCGTGTCGGCGAGGCTGAAGCGGGTGTAGGCGAAGGAGAGATCGGCATAGCGGGCCCACAGTTCGGCCATCTCGCGTACGGTCGAGCAGCTGCTCAACGCGATGCCCAGGCTGCCGAGCATCGGCAGGTGCACGGAGAAGCCGGCCAGCAGTCCCAGCCCTGGTTCGTCGCCCGTCACGGTGAGGATGTTGTCGACGATCCGGAACTCCTGCGCGATGTCGATCTCGACGTCCGGATCCTCCAGATCCGCGGCCGCGAGCCCGGTTCCGGCCAGCGCCTGTGCGGCGGTCATCGACCGGTTACCCGCGTAGTCGACGAGTACCGCCGCACTGTGTATCGAACGCACACACCATGAGTCGACGAGCATGCCGCAGATGATCTCCCATCGGACAGCGAGCGTGACGCAGTTCAGCAATTACATAGCTAATTCAAGAACATCCGGGCGTGTCGCACCCGCACCCGTGGCCGAAATCCGCAGAAGCATGGCCGCGCACCAGCTCCGGAGCGCAACGGACCCGCACTAACCTGATGCCCGGTGGGCCGCCCGCCCCTTGGCGGCCCACCACGGTCCCCACCGACACGCGGGACCGATGCCGCACGCACAACCCCACCGGTGGGCGCGGAACCCAACCGCGACAACCCTATCGGCCCACCGGTGGGCCGCGCACTCCCCCACCGCCCGCCCCCGGGCCCAACCTCCGGCGGAGACGTATGACGACGGCCGATACCGACGGCAGCGCCCTGCGACTGCTGTCGACCATCCTCACCCACTTCGACAGCCTCGACGCCTTCCTCGCCCAACTCCACCACGAACTCGACGGCCCCACCCAGATCCTGCCCCGCGTCGACCCGGACACCGCGCCCACACCGCACCCGCCCCGACCGCCGATCCCCCGCATCTCGATCGGCAGCACGGGTCGCCACGCACGCCGCGACACGCGGCCCCCGTCCCGCTGGCAGCCGTAGCCCTACCGCCGTTCGAACACTCGAACCCCCAGGTGCACGCCGCCTTCGGCCCTGCCGCGAGACTCGGCGGGGTTGCGGCCACGGGGCCATGGCCAGCACACGCGTACCCCGCACCCGCCGCACTCGAGAACAGCCGATCCGGCGATGCCGCCACCACTTACTGGGACAGCTCGTGCTCCGGCCGATAATCCGACCGATCACGGGCACCACCTTGTGATGACCGCCACTCTGTGCTCTCATCAGTGGTACGCAGATACGGTGAGCGTTTCAGTGCCTCACTCTCTGCGAAAGTCTCGATGAGGAGCAGTGGACATGGACAATCTCAACAGGCGATTCGCGCTGAAAGTCGGTGGGGCTCTAGGCGCTTTCGGCGCGCTGGCCGCCGTCGCACCCGCGCGGGCGCAACCGTGGACCTGGTCACCGGAGGGGTCGGTGGCCGGAAACGGGAGCGGAACCGATCCGATGTATGTCTGGGACGCCGAAGCCGATCCGGTGATCGCCCGTCTCATCGACAGCGGCGAGGTGCCTCGCGTCAACGAACTGCTGCGAACCTGGACCCGCAACGGACAGCCCCTGCCCGCGGGATTGCCGACGGAATTGCGCGACTTCATGGAATACGCCCGGCAGCTGCCGCACTGGACCGACCCGGCGAAACTCGCCACCGCGGTGGACTTCAACAAGAAGCGTGGCCTCTACCTCGGTGTGCTGTACGGGCTGGCCAGCGGCATGATGAGCACGGTCATCCCCAAGGAGGCCCGCGCGGTCTACTACTCCAAGGGCGGGCACGACCTGCGCGACCGCATCTCCAAAACCGCCAAACTCGGCTACGACATCGGCACCCACAATGCCTACGCCCCCGCCGGCGAAATGGTGGTGACCTGCGTCAAGACCCGGCTCGCCCACGCCGGGGTGCGGCATCTGCTGCCGCGGTCGCCGCACTGGAAAGCCATGGCCACCGAGGAGATTCCGATCAGCCAGAACGACATGATGGTCACCTGGCACAGCCTCCCGACCACGGTCATGAAACACCTCACCGCCTGGCGGGTACCGATCCCGGACAACGAATCCGACGCCTTCCTGCACTCCTGGCAGGTGGCCGCGCATATGCTCGGCATCCGCGACGAGTACATCCCCAACTCCTGGGCCGAGGCCGATTCCCAAGCGGCACAGGTGCTCGACCCGATCATCGCGGTCACCCCGGAGGGCGCGAAGCTCGCCGACCGGCTGCTCGGACTGGGCAACCAGCTCGACCTGTCCATCGTCACCCGACCGGTGCTGGGCGCGTTCACCCGCTTCCTGCTCGGCGACCGGATCGCCGACGGCCTGGGCATCCCCCGCGAAATCCTCTGGGACCCACTGCTGCGGGCGAGCTGGGGACCGTTCATCGCGGTCCGCGAAGGCGTACTCACCGCCGTCCCGCCCACCCAGGAGGCGTACTGGATGTTCGACGAATTCCTGCGCCAGGCCGCCCTGATCTACCTGGCCGATCTGCGCATGCCGATCAGCATCGAAATCCCGACCATGAACCGCGATCTCAGCCAGCCGCCGCGCTGACCCATACTCAGGAGATTCACCCTATGCGTTCCGCCCTGCACCTCGCTGTCGCCTCGATCACCGCGACCACCCTCGTGGCCACCGCCGCCCAGTCCGCCGCCGCACCCGCACCCGCACCGCCCCCGGTGGCCGTCGTCGCCGACGGCACCGGCTCCTCCGCCCTGGACTCCGGATCGGCCGCCGCGGACTCCCTCGCCCTGTTCGCACAGCAGGGCAATGTCATCGGCATCCTCGCCCTCCTGGTCGCCGCACCCCTGCACATCATGACCGGCACAATCTGTGAGATGGCGACTCTGTCGGCCCTGCCCAGCCCCTGCGCACCCCGGGTCTACTGAACACCGGCCACCCGATGGCGACGGCGGCAACGGGAGCCGCCGTCGCCATCGGCCGTGGTGGCAGCCGGAAAGCGCGGTCACGGCACGCGGCTCCGGTACATTTGTCGATAGGGCGGCCTGTCGATACAGGGCCGATCGGACGCGAAGCACCGCGAGCCGCGAGCATCTCGGCGACGCCGCGGTCATCCTGGCGACGCGTCGGTGCTCCGGGTCGAGCCACCGCCCACCATGCGGCGCGACCGAACTCCACACCGGGCCGAGAATCCGAGGAGCTGCGGAAATGGACGTCCCCCTCTGGTTGTGGGCGGTGTTCGGCACAACCGTGACCGTCGGCCTCGTCGTCGATCTCGTCGCGCACCGTGGTCCGCATGTGATCGGATTCAAGGAAGCACTGCGCTGGAGCATTCTCTGGGTCGGCCTGTCGCTGGCCTTCGCGATACTCGTCGCGGTCGCGGTCGGCCCGACCGCGTCGGTGGAGTTCACCACCGCCTGGCTGCTGGAGAAGAGTCTGTCGGTGGACAACCTCTTCGTCTTCGCGCTGATCTTCGGGTACTTCCAGGTTCCGCGCGAGTACCAGCACCGGGTGCTGTTCCTCGGTGTGCTGGGCGCGCTGGTGTTCCGCGGCATCTTCCTGATCCTCGGCGTCGCCGTGGTGCAGCGGTTCACCGCCGTCCTGTTCGTCTTCGCGGCGATCCTGCTCTACAGCACCTACAAACTCCTCGTCGACGACGACAACTCCTTCGATCCGGGCAGCAGTACGGCGGTGCGGCTGGTACGCCGGATCATGCCGATCCAGCACGAGTACTCCGGCGCGCACTTCTTCGTCCGCTCGGCGGGCCGGTGGGTGGCCACTCCCCTGCTGGTGGTGGTCGTGGCCATCGAGGCGGCCGATATCGTCTTCGCCGTCGACAGCGTGCCCGCGGTGCTGGCCGTCAGTCAGGAACCGCTCATCGTCTACTCCAGCAACGCTTTCGCCATTCTCGGGCTGCGCGCCCTGTACTTCCTGCTCTCCGGGATGCTGGCGCGCTTCCACCATCTGTCCACCGGCCTGGCGATCATCCTCGGATTCATCGCCGTCAAACTGATCCTCCAGGCCGCCCACAAGACGATCACGCCCGCCATCCCGGAGATCCCGTCCCCGGTGAGCCTGGCGGTAGTCGTGGTGGTGCTCACGATCTCGGTGGTGGTCAGCATCGGCCGACCGCCGCCGGAGGAATCGACACCGTCCCCGAACACCGGTTCCGTGGACACCACCGACAAACCCGACTGATGGAAGGTCCACGGCCGCAGCGCCATCGACGGATCATCTGACGCACACCCGCCGGCGTAGGATAATCGCAGGTGCGACCAATCGCGCGTGCAAGACGACAGCCAGTTCGCCGGAAGTGGGTGACTGCGATGTCTGGCTACCCGTCGCTCTCGGTCCGGCTCTGGCGGATGCGACCGTGGAACGCCAGCCCCCTGATGCCCGCCTCCCTGCGCTTCGAAACCGTCGCCATCGCAACCTTGTTGGCGCTGTGCCTGCTCGTCGTCCCGATCGCGGGCGCCGTCGGTACCGAAGCCTACAGCCGCACGAACACCCGCATCCTGTCCGACAACGCCACCAAGACGCTTGTCACCGCGACCATCACCGACGATCCGACGCACCAGAAATCCGAGCGCCGCTTCCTGGCCAGCGTCTCATGGAACGACGACGGACACGAACACACCCGCACCGCGCCGGTCCCGTACGACACCGGCCGCGGCGACGAAGTCCCGGTGTGGATCGGCGCGGACGGCACCCCGGTCGACCCGCCCCTGCGCACCGGCGACGCTCTCCTCGACGGCATCGGCGCGGGCATGGTGGCCCTGTTCTCGGTCTGGTCCACCGCGGGACTGCTGATCTGGGCCACCCGCGCCGCGATCGACCACCGCCGTGACACCGCTTGGACCGTGGCGTGGCACCGGTTGAACCACCCGACCAGACAGTGACCACACCCATGCCCTTCGGACCACCACCCCGCGCCACCACCGCCGACCGGGAGCGAGTCATCGAACTGCTCCGCACCCAACTCGCCGTCGGCACCCTGACCGCGGACGAGTTCGCCGCCCGCGCCGACGCCGCCGCCCACGCCCGCCGCCGCGCCGACCTCGACCGCCTGACCCGCGACCTACCCGCCGTCACAGTGACAACAACCATACGAAATCCACTGCGCCCCTTGGTCGTCGCCGCACTCGTCGCCGTCGCCGCCTTCCTGCTGGTGGTGGTCGCAGTGGTCGCGGTGCTGGGAATCGGCGCGATGCTGGGCGGCTGACGGCGGCAACCCGGAGCCGCGGCTGCTCGGGCACGTCGGCTCGACACCGGCGCCCCGAAAACCGACGGCTGTATCCGCCCCGATGTCGCTGATAGCGTCCGACCGCAAGCAACCAGCACCCATCGCTCGGAAACAGCGGAGGTCAGCTCATGCGTACACTGACTCGCCCGATTCTCATCCTGTGCACCGCCGCGGCCCTGACCAGCGGTGCCGCCGCCCACGCCGATCCCGCCGCCACACCGGTCGCCGCCAATGCGATGAGCTGGTCGGCCGAATGCGCGGCCGGACTGCTCGCCGGATTGGTCGCCGCACTCACCACCGGCTCCTCCGCCGCGGTCGGCTGCCCCACCTGACGGTACCGCCCTCGGTCCCGGCACGGCGTCCACGCCGAAGGCACCGCCGAGTAGGTCACCGACGTCCTGTACGCCGTCACCCCCTGGCTCGGAACCTTCGCGTGAGCCCCAACCCCGAGCGACGCGTAGACGCGAGAATCCGGACTCGCCTGCCAGCTCGACCACCTCGGCGCCGGGCTCGGACCAGCCGCCAGCCGATTCCCGCGACCGCGAACACCGCCACGAGAACGACGAGCAATGGCCGCCAGCCGAGGTCGCCGACCCAGCGGCTGATCGCCTCCTGGATACGGCTGGCGGCGACGATCACCGGATCGTCGGCGTCGCCGTCGCCGAAGAACAGTCGCAGCTCATAGATTCCGTAGTAGGTGACGTACAGCCCGGAGAGCACGAGCAGGACGCCGCTGACTCTGCCGATGTAGGGCAGCAGTTTTCGCGTCCACGCCGTCGCGGCGGCACCCGCCAGCGCGACGACCACCGCCAGCACGCCCACCAGCAGCGTCATTCCGGCACCGTAGGCGAGGTAGGCGGCGATGCCGCCGAGTACCGATCCGCTGCGGAAGGTGCTGCTGGTGACGGCCAGGAACGGGCCGATCGTGCAGGACAGCGAGGCGATCGCGTATGCCACGCCGTAGCCGGTCATCGACGCCAGCCGGGCGCTCGGCGCACCGCGGGACGGCTTGGGCAGCGCCACCGCGATGTCACGGCCGCTCAGCAGCCATGCCCCCACACCCACCAGCACCACCCCGATCACGACCGTAGCCGCGGGCAGATAGCGCTGCACCGACACCGCCAGCGGCGAGATCACCAGGCCGAACGCGCCGAAGACGAGCAGGAATCCCGTCGCCATGGCCACGGTGGCGGCCAATGCCCGGCCCAGTGCAGCGAGCCGCCCGGGTTCGGCGTCATCCGCACCGGCCACCACCAGGGCGAGATAGCCCGGCAACAGGGCGAATCCACACGGGTTCACCGCCGCGACCAATCCGGCCGCGAGGGCGAATCCGAGCACCTCAGCATCCATGGGACTCAGCATCCATCGGGCTCAGCCCAAAGCTTTGATCTGCGTGGCGATCTCGTCCGCACTCAGGCTGCCCGGGACCATGTCGATATCGGAGAACTTGCTCACGAAGGCGAAGGCAGGCTGCGCGGTCACCCCGAACCGCTGCCACACCGCACCGTCCAGATCCGCGATCTGGGTGAACGTCAGACCGTATTTGTCGGCGAATTCCCGCATGGCGGACAGGTCGTCCCGCGCGGCCACGCCGACGAATTCCACATCCGGATGCGCGGCGGCCGCCGCGGCGACACCGGGTGCCTCCCGCTGGCAGGTGGGACACCACGGGGCCCAGAACCAGAGCACGGCCTTCTTCCCGGCCAGGCTGGCCCCGGAGAACTCCGCGCCGTCGATCGTCTGCGCGGTGAACTGTAGTTCCTCCGGCACGGGGGCGTCCGCCGCGACGCTGGTCGGCGCTTCGCTCACCGCCGTGGTCGACACCGCCGTGGTCGATGCCGCGTCCTCGGTGTCACCACCGCATCCGGCCGCCACCAGCACGGCGGCGAGTATCGGCAGCAGCAGTCGAACGCTCTTCACAATCGGTGAACCTCCGGTCGGTGAATGGGAACCCTGAACGCCTATCATCACAGCCTCGAACGACTTTCGCGCCCAGCGCGGCGGCCCCAGACCACGGCCGCATGGCTATTGCGACGTGCGCTCCACCGGTAGGCCCGCCAATGCCCATTCGAGCATCCCCTCCCGGAGCCGTTTGACGTCCCGCCCGGACCGCTGAGCGATCCGGACCGCGTCCGGTGCCATGACGCAGTAGGCCCCGCGGCAGTAGGCGACGATGTCGCGGTCGGTGGGGAGTTCGGCGAGCCGGGCCGCCAGTTCGGACAGCGGGATATTGATCGCGCCGGGAATGTGGCCCGCCCGGTACTCCGCGTGCGGGCGGACGTCGATGAGGGTGATCTCCCCGGCGTCGCGGCGACGGATCAGTTCGTCGCGAGTGATGGCGTTCTCGGGTGCGCCGAGGACGGCCGCCGCGGCGACGGCGACATCGGACAGGTGGGCTTCGGCCACGGTGTGCACCAGGGCGAACAGACGGGCAACGTCGGTTCCGGCCAGGCGGTAGTGCTGGCGGGTGCCGTCGCGGCGGGACCGCACCAGCCCACCCGCCTTGAGTGCCTGCAGGTTCGCCGACGCGGTGGTCAGGTTCATGCCCGTCGCGGTGGCGATGGCCTCGACGGTGTGTTCCCCCTGCGTGAGCAGGTCGAGGATCTGGAGTCTGCGGCCGTTGCCCAACGCCTTGCCGACGCGGGCGATCTCGTCGAACAGGGCCGCCTTACGGCCGGTCACCTCACTCACGCTTGCTTCTCCAATGCTCTGTTGGATAGCTTATTCCATAATTCTATGGAATAACATCGGATGGTGCGATTGTAGCGCCACTCGGACCACCCGAGCGGGTGCGCCGCTTCACCACTGCCAGGAAAGAACGCTCTCATGCCCCACAGCGCCACCAGCACCGCCGACTCCCCCGAGATCGCCCGCGCGCAACGCCGCGTGCTGACCGTGCTGGTGTCCGCGCAGATCCTCAGCGGTGCGGGGTTGGCCGCCGGGATCACCGTCGGCGCGCTGCTGGCACAGGACATGCTCGGCTCGACCAGTCTGGCCGGGCTGCCCAGTGCGCTGTTCACGGCGGGTTCCGCGGTCGCCGCCGTCGCGGTGGGGCGGCTGTCGCAGGCGCGGGGCCGCCGTCCCGGGCTGGCCGCCGGATATCTCACCGGCGCGGTCGGCAGTGTCGGTGTCATCGCCGCCGCCGTCGCGGACAATCCGGTGCTGCTGTTCGTCGCGCTGTTCGTCTACGGCGCGGGCACCGCCACCAATTTGCAGGCCCGCTACGCCGGTGCCGATCTGGCGAGCGTCTCGCACCGCGGCCGTGCCATCTCCACCGTGCTGGTCGCCACCACGCTCGGCGGCGTCGTCGGCCCCAATCTCGCCGCGCCGACCGGCAGCCTCGCCCAGGCCATCGACATTCCGTATCTGGCCGGACCGTTCCTGCTCGCCGCGGCGGCCTACACACTGGCCGCGGCGGTGCTGGCGGTCTGGCTGCGCCCGGACCCCCTGCTGCTGGCACGCACCCTGGGTCCGGGCGATCCGGTCTCCAGCTCGACCACGACCGCACGTCCGGCGGCCGACGGCTCCCGCTCGGGCGTCGCCATCGGCGGTTTCGTCATGGCGGTGACACAGCTGGTCATGGTGGCGATCATGACCATGACGCCGGTGCACATGCTGCACCACGGGCACGGCACCGCCGCGGCCGGACTGGTGATCGCCATCCACGTCGGCGCGATGTATCTCCCGTCCCCGCTGACCGGCTGGCTCGTCGACCGCCACGGCCGCCTGCCCGTCGCCGCGGCGTCCGGGGTGACGCTGCTGGCCGCGGGCCTGCTCGCGGGCTTCGCCCCCGGCGACTCCATCGCCCTGCTCGCCCTCGCGCTCGCCCTGCTCGGGCTGGGCTGGAATCTCGGCCTGGTCGCGGGCACCGCCATCATCACCGACACCGTCCCCCTGGCCACGCGCGCCACAACCCAAGGGGCGGTGGATGTTTCCATCGCCATCGCCGGCGCGACCGGCGGTATGGGCTCCGGACTGATGGTCGCCGCCGCCGGTTATCCGACCTTGGCACTGGTCGGCGGCGTGCTCGCGCTGGCGGTCGTCCCGGCCGCCGCGCTCACCGCCCGGCGCAACCGGTGATCGCCCAGCGCGTTCTGCCGCGGCCACGACGGCCGACCGACCCCCTACCCGATGGTCCATCCCGGCCCGCCGTGGTCTTCCACGGCGAACCCAGCTCAGACGTTGTCCGCCAACGGCAGTGGGCAGGAGGGAGATTCGCCGCACACCAGCAGGTCGTCGCACCCGGCCGCAACGGCCGCGCGCAACGTGTCGCGCCTGGCGGTGAGTTCGGCCAGTGCGGTATCGACTTCGGCCAGCTTGGCCTCGGTCCGCGCGCGTAGCCCCGCACCCGGTCTCCGCTCGACCCCGACCCGGGTGCCGCCCAGCAGATCCGCGACCTCGTCGAGGGTGAATCCGAGCCGCTGAGCGGCCTTGATCAACCGCAGCACGGCCACCGTCCGCTCCGGATAGATCCGATGCCCGCCCAGGGAGCGGTCCGGTTCGGCCAGCAGCCCGCGCCGCTCGTAGTAGCGCACGGTCTGAATGTTCACCCCGGCCGCACGCGCCAATTCCCCGGTCCGCAACCCGGTCATACCGAACCGCCCTGTTTCGCGCGTGCGGCCAGCCCGTCGAGCACGTCGACCCGAGTGGACGGCACCTCGATGTCCATGTGCACCAAGCGCTCTCCGGCCGTGGTGAACGCGAAGGCGAAGAACGAGCAGCAGCCCGATTCCCGGGCGGCCAGATCACGGGCCCGGGCTTCGGCGGCACCGTCCAGATCCAGCCGCAACCACGTCGGCGACACGCGCTCCACACCGCGCACGGCATCGCGGAAGAGCGCGTCGAATTCCGCCACCCGCGACGGCTGTCGCTCGGACGGGAGCGCACACGCGTCCACCGCCACCCAGGCCCGATCCGACGCGCCCGCACTCGGGTCGGAATTCGCGTCACCGATCCCACGGATCGGAAATTCATCGACCATGACCTACACCTCCCGGCTCGCGAAGGCCACAACTGAGCCTTTCCTTCGAGGCTAAGCCTGTACCCCGGTACCGGATGCAACCCCGGCGTAGACGGTGCCGGTCCGACACCCGCCCGGACGGCGACATCGCTGTACGCCCCGTGATGTCAATCGTCGTCGAACTCCCGCCGGGAAGGCGAGTAGATGGTGGGTCGCGGGGTGAGCGAGATGGTTCCGCGGGTGACGAGACCGCCGTCGTGCTGATCGCCGTGATAGCGCGTGGACAGCTGAGACCAGCGCAGGTTGCCGGTCATGGTGTAGGCGATCCCGTCCAGGTAGGCGCGGATCTCGGAACGGGAACCCAGCGGACCGGCACGGACCACGTCGCAGTCGGCCACGAAGTCGGCTTCCGCCTGGTGGATCAGGGCGACCACCGTGTCGACGGCATCCTGGAGATCCAGGTTGTCACGGTGCAGCAGAACCAGAATGAGATTCATCGCCTCCTCGAGATCGAGTTCCTTGGCGAAGGAGTACAGGTCGTTGACCAAGGCGATATGCGCGATGGCCCGGGCGCGGACGGCACGGATCTCCGGTGCGGCGGCGAGCTCGCCCAGATCGATGCCGAGCGCGTACTCCACGTGGGTGGTGATCCACCAGCCGTAGACATTCGTGAGCCGTTCACTCATGTACCGGTCCGGGTCGAGCGTGATGCCGTTCTGCCGCCGCACCGCTTCCGCGAGGTGACTATCCGCCATCTCCCGCCACGCTTGCCGAGATCTGCGCGCCAGGTGCGGCGTCATCCGCGCCTCGGCGGCCGTGATCACGTCGTGCACGAACCGATGCGCCGGCTCGTCGGGCGGTCGATCGCCGTCGAATACCTGACACCACCGCTCGTGCAGCCGGGTGGTCGCCGCACTGTCGAACTGGATTCCCGGCCGACTGAAGGTGTCGTCGTAGATGGTCACGCCCATCATGAGATTGACCAGATCGACCGTGCGATCACCGAGGGTATCGGGGTAGGCCAGACAGCCGTAGTGCGGGATACGCTGCCGCAGGTACCGTTCGGTCCGGTCCACGTCACCGAAGTAGGACCGCAGGTAAGGGCGGGCGAACGCGGCCGACCGCGCATCCAATTCGGCACAGTCGCGATGACATGCGTGCGGCAACCGGGTGACGATCTCCGGTAGGTGGAAGCTGTCGGGCAGTGCGATCACCGGTCGTCCCTCCTGCGCAGAACGATGCTGTAGGCGGAGACCAGGTCCTTGGCGAGGGCGGCCGACATGTTGTCGGCCATCACCCGCAGCTCCTCCACCGGCCCTGCCACTCCATCCGGGAATGCCCGCTCGATATTGGCCTTGACATCCCGGAACCAGTGCGCCACATCAGCATTGGACGGCAGGACGCGCATGTCCCGGATCTCGAACGAGTTGGCTTCCAGCACCCCGGCGAAGTAGTCCGGGGTCTTCCGATTACCGCACGCGAGCCGGTCGACCTCGTCGGGGATCTCCGAGACGTAGGCATCCAGCCCTCCGGTCGGATCACCTCGGAAGAGGGTGTCGGAGATGATGACGATCCCGCCCGCGGCGACCCTACCGGCCAGCGCCTCGACCGAGGCCTCGTACACCTCGTTCGGAAAATGCGTGTAGACACCGCGAATGATCACCAGATCGTAGGGGTGTTCGGGTTCGGGCAGTAGCCCTAGGTCCTGACCGTCGCACAGATACAGCGACACCCGGTCGAGCAGCTCGTGATCGGCCAGATACCTTGCACAGTAATCCAATTGGCGAGGACTGATATTGATGGCATCGATGCGGGGACACTCGGGGAACCGCCGCGCCAGCAGGTAGCAGAGGAAACCCCACCCGCAGCCCAGATCCAGAATCCGTCCGATGCGGGGGCGTTCCGCGCCCAGCAGACCGGCCAGCCCGAGTTGCCGGTCGAAGAACCGAACACCCGCCTCCCCCAGCGACAGATCCCGTGTCGCGCCTTCGTAGACGCCCCATTCGAACAGGCACGTATCCCCCAGCACCTGCCGCCAGACCTCCGGGGAGTCGTCGTAGGTGTAGACGACCTTGTCCCGGTACGGGTTTTCTCGCGGGCTGTCGACGACCGTGTATCCCATCGTGCCGCCGGACCCCGGGGCCGGGGGATACCGCATTGTCCCCCACCTCGCGTTTCCGGAAAATCGCGATGGCGCAACGTCTTCGGTCGACGGGTCGTGAAGCTCGAGCTTTCCGAGCGCTCTGTTCACTGTCATCACCGGGTCCGATCCGGTCGAGCACGAGCGAGGCGAATACCGGTCTCAGGCTAGCGCGACCGACAGCCCCGGCAGCCTGACCGGTTGTGCCAGAACGTGACCGATCGCGCCAGTTCACCGTCGAGCGCGACACCTACCCCCGACTCCTGAACACCTTCCAGAGAGCCGGTTGCTCGAGCACCGTTTCCACCGCGAACACCCCGCTGTCCTGCAGCAGCGTCTGCATAGTCGCCCCCTTGACCGCGACCTGGATCTGACGCGCGTCCCAATCGCCATCGACGAACAGGCGCCTCCGCTCCTCGACGGCCTCGTCGATCTGCGCCGCCGACCGACCGTCCTCCTGCCCCACCGTCCGTCCGACCGCGTGGTCCGTGTGCTCGAACTCGTGGACACCTCCACGGAGCACGTCGGCCGCTCCTGCCGGGGATACGAACATCGCCGAGCGATGCCGTCGACCGCGCCCTTCACCCGCCGCGGAATTTCCTGCGTCATCCGCGACAAAGCCGACAAACGGAATCCCTCTCAGAGGATCTACGCACGAGACGAGCAAGCGGCACACCCGGGCGCATCGCCGCGGTCCGGAACTGGTCCACATACATGACCGATCAGAGGTGGAAACCACCCCTGACCCGGTCGGGCTGACAGGATTTGAACCTGCGACCACTTGACCCCCAGTCAAGTGCGCTACCAAGCTGCGCCACAGCCCGTTGCCACCGCTGTCGCGGTGCCGGATGAGATTACCTCGAGGAGGGGTGGATTCGCCTAATCGGGGTGGGGTCGGTGTGTTCGGCAGGTGGGGTCAGCGGGTGAGGGGGATGCCGCCGTCGGTGAGGATGCGGGCGAGGTCGGCGGGGAGGGGCATGGGGGTGGTGATGCCGACGGAACTGCGGCCGGTGTTGCCGAGTGGGGCGCGGCCGAGAGCGGAGCCGGGGCCCGCTACCGCCAGGCGGATGATCTGGCCGAGGATTTCGGGGCGGTCGCGGGTGCGCAGGGCGAGGCGGAACATGTGCCAGTGGGCGCGGGTGTGAGGCCACGGCCAGTGCTGGGAGAGGATGTGGGCGCGTTCCAGGGCGTGCCAGCGGGAGTCGAGGTCGGTGGCGCGGCGGGCGGTGGTGAGTTCGGACTCGAAGGCGGTTCGGATGGTGGGCGGCATGGGAGGCACGGGATTCTCCTGTGGGGCAACGGTTCTGTCGCCGACCAGCCTCGCCCGCGGAACGGCGGAACGCTTGGACGAACCTGCTACGCGGTCGATTCGATGATCCAGCGGACATCGCGGAGGTCCGAGGGGGCGATGCCGAACATGCGGTGGCAGACGCGGTTCAGGTGGGAACTGTCAGCGAAGCCCGCGCCGTGGGCGGCGGCGGTGAGGGTATGGCCCGCCGCGACCAGGTCGATGGCCCGCAGGATGCGCAGCCAGCGGATGTAGGGGCGGAACGGCAGGCCCAGTTCGGCGGTGAACAGGTGGGCCAGGCGACTTTCCGACAGGCCCACCGCACGGGCCACCTCCGACAGGCGGAGTGGGCCCGAGTCCAGACGGGTGCGCAAGAGTGCGACCGCTCGGGTGACGGCCGGATGGCGGGGTGGAGTTGGGCAGAGATCGCTGATGTCGTGAAATCGACCGTCCCGGAACCACTTCGGATCATCGACCAGTGTAGTCGCGGCGCGGATCCAGGCATCGATATCGTCGGCCGTGAGGCCGATGAGTCGCTGTCCGACAGCGGAGTCCGGATCCACCAGCACGAGCGTGCCGTCGGACGCTCCCGTGACGACGGCGTGCTCGCGATGGGGCGGGATGAGTGCCGCACGGGCGCGGCGTACGGTGCCGTGCGCGTCGGCCAGCACGAACTCCCCCGCATGCGCGATGACGATCTGCACGGTGCGGTGCGCGTGCGGAGCCGCGGTGCCGATCTCCCCGACCAGTTCGAGCGCCCCGGCCCGCACTCTGACCGTCCCCGACCACATGCCACGAATCTCCTTCACCGCGTGGGCAATACGGTGCCGAGCAGCATGTCGCGCTCCGCGTGCACGCGGGCGCGCAGGGCGTCGACCACCTCGGCGACCTCGGGGCGGCGCAGCGCTTCCGCACGGGTGACGAGCCAGTAGGACAGCCGGACGCCCACCTGGTCGGGGAGGACGCGGACCAGGTCGGCGTGGCGGTCGGCCATGAAGCAGGGCAGCAGGCCCAGCCCGGCCGCGGCGCGGGTGGCCTCGACGTGGACGAAAACGTTGGTGGAGGAGATGGATTCGCGCATGCCGTGGGCGAATGCGGCGGCCAGGTCGAGGTCGTCGACCTGGAGCATGGAGTCGATGAAGTAGACGAAGGGCTGGCCGGTCAGGTCGTCGAGGGTGGCGGGCGCGCCGCGTTCGGCGAGGTAGGAGCGGGAGCCGTAGAGGCCGAGGACGTAATCGCCGAGGCGGATGAGTTCGGCGCGGCGGACCTGCGGTTTGCCCACCACCACTTCGATATCCAGGCCCGAGCGTTGCAGCGAAGCACGGCGAGTGGCGGCGACGATCTCCAAGGCCACCTTGGGATGCCGACGCCGGACGTCGGCGACCGCGGGGGCGGCCAGGTAGGCGCTGAAACCGTCGGTGGCCGAGAGCCGGACGACGCCTTCGAGAGTGCGTTCACCGCGGGCGTCCGGCGCGAGCGAGCGCACCGCGGATTCGATGGATTCGGCGGCGTGCAATGCCTCCCGCCCCAGATCGGTCAGCTCCCAGCCACCCGCGCCGCGGGTCAGCACGCGGCCGCCCAGCGCCCGTTCCAGCGCGGCGATGCGACGGGAGATGGTGGTGTGGTTGATCCCCAGCTCCTCCGCCGCGGAAACGTAGCGTCCGGTGCGACCGACGGCCAGCAGCACGAGCAGGTCATCCGCATTGGGGCGGGGAGTGGCGGAGGTCACGGCCATTTCTGCATCTTTGCAGATACCCGGTGCGAAAGTGGGCATTGCGGGCGGAGAAATGTGCACGAATACTCTGAACAGTTCGAATCTTGTGGGCCGCATCACAGATGAGGGGTGATGCGGCCGAACGGTAAGGAGAAGTGCGATGAGCGTCGGCGTAGCCGGGCCGCGGCCGGGATCCGATCCCGCCCCCACCGGACTCCGAAGGGTGGTGGCGGCCTCCATGGCCGGGACGGTCGTGGAGTGGTACGAATTCTTCCTCTACGGCACCGCGGCCACGCTGGTGTTCAACAAGGTGTTCTTCTCCGAGAACACCAGCGAACTCGACGCCATCCTCGCGGCATTCGTCACCTACGCCGTGGGCTTCGCGGCACGGCCGTTGGGCGGCGTGGTCTTCGGGCACTTCGGCGACAAGTACGGGCGCAAGAAGCTGTTGCAGCTGAGCCTGCTGCTGGTGGGCGCGGCGACCTTCCTGATGGGCTGCCTGCCCACCTTCGGGCAGATCGGGTACTGGGCCCCGGCGCTGTTGGTGGCGCTGCGCTTCATCCAGGGCTTCGCGGTGGGCGGCGAATGGGGCGGCGCGGTCCTACTGGTGGCCGAGCACAGCCCGAATCGCAGCCGCGCCTTCTGGTCCGCGTGGCCGCAGGCGGCGGTGCCGATCGGCAATATGCTCGCCACCGTCGTGCTGCTCGTGCTCACCTCGACGCTGTCGGACGCGGCGTTCCTGTCCTGGGGCTGGCGGGTCGCCTTCTGGCTGTCGGCGGTGGTCGTGCTGATCGGCTACTACATTCGCACCAAGATCACCGACGCGCCGATCTTCCTGGCCGCGCAGCAGCAGTCCGAGCAGGAGAAAGCCACCGGGTTCAGTGCGGTCGAGGTGATGAAGCGTTATCCGCGTGGGGTTTTCACCGCCATGGGGCTGCGGTTCGGCGAGAACATCATGTACTACCTGGTGGTCACCTTCTCCATCACCTATCTGAAGGTGCAAGTCGGTGCCGACACCAAGGTGATCCTGTGGTGGCTGCTGGCCGCGCACGCGGTGCACTTCGCGGTGATCCCCATGGTGGGACGGCTCAGTGACCGATTCGGCAGGCGGCCGGTCTATTTCGTGGGCGCGGCCACCGCGGCCACCTGGGGCTTCTTCGCCTTCCCCATGATGGACAGCGAGCACAATGCCGTGATCTTGTTCGCCATTGTGCTCGGCCTGGTGTTCCACGCCTTCATGTACTCGGCACAGCCCGCGATCATGGCGGAGATGTTCCCGACCCGCATGCGGTATTCCGGTGTGTCCCTGGGGTATCAGGTCACCTCGATCGTGGCCGGATCGCTCGCGCCGATCATCGCGGTGAAACTGCTGGACAGCTTCGGCTCGTCGGTTCCGATCGCGGTCTACCTGGCCCTGGCCTGCGCGGTCACCCTCGTCGCGGTGTACTTCGCCCGCGAGACCAAGGGCGCGGACCTGGCCGAGATCGACCGCGCCGACGCCCGCGACCTGGCCACCGCGAGCGATGCGAAGGCGGTGAGCGCGTGAGTGGCTCGGCCACCGGCGATCTGACCGGTCGCACCGCACTGGTGACCGGCGGCGCGAGTGGGATCGGCGCGGCCTGCGCCCGGCAGTTGGCCGGGCGCGGGGCGGCGGTCACGGTCGCCGATGTCGACGGCGTCGCCGCCAAGGATCTGGCCGCCGATATCGGCGGCACCGCGTGGGAAGTGGACCTCGGCGATGTCACGGCGCTCGAGGACCTGCGGCTCGACGTGGACATCCTGGTGAACAATGCCGGTGTCCAGACCGTGAGCCCGCTGGTGGACTTTCCGCCGCAAAGGTTCCGCGCCATGCTCGCGCTCATGGTGGAGGCCCCGTTTCTGCTCGTCCGCGCGGCGCTGCCCGCCATGTACGAGCGCGGGTTCGGGCGGATCGTGAATATCTCGTCCGTGCACGGGATTCGCGCCTCGGCGTACAAGTCCGCCTATGTCACCGCCAAACACGCCCTCGAGGGGTTGTCCAAGGCGACCGCGCTCGAGGGCGGACCGCACGGGGTGACGAGCAATTGCGTCAATCCCGGCTATGTGCGAACCGCCCTGGTGGACAGGCAGATCGCCGATCAGGCGACCGCGCACGGCATCCCCGAGCAGCAGGTGGTGGAGCGGATTCTGTTGACCGAGAACGCGATCAAACGGCTCATCGAACCGGAAGAGGTCGCCGAGCTGGTCGGCTGGCTCACCTCGGCCGCGGCGGGCATGGTGACCGGCGCGTCCTACACCATGGACGGCGGGTGGAGCGCACGATGACCGAAACGACCGCGGCGCAGTGGACGCCGAGCGCCGCCGATATCGAGACGGCGCGCATCACCGACTTCGCCCGCTTCGTCACCGCCCGAACGGGTCTCGAATTCCCCGACTACCGATCGCTCTGGCAGTGGTCGGTGGACGACATCGCGGGATTCTGGCGCGCCGTGTGGGACTACTTCGATCTCGGCGCGGCACCGGGCGAGGCACTGGCCGAGCCGACCATGCCGGGGGCGCGGTGGTTCCCCGAGGTGCGACTGAACTACGTCGATCGGGTGGCACGCCAGGCCCGCACCGACCGGCCCGCGATTCTCGATATCGGCGAGGACGCACCCCTGCGCGAGCTGAGCTGGGCCGAACTGCTCACTCGCACCGACGCTTTCGCCCGCACCCTGCGGGCACACGGGGTGCGGGCCGGAGACCGGGTCGCCGGATACCTGCCCGATATCCCGGAGGCGGTGATCGCCTTCCTGGCCACCGCGAGCATCGGCGCGATCTGGAGCGCCTGCGGGCAGGATTACTCCCCGCAGGCGGCGCTGGACCGGCTCGGGCAGTTGGAGCCGGTGGTGCTGGTGACCGCCGACGGCTACCGCTACGGCGGCAGGGAACACGACCGGCGGGCCGAGATCGCGGCGGTCCGAGCGGGATTGCCGAGCGTGCGGACCACGGTCGCGGTGTCGCGGCTCGGGTACACCGTGCCGGGTGCGGTGGCGTGGGAGGACGCGTCGGCGGGCGGCGCGGCAGAATTCGACGCCGAGGCC